>CAZSVO010000007.1:0-14456 GCA_964610325.1 uncultured Candidatus Izemoplasmatales bacterium
TTTTCATATAAAAAACCATCACATATAATACAAATAAAAATCATTAATAGAACATATTATAGATACATTTATAACATATATATATCAAATAAACATCATATGAATTTTTGAAAATTTATTCGATGAAATCATACTCGTCACCAAAGATAACAATAGTATCGCCTTCTTTTGCTCCTGCAGCTCGCAATTTATCGTCCAAACCAGCTTTTCTAAGCTTCGTTAAGAAAACCATCACTTGCTCGTCAGTCATTAAATTAGATCTATTTATAATTCGTTCTACCAATTTACCTTTGACATCAAAGCGATTATTGTCAATTTTTTCAATGATAATATCTGCTTCTAAAGCCTTAAAATTATATTCTACATAATCATCGATCACTGTATCTTCCTTATAGAAAAATGGAGTCTTTTCTAATAGCTTTGATATTTGAAATACTAAATGATCTAAGTTTTCAAATGTCATTGCAGAAATTGGAATAATTTCTTTAAACTCATCAAAATGCTTTTTAAACTCATCTAACCTTTTCTTTGCATCATCACAATCCATTTTACTTGCGACTAATATCTGGGGCCTTTCAAGAAGACGTTCGTTATAACTCTTCAGTTCTTCATTGATAATCATGTAATCTTGATAAGGTTCACGATTTGACTCAGATGACATATCAATCATATGTATTAAAACTCTAGTTCTTTCGATATGTTTAAGAAATTGAATTCCTAATCCTAAACCTGTTGAAGCTCCTTCGATTAAACCTGGCATATCAGCGATTACAAAGGGTTTTACTCCATTACGAGCTACGACACCTAAATTCGGTATTAAGGTCGTAAAGGGGTAATCTGCTATCTTAGGACGAGAGTTAGAAAGTATAGTTATCAGTGTCGATTTTCCTACAGAAGGAAATCCGATAATTCCTACATCAGCTAATAGTTTTAATTCAATATGAAGGTTTTTTTCTTCACCTTGCTCACCGTTCTCTTGAATTTTTGGGGCCTTATTCTTGCTTGTAGCAAAATTCTTATTTCCCCTACCACCATTACCACCTTTTGCGATAATCTCTTTTTGACCATGGGTCACAATATCAGCTAAAACTTCGTTTGTTGCTTGGTCATAAATTAAGGTTCCTAATGGTACTCTAACCACAACATCTATTGCATCTTTACCTTTCATGTTTTTTGTTTTACCATTCTCTCCGGCTTTAGCATAGATGTGCTTTTGGAATTTTAAGTCCATCAAAGTAGACATTCCTTCATCACCTTCAAAGATAATTGAACCACCTTTGCCACCATCACCTCCAGATGGGCCACCTAAAGGCACGTGTTTTTCACGATGAAAAGCGATGATTCCATCACCACCTTTTCCGGATTTAACTAAAATATCTACTTCATCTATAAACATTAATTTCTCCTCAATTCTAATCTATTAAATATTCATATGCAAAGCGATTGATTGAACTAAAATAACCTCTATAAATAAAGTTCATGCTTCTCAATAATGTTTGCATTTTTACATTATCTGGATGAGTATCAATCTTAATTGCATTAAATCCAGAAATCTTTGCTAAATCAATAGCAAACTGAAACAGCTTCTTAGCGATACCTTTTTTCTGATAAGACGGGTCGACAAAAATCCTGTGAATAACCATAGCTTGATCGCTTTCCCAATCTACCTCATTATATGGAGGATCGTTTTCTTCAAGTAATGACATAGATGCAACTATCCGATTATCATCTTTAAAAATATAGAGTCCTTTTCTATTTAGATCATTCAAAAAGTGCTGATATCCAGGGTAATCATCAACCCATTGCATCAAACCGTTTAATTGCATGTTTTCTCTTACTTTTTTTGCAAGGATAACAATTTCATCCAAGTCGAATATTTTAGCTAAATCAATCAATTTGTTTTACCCCATCTTTTGCTTCGATAATACTATAGATAAATTTACTCGAATATTTTTCTTGGTATTTTTGACCAAAAATATCGATAAAATGTTCGTAATTATCTTTTCTAATTAATGCTAAAATTGAACCTCCAAAACCGCCACCAATCATTTTAGCACCTAAAGCTTTTGATGAGATGGCAATTTCAACTAAATCATCGAGAATCTCTGAACTTATACAGTAATTGTTCTTAGCTGATTCATGTGCTTGGAATAATAATTGCCCGATTTTAATAAAATCATTCTTTTGAAAAGCTTCTTTAGTTTCAATAACTCTTAAATTTTCAGTAACTACATGAATCAAGCGCTTTTGTAGTGTTTTGTCATGAATAAATTCTAAGTAAACATTTAAATCTTCTGCTGAAATATCACATAGATGATCTATCTCAAAGTTCTCTTTAAGTATCTTGAGTACTTCTCTAGTTTCACTTTGTCTAACATTGTATTTTGATTCAGTGAGCTTTCTTTTTATATTGGAGTTAATTAAAATAAACATATGATCTTTCATATCAAGATAGATGTATTCATAGTTCATATTTTTAGTATTTAGGAATAAAGCATGTTGGGCTTTTCCAACTGAAATTATGAATTGGTCCATTATACCACAGTTTACTCCGATAAAACTATTTTCAACTGTTTTTGCTAGATGAGCAATTCTTTCTTTTTCAAGCCCGAAATTAAACTCAACGCTAAAAATCTTGAAAAGCAAAACAGAAAGGGCTGCGCTTGATGAAAGTCCTCCGCCGACAGGTAAGTTGGATGACAACGAAATATCAAGACCATATAAGAGTTCTTTTTCCATGTTTGTCAATTCTTTAATGACACCTAAAAGATAATCAGAAAATGTATCTGTTAAAGTATAACTTAGATTATTTAAGTCTATTTCAATGATACCAGCATGAAAGAAGTTTTCTGAGAATATTCGAATGCTAGATAATCCGTTTTTGGATACACCACAATAAATACCCTTATCAATGCAAAATGGAAGGACATGACCTCCATTATAATCAGTATGACCACCAATGATATTTACTCTTCCTGGTGAAAAATATACTTTTTCTGAAGAATTGTGATAGTTCTCAAAATGTATTTTCTTTATGTGATTTATCATTTCTATCCTCCTAAAATATATTATACAATATGATAAAACAAATTTCCCAACAAATTAAAAAAAGCCTAGCATTTTCTTGCTAAGCTTAATCTTTATTGTTCCAAACTGTAAACACTTGCCTGTTTTCTATCTCTTCCGACTTTTTCGTATTTAACGAAACCATCAATCATTGCGAATAATGTATCATCTTTTCCGATTCCAACATTTTCTCCAGGATGGATCTTAGTACCTCTTTGACGGTAAATGATTGAACCAGCTTTACAAAACTGACCATCAGATAGTTTAGCTCCTAAGCGACGTCCAGCTGAGTCACGACCATTTCTAGTAGACCCAACACCTTTTTTAGAAGCCATACATTCAAGTATATTTAGATTAAGTATCATTTAAAACACCTCCAAAATATTCTTATTTGTTATTCGACATTGATATCTGTAATGATAAGTTTTGTATATGGTTGTCGATGACCATTTTTGCGATGATAATGTTTTTTGGGTTTGTATTTGAAAACAATTATTTTCGGACCCCTGCCATTTTTAATCACTTTAGCATTAACTGTTGCGTTGGCTACATATGGTTTACCTATTTTTGTTTTTTCTCCACCAATCATCAATACCTTGTCAAAAGTATAATTTTCTTCTGACTCAACATTTAACTTTTCAACAAAAACTTCTTGGCCAACTTCAACTCTTAATTGCTTTCCGCCTGTTTCGATAACTGCGTACATTTCAGCACCTCCTCTTTTAGATTAAGACTCGCCATATTTGGTAATCTATCAAATAGATATTTTAAAACCAAGTCTGAGCGGTATGCCCTATATTCATACGAAAGTATTATACACAAAAGCCCTGTCTTTGTCAATAAAAATCATCTTAGATAACACATTTTGTTATCAGAGATGTTTTTTAGTTTTTTTTAACTAAATTAAGAAAAAAAACCTAACAATTGTGCTAAAATATTTTACGAGAGGTGTTGCTATGGAATGGTTTCATTACATGTTCATCGGATTTGGTTTTTTAATCTTACTATATATTGGATTATCTTATAAATTCTACCTTAAACTATTGGTTAAATTTAAAAGAAAGAATACTCAATTGGTAGATCATGAAACAGAATTCTATCAGGAGTCATATAAATGGTTTCAAAGCATCCCTAAAGAAGATGTTTATATCAGATCTTATGATAATCTAAAACTACATAGTTATTATATACCCTCCCTAGATAAAAACTCCAACAACTTAGCTATTGTAATCCACGGTTATCAATCTAAAGCTACTGATATGATAATTATTGGAAAACTATATTCTGATTTAGGATTCAAGGTGTTAATGATAGATTTAAGAGCACATGGATATTCAGAAGGAAAATTTACTTCCATCGGTCATTATGAGAAATATGATTTAAAGAAATGGATTAATTTTGCTTTGCGAAGTTATGGAGCGGATAATAAAGTCTTGTTGCATGGTGTTTCTATGGGGGCTGCTATGTCAATTCTAGTAACAGAGTTGAAAATCAAGAAGAATGTAAAATTTTTGGTTCTTGACTCAAGTTTTACAAAGTTTATTGAAAGCTTAAGAAATATTGTTAAACCAAAAGTATTGAGAGTCTTCTTTTTGGGAATCTCTATGTTTACATATTTACTACATCACTTTACTTTATATCAAATAAAACCAATTAATGTAATAAAAAAGATAGAGATTCCTTTCATGATTATTCATAGCAAGGAAGATACACTTGTACCTGTAAAGATGGCCAATGATTTATATGTATCAGGAAATGTAGCTCGAAAGGACCTTCTGATCATCGATAATGCTCCTCATGCAAAAGCTTTTGAAATCAACAAATCAAGAGTTATGGATAGAATAGTTTTTAATATAAGCGATATATTTGGCGTAAAAAAAACATATATTAAGAAGATAGAGTAAAGTGATTGGTTCACCCAATCACTTTTTATATACTAATTTGAAGTCTTCAAAAACAACAGGCATATTTAAAGAAAAATCATAACCATTTTGCTCGCCATCTTGTGTGAAAAAACGCTTATGTTTGCTTTGCCATGATTTCAAGTTTTTGTCTTCACCTTCTCTTTTTACTGTTTCAAAATCTAAATCCTTGAAAGGAACAATTGTTACTTCAGTAGTCTTAATCACTCCTTTAGGAAGTCCTTCAAAATCGGTTACGATAAAGTAATCGCCTACCTCAGGTATTTTTTCACCTGTTTTTTCAAAGTAATACAAACTTGAGGCAGTAGCCTGCTTTTTCCCCTTTAATACAAGATCAAGTAAAAAATCGCTATCTTTTCGATTTAAATCAAAGTGAAAGTATTCAACATATGTATCAGGCGTTACTTCATCGGTGTTATTTTGAAACTCCTGCCAAAACTTATCGATGATTTCTTTGCTCTTCTTTTCGCAAAGATGATAGACTCTTGACTCATAGGGCTTTAGCATCAATCTATCAATTTCAGAGTAATTTTGGAGGATTAAATGATAATCTAAAAAGTGATAATCCTTGATTTTGAGTTGTTTATTAGAAAAGTTGCAAATAACATAAATTTTTTCATTGTTTAGTTGCCTTTTATAAGCATAGATTTTCTTATTCGAAAAATCAATATCTTCATATTCTCCATAGATTAACACTTCATGGTTTTTTCTTAGTTGGATAATTGATTGATAGTACTTGTAAATCGACCTTATCTCATTTTGACTATTCAAGACATTGATTTCTTTATAATTGTCGTTTACACTCAACCAAGGGCTAACTTTACTAAAACCAGCATTATCAGCCATGCTCCATTGCATTGGTGTTCTAGCATTATCTCTTGACATTAATTTAATCTTTTTCATCATTCTATGATGACTCATACCAATTTTTCTACCCAGCTTATAAATATTCTTTGTTTCGATGTCTTGATATTTTGTCAAATCATCCCAAGATGCATTTGTCATCCCTATCTCTTGTCCTTGATAGATAAAAGGGGTGCCTTTTTGAAAATAAAGGATAGTAGCTAAAAGTGTTGCGGATTCATAGTAATATTCAAGATTTCCAAATCGATTGATCGATCTGCCTTGGTCATGGTTTTCAAGATATAAAGTATTCCAACCCTTAAGAAGGTGTTGCCATTTTGAAAGAGGTTTTTTTAAGTTTATTGGTTTAAATTTTTTTATAAACCATTTTACATAGAAATTATCTGCACCCATATGTTCGAATTGAAAAAGCATATTAAGTTCACTACGATCTTTATTGACCAACAACGATGCTTGTTTAGGATTAACAAATACTGTCTCACCAACAGTAAAGCAATCATATTTTGAAAAGACATCTTGATATAGTTCTTTTAAGTAAACATGAAGATTTGGATGGTTTAAATAATGTTCTTTTCCTGTCAAAATCAAAGATAACTTACCATTGGGATGGGTATTATTCTTGGCAATTAAATTTATTACATCACACCTAAAGCCATCAACTCCAGCATCAAGCCAAAATCTAATCATTTTCTTTATATCTTCCCTAACAAGTTCATTATCCCAGTTTAAATCAGGTTGACTCGGAGCGAATAGATGGAGATAATACTCTTTTCTAGTTTCATCATAACTCCAAGCTTTACTACCAAAAAAAGAAGTCCAATTTCTTTTTTTCTTTTCCCAGTGATAGTAGTCAATGTATTTACCTTCTTTATTTTTTGATTTAATGAACCAAGGATGTTCATCTGATGTATGGTTGATAACTAAATCCATGACCAACTTGATATTGGACTCATGTAGAAGAGCAATCAGTTTATAGATATCATCCATTGTACCAAAACAGGATGCAATATCTTGATAATCGCTAATATCATATCCAAAATCTTTCATTGGAGATTTATAAACAGGAGATAACCAAACAATATCAACACCTAAATCTACTAGATAAGGAATCTTCTCAATTATACCTTTGATATCACCAATCCCATCATCGTTAGAATCAAAAAAACTCCGAGGATAGATTTGATATACTACTCCTTTTTCATACCATTTACTTTCCATTAAAATCACTCCTTATTTTTAATTATACCAAAATGAAGATAAAATTTTATATCCAAATATAAAAAAAGCCATAAAACGGCTTTTAAATGGCGACCCGAAAGGGACTCGAACCCCCGACCTTTAGCTCCGGAAGCTACTGCTCTATCCAACTGAGCTATCGGGCCTTATATCATGGCGACCCGGAAGGGATTCGAACCCCCGACCGACGGCTTAGGAAGCCGTTGCTCTATCCTGCTGAGCTACCGGGTCATATAATAGATAGATGAGTATATACGCCTTTATTATTATAAACTATTTTTTTGGTTTTTCCACCATATATTTTAAATTTTTGAGTCTACAAAAGAAAATTTTGTGATTTAACTAAGGGATTAAATGTTTATTAAAACACTTTAAGATCATTAAAGTCAAAAGAGTATGTTTAAATAACGAAGATAGATTACTTCCTTTTTAAAACCAGTATTAATAAAAAAAATTATTGCTTTTTGAAATATAGTAGTTTAAAAAAAGCAACCATTAAAGGTTGCCTAAGTAACTTAAATGGCGACTCGGAAGGGATTCGAACCCCCGACCGACGGCTTAGAAGGCCGTTGCTCTATCCTGCTGAGCTACCGAGTCACACGCATTAAATATTATAATATGAAGGTGTCAGTTTGTAAAGAAAAAAGTTATATTTTTTATTAAAGAGTTAAGTTATTTGTTCTGCTCTTTTAACTTTTGATCAATTGCTATTTTTACATTACAAGGAACAAAAGGACTTACATCTCCACCAAACATAGCTAACTCACGAACTGAAGATGATGATAAAAACGAAAATTTTCCTTGAGTCATCAAGAATACAGTATCAACATCTTTGCTTATCTTATGATTGAAGTTTGTCATTTGGAATTCATAATCATAATCTGTTACAGCTCTCAATCCTCTTAATATATGTGAAGCACCTAGCAGTTTGCAATGTTCAACTGTCAGTATAGTGGATTCAATTACCTCAATGTTTTCAAGGTCTATAACTGCCTCTTTAACCATTTGGATACGCTCAGAAGTAGAGAACATAGTCTTCTTATTAGGATTATATGATATTGCAATATATAGTTTATCAAAAAGTTTAGATCCTCTAGTGATAATATCGAGATGACCGAAGGTTATCGGATCAAAACTACCTGGATAGAAACCGATTCTCATAATTACTCTTCCTTTCTGTAAAAACTTAACTTAGTGTTTCCCATTGTCTTTACTTTAAATAAAACTAAACTATTAAATTTCTCTAGCATCACTCTTTTTGATTCTGATTCCAAAACAATTATACCATTGTTATTTATTAATTGTCTACTTGAAATTAGTTTTAAGATATCTTCATAAAAGTCTAACTTATATGGAGGATCAGCTATAATCAAATCATATTGCTTATCGGTTGAATTTAGAAAAAATAATGAATCTTTGCAATGAATTGCGTATTCTTTCTCAGTAATTTCTAAATTCTTAAGGTTTAACTTGATAGTTTTAATGGCTGATAAATCGTTATCAACAAAATCTGCATAATCAACTCCTCTGCTCAAAGCTTCAATTCCTAAGGAACCACTACCTGAAAAGAGGTCAAGCATTCTACCGCCTTCAAAAAATTGACCAATAGTGTTGAATAATACCTCTTTGTTTTTATCGGTTGTTGGACGAGTATGTGAGTTTAGGACATCGTGAAGTTTTCTTGATCTGTATTTGCCAGCAATGACTCTTAACATAAATACACCTTCTCATAAAAAATGCACCTAAGCAGTTGGAAATCACTCTGGCAGACTACATCCACCTCTACGTGGGCATCTCTTGCTATTTTGTTAGGATTCCTAATCTAATAGGCTTTCAACACTAAAATAGCCTTGACTCCCTTTTAAAAACTGTGCGTCGCGTATGAGTGATTTCCAACTTATTAGGTACACTTTTATTATATATTAACAAGATATGCATGTCAACCAAGTAGCCCGTTTTTTTAAAATAAAAAATCAAGAATTTTGATATTAGATGAAAATTTTTCATAATAGTCTAGTTTTCATAGATAGCGCTTACATATTTGCCAATATAAAAAAACTGTAATCTTCAAAAGAAAATTACAGTCTTTATATCTCTATTAACGAGGATTCTTTATATTTGCATGTGCTGCAGCTAAACGAGCTATTGGAACTCTAAATGGTGAGCATGATACATAAGATAAGCCAATATTATGACAGAAATCAACTGAGTCTGGATCTCCACCATGTTCTCCACAAATACCTAATTTGATATCAGGTCTAGTTGCTTGACCACCTTTAACTGCTAATTCCATCAGTTTGCCAACACCTTTTACGTCAACATGTGCAAAAGGATCATTTTCAAAAACTTTTTTATCATAGTAATCAGCTAAGAACTTCCCAGCATCATCTCTTGAGAAACCAAAAGTCATCTGTGTTAGGTCATTAGTTCCAAAACTGAAAAATTCTGCTTCTTTTGCAATTTCATCAGCTAGAATTGCTGCACGAGGGATTTCAATCATAGTTCCGACAACATATTTCAATTCAACACCAGATTCCTTGATAATTTCATCAGCTAATTCAACAACGATATCTTTGATAAACTTCAATTCTTTAATTTCGCCTACAAGAGGAATCATTATTTCTGGAACAACTGTCATACCTTTTTTAGTTACTTCAATTGCTGCTTCAATAACAGCTCTTGTTTGCATTTTTGCAATTTCAGGATAAGTTATTGATAAACGCACACCACGATGACCTAACATAGGGTTAGTTTCGTGTAATCCGTTTACTGTAGCTTTTAAGTCTTCAAAACTGATTCCCATTTCTTTTGCTAAACTCTTGATATCTTCTTCTTCAGTTGGCAAGAATTCATGTAATGGAGGATCCAAATAACGAATTGTCACTGGATATCCTTGCATTGCTTCATAAAGACCGATAAAATCTTCTCTTTGCATTGGCAATAACTTAGCTAAAGCTTTTTCTCTTTCTTCTAAAGTGTTTGATACAATCATCTCTCTCATCGCCATGATTCTATCGCCTTCAAAGAACATGTGTTCAGTACGACATAAGCCAATACCTTCAGCTCCGAACTCATATGCTACTTTTGCATCTCTTGGATTATCAGCATTTGTTCTGACTTTTAAAGAGCGATGTTTATCTGCCCAAGCCATAAGTTTAGCAAAGTCACCACTTACAGTAGCGTCCATTGTTTTAACTTCTTCGCCATAAATATTTCCAGTAGAACCATCTAGTGAAATATATTCACCTTCATGGTATTTTTTACCATTTACTTCAAAATATTTCTTCTCTTCAAAAACTTTGACACTTCCAGCACCAGCAACACAACAAGTTCCCATTCCTCTAGCAACAACTGCAGCATGTGAAGTCATACCACCACGGCTAGTAAGTACACCTGATGCAACAACCATACCTTCGATATCTTCTGGAGAAGTTTCTTGTCTAACTAAAATAACTGGTTTTCCGTCTTTTACCATTTCTGAGGCTCTTTGAGCAGTAAATACAACTCTACCAGTTGCAGCTCCAGGAGAAGCATTCAACCCTTTAGCAATTATCTTTGCTTTCATAAGGCTTTCTGGTTCAAATTGAGGATGTAACAAAGCATCAAGTTGTTTAGGGTCAACTTTTAATAACGCTTCTTTCTCTGTTAATAAACCTTCTTCAACCATATCAATAGCGATTTTTAACGCTGCTTGAGCAGTTCTTTTTCCATTGCGGGTTTGCAACATATATAATTTACCTTTTTCGATGGTAAATTCCATGTCTTGCATATCTTTATAATGTTGTTCTAATCTATGTGAAATATCTCTGAATTCTTTGAAAATTGCTGGATTATCTTTTTCTAATTCTGAGATTGGCTTAGGTGTTCTTAACCCAGCAACAACATCTTCACCTTGTGCATTGAATAGATACTCTCCATAAAACTCGTTATTTCCAGTAGATGGATCTCTTGTGAAAGCTACACCAGTACCACTGTCTTCTCCCATATTACCAAATACCATTGCTTGTACGTTAACAGCTGTACCCCATTCATATGGAATGTTGTTTAAACGTCTATAGATATTTGCTCTTGGGTTATCCCAAGATCTAAATACAGCTTCAACAGATCCGATAAGTTGTTGTTTTGGATCTTGAGGGAACTCTTCACCTTTGATTTCAAGATATCTCTTTTTAAAACCTTTTACGATGTCTTTCAAATCTTCAGCTGTTAATTCAGTGTCTTCTTCAATACCTAAAGCTTCTTTCTTCGCATCAAAGATAACTTCAAAGTTGTGTTTTGGAACTTCCATAACAACATCACTGAACATTGTGATGAAACGACGGTATGAGTCATAAGCAAAACGAGGATTGTTCGTTTGTTTTGCTAAACCTTCAACAGCATCGTCATTCAACCCAAGATTAAGGATTGTGTCCATCATTCCTGGCATTGAAGCTCTAGAACCCGAACGAACAGATACTAAGAATGGATTTTCATTGTCACCGAATTTCTTACCAGAAATTTTTTCCGTTTCAGATAAAGCCTCTAAAATCTGGTTAATGATTTGCTCATTAATTTTTCTACCCTCTTTATAGTATTGTGTGCAGGCTTCTGTTGTTACAGTAAACCCTTGAGGAACTGGCATTCCAAGTTTTGTCATTTCTGCAAGGTTTGCACCCTTACCTCCAAGAAGATTACGCATTGAAGCTTCACCTTCTTTGAATAGATAAACAAATTTAGTCATATTTTCTTCCTTTCTTATTCTATAATTACTATTAAATTTATACCATGAAGATTATACCAAAAAAAGCAACAAATATCAAACAAAATCATTTGATATAATAAATAATAGCGCTATAGTTTATTGAAGATAGTTTGTGCATTTCTTGATATGAAAATAATACAGATACCAAAGAAAAGGTAATTGATCAAACTATTCAATAAAACGATAATTTCAAAACTGACCAGTGGTTGTAAAAAGTAGTAAATCAAGCCATTTATCGTAATTAATAACCAAGCACCAAACATTCCTAAGAAAGCTCCAATACTCTGTTTGACAACTTCAGTCTCATTGATGAAATCAAATTTTGGAAAATATAGATTTATTATGGAACCAAGACTTGATGTAACAAAAGAAAAACTAGTCACAAAAAGAATCATCAATATAGATTTCACTATTCCTATTTGAAAGATTATCCCAGCAATAAACAAGAAGAAAATAGCAATAGGTAAAACTAACAAAATATTAAACAACATTTTTCCAAACATAACAGTAGAAGCCTTTATGGGTAAGGACTTGATAATCCAAAAGTTTTTACCTTCTAAAGAAAGTGAGATAGCTGAGGTAAAAACAGTAGAAATGATAAAAGCTACAAAAACCAATAATAACAGTTCGAACTGAATGTTAACTTCTTCAAAATTAACCATAAAACCATCAATATTAGATTTAAAAACAATGATTAAAACACTGCTCAACGCTAGAAAAATTGGTCCAAAACCTGAATTAAACACATAGATAGTAACATTGAAAAACTTTCTTAACTCCTTTAACAAGATATTTGTTAAGATACTTCTTTTCTTTGAGATAACAGCTTTATTAGAAGTTTTGACCTTGACACTTTGTGCTATTTGATTGGTTTTAATACTAAATTTCTCCAGTAAAAACACAAATAATACTAGAATGGCTAGGTTAAAAGCAACTAATCCCAGAAGTGCTAAAAAATTGTTGTTATGTATAGCACTGATAAACCAGTTAGCAGATGGGATTACTTTGGTAATCTTTTCAAACAAAGCCATTTGACCTAATAATGGGTTGCTCGCTTCAAAGTTTAGGGTCATTGAGAAATACATGATTCCAAAGAATACCACAAACATTAAGATAACATTAATAATCTTGCTAAATCTAAATCTAGAAGAAAAATTAGCTAATAGAAAAGATAAAAATGAAAAAACTACAACAGGCAGAATTGGAATAAACAGCAGTGAAATTATAAAATTTAACAAACTGACTATATCTAAACCACTATGAAAAAAATAACTGAAACCAATTGGTAAGATAATTACAAACAAACTCATGTAAATAGTAATCATCATCAAACAAAGTTTTGCTAAAATTATTTGACGCTGTTTGATAGGGAGTGGTTGTAAAATCTGAAAGTCTTTATAGTGAAACAAATAACCGTTTGCTCTTAACAGCACAAAGACCATTGAAAGAACTGTTGCATAAATGAAAATGTATTCCAATAAAACTTGACTTTGTCCTAACTCATTTAATAGTTTGCCAAAATCAAAGAACATAAAGCCAAAGACAAGAAACATTGAACCGATACCATAAATAATTGCTAAAACAATTAAAGTCGCTTTAATTTTAGATTTTTTGAAGTCAAAACCAAATATTCTTTTAAGAGAAAAATTCTCTTTAAAGAATATTTTAAGCAATTTAATTAACATCATGATTCATTAAGCAAGTCGATAAAGATATTTTCCAAAGATTTATCTTTTATTACCTCTTCGGTTCTACCATTTGCGACTAATTTTCCATTCTTGATAATAGCGACTTTATTACATAGTTTTTCAGCAACTTCAAGGACATGTGTTGAAAAAAATATTAAAGCTCCTTTTTGACAGAGGTCATGAAAAATCTCTTTCAATAAGAAGCTAGCTTTAGGATCTAAACCTACAAAAGGTTCATCTAAAAGCATAACTTGAGGATTATGAATTAAAGCTCCTATAATCACAGTTTTTTGCTTCATACCATGAGAGTAACTAGAAATTGGATTGTTCAGTACGGTATCAATCTCAAACATCTTTGAGTATTTCTCAATCAAGATTTGTCTTTCGTTTTCGGCTACATCGTATGCATCAGCAATGAAATCAAGGTATTGAATACCAGTCAATGATTCATAAACATCAGGATTATCAGGTATATAAGCCATAATCCGTTTAGCTTCTAAAGTATCTTTAGCAATACTCTTACCAAAGATTCTAATATCACCTTCATCAAAATTTAGAATGCCTGCAATAGACTTTAATAAAGTAGTTTTCCCAGCACCGTTATGCCCGATAAACCCATAGATATCTCCAGGTAAAATCTCGAGACTGACATTATCGACTGCTCTTTTCTTCTTCTCGTATGATTTTGTTACATTGCTTATTTTTAACATAAAACACCTCCGATATTATTATATAATAATTATAAATAATTGTAAATAATTAAAAGGTAATTAATAATAATGTTTTTCAAAGGTAAAATGCCTTGATTTTAATTACATCTTTAATTATAATATTTTACAGGCTCCTATAGTTTAATGGTAGAACACAGCAATGGTAATGCTGAAATTCTAGTTCGATTCTAGGTAGGAGCACCAGAAGAAAAAAAAGTCAGCTTCGGCT
>CAZSVO010000007.1:14466-93978 GCA_964610325.1 uncultured Candidatus Izemoplasmatales bacterium
CTTATTTTATTGTTTGGCCAGAGTAAATTATTCCTTCAGTAACTTCTTCAAGGTTTGTACCTTGGAAAATTCGACAATTCCTGCCGATTTTCATGCCCTTGGGTACTCTTAAGTATTTTCCAAGTACTGTTATCCCATTAGTTAATAACTCGGGTCTTTCTTGGTTTGGTGTATAATCATTACCAAAACCAACCAAAGCATTTTCTCCTATAATAGTATGTTTATCAATAATTGCATTATCAACAATCGCACCAGGTAAAACTTCAACGTTGTTAAGAAGAATAGAGTTTGTGACTTTTGCTAAAGGATGAACGATTACTCCGGGGCTTAGGACTGATCTTGTTACAGAACCAGCTACAATTGATCCATTTGATAATAAAGCTTGTTTAATCTCAGCTTTTGAACCAATTTTAACAGCAGGTAGCTCTTCAGAACGTGTAAAGATTTTCCAAGTGGGATCATACATATCGAGTTGGATTTTATCGACTGTCTCAATCAATCCTAAATTTGTTTCAAGGTAGGCATCATAAGTTCCAACATCTTTCCAATAACCATAGAATTTATAAGCATAGACAGGATTATCTTTAATCATTTCAGGAATAATATGCTTACCAAAATCTAAATCAGGTTGATCCATTGTCCTTAAATACTTCAATAAAACTTCAGTATTAAAAACATAGATACCCATTGATGCAAGAGTTAAATCAGTTTCCTTTGGTTTTTCAATAAATTCGGTTATTTTTAGTGATTCATCAGTTTTTAACATTCCAAAATGATGAGCGTCTTTTGGGTCGATGACATTAACACCGACTGTTAGATTAGCTTTATTAGCGATATGATTATTTATCATTTTTTGATAGTTCATCTTATAGATATGATCACCAGAAAGAATTAGAATGTATTCAGTTTTTGATTGTTCAATATAATGAATATTCTTTCTAACAGCATCAGCAGTTCCTAGATACCATTCATTATGAGGTTGTAAAAGAGTTACTTTCGAGTCTCTTCTATCAAGATCCCAAGGTTTTCCTGACCCAATATGATCATTCAACGAAAAAGGAAGATATTGAGTCAAAATAGCTATATCATAGATACCTGAATTAGAGCAATTACTTAAAGTGAAATCAATAATCCGATACTTTCCAGCAAAAGGAACTGAGGGTTTAACTCGATTTTCAGACAAGATATCTAATCTAGTTCCTCTCCCACCTGCAAGGATTAATGCCAAAACATTTTTCATATTTTTCTCCTTATCTTTCTACTTATTTATCTTAAAATATCTTTATAGATATCTCGGTATATTCTTGCTGATTTTTGCCAAGAATAATCAGAATTCATCGCGTTAAATATGATTCTTTCCCAGGTAGATAAGTCATTTTCATATATTTGTATTGCATATCTAACAACATGCATCATATCATGGGCATTAAAATTAGTAAAACTAAAACCATTGCCTTCTTTTTCAAACTCGTTATAAGGTTGGATGGTGTCAACCAAGCCTCCTGTTTCCCTTACTATTGGAATTGTACCATATTTTAATGAAATTATTTGTCCTAAACCACAAGGTTCGAATTTTGATGGCATCAAAAACATATCTGAACCTGCATAAATCATATGAGCTAGTTTATCTGAATAACCTATATAAACCTTAACCTTATCAGGATAATTTTCTTCTAAATCTTTAAAAAACGACTCATATACTTCTTCTCCTGAACCAAGAATTATTAAAGAAAGCTTATCATTATCAAGAATTTCACCCATCACTCTTTGAATAAGGTCGATACCTTTTTGACTTACAAGTCTCGAGATAAGTGAAATAACTGGAATATCTAAATCAAAATTTACTTTAAGTTCCTTGAAAAGAGCTTCTTTATTAGCTCTTTTTCCTTCTTTAAAGTCTTCGATACCAAAATTCTTTGCGATTACTTTATCTGTGCTAGGTGAGAACTCAGTATAGTCAATACCATTCAAGATACCAATCAGGTCGCCTCCCCGTTGTTTTAAGAGTTTTTGCATTCCATATCCGTAGTAATCAGTTAATATTTCTTGAGCATAATTAGGAGATACCGTTGTCAACAAATCTGCACTGACAATCCCTGATTTAAGAAAGTTTAGATTCCCATCAAACTCAAATACATGATTGTAATCGAGATTGAATAATTGATAATCCTTCAATGGAAAAATTCCTTGATATGCAAGGTTATGAATGCTTAAAACTGTTTTTGTTTTTAAGTCAGGATATTTGTTTTTTACTAGATAAGGTATCATTGCTGTATGCCAATCATGGACATGGATAATTTCAGGTGTAAAATCTAGGTGTTTGATGCTCTCTAAGACAGCTAATTGAAAATATGCAAATCTTTTCGATTCATCGCCATAATTATATACTTTATCTCGTGAGCCAAAGAAAAATTCATTGTCGATGAAATAATAAAGGATGTTTCCTTTTTTTAATGTTTTGACGCCAACATAAACTGATTCGTTGTCAAAATCAATCTTAAAATTAGTTAAATCTTTCGCTTTACTACGAAATGTCTTGGGAATGCTTTTGTAGAAAGGAATCATTACTCTTACTTCAGCATTTCTAAGTCTTTTAATCTCTTGAGGTAAAGAACCGACAACATCAGCTAAACCACCAATCTTAACAAAAGGTGAACATTCTGCACTAACATGTAATATCTTTAACATAATAACCTCCTAATGAATATTATATCAAAAAATAAAAATTAATTCTATTTTAAGGCCAAAATTTTATTAGATCTTTTTTGTATATAGAATTGATAATGTAAGTACTCTCAATCAATAATAATAGCAACAAGAAACTAGGTATTGTAAACTCAGCCAATTTGAACAGGTCATTGAAAACGATAAAACCAACCAAACTAACCAAGAATGAACTCCATATCAAAACGGTTCTAAGCCAGTTTAAAGGACTTGCGATATTAACCAGTACCAACCAATAAGCAAAGGTTGCTGCTATAATACCGACTGTAGAAATCATCTTGTCATCAAGAGTGTAAAAGGCTGAGGCGAACCAGTAAACTGCCAATAAGTTAATAATTATTATAATTGCTCCAGGTAAAACATTCTTTAAAACATTTTTGATAAAAACACCTTCAAAACGTCGGTTATTCGGTTCTAGAGCGATTATGAAGGAAGGCACTCCAATGATGAACGTCTCAATCACAAACATCTGAATTGGTTCAAAGGGATATATTTGTGATGTCATTAACAAAATAACAGTCAATAAAATTGTATAAAGTGTTTTAACGAGATATAGAACTGATGCTCTTTCCATGTTTGAGACAATTTGGCGACCTTCTTTAACAACCTGAGGCAAAGCAGAGAAATCATTGTTTAGCAAAACTAGGTGAGAAATATTTGTGGAAGCATCTGTTCCACTTGCAAGTGAAACGGATACATCGCTTTGTTTCAAAGCTAGAATGTCGTTTACTCCATCCCCAATCATACAAACTTTTCGATTATGGTTTTGGAGGTGCTCGATTAATAATTTCTTTTGGTTAGGTTTTACTCTTCCAAATACGTTGTATTCTAGAGCAATTTGTTCTAGTTCTTCATCTTTTGTGTTTTCAAGAGATATGTACTTATCTGCTCCGATTACATTTGCTCTTCTAGCTACTTCACTTACTGTTAGGGCGTTATCACCAGAAATAACCTTGACATTTACACCAGAATCATTAAAGTCTTGAATTGTTTTTTTAGCGCTTGGTCGAATGTTGTCGTTTAGAACAATTATCGCAATAGCACGAACGTTACCAGCAATCTTTTCTTTTTTAATGCTTTCAACTTGTGCTAACAATAATACACGTTTACCTAAAGAGGCATAGGATTCAACTTGTTTTTTAATCTTTGTGTATTTACCTCGGTAGACCATCTCAGGTGCACCAAGGGCAAAGATACCTTCTTTGAATTCAACCAAAGAATATTTGTTTTGAGAATCAAACTTGACGGTTGATTCAACCTTATACTTAGCCTTTTCTCCAAAAAAAGATATCAGTGCTTTAGCTGTTTGATTATCATCCTTTAAGGCATGATTCATTGAACTAATAATATTGTTGATTGTTGCATCGTTGAACTCATCAATTGGAATCAAAGGATTAATTATTCTATGAAACCCTTCTACATTCATTGAACCATCTGTTATCGTACCAGTTTTATCTAAGCAGATTGTATCAACTCTAGCTAAGGTTTCAATAGAGTACAATTCTTGAACTAAAGTCTTATGTTTAGATAACTTAATCACTGAGTTGGCAAAAGTCATTGTAGTTAATAAAAATAAACCTGAAGGAACCATTGCGACCATAGAACCTGCCATCTTTACTAAGGCATTGCGATAAAGTGTTTCGTTTTGGATAAAATCAGGAAGATAATCATAGCCTGAACTTATATAAGCATTATAGAAAGTCATCATACCCAAAGGTAAAATAACAATTCCGATTAATTTCAATAATTTCTTTAATGAGTTGAGGATTACTGATTTTGGCTTTGATAGAGTTTTGACTTTTGATTGTAAGGATTCAACATAGTTATCTTTACCAACAGCTATTGTTTTACAATAGGCTTTTCCGTTAATCACGTATGAACCACTCAACAAAGTATCCCCGATTTTCTTGGCAATTGAATCAGACTCTCCGGTAAGATTTGCTTCATTAACAGTAATATAACCATCTTCAATTATTGAATCAGCTATTATCTGTTTACCGGAATTTAAAATATAAATGTCACCTAATACTACTTCTTGGATTGGGATTTCAAGTTCTAAACCCTCTCTGATTACAACAACTTTGGAGTCTGTAATCAAAGATAAATCTTTTATAATTGCTCTTGCTTTAAACTCTTGAAAAATTCCAATCAAAGTGTTCGCTAAAGCAATTACGATAAACCACATGTTTTCATAACTGCCAATCGAAACCAGCAACAAAGCTATAATACTTAATAGCAGGTTAAAATATGAAAAAAGATTATCGCGGATAATTCTCCAAGGACTCTTCAAGTTGGATTTTGGTGTGACATTTGTTAATTTATCGATAATCAGTTGGTTTACTTCTCTAGTTGTTAAACCGTAAGGTACGTAATCATTATTTGCCATTTTATCACCTTTAATAATTATACCAAAAAACTAAAATACATACAATCAAAAAAAAGAACACTAGAAATTTAGTGTTCAAAAATACTACCACCGATAAACTCACGTAAAAGAGAGATTTCTGGAACATGTTTACTATCGATATCTTTAAAATACTTGAGGAATTTCAACAAGCGATTTGCTTGAATGAAATGACTCGTTTCTTTCTTTATATGTTTTAAGGCATCTTCAGCATATTGCTTCAAAACTGCAAACTCATAAGTCAACTCTGAGTTAAAGATATAATCAGCATTTTCAACATGTGGATAAATCCAACGATATTCACCTCTTCTTACAGATGGCCACATGTCTAATGTCTGTTCTGGCGTTGTATTCCTAAATTGCATATCTCTAACGATTCTTCTTAACAATCGCAAATCAGTTAAATTGATAGGGTTATTGTTATCGATGTTGATTTGTGTGAAAGGGGAAATGTATACTTTAAACTTTTTTTCTTGATCAACCTTTTCAGATAATTTATCATTAAGAGCATGAATACCTTCAATAATAATCGGGCTATACTTTGATATTTTAATAGGTTTAGATAACATTCTGCTCTTAGTTTTAAAATCAAAGTATGGTAATCTTACTGATAAACCATTGATCAAGTCTTGGATATTTTGATTGAACAACTCAATATCCAAGGAATCAATATGTTCCAAATCAGGCTTTCCGTACTCATCAATTGGAGCTTTTTCCGCAGGAAGATAGTAATTATCGATTGAAATCATCAAAGGCTCTAGGCCTAATGCAATAAGTTTTAATTCAAGACGTTTCGAAAAAGTTGTTTTACCCGATGATGAAGGTCCGGCTATAGCGATTAGTCTAATAAACTCTCTTTTAATAATCAAGTCACCGAGTTCATTAAGTTGGTCATTATGACGATTTTCACATTGCAAAACAAACTCATCAACATTACCGACTTCAATTCGCTTATTCATTTTGTAAATCATGTCAACTCCTAAACTTTGTGCCCATGATTCACTTCTATTAAGTATTCTAAAAAAATTAGGTGAATCCGCAAATTCAGGAATCTCTCCCTTTTCTTCTCTGCGCGGATATTGAACTAAAAAACCAGGATTTAGATAATGCATTTCATAGTCTTTAAGATATCCAGTTGAAGGGACCATATAACCATACATATAGTTTTTATAACCATCACAATCATAGATATTAACTTTTTCATTACGGTATTCAAGTGTATTCACCTTATCGATTAATCCTAAACTGTGATAATATTTCTTAGCTTCTTCAATAGAGATTTGTTCTCTTTTTATTGGTAGATTAGCTTTAATGATGTTATTCATCTCAGCAATTATATTATTCATCATTTCACGGTTGATATCTGTGTTTATCCCTCTTCCATAAATTCCCATTGAAATGCTATTTGAAAACTTAATTTGAATGTTTGGATATCTTCTATAAGTTGCCATGCATATTAAAAAGCGCATACTAGTAGCATAAATTCTTGTGGAGTCATAGAAAGAATAATCCAAAAACTCAATTGTAGCATCATAGCTTAATGGATAAGTTAACTCTCTAAGTCGGTTGTTTACCAAGGCAGCATAAAAGGTTCCTGGATATTTATTTGTAAGCTCTTCTAGTCTAATTGGTTGATGAAACTCATGAACATCATCTTTAATTTTTACTTTGATAATATCACCTCAATTTTTTAGAGTGTATTTCTATTTTACTACTTTTTGTGAGATTTTCAAGAAAATTCGCAGATAATAGTTATTTTCACTTATCATATTTGATTTTATAAGTTATAATTAATACTATCAAAAAAGGAGGATAAAATGGTGACTGCAAGTTTCTTTTCAACAATCGGTATGGACGAACAACCAATTAACTATTTTTTTGGTGGCTATCATTTGCTCTATCTCATGTTGAACTTATTAATGTTTGTTGTTTTATTTTGGGTAATTCATCAAAAACCAAGGGCAAAGCAAGATAAGTTTATCAATATTTCCTTAGTTGTCATAATTTTTTTAAAGTATGCTGGAGAAGCTTTGTTTATCTATGAATACTATAATGTCAGTCCTGCTTACTCAAATTATCCCCATCCTTTTCTTGATATAAATACTTTTTTTTCATTTCAACTTTGTGGGATAATGAATATCTTATTGCCAATTACAATATGGTTTAACATCAAGAAACTGAAACCTTTCATATATGCAACTTCAATTCTTGGAGGATTAGCAGTTATATTTTACCCTGTAACAGTTCTTTTTGGAGATCCATATCAGATAACCTTTCCGATTGTTAGAAGTTCAGTTGTCCATTTCTTTTTGGTTTTAATTCCAATGATTTTAATCGCAAGAGGAGATGCTAGACTAAGAAGACAAGATTGGTATCAAATAGCAATTGGTTTGTTATTAACAGGAGTTTGGGCAATGTTTGGAAATCTGGTCATAGATAAAAATGCAAATAATATGTACTTAATGGTTAATCCTTTCTTAAATGGACCAATCCCTATTATTAATCAACTCCCTAATGGTTGGCATATTATTTTTCTAGTAGTTGCAGTAACCTTTGGATATATGGTTACCTTTAATTTTGCTAGGTTATTTACTCCCAAAGAGACAGGAGAATTACTTTAAATATAGATTTAACAATGTCGAAAAATCATAGTTTATGATTTTTTATTATCTATTAATTTGTTTCAAATGGATTTATTAAAAATAGTTTTTACTTATCCTTAATTAAAAAAACTGATTAACATTATAATTGATGTAATCAGTTTTTATTCTTTTTAGAAAAATATTTTTAGTTTTGATTATTATAAATTAGATATAGTTCATAGATTTCCATTTCTAAGAGATTTATGAAATCAGCTGGCGTATTGTATTGTGTATTGGTTTGAAAGATATTATAAACTAAAGTATACTTTGTTTGAGAAACACCATACTGACTTAAAGCTTCTTCTAAGGATATGATTTCTGCAAAGAAACTATCTTCAACAGACCCTTCTGATTCAAGTGAAAACTCTGGAGTCAAGATTGCAGATTCTTCCATTCTTGAAACATCAGTTGTACTAATGATTTCATCAGTAATAATTATAGCTTTTATATCTTCGGAAAATGAGCTTTCGATTCGCTTGGTAATTTCATCTACATTTTTTGAATCATATATGCCAAATAAAACATATAAGTTATTCTCAAATGTATAATCAAATTCTTTACTTTGGTCGTATATTGACTCCAATGCATCATCGATGCTTTTGTTTTTAATATTGATATCGTTAATCAACTCTTGACTAGATTCATCAGCACCCTCAACCTTAATAACGCGTAAATATCTGTTAAAAGTTAGATTTATTTCTGGATTTATCTGAATTGATAGTGATGTGTATGGTGTGAGATTGGTATAGATGAAGAAAGATATTACAAAAAGCACGATTAAAGAAAAACTATAACCTAAATATTTAAAACGAAACCAAAATTGGGTTTTTCTAACTGGCAAATAATCTTGATAGTCAAGCTTATCAAAATTGTTTTTGATAGGAAAAAGCGCTTGTTCCTTCAATTGCTTCTTATACTCTTTAATATTCATAGTTTTCATCCTTTAGTTTCTGCTGCATTTTCTTAATAGCTTTTGAGTAAAGCCATGAAACCGTACCATGAGGTTTGTCAATTATCAAAGCAATTTCTCGATGGGTAAGATTTTCAAGGACATGAAGCAAAAAAATGTTTAACTCATCATTATCAAGAACTGATAAGGCTTTTTTTATAATTTCATTTGCTTCAACTTTGAACTCGACAAAATCTAAATAAGCAAATTGTTCAAAATCTTCTATTTTCGTTATCTTTTTGCGGCGATTATATTCGTTGATTGCATGGTTTCTAGCAATTGTAATCAAAAAAGCCAATAAGTTCTTGCTCTTGTAATCGTTCAACTTTTGTAAAAATTTTAAGTATGTATCTTGGACTATGTCCTCAGCTAAAGATGAATCTTTAACAATCGGTAATATAACAAAGAAGATTTGCCTGTGGGTCAAATCATAGATTTTTTCAAAAGCTGATTCATCATTATTCTTTAGTCTTTTAACCAAAGGTTCCAAGTTATGGCGCATAGGTTTTCCACCTCAGGAATATTTTATCATATCTTGGGATTTATTAACCAGCTTTCTTCACTAATATAAACAATTAAATCCCATTTTTTATTGGAAAAAAAGCAAAACCATTTAATTAATAGTTTTGCTTTCTAATTTTTCCGTCTTTTTTATGAATTACTATAGTTGTATCTTGATTGATTGCTTTAATAGTCGCATAAGCAATTGCTTCTTTTTGAGTTTCAAGAACTCTAATTATTCGATCTGAACCTTCGCGCTTGATATACCATTTATCATCTTCTTTTCTATACAAGACATGATACCTGCCAAGTTCAACTTTAGGTGTTTTGGTTTTTTCTTCAATATCTTCATTAACTGACTCATCTTCTTTTGGTTCCTTAGAACTGGAATCTAAGTTATCTGATTCTTCATTCTCTTGACCTTCTTCGATGTCTTCATTATTTTGTTCTTCTTTGAGGGCTTGATTCTTATTAACTTCTTTTGCTGTTTCAGCTGAGATTAATACCTCATCATTTGAATACAAAGTATCTTGCTTAACTTCAGGGGATTCATCAAAAGAATCTTTAGAGACATTGAAGTCAGATTGGTTTAAATCTTTCGCTTCTTTTATTTCATTGTTCAAAACATTAACTAATTCTCTCTCTTTTAACTTTTTTTTCTTCTTGATAATAGGACTTTTTGGTTTGTTCTTAGGCATGTAAATCAGGTAGTAGATAATCGATACTGCCACAACAATTCCGACAAATGCTAGGATAATCGGAATAAAAGGCTTAAAATCGTATAAAAACATCTGCATCACTCCTTAGAATAGTTTTAGTTGAGTATAATCACTTTCTCGATAGAGATTAATAATATCTTTCATAGCATAGTTGATTTTGTTCTTTTTGGTTGAAAATACAAAAATCTTTTTAAGTTCTTGGATATTTTCACTTTCCCAGTTGTATTTTTGCCCAAAGTTATCGAAGAAGTAATTCATAAGTTCAGACTTCTCGATATTTATTATATCATAAAAGTTATGAATTTTAAAACTATCGAAGTATAGAGTGAAACTTGGATAGATGAAATCTTGGCCGTCTACAGTTGCTGATTTTATGATTCTTTCAAAGTTTGATAATAAATCATTAATTTTTGGAATGATTGGTTTGACAACAACTCCAAAGTTTATATCAGCACTTTTTAAGCAATTTATTATCTTTTGAATCCTTGTATAAGATTTCATATTTGAAAAGAAACTCATCTCAATTTCTTGAAATGAATAGATAGGAAGAGCAATCAATAAAGGTCTTTTCTTTCCAAATGCAATTAGTCTCTCAATATCATTTAGTATATTCTCTGAGTTTGTTTCTAAGAATAATCCAAGTTTTAATCTATCTAGCTCATCAAGGATAAAATCGATTGATTTTAAGTTACTATATAAACATGGGTTTTGAAAGAAACCGATAATCTTATTAGGCTCAATATTTCTTAGTTCTTGGGTAAAATAGGAATACTTAATTTCATTAAAACTGATACTTTCTTCTTTATAATTCATAATTGGGTCGATTGATGACGAAAAATATCTAAAACTGGGATTTGAACCATCATAGATATTTGCAAAGTAATCTACACCGAAATATTTGGTATGATTATTATTAGGAATCAAGGTTTTTATGGTTAAGTTTTCCATTTTCTACTCCTAGAATCGCCATAATATTACCATCATGATTATATATATTATCAAGGTCCAATAATGGCAAATATTAAATCTTTTTGGTGATTTAGATTCTATGCTATCAAATGTCTTTAAGGCTTTTTTTATCTTTTTTTGCTTTTTTTCATTAAACTTGATTAGATAAGGATATTTCTTAAAATAAGTAATTTTGATTTTAGTATTGTCAGTAAAGATATTTTTAACTCGCTCATAATCTCTCTTATTAATATTTAGCAATAGATAGTAATACTTATTTTTTGATAATAAAAGAAGTTTGACAACAATAGTCAAAACTATTGTTGATACGATTAATATAGTAAATAAAGTATTATAATCAATATCGGAATAAAATGTTAAAATAATCAATAAAACCAAAGCCATTAAAGCAGTTGGTAAGTCGTTGTAGGTATGATATTTTAGAATTGTATTTAGAACTAGATATCCAAGTGAAGCAGATATCAAAATTTTAACTACGAAATTAAAATCAAACATTTTTATCCCTCTTTACAAATGGTTTTACTAAGTTTATCAATTCTTCAATAGAAAGATTCTCTGTAACTTTAAGTATAGGAACATTCACATCTTCTAACCAAAGCAAGTGTTGTTTGCGTGATCGGATATATTCAGGATTTGTCTCATAGTCGCTGACCCACTTAAGAAAATCTAAATGTTTTTGATATAAGTCACCGCCTGGTATAACTCGACTTCCAAAACGCAACTCTTCTCTTTTTTGGATTCTTTCAAGCCGTGTTTTAATGTCGAGGTTTATAAAGACAAACATATCAATCATTTCCTTGATATCATCACCAAAACCAACTAAAGAACCCGAGATAACGATATTCCTTCTCGTTTTCAACTTATCTAGAATATGCTTTCTTGCTTCAACATCACTTCTTCTAATTGAAAAAGGAGGTTCGGTCTTTTCCCAAAGCGCATCATCAACATCAACGTGCAAGTAAAGAAAACTTCTTGAAATCTCTCTTGCAAGGGTTGTAGAGCCAGAACCAGATGAACCGAAAATATTAATTATCTTTCTATTCATCAAAGTCACCTACTTAGCAAACATAATTTTTTCGCTGTTAAACATTTTATTGAGAAGCGTCACAAACAATACCAAGTAAATAAAGTTTGCAACAACAGTTACAATAAGATAAAGCCAAGACATATCTGAGAAAGTAAGAATTGCTATTAAAGTTTGAACACTGTTATAGATTGGAAAGAAATAAGCCCAGATAAATGTATTAGCTCCATCTGAAAAAGCAGATGTTATTGATACTAAGATTGTGATAATGTAAATCGGTGTTATATATGAGTTAGCTTCCTTCAATGATTTAGCATAAGCTGAAACAACTGAGATGATTCCAACAATCACAAATATCGTCGAAAATAGCACAAGAAGTATCATTAGATAGTCACTAACACTATAAATTGACATATTAGCATCTTCAAAATTTAGAAGTTTTGGAAGAGATAATATAATACCAAGAAAAGATGACATTGCTGAAAGCAAAGACAAAACAGAAAGACTTAAAACCTTTCCAAGAGCTAATTGAGATCTCTTGATTGGAGTTATCAGTAATGTAGCAATTGTTCCACGCTCTTTTTCGCCTGCAATTGATTCAGGACCAATACTCATTGCACCTGAGAATAAGAACATTATCACTAGCATCGGTAATAAGGCAGCCATTAAGGTTCCTGCTAATTGATTTTCATCCAACTCAGTTCCGTCTTGTATTAAGTAAAAAAAGTTAGTGTCGCCATAAAAATCATAACTCAATGTACTTTGATATTGTCTGAGATAATTTGTAAACCTTGAAGCAATATTTTGAGACTGGATATCATTTTGGTTAAAGTAGATAACAACCTGAGGTTTCTCTGATATACCATCATAATCCTCTAGATTATCAGGGAAGATAATCAAAAGATTTTTTTCTTCGTTATCGATGCGGCTTTTATAATCATCAATTGAGCCTTCGCTGATATTTCTTATAACTATTTTACTCATATCTTCGTTACTCTCATAGATTGACTTGAACTCATCAGTAACATTGACAAGAACCACATCATAACTCTCTGATTCGGTAAAATTGCTAACAGCTACACCCATGAAAGTATAGATTAAGTAAATCATTAAACCAGGCAAGATAATCACAGTCAATACCAATCTTCTATCTTTTATGACCCTATCCCATTCTTTTTTGAAGACAGTCAAAATGTTTTTCATATTTGTTCACCCTCCTTGACAAGATCAAAAAAGATTGCTTCTAAGTCTTTATCTTTGATAATATCTTTTAGCTCTCCAGAGATTTTTAAACTGCCATCCAAGATAATTCCAACTCGGTCACATATTTTCTCTACTAATGAAAAAATATGGGTTGATACAATGATAGTCTTGCCGGAGTTTTTAAGATCAATTAGAAAGTCAGTCACTACTTTTGCGGTCAAAACATCTAAGCCATTAGTAGGTTCATCAAAAATTATAATATCGGGATTATGAACAATCGAGATGACTATTTGTACCTTTTGACGCATACCTGTAGAAAGTTCGCCGACTTTGACCTCTTTAAACTTTTCAATCTCAAATTTCTTAAATAACTCTTCTTTTCTAGCATTAGCAATTTCAATTGGAACATTATGAAGTTTTGCAAAAAAATCAAAGAGATAATTTGGTGTAAAGAAATCTTCTAACTTCAATTCACTTGTTAAAAAACCTATTTTGCTTCTCACGATGTTTGCTTCAGTTACTACACTGTGATTGTCGATGAATATATCACCTTTGTCTGGTTTTATCAATGTTGAAATACATCTTAAAGTTGTTGTCTTTCCAGCTCCATTTGGGCCTAATAAACCGTAAATCTCTCCAGAGTAAGCTGTGAAAGACAGGTTATCTACAGCAACCTTACGTTTGTTATCTGTTTTATCGATTTTCATTTGTTTTTTTGATAGAATAAATGTTTTAGATATGTTTTCTACTCTGATTGTCTCTTTCATGTTTACCCCTTAATAAATAATTTGCACGTTAATATATTAACAAATGTTAGCTGTTTTTACAATTGTAAATCTTAATACTTACTAATATTCATAAAAAACTTTAAGAAATATATTAGTTAGGATTTAAACGAAAAAAAAAGTCTATAAAAATAGACTATTTTTTGCTTGAACTCAAAGCTTTTTCAGCTTGTTTACAAAGATCAGTAAAACCTTTAGGATCTTGAATTGCAATATCAGCCAAAACCTTACGATTTACCTCGATATTGGCAATTTTAAGTCCGTTGATTAATTTAGAATAACTTAGATTATTAAGTCTAGCTGCAGCATTGATTCTAGTAATCCATAATTTTCTAAAATCACGTTTTCTACGACGACGATCTCTATAAGCATATGCGAATGAATGCATTACTTGTTCTTTTGCAGTCTTGAACAGTAAATGTTTAGCACCATAATATCCTTTTGCTAATTTAATAATTTTTTTACGTCTTTGTCTAGTTACAAAGCTTCCTTTAACTCTTGGCATTTTCTCTCAACCTCATTTCCTATAAGTATGGAACCATATGTTTGATTCTTTTTTCATCAGATTTAGAAACAACTTCTGTAGTTCTTGACTGACGATTTTGTTTTGGTGATTTATGGCTCATCAAATGGCCTTGAAAAGTTGATGGTCTGGTAAGTTTTCCAGATCCAGTTCTTTTTAATCTCTTTTTAGTTCCTGAATGTGATTTCATTTTTGGCATAGTTATCTCTCCTTAATTTGTCTTATTTCTTAGGTGTTAATATCATTGACAGAAATCTTCCGTCATGGGAAATTTTGTTTTCCATATCTCCAACTTCACTGCAACTGTTAGCGAAATTCGTCAAAACTTCCTTGCCTTGTTCAACCAAGGCTAAACCAGCGCGATAAGGTAACCTTACAGATACTTTTAACTTATTGCCCTTACTCAGGAATTTAATCCCATTTCTGAGCTTTGTATCAAAGTCATGGGTATCAATGACAGCTGTCATTCTGATTTCTTTAACCTCAACGATTTTTTGATGTTTCTTGGCTTCTCTAGCTTTTCTTTGTTGCTCATAACGAAACTTGCTGTAATCCATCAATTTACATACTGGATTCTTCGCGTTTGGAGCAACTAAAACAAGGTCATAACCCTCATCTCTTGCAATTCTTTGAGCTTCAGCAATTGGTTTTAATCCATACTGATATCCGTCCGCTCCGATCAAAAGAACTTGTTTAAAGCGAATCTCTTCATTTACAAGAGTTGTATCCTTCTTTACTGGTTTTTGATTGTTATATAAAATATAAAACACCTCCATTATGAAAAAAATGAGTACCAGAAGGCACCCACTTATAAGCGAAAAAATAATATTTTTTAGCGTTGACCTATTGATTCATCAATCAGGTGAGAAGTGGGGACTTCTACTTTCTATTTTTAACCGTGACAATTATATCTTATTTATCGAAAATTGTCAACAATTATTCTTCTATTTTCTTCTTTTTGTTTCGAATGTAATTCTCTTTGTTAACTTGATAAGCTCTAGCAATCGCCAATGAACCTTTAGGAACATTTTTATCTAAAGTTGAACCAGCTGCTATAAAGGCATTATCTTCAATTTTGATTGGTGCTATCAAATTTGCGTTACATCCAATAAACACATCATCACCGATAATGGTTTTATATTTAAATTGACCATCATAATTAACAGTAACAGCTCCACAACCGAAATTGACATTACTTCCAATAGTAGCATCACCGATATATGCAAGATGTGATGCTTTAAAGATATCGCCTGTAGATGATTTCTTGACTTCTACAAAGTTACCAATTCGGTTGTTTTCACCGATAATTGCACCATCACGCAAATGAGCAAATGGACCAACGGTGGAATTCTTCTTAACTTCACTATTATAGATAAGCGAATGTTTACATATTACAAACTCACCTATTTTTGAGTTATGAATCTCTGTGTTTGGACCAATTTGAGCTCCGGTTTTTATCACTGAGTTTCCAGTGATATATGTGTTTGGATGGATTACGACATTTTCCTCAATTATAACGTTTTGACCGATTGTGACTGTATCAGGATTAATCATTGCTACACCTGATTTCATTAAATCTCGATTGATGTAATGTCTTAAAATACATTCTGCTTGACTCAAAGCATATAGATCGTTGATTCCCATAGCCTTATAAGTTTCATCTAAGAGATAAGTACCAATCAAATGACCTTCGCTCTTAAGAATTTTTACGATATCAGTCAAATAATACTCTTTTTTAGCATTATCATTTTTTACTTTTCTTAATGTCGGCATCAACAAATTGTTGTTGATGATATAAATTCCTGTATTAATTTCTTTGATTTTCTTAATTGTTGTATCAGCATCATTTTCTTCGATTATTGCACTTAAATGATTGGCTTCATCTCGGATTATTCTTCCATAACCAAAGGGGTTATCGAGATTTGTACTTACCACAGTTAAGTCATACTTATACTCTGCATGTTCATTGATAGCTGCTTTGATAACTTCATCATCGATTAGAGGCATGTCACCAGGAAGGATTATTGTATATCCTTGTTCATCCTTAATCAAGTCTTCACACATCAAAACTGCGTGACCTGTACCTAATTGTTCTGTTTGATAGGCATAGCTGACTTTTGAATTCAGTATTTCTTCAATGATTTCTTTTTTATGACCAACTACAGTAATCAATTCATCAATCATTGTTGATTTGTATAAGTGTTCAACAATGTAAGCAATCATTGGTTTCTTTAGTAAAGGATAAGCACACTTTGGCAATTCTGTTTTCATTCTTGTACCTTTACCGGCTGCAAGGATAATCGCATACTTTCTCATAATATTTCGCGAAATGAATCGCTCAAACCCCCTCTTTCAAACTATTTATTTTTTCAATTAGTTTATTGATAATCTCATCTACAGTAATCTGATCTTTTGCAGAGACTGAAACTCTGATTAATGGTTCTGTGCCACTTGGTCTAACTAAAACCTTTCCTTCGTTACCTAATAATTCACGATAATAATTAACTAAATCAATTACTTCTTGATGTTTTGCTAGATCCTTGTTGATGTTCTTGATATTGACAAGTTTATCAGGATAATACTTTACTTCTTGTTTTAAATCAGATAATTTTTTTCCATAATGATTTAATACCATTAGTAAGAACCAAGCATTAAGTACTCCATCGCCACTTCCTAAGATATAACGATTGATTATATGTCCAGAGTTTTCTCCTCCTAGAGTAGCGTTTTCTTGATCAAGTGCACGGAAGATATACTTATCACCAACTTCAGTTTGAATAACTCTTATACCAATATTTTCAAGACCTCTAATAATGCCTAAATTACTCATCTTCGATAAGACTACTACATCATTATTGAGTAATTTCTTGTCTTTAAGGTATTTTGCAAAAAGGTAAATCAATAGATCTCCATCAACAACTTCACCCTTATCATCAACGGTAAGGATTCGATCACCATCACCATCAAAAGCAATTCCTAAATCATAATGATTAACTTTAACTTTTTCTTGAAGCAGTTCAAGATGGGTTGAACCACAGTTATCATTGATATTTCTACCATTAGCTTGATCGCCTATAAATTCATATCCATCAACAAAACTCGGTAAAATCGATTTAGCAGATTTTATGGTTGCTCCATTAGCGAGATCAAAAATAACATTTAGCTTTAATTTTGATGCGAATGGTTTGAATAATGCATAGTAATCTTCTAATATTTCGATATTCTCAGTTCTAAAACCGATTGATTCAGTCTTAATATCAATTCCTTTATCAATGGTATTTTCAATTAGGTCTTCTGCTTCTAAAAGTAACTTCTCACCTCTATTAAAGATTTTAATGCCATTATCATAATATGGGTTGTGACTAGCAGTAACCATAATTCCAAAACAATCATTCTTAATTGTAGCAAAAGCAAGAATCGGAGTTGCTAAAATTCCGATATCTAAGACATCAATACCTGCTTCTAAAATACCTTTTGTTAACTGATTGACAATCATTTCCCCAGATTCTCTTGTGTCACGACAAATGATCACTTTATTAGTTTTTTCTCTAAAATGAAACATGCTTTGTCCTACTCTTAAAGCAAGTTCTTCAGTGATGAAATCATATGCTCTTCCTCTAATTCCATCAGTTCCAAAATATTTCATATTAACTCCTATTCAACGGTTACAGATTTTGCTAAGTTCCTTGGCTTATCGATATCGAGATTAAGCTCCTTTGCTTTATAATAAGCAATTAGTTGGGTTGGTACAACTGTGATAAGTGGTGTTAACAAGTAGTGTGTGTCATCTAAAATTATATCATCAGTCGGTTGAGATATATTCTCAGATGCAATAATCAATGTGTTTGCACCTCTAGCTCTTACTTCTTGGATATTAGATCTAGTATTATTATTGATATGTTTTTGAGAGATGATTGCAATAACGGGGACGTTTTCTTCAATCAAAGCAATCGTTCCATGTTTCAATTCTCCAGCAGCAAATCCTTCAGTTTGAATATATGAAATTTCTTTTAATTTCAAAGCAGCTTCTAAACATGTATAATAATCAATTCCTCTACCGATATAAAAGCAATTTCTTTTTGTCAGTTTTCTATGTACAAGTTTTTCGATATAATCTTTCTTATCCAATAGAGTTTCCATAGCTACTGAAACTTTTGAAAGTTCATAGGAAAGGTTGAAGTCTTTTCTTTTTGCTAAACAATATGCCAAAATTGCTAATATTGTCACTTGACCTACATATGCTTTAGTGGAAGCAACAGCTATTTCAGGTCCAGCAAAAATCTCCATAGCTCCATTAGCCTCTCTTGCAAGAGTTGATGTAATAACGTTTGTAATCGTTAAACAAGGATAACCCATTTTTTTAACGTTAACTAAACAAGCACGTAAATCTGCGGTTTCTCCTGATTGAGAAATAAATATGAAGACTGCTTTTTCTTCTAACAAAGGTGGATTATATGCAAATTCACTAGCAATAAAAACCTCGCAAGGAAGATTTGTTATCTTCTCAAAATAATGCTTTCCAACAAAACCTGCATGCATTGAAGTTCCTGCTGCTATGATATAAACCCTTTTGATATTATCAAACATTTTTCTAATTGATTCATTGATTTCCAAATTATTATTAACAGTGTAATTTGCAATGATTTTTCTGATAACAGTAGGTTGTTCAGAAATCTCTTTAAGCATGAAATGCTCATATCCAGCTTTATCGATAACACTATCAGTAAGATTCATCTGGTGCTCTTCTAACAATATCTCCTTACCGATAATATCGTAGGCAATAAAATCAAACTTTCCAGTAAGATTATTAGCAATAACAAAGGTCTTGTCTTCTATAAGGTAATACAAATCTGAATTTCCTACTAAAGCCATCAAATCAGAAGCAAAAGTAACACCTTTACTTGATTTTCCTATCAATAAAGGACTTTTGTTCTTTGCAGCATACATATTGTTCTGATTTTTACTATCAATAATTAACAGAGCATAAGAACCCTCAAGTAATGATAAAGTCTTTCTTATAGCTTCCTCTACACTCATTGTTTTTGAGAATAGTTCAATCATATTAACAATTACTTCTGTATCAGTTTCACTGATTAATCTAACACCTTCTAAATATCTAGCAGTTAACTCTTGATAATTATCGATAACTCCATTGTGAACTACGATAAAACGCTCCGAGATTGAAGCGTGAGGGTGAGAATTAATAGTATTTGGAGCTCCATGAGTTGCCCATCTAGTATGGCCTATTCCTAAATGATTATCCATGCGATAATCAAAACTGTTGATAAGATGATCCACTCTTCCCTTATCTTTATAAGTGATAAAGCGATTATTATCATTATTAAGAAAACTTATTCCACAGGAATCATATCCCCTGTACTCTAATTTTTCTAACCCGCTCAAAATAACATCGGTCGCTTTTAACTCGCCGATATAACCGACAATCCCACACATATAAGATTCCCTCCCTAAAACTATTAACAATTATAACAAAAATAATGAACATAAGCAATTGCTTTTTGGTTAAAATCCAAAAGAAAAGGATAACATAAATTTATCAGTTATCCTTTATGATATTGATGATAAGAGTTAATAAAAGAAGAAAAATCGCTTGATATAAGTATTTTTCAACATTCTTAAAATAGATAATTTTGTTATTAAAGAATAGAAAAACCGGTATTAATTCTAGAATAATTTTTTTTGAAAACATCTCAATTTGCTCAAATTCCATGATTGTTTTTGCATACCAAAAGGCAATGATAGGTAAAGTGATTACAAAGATATGATTGATTAAACTAAGTAAAAGCGCTAACATAGCTTGTATAGACAACACAAGCAGAAATACGGCTATCACAAACTGGTACAATAGGGCTAAATCTAGGTAAAAGGGAGTGAAATATCGGGTAAAAGAATACAGGAAAAGAAAGACAAGAAAGATTGTTAATAAATCAACAAAAATCATTGTTATAATTCGAGAAATGTAATACTTTAATTGATGATTTTTTAGATAAGTACAATATCGAATTAATTTTTGATTTGCGTTGGCAAATAGCAGAGAAGTCATAAATAAATGACTGATTAAAACGATGATTTCTATGATGAGGATACTTTGGCTTAAATACTCTAAATAGTATTGATCGCGGTTAATATCAAGGACTTCATAACTTAAACTTAGATTAGAAGATATGATGATTCCTAATGATATCAAGGTGATTGTAATGACATATCCAATAATGAACAAACTTGAAAATACATATCCAAAATGCAATTTAATATAATTAATCATTTATTCTACCGTCAGCAATGATATATGTTTTCTTATTTCTTGAATTAAACTTTTCAGGGCGATGTGTGGATATTATGATTAGTTTAGTTTTTGATAGTTCGGTCAAGTATTTTATTAGCCAATCTTGAGTTGAGTAATCCAAAGCTACTAAAGGTTCATCAAAAATCAATATTCTTGGTTCGTGAATTAAAGCTTGAATAAGATTAATTTTCTGTTTAGTTCCATTTGATAGAGATTTTATCGTTTTGTTCTGATACTTCTCGATATTAAAGATTTTATAGAAATCTGCAGAGTACTCTTTATATGAGTATCTATCTAATCCTTTAATTCTCCCCATACTATATAAAAACTCATTTACAGTCATAAAATCAGGCATCACATATTCTTCAGGAGCATATCCAATTCTCCATCTTCTCTTTTCGATTTTTCCATGATAACTTACTAGTTTCATAATACATTTTAGTAATGTAGATTTTCCCGAACCGTTTTTTCCGGTTATAAGGTTTAGTTGTCCACTTTCGATTTTTATGTTTATATCAAAGATGCCTTTATCTCTTGAATATGATTTGTTAAGATTCTTGATATTGATAGATAAACTCTCGGATTCTTTCATCATCTTCGTTCAATATAATCCTTTCACTGAAAAAAATATAGTCATCTATTACATAACAATACTCTTGATTATTATATATGTATTCAATGAATATTGGAAAACGATTAATCTGTTTTAGATTGAAACTATACTCTAATGGTAATACCAAATAGAAATCATCATTAAGCAAAATTTCCTTAGGATCACTGTAGATATTTTTAATATTATCAAAGTCTTTAAACATTACAAAAAATGATTGACTTCTAATCTCATCCTCCTTTAAGAGTACCCCATCAAAAGTATTGATGTTTATATGATTAGTATTTGTATAGATATTTTTCAAAAAAATGTTTTGATTTGAGAGGTTATCTAACTTTAGAGCAATAGCCATTAAATAATTCTTTTGTTCAATAATTTCTGTTACGCCAAAAAGATGTGTGAAATCGATGTGATTACTGCCAGTTATACTTTGGAAATCGAGAGATAAGTCTCCTATTTCAAGATTAATAGAATCATTATTTTGATAGGTTATCTCCAATAAACAATCAAACATATTTAAAGTATAGTTACTGATAAGTGTATCACTAAAATCGATCTTAATTAAGTATTGATAGTAGTTTTGTTGCTTATAAGAAATATCTTTATCAACTAACTCAATCTTTTTTATATCTACACTTAACTCTTCATTTTCAGACTTCAGTTTTGCATAACTGATAAGGCTTTTATCAAGAATAAAACTCTTATTGCTTGAAACAAAAATATTGATATCGAGTGTTTCGTTATCAGTAATTAGTCTTGAGTAAATCTGTTTTTGAGTTAAGATTATTATTTGATTAACTTGTTCTTTAGAAAAGACAATCATCAAGAAACTAAATATTCCATAGGCTACTAATATGATTATAAACAATCTTTTCATTTTACTCTTTCCTTGATAATCTCATAATACTCGCTGGTTACAGTAAATGTTTCCCATCCACCTTTTTGAGTATTAATCCAAAAAAAGTAATAGTTTGCCACCCCGTTATTAACTTCACCAGTGCCTCTTACCACAATTTTTACATATGTTTTTGGATCAACGATAATTTGAAAATCATAAGATTCTTTGCTTGTTGTAACTTTTGTGTATGAGATGCTAGCTTTAATATCGGCATCTAGCGTACCTTTAAACTTCTTAACATCACCTTTGACATTTACTTTTATTCCACCAGAGGCAGATATTTGGTATTTAGTCTCTTCTTTTGATTCTAAACTAATATCATGTTTGATTGTTGAATAACCATTATTATAGATTTTTAGTTTTGTTTCTGATATAAATTCTACAGGTTCATTCTCATTTACAACTAAAATTTTCCAACCAATAAACTTTCTCTTATTGTTTTTTAGATAATGCTTATTATAATCTGCTAAACCGAACTCTTTTAATAAAGTTGCATCTTCATTATCAAAGACTATTTCTTGATAAGCAATATAGTCATTAGCCTTAATGCTCAAGCTAAACGTTGATAATAATCCCATTAAAATCAATAATATTATTAGTTTTTTCATAAAAAAAACCCTCCTTTTGTATAAATAATACATTGTTGGAGAGATAATTCTTTTTAATTGATTTGGTTTTCAGAAAAATACTTCATTGTATCCTCATAGCCTAGTTTATATCTTTTTGAAGCTTGTTCTAAATCAAAGTTTAATACTCCACCTAGTGATTTCCAATGTCTAATCTCTTTTATTTGAATTCCTGGGTATTTGTTCTTATTGATAAAAAAGATTCGATGGAGATGAATTACAATTACTGTATCACAACCAGCATCGATTAAAGGTTTTATCGGAATATTATCATATAATCCACCATCAAATACTTGTTGACCATCGATATTTACAGAAGGAAAAACAAAGGGTATTGAACATGATGCAAGTATTTGTTTATAGATAAACTCATCAGTTTGCTCATATATAGGTGAATAGATAACTTGAGACTCATTCTTGATGAAGTGGTTGAAAGAAGCTCTTAAAATGCCCATAGCACCTTCTTTATCGATACCTGCTGGAGATAATGTAACAAAGACAAGCTTTTTTCTAAGTTCTTCCGTATCTAGTTCTTGACGCAATAGTTTTTCTAAACCATCAATCTCATAGATACCTTGATTGACAATTCCTAGCTTTCGCTCTCTAATCATCTTAAACAAATTTTCTGCACTTTTTAGCTCGGTAACTGGAAATTTTAGCCATAAATCCTTGACTTCATCGACTGTTTTGGTAGCTAACAAACAAGCGTTTACCGAACCGATACTTGTTCCAGAGAATGCATGTATCTGTTGAAACAACCCTAACTCTTCTAAAGCTTTGGCTGCACCAACTTGGTAAGCTCCTCTTGCGCCACCACCTGTAAGACATAATCCTAAACGTTTCATATTAGACCTCTAGTACTTCAATTGATTTTGATTTTGAAAAACTGAACGAATTGTTCCCCCACCCAAACAAACTTCATCATTATAAAAGACAGCGGCTTGACCAGGTGTTGTTGCTCTTGTAGGTTTATTGCAGATTACTTCTAATGAAAACTCATCAATCCAGCGAATCCTAACTAGGTTATCTGTTTGTCGATATCTAAATTTAGCTGTGCATTCATACCAACCACTAAATCTAACAGGACTAATCCAGTTAACATCATCTACAATAATTCTATTGCTATATAAGTGAGGATGGTTTATTCCTTGTCCAACGAGTAAGACGTTTCTTTCGATGTCTTTTCCAACAACAAACCAGGGAGAATTCTTAAAGCGATTGTCTCCACCAATATTTAAGCCTTTTCTTTGACCGATCGTGTAATACATCAAACCTTCATGAAAACCTAGTATTTCCCGATTAAGAGTTTCAATGTTACCTGGTTTTGTAAAGAGATAATTCTTTAAGAAATCACGAAAATTCCTTTCTCCAATAAAACAGATTCCAGTAGAATCCTTTTTATTAGCTGTAGGAATTTGATTGCTCTTTGCAATATCTCTAACTTGCTTTTTAGTCAACTCACCAACTGGAAATAAACTGTTCTTTAACTGTTCTTGATTTAGTTGACAGAGAAAATAACTTTGATCTTTTAAGTTATCAATGCCTCTTAACAAAAATATCTCATTTTCACTTTCTTTTTTTCTTGCATAGTGACCATAAGCAAAATAATCAGCTCCTAGTTTTCTTGCTTCCTCTTGGAAACTAGCAAATTTAACATATTTATTACAAAGAATATCGGGATTAGGAGTCCGATTATTTTTGTGTTCTTCAATGAAATAAGTAAAGACATGATCCCAGTATTCTTTAACAAAATCTTTTCGATATAATGGTATATTTAAATATTCGGCTACTTTTAAGGCATCTTGATAATCTTTTTCTTGTGGACATATATCGTCTTCAACATTTGGATTACCCAAAATGTCATTGTTTGCAAATGAATCCCAGTTTCTCATAAACAATCCGATGACTTCATAGCCTTGAGCTTTCAGCAAAAAAGCACTTACAGCTGAATCAACACCACCACTCAATCCCACTACTACTTTTTTCATGATGTCCTCTTTATATCAGAGACAATCTTAAAATCACTTCTTGGTGACAAGGCAAAATCAAATACTTTTGGAGAATCTGGCGAAGCTGCTCTTTTGAATTGTTGTGAAAAAAATCTCGAAAAGAAGTTATTGACATATTTATCGACTTCTTCTTGATTAATCTTAAAGATTCTCATCAATAAAATCTTAATTCTGTCTGCTGTATCGCCACAAATCATATAGCGATACAGTATAAAATCATTTATTTCATATTTACCTATGATGTCTTCAGTGTTTTGATTCTCTGTCAGTTCTGGGGTAATTGGTGTTTCTAAAATATCATATAAAAGCTCTTTAACTTCAGGGCTAAACTGAAAATCAGCATATGCTTTAATCATAAATCTAACGACTGTCTTAGGAATACCACCATTGACATTATACATCGACATTTGGTCACCGTTATAAGTTGACCAACCCAATGCTATCTCTGAAAGGTCTCCTGTTCCTAAAACTAAGGCATTTAACTTATTTGCTAGATTCATCAGAATCATTGTTCTTGCTCGTGCTTGTGCGTTCTCATAGGTAGTGTCTTGAGTTATTTGATCATGTTCAATCAACTCGAGGTGATCGTTGATATGTTTTTTTAAATCAATTTCTTCAAAACTTACACCAAGAACTTCCATCAGTTCCTTCGCATTTTGATTTGTTCTGCTAGAAGTATGCAATCCTGGTAATGTATATGCATGGATGTTGTTTGGCTCAATTCCCAGGTGTTTAAAAGCATTAACTGCTACTAAAAGCGCTAAAGACGAGTCTAAACCTCCACTTACTCCAATAACTATTTTCTTTATATTTGCATAACTCATTCTTTTTGCTAATCCAAATTCTTGGATTGATGCAATTTTCATAAAGTTTTCATATCTGTTATCTTTTGGAACGAATGGTTGTTTATCCCATTCTTCTGCAAAAACAAAATCATCACTATTAACAAACTCAAAATTTACGATTTGGTACTTCAAACGATATTTTAGAACTGAATCTCGATATGAAGAATTTATTCTTCTTTCATATTTCAGCCTATCGATGTCAATATCTACTTCCATTATCGTTGTCTCTAGCGAGAACACATTGGTTTCTTTTAATAATCTAGCGTTATTTGCGACAATATTATGACCAGAAAAAACTGTTTCAGAACTCGATTCTGAAGCACCTGCTGAGCAATATATATAAGCTCCACTATTCTTTCTTGAATGCTCTAAAACAGCATTCTTCCGAATATTGTTTTTACCTACTACTTCATTTGAAGCAGAGATATTGATGATAAGATTAGCTCCGTTTACGCTCAGAAGATTACCAGGTGATATGGTAGCCCACATATCTTCGCAAATTTCAACGCCAAAACTTAGATCATTATTTGTAAAAATCAAGTTACCAAAAGGAACTTTTTGATTTAACAAGGTGATCTCTGTATAATTATCTATAACATCAAAGCCAGAATTGAACCAGCGTTTTTCATAATATTCCTTGGTGTTTGGTAAATAGAATTTTGGAACTACCCCTAATATAACATCTCTTTGGATGATGATAGCAGAGTTTAAAACCAATTGGTCAAGGATTAAGGGCATACCTAAAACAACAATTCCTTGGTAAGGATTGTTTTCAATAAATGTTTTAAGAGCAATATAACAATCTTCAAGAAGATTCTTTTGAAAAAATAAGTCACCACAAGAATAAGAACTCAGTGAAAGTTCTGGAAAGATAGCAATATCTGATTTCAAGTTCTTCAAGGGTTCAAGCATTGATTTTACGTTGAACAAAGGGTTTGCTACTTCTATTTTTGGTGAGATTAAAGATGTTTTTAAAAAACCTTTATACATTTTTATTACCTCGATATAAGTTGTTTTTCGTAATATATTGAAATATTTCATCGGTTACATAAGCTGGATCTAAGGACTTTCTAAAAGCTGAAGATGACACGGTTTGAATCAAACCTGGAATTACTTTAAAGTTCTTAGCATGAGCATTTAACAGTTCATTGTTAGAGATGATTTCTTCAACATTGTCTTCGTCTCTTTTAATAACAATAAATTTAAATTTTGCAATCAACATTTTGGCATTAATCCAATTGTTTAAACTAAGTAGGTTGTCACTGCCAATTACGAAAGCAACGGGGTGACGTTTATACTCTGATTTGATTCGCAATAAACTTTTGTAAGTACCAAGATACTTTGAATCATTAACTTCAATTAGACATATTTTAGCGAGATCTAAATCTTTAATTAAAAGATTGAGCATGTCTACTCTATAATGATCATCAATTAGTGAACTTTTGTGATACTTATTGGAAACTGGTAAATACAAAAAACGCTCAAAATCAACATGTTTTTTGATTAAGTAGTAAATCTCTTTATGAGCGATTGTCGGAGGGTTGAAAGCACCACCAAAGACTATAATCATAACTATTCTTCCTCAAATAATATTCTACCATAGAACTATAATTAATTAAAGAATAATAGGGCAAAAATTAGCCTATCTATGGTAAACTATATCTGGAGGAATGAAAATGGAGTTATATGGACAAATTGTTTTTAAAATTGCAAAAGAGATTCTAGCGATACCATCACCAAGTGGTTATACAGAAAATGTAGTTGCTTATATCAACGAATTGGTTAAAAAGTTAGGTTTTGATACAAGTTTTTCTAAAAAAGGTAACCTTTATATTCATGTTAAGGGTAGTACTGATTGTACCTTAGGTTTAACCGGACATGTCGACACTCTTGGAGCTATGGTTAGAAGTATTGATTCTATGGGTCAACTTAAGTTTACAACTATTGGCGGTCCAATCTGGCCTACTTTGGATGGAGAGTACTGTACCGTCAAAAATCGAGAAGGCAAGGAGTATAGTGCTACATTTCTTTCTACAAGTCCTTCGAGTCATGTTTATAAAGATGCTTCTACTGCTCTTAGAAACCCGGATAATATGATTGTTAGAATTGATGAAGTTGTTAAATCTAAAGAGGATGTTCAAAAACTAAATATTGCACCAGGAGATTATATTTTCTTTGACCCTAAAACAACAATAACTGATTCAGGTTTCATAAAATCGAGATTTCTTGATGATAAAATTTCAGTTGCTATCTTGTTGGGACTTTTAGAATATATAAAAGATAACAACATTGTTCCAAAATGTAATTTGACAATTATTATCTCTACCTATGAAGAGGTAGGTCATGGGGGTTCAAATCTTCCTAAACTCGATGAGTTGATTGCTGTTGATATGGGTTGTATTGGTGAAGATTTGAGTTGTACAGAACAAGATGTATCAATCTGTTGCAAGGACTCATCTGGACCATATGATTATAAGATTGTTTCAAAAATGATAGATATAGCAAAGAAACATAATTTAAATTACGTCACAGATATTTATCCTTTTTATGGGTCAGATGTGTCAGCTGCATATCATGGAGGAAATGATGTTAGAGGTGGCTTGATTGGTCCAGGAGTCCATGCTTCACACGGAATGGAGAGAACACATATTAATGCTATTATCAATACATTGAAATTACTTATCTACTATATTCAGTAAATCAAAGCGAGAAAAAAGCGGCTAGAAGCCGCTTATTTTTTTATAAAATCGGTGAAATCTTGTGTTAAATCTAAGGTTATATTAATTTCCTTTTCCGTTATTGGATGGATGAAGTTGGTTTTGTAACAAAGCAAAAGCAATTTTGTCGGGTAGTCTTCTTTATTATAGAGTTTGTCTCCAACAATCGGATAATTGAAATAGGCAAGATGGACTCTAATCTGATGAGGTAATTTACCTTTGACTGAAATATCTAATAAGCTAAAGTTTTTAAACTCTTTTTCAACGCGATATTTTGTTGAACAATCCTCACCTACTTCAACAACTTCTCTTAAGTAAGTTCCTTCTTTTTTCGCTATTGGCAAGCAGATCTCAAACTCTTTTGTATCCATTTTACCACTGACAATAGTTTTGTAATTAAAGACAAGTTCATTATCAATTTTGTTGCTTAGTAGAAACTTAACGAATCGATGTTTAGCAATTACAACTAATCCTTGCGCTTCTCGATCAATTCGATTTACATAGTGAATCATTGAACTTATATTGTTCTTTTGGTAATATCCAACAAGAAAATTTCCGAGTGTATTTTCTGGGTTTGCTTTAGAAGGCATTAGCAGCATATCGGCAGGTTTATTTACGATTAATAAATATTCATCTTCATAAACAACTTCTATTTCCAAATCTTGAGGTTTAAACTTGTTCAAGCCTTCTTCATCGAGAAGAAAATGTATTTTATCTCCTTTTCTGATTGTATCTTTTCTGCTTTTTATCTCATTATTGACAAATATTTTATAATTCTTCTCATCTTTTTGTAAGATAGAAGTTGGAATATTGTTTTCTGTCATAAAGCGTTTTATTGTTTCAGGCTTTTTAATTCGATAGATTAATTCCATTTTGTTCACCTTCTATACCTGTGGTATACCTTTCAAGTAGGAAAAATTGTATGATTACATTTGTCCTAATGAAAATTATAACATAAAAGAAGATTAATTTCAAAATTAATCTTCAAGTATTTACAAAATAGTATACAAATCTACTATATAAATAAAAAATAATGTTGTTGATTAGATAACTACTGTTTTCGCCATTTTATTTTAAGTGCGTTTGCGACTAGTGTTTATGGCAAAAAGGTATTATGACGCTTTGATTGAAATATTCTATCCTTTCATATCAAGCAGTTTTTGATACCAGCTCATAACTAATTTAGGATTGAATGGTATTAATCTTTTGTCAATCCTAGATTTAAGATTTAGCATCTCTTTTGCTAGAATCATCTTGATATCTTCAGGATAATTCATTAATTTTTGATGCATTTTATACTCGTAGATATCTAAAATTTTATATGAATAATCACTATCAACTTTTAAATCCAAATCGTAATCGATATATTTTAGAGCTTCTTCATCAATTAAAGCTGGTGAACCTACATTGCAATAATAGGTTATCGCTTCGTTTTTTATTATCGCAATGACATTGTACCAGTGATTCTTAAAAAAGAAAGCTACTGATGGTTCTCTAGTATACCAAAATCTTCCTGTTGATTCAACAACTTTAGTTCTTTGGTTTGCGACGACAAAGTATTCATCATTCTCTTCTAAAATAGTTGCATTTTTCCAAATTCTATGCAAACTCTTATCATGTTTATAACTATGTATTACAATTGGCTGTCCGGGTTTTGTAATCATGGATATCACCTACTCTTCTAACCAATTAGGACCCTTCATTGATTCTGGTTCATTCTTGAAAAGTCCGTTATAATCTTGTTGGCGCAACACCTCATAAATCAATACGCAAACTGTATTTGCTAGATTTAAAGATCTGATTTTGTCAGTCATTGGCAATCTCAAGCAATTATCAAGATGTGGTTTAAGTATTTCTTTTGGAATACCTGTTGACTCCCTACCAAAAATCAAATATATATTCTTCTGTTGACAAGAGAAATCAAAATCTTTAGGAGTTTTTTTACCATAGCGAGTTATGAAATAAAAATCTCCTTTATTCTTGTTCACGAAATCTTGATAATCTTCATAGAGAAAGTAGTTTGTATGTTCCAAGTAGTTTACTGCTGTTCTTTTCATATATTTAGGGTCTAGTTTGAAACCTATTGGTTTTATAATGTGTAATAAAGCATCTGTTCCAGCACAGGTTCTCATTATATTCCCGGTATTTTGAGGTATTTCTGGTTGATATAAAACTATATTGATTGGCATAATTATTTTCTCTTTCTACTCAATATCTTTTTTTCCTTTTCAACTTTTTGGTTATACTTCTTCTTATACCCTGGTTTTACTTTCTTTGGTTTTCTAACCTTAGCCTTTGCTTGATAGTCCAGTTCGTTTTCTGGGCGAACTCTCTTTTGTCTTTTGTTCCTTTGATTGATTTCAGTCAATTGATTGTTTTTTATAGCTTTATGTTGAGAAACAATTCCTTTTGCTTCGAGAATATCCAAATAAGTATTGTCTTCAAAATCATATAACGAGATACATTTACCATCAAAATTTATCCTACCGGTTCTACCGCTGCGATGAATATAGAATTCAGGGTCTCTTGGCAATTCATAGTTGATTACATGAGATACTCCGATTATATCAATTCCTCTGGCTAAAATATCAGTTGCTACTATATATTGAAAGTCTAAGTTATTTATTCTTTTAATTAATTGTTTTCTTTTTCTAAAATCAATATCTCCATGTATTAAGGTAATGTTCAATCCCTTACTTGCTAGATAATCAAATAATGAGTTAGCAGTTTCTTTTGTATTACAGAATATAATCGCTAAATAAGGATTAATTACATTGATTACTTGCTCTAAAACTCCAAATTTATCTCTTTCTTTTGTTTTAATAAATGTGTGTTCGATATTAAGGTTGCTGATTTCATCGGGATGCACACTAACCATCAAAGGATTGTTTAAATACTTCTTAAGAAATGGTCTAATCTTTAGAGGTATTGTAGCTGAAAAGACCATGAATTTAGCTTTCTGAACTGTCTTTGCTAGATTATCAAGAATTTCTAGAAAATTATTATCAAGTGTCATGTCAGCTTCATCTATTATAAAATAATCAGTATTGAATATTTTTAGAATGTTTTCTTTGATTACTAAATCATGAAGTCTGCCTGGAGTAGCGATTACTATGGTTGGTTGCTTTGACGTTAGATAAGTCAAATCATTTTCTTTATCAGTACCACCTGTATAAAGTTCAACAGGGATTGTGTTTTTAGAAAACTTTACTAACTCATTGGTAAAACGATAAATTTGGTTAGCTAGTTCTCTTGTTGGGGCTACTATTACAGCCTGAACACGATTGATATCAGGTTTTAAATTATCTAAAATTGGCAGCAAAAAAGCATGGGTTTTTCCAGAACCCGTTTTTGCTTCAATTATTAAATCTTTATTTAACTCAAATAGTTCAAAAACTCTTTCTTGAACTTCTGTCAGTTTTTTAAAACCAAGTACTTCTAAAGCCTTGTTTAGGTAGTCGTTATTAAATTTTTTCATTTGATCTGATTCCTTCTTTGTAAAATCTCAATATCTATTATATAATATTATACGGATAATGTAAAATATAAATGAGGAATACCGATGATTGTGAAAAAAATAACTCCTCAAGGGTTTTGCAAGGGAGTACATAACGCTATTGAAATAGTAAAGAAGAGTCTCGTTAATCAAGAACTACCAAGACCAATATATATCCTTGGTTTTATCGTCCATAACTCTTATGTTGTCAATGAGTTAACCGCATTAGGAGCTTTCACTCTAGATGACAGATATAATAGTAGATATGATTTGATTAAAGATATTAAAAAAGGAACAATCATCCTATCTGCTCATGGAACTGATGAGTCTGTTAAAGAAAAGATCTTAGATAATGGATTAACTCTAATTGATGCTACATGTAATGATGTTTACGCAACTCATGATTCAATAAAAAAATACTTAGATTTAGGATATAACATTATTTATATCGGTAAGAGAAACCACCCAGAGTCAATAGCCTCACTATCTTTAAGTCCTAGAGTAGTATTGATTGAAAATAGTTGTGATTTAGATTATGTAAAAGTTGAGGAACCGATATTTGTCACTAATCAAACAACTTTTAGTATCAATGATATCTCACCTATACATCAAAAAATAAAAGAGCTTTATAGTTTAGTCATTATCTCTGAAGAAATCTGCTCAGCTACTAGATTCAGACAATTAGCTATTATAGATGGAAATAAAGATGTTGATTTGTGCTATGTAATCGGAGATCAAAGGAGTAATAACACTAAGAACTTAGCAAGAATTTCCAAGGAGTTAACGAATACCAAGACATTGTTGATTTCCTCAGTAAATGAAATTAATGATAAAGATTTAGAAGGTGTCAAGTGCGTTTCAGTTACCTCAGGAGCTTCTACTCCTTATTATCTTACCAAAGCAGTTATTGATTATCTTGAAAACTATCAAAACAAGTAAAAATTCCTTTATTTTTTCATGTAAATAGTTTATAATATTAAAGACACTAAGACTAAAATAATGGGGTGAGATTATGCCAAAGAGCAAAAATAAGAAAAAACCTACTCAGATTGAAAGAGAAATTAGAACTTATAATCCGACAAAAAGTAAATTCGGTAAAATAGTTTTATTGATTTTAGCAATCGGAATGTTTCTTGCAATGCTTGTAGCCGCTATATACGGAGCAATTGATGTATTAACCAGTAGTATTATGTTCTAAGACACTTTAATTTAAAGTGTTTTTTTTCTATTTTATTTGCTTGTAGAATAACCATGAGATTTATTGGAGGTATTAGAACGGAAGTGTTTAGTTTTTTAACTCAGAAAGAATTGAAAAGATCAATTTGTTTATGAAGTAACTTCTCCTTTTGGATGAAACAAAGAGTAAAGTTGAACTATATCATAAATATGAGTCTTATATCAACCAAGTAAGCCCTTTAGATATGTTCTCTTTGGATGCCTATAAAGATGACAGTGAATGGTCTATCAGCAAGATTTAAGATAGTATTTATAGATTTGTCAATTTATTTGGGATAAAGTTTGAAGAAATACTCAAGTTTAAAAAATCATGCATTATTTTCAACTTTTCTAGCTGAAAAACGCAATATTGCTAGTCTTTTAGCAATGATTAAAATTTACCTAGAAATATCGATATTATTGTTGGTATCATTGATGACTTTCAAGCGGGTAAAAAGGATTTAAAAGAGTTTTGGATTGATTTTGCTATTAAGAAGAAAAATATATCTTACTTTGCAATTAAAGGTGAGTTAGGAAATTATCTGGGAGTTTTAGAAGTCTTTCAAGACATTACTTCAATTCAAAAAATTACCGATAAGAAAGGACTTAGATAAACTTAAAACCTCCGATTGGAGGTTTAATTTTTATTTAGTAAGAGTTCTCTTGCAATATCTCTAGCAGCATCAGTGATTCTTTCACCACTGACCATTTTTGCTATTTCTTCGATTCTTTCTTCGTGAGTAAGATATTTTACTCGAATTTCTGTTGAATCATTAATGATATGTTTGTTTACAGCTAAATGGTGAATCCCTTCTGCTACCACTTGAGGAATATGGGTGATAGAAATAACTTGGGTAATTCGTGATAAATCAGAAATCTTTTTTGCGATTTGCTTTGCTATGAAACCAGAGATTCCAGTGTCAATCTCATCAAAGATGATTGTGGGAATGTTTTGTGATTTAGCAAAGATTGTTTTAAAGGCTAACATCACACGACTCATTTCTCCACCGGATGCTGTTTTTGATAAAGGTTTTAAGGGTTCTCCCTTGTTAGTAGAAATCAAAAACTCCACTTGATTACAACCAGTTTGCGTAAAAACTTGATAATCAAACTCATCTTTGGGTTCTGAAAAATCGATTAAGATATCAAAATCTGCATTTTGAATTACTAGTTCATGGAGTGAATCAATTAGTTCAGTTTTAATTTTTTGAGCAATATCTACTCTAAAAGCATAAAGATTTTTACTTTCCTGGTATACTTCTTTAAAGGCTTCTTTAATTCCGATTTCTTTCTCTTTAATAATCGATTCATAGTTCAGTACTTGGTCGATTTCTCTTGCTAAGAAGTTTTGATATTCTATTAACTCATCAATGCTTTTTTGGTACTTCTTCTGAATCTTTTCAAGTTCCAGTAAACGTTGATTCATCGCTTCAAAATCGTCTTTGTCATAATTGAGGTTGTCTAATCTTTGATTGATGCTATGATTGATATCATCTAACTCATAATAGATGTTCATAAGCCGTTCATGAAGGCTTTCAAAGTCTTTTGACATATGAGCGATCTTTTCTAAATCAGCTTTAATCTCATATATTTTGTCTAATACTAGTTCATCATTGAGATATGATGAACTTTTTTGTAATAAAGTGTTGATTTTATCGATGTTTTGCAATACATTAATGTTTTCATTTAATAATTCGTCTTCACCGGAAATGAGATTTAAACTATTGAGTTCATTGTATTGGAATTTATAAAGATCAAGTTGTTTTAGTGTATTGTCACGTTGCTTAATAATTTGACGGTGTTCTTTAATTCTTTCCATGTATTTATCAAGTCTATTCTGATAACTAATTAAGAAATCATTGATTCTTGTTTTTCTAAAATTATCTACTAAACTGAGATAGTTTTCTGGATTGATTAATTGATTTGTGTCGAATTGCGAATGAATATCTGCTAGATAAATCGCTAACTCCTTCAATGTTTTTAAAGAAGAGTTTTGATTGTTAATTTTGATAATATTGCTTTTGTCTTTTGAGATTATTCTCGAAATAGTCAAAGAGCCATCAATATCAATATCTTGTTCTAAAAGGATTGATTTGATTTCTTTTGACGATACCTTGAACTCACCGATTATTGTAGCATTTTCACTTTTTGAAGAAATCATATCTTTATCCGCTCTATCTCCAAGCAAAAGAGAAATCGCATCAACAATTATACTTTTTCCTGCGCCAGTCTCTCCAGAAAGGACAGTCATCCCCGGATAAAATTCTAAATTAAGATCTTTGATTATAGCAAAATCCTTGATTTTCAGACTTTTTAACATATTAATCCTCAACAGTTTTTAATATTTCATTTATAATACTTTCTTCATCTAGATGATATAATTTATAGATTTCTGTCTGGGTTCCTTGTTCGATGAACTCATCTGGTAAACCAAAAATTCTAATAGGTAACTGCACTTGTTTTGAGGCAAGATATTCTAGTATACTAGATCCTAAACCACTGATTTTAGTTACATCTTCAAGTACATAGGTTTTTAATCCTGATAAGATAATTTTGTCAAGCATGTCGTAATCCATTGGTTTGATGAATAAAGCATTTATGATGTTTATCGGTAGTTTATGCTGTTTAATATATTGATTGAGTCGAGTAAAATTATCTCCATAACAGATAAGATTGGCATTTCCTTGATTAAAATACTCAATCCAGGTTGGTTTAAGGATTTTGGTGTAAGTGCTGTTATCAAAGATTTCTGTGCTGTTTTTTGAATATCTTATCGCCACTGATTTTTTAGAAAACTCAAGAGCATAGTCAAGAAGTTGATGTGCTTCAACAGCGTTTGAGGGTTGAACTATTTCGATGTTTGGCATATGTTTCAAGTAAGCTATATCATAGATTCCTTGATGTGTATCTCCATCTCCTCCAACCACACCAGCACGATCAATTCCTAGGATTATTTTTATGTCTTGCCTTGTTAGGTCGTGAAGTAGTTGATCATAGGCTCTTTGAAGGAAAGATGAGTAAATTGGCAAGAAAATCTTATGACCATTTAATGCTAAAGCAGCTGAAAAACATACAGAAAAACTTTCGCAAATTCCAACATCGATAATTCTATCTGGATATATTTCTTGGAAATTGTTTAGGGCAGAACCATAAATCATCGCTGGGATAATCACTTTGAAATCAGGATGATTTTTAGCATAAGTGATGAGATAGTCACTGATAATATTACTCCAGTTAGTATAATTTTCTTTATTCTTTTCAATTTGTTGACCAGTTTCTTTATCAAAAGGACCAACACCATGCCAAATTCCTTTATTATCATTTTCAGAAAATTGATAACCTTTTCCTTTTTTTGTTATCACATGTAAGACGACGGGACGGTTTTTATGTTTTACCATAGTCAAGAACTTAATTAAAGCTTTGATATCATGTCCATCAATAGGACCATAATATGAGAATCCAAATTCATCAAAAATCGTCAAGTTATTAGCAAAACCTCTGATCATATTAGCTAATCGTACTTTCATACGATAGATAAATTTAGGGAATTTTCGTTTTGTTTTTACAGCATAATTGTAAAACTTGTTTGATCTTGCTTTATTGAGTATCTTTGAAAGTCTACCGACATTTTTAGATATACTCATATCATTATCATTTAAGATGATGATTGGAGCTAAGTGCTTTTGATGTCCTAGAAAGTTTAAAGCTTCAAAAGAAAGACCACTATTCAATGAACCGTCTCCCACAACAGCTATATTATAATTCTTGTTTCCTTTTAAGACCTTATCAAGTTCAAAACCTGCTATAGCAGCAATTGCAGTCGATGAATGTCCAGCTTCCCAGGCATCGTACCTTGATTCAGATCTTTTTTGATAACCTGACAAACCTTTAAACTGTCTAAGTGAGGGAAAATCAGCAATTCTACCAGTCAATATTTTATGAATATATGATTGATGACCAACATCAAATATGATTTTATCTTCAGGAGAGTTGAATACATAATGCAAAGCAATAGTCAATTCAACTACACCAAGATTTGAACTTAAATGTCCACCAGTTTTCGAGATTGAGTCAATCAGAAAAAAACGAATTTTTTCTGCTAATTCGTTCAACTCTTTTATCGATAATGTTTTTAGGAAGTTAGGGTCTAAGATGTCAAATAAATCCATATAAGTTATTCTCTTTCAAAATTAATCAAATTATCTGAATCCATAAGTTTTACAATAACTTCTTCAGCATTCTTCAACTCTTGATGACATGCTTTAGCCAAAGCAATTCCTTCTTGATAAAGTTTTACCGATTCATCAAGTGAGCTTTCACCTGATTCTAATTTTTTAACTAAAGCTTCTAGTTTTGCTAGATTTTCTTCAAAACTGATTTTATTCATTTTCTCGTCCTTTCATTTTGAGGATTTTACAATCAATCTCACCATCGTGCATAATGATCGAAACTTCTTTTAACTCATCAATATCATTAATACTTTTCTTGATTAATTCATCTTGTTTTATGATGGTAAAACCCTTTTTCATAATATTCAAGGGGTTGACTAATTCTAATTTTTCCAAAAGGTTCAAATAATTGCTATTTGTTCGATTAACTTTATACTTATACGCTGAATCGATTGTTTTAAGCAAATTATTGACCTTCTCTTTTTGTAAAGCAATTAATCTATCTGGTCTTGATTGAAACAGTCTCTCTGTTAAGTTTGCATATGCGATTTCTTTACTTTGAGTTAGTCTTAACGGGTTTTTAAATATATTGGTTTCAACGATATTTAAATAACGTTTTTTCTCTTGTTTATATCTATTCACAAGAGCTAATCTTAAGCGCTTTGAGTAATCAATTATATCTTCTAAAACATCTCGCTTATTTCTAACTGCTAACTCTGCAGCATGAGATGGTGTTGAGGCTCTTAAATCAGAGACAAAATCAATAATTGTAAAATCTGTTTCATGACCTACAGCACTGATTATTGGTATATGTGAATTATAAACAGCACGTGCTACAATCTCTTCGTTAAAAGACCATAAATCTTCAATAGAGCCACCACCACGACCTATAATCAAAACATCAACTAATTTATCGTTATTGGCCTTTTCAATCATTTTAACAATCGAATCTTTTGCCATCGGTCCTTGAACTAATGCTGGATAAACGATAATTTCAGTCAAAGGGAAACGATTGTTTACTACATTGATGATATCTCTAATCGCTGCACCAGTTGGAGAAGTAATCACACCTATTGCTTTAGGATATTTTGGAATCGGTAATTTATGAGTTTCAGAAAACAAACCTGAAGCTGCTAAATCACTCTTAAGTTTCTCATATGCTAGATATAGATCACCAATACCATCTAAAGCCATTTTTTGGATATATATTTGATATGTCCCGTAAGCTTCATAAACAGATACATAACCTTCAACAATCACTTTGTCGCCGTCTTTAGGACTGAAATTGAGGTTTTTAGTACTTGAAACAAACATAATAGCGCTAATCTGTGATTGGTCATCTTTTAAAGTAAGATAAAGATGTCCGCGAGAATGTCTTTTAAAATTGGAGATTTCTGCTTTGATTAGGAGTGTTTGAAGTTCTTGATCATTATCGAATTTAAACTTTAAATAGCGGTTTAGAGCTGTAACAGTTAAGTATTGTCTAACCATTTTTATTCAATGTTTTTTTAATATTTTCCAATAATCTATTATTGAATTTTCTAGCTAAATCATCGTCGAGATTAGAATAAATCTTAGTTATTTCCAAAGCTTCATTAACGACGATTTCAAAAGGAGTTTTTAACTCTGTCAGCTCATAAACACTAAAACGGATGATAGCCAAATCAACATAGTTCAATCTATCAATCGACCAATTGGTTAAACTCGAGTTGATAATCTCATCTAGTTTTGGATAATTGGCTTTGACATCTAAAAATGTCTTTTCTACTTCTTGATCGTATTCGTTTTCTTGGTAATCTCCGCCTAAGATATCTTGATATATCAATTTGATAACATTCTCCCTAAACAGTCTTCTTTTCATAATTTTCTCCAATTCTTCTCGCTATCCTATTTTATCATAGATAATTTATTTTTGAAAGCAAAAAACAAGGCTTAGAATAATCTAGACCTTGTTTCTAACATACACGGATGTTTGATAGGGTTTTAGTAATATTTTGTTGTTAATTGATAAGTCATCACCATAAAAATAAGTAAAATTATTTAGATTGATATCATTTAACTCAATTTCAATTTCACAATCTCTAAAATTTGCAATTACTAAATAGTCTTTTGTTTTACCCATGTTTAGATAACAAAAACTTTCATTATCATCAATATTGATGAACTCGATATTACCATAGATGATATTATCTGCTTCTATCTTACGTAGATTAAGAATAAACCTATAGATGTTAAGGATTGAATCTTTTTCTGCTTCTTGTTTTTTAACGTTAATGTCTTGATAATTGTAATTTGTCTTTATCCAAGGTTTGGTTTGAGAAAAACCTCCATTAATATCATCGGACCATTGCATTGGCGTTCTTGCGTTATCTCGACATCGATCCTTAATGGCTTGTAGGGCATCATTTTTAGAAACGAAACGATTTAACATATTATTGTATTCAGTAAAGACTTCAACATCACGAAAATCTAAGATATCGTCATATAAGACATTAGTCATACCAATTTCTTCACCTTGATATACTATTGCTGTTCCAGGCATGAAATAAAGTGTTATCGCAAGCATTTTAGCAGATTCATACCAATATGATATATCATTGCCATAATGCGAAACAACCCTTGGTTGGTCATGATTATGCCAATAAATTAGATTCCAACCATCTTCTTTTAAGATCCGATATTGATTTGCATAACTTTTTTTGATATTATCAACTCTTAACTCACCTTTATTCCATTTACCAGTAATCATACCGTTATCAACACCATTATCAGCCCAACAATGACCGAAATGAATAAGGAGATTAAACTCGTTAGAGTCAAAACCAACATATTTCAAGATTTCTTCCTTTGAAGCTCCACCAGATTCTCCTAGAGTTAACAAATCATTTGGTTTAAACAATTCTTTACCTAGTTCTTTAATATAATCATGATGTTTTGCTAATGAGGAGAAGTGTTCATATCCGGGATTGCCTTGGGGGAAATCCCAATTCTTTTCTAAATGATTTGCGGCGTCGACTCTAAAACCATCAACACCCAAGTCAATCCAGTATTTAATCATCTCTTTCATATCAGCTATCATCTCTTTATTTCGCCAGTTTAAATCTGGCATTTTTTTTGAGAAGATATGAAGGTAATACTCATCAGTTGCTTCATTGTAATCCCAAGTCGGTCCACCAAACCAACTAATCCAATCAGTTGGTGGCTTTTTTTCATTGAAATCATCAATTCTTGGTTTTTGCCAAATATAATAATCATGATATTTAGAAAACTGAGGATGATTAGGATTCTTAGCTATTTGAAACCAAACATGTTCATCAGATGTGTGATTTAAAACCAAATCGATGATAATCTTCATCTTTAAATCACGAATTCTTTTTATCAACTCTTTGAAATCATCTAAATTACCATAATCACAACTTATCTTATAAAAATCTCTAACATCATAACCATTGTCATCCATCGGAGAATCGTAATGAGGACTAATCCAAACTGTCTCTATCCCTAATCTCTTTAGATAATCGAGTTTTTCTGTAATACCTTTGATATCTCCAATACCATCCTGATTGGAATCGTAAAAGCTCCTTAAGTATACTTGATAGATTATCGTTTCCATCCACCATTTCTTTTCCAATTTATTCCTCCGTTTTTCTGATTTCGCTTAGTTTGTCAAACTTGCCAAAAGCTTCTCCAAAGATATGTAAGAGCTTATTTTTTAAGAGAAAACTTTTTGATAGACTGCTCTTTTTGTGATTGTAAATAATTTCAATACCAAAGTCATTGATAATATTTAAGAAATAGTCAAAAGCTTCACTAGTTATCTCCTCTGGTTCGAAAATGAGATACTTACATTTTTTTAGCACTTCTATGTCTTGTAATCTAAACTCTTTTAAAGTATTCATAAATGCGATATTTTCAAATGTAGAATTATTATATTCCTGATAATCTTGATAGTCAACAACATAAATTATCTTAGACTTATTAAACCCTTTACTTATTATCTTATTTTGAATTTTCGTAGTATATTGCTGGTCATTTAAGGTGTTTACACCAATTTTTAGGAAGAACTCACCTTTGAAATTATAGTTTTTACATTCTTTAACCAATTGACTAACCATTAGTAAATCCCATTCAGCTTCCAGATAATTGGCATTCAAAACTCTTCTTAAACTGCTACTATCTCCAAGTAAAACTTTTTCTAAAGCATCAACATAGATATATCTATAGATATTTGTTTGCCAATTAACAATCGGTTGAAAAGATAGTTTAATCTCGCCTTTTTTTAAGATGTTTGAGGAGTTTAGAAGGATTGTTTTCGCTACTTCTTGATTATATCGATAGATTTTATTGTCAGTTAGAACTCTATTCTCTTTATCTGTTAATGAATTCAAATACTTAAGATAATCTATTGCATCTGATATCGAGGTATCTTTAATACTTAGATATGAGAATCTTAAATCCATATTATTAGAAACTACACTATCAATGATTCTAGTAATGATTCTTCTATCTTTTGATGCGATAATGAAATAGAGATTGTCAAGTCCTTCTTGATAATAATCATTGAAATAATTTCTCGCATGCAATCTCACCTGTTTGATTAAATTTTGTTGATAATCATAATAATTCTCGATTTTGTAGTTCTTAAAGAGTTCATGGTAATTGCGGATATTAATCATTAAAATTGTGTTATCTTGGATAAGTTCAAGATTAAGCAAGGTTTCAATACTGTTATTTTTGCTTGAAACTTGTGGATTCAAAACCAAGCTAACCAAAAGATAAATATCAAAACCATCGACAAATATCTTAAAGTTGATTTGTTTTAAAGTTTTTGCTTGATATTCAACGGTTAGCTCCTCATTGACTAAAAACTCATCGATATAAATAGTTTTTTTCAGATTACCTTGAAAATCTTCATAGTTCAAGTAAGGTTTATCAGTATCAAAGATATTCTTAGCAACTTGATTTAAGAGATAAAGGTTATTATCTTTAATAAGCACAAAACCATAATTAAGTTGATCAAACATTACCTTAGTATTCTTTTCTAAATTGTTCAATAATCCATATTTTCTATAGTCATTCAATAATTTCTTGGTTATTAATGCGATAAAATCAAAGCTTGTTTTTGCGTTATAATAAGCTAACTTATCTTCTAGATAAAAAACTAGAAAATTGTCTGTCTTTAACTCTTCAACAAAGACATATTCAGTATTATCAGAGAGATAAATATCATTATTCTTTGCTAAAAGCATATCTGAATCATAGATACTATTGTTAACTCCTAACAAAATATCATGAAAAATGTTATTAGTTAAATAAGGTTCATTTAGTCTTTTTTCTAAAAGAAGTCCCTTAGAGTAATGCAATAAATCGATAACTCCTCCTTCGATATTTACCACTAAAGTTTTAGAGAATAATTTGAATTGATCTATTTGTTGTAAAATTGCATGGATTATTTCTCTCTCTTTGATAAAGGTTTTGTCATAGAGATTATCCAAAAGAGAAAAAGCAATCGATAAAGGATTGTTAATAGGTTTAAGAGTTGATTCAATTTCTGAGATTGCATTTTCTAAGAAAGACATCTCTTCAAGATTGTTTAACTTCTCACAAACAATAAGAGCAGTTTTGTAAAATAACAAGCGAGAACTCTTTGATAATACTTTTTGCATGATTGCAAGGTGCTTTTTATAAAAATCATAAGCATCAACTAAACGACCAAGCTCAATATTAATCATCATATAACGATCCAAATAACGATATTTATTAAGAGATTTTATAAAATAATCTTGATAGAAGTTCAAAGCTTTTAAGAAATCATTCTCTTTATAAGCAAGGTCAGACTGATAGAGTAGAAAAACAGGGTTTTTCTTTAATCTATCAAAAATACCTGCTTGATAATAATGCTTCTTAGCAATTTCTATATTATTAACTTTAAGATAAAGCATTGCCAGTTTCAAATATTTATTTGCAAGATTTTGACTCGAGATATTATCTGGAATAGACTCTAATACTTCAATTGCTTTAATTGGTTTTTCTAATCCCTCATAACATACACCAAGATAAAACTTTTGCATGATTATTTCATTATCTTTTTTGATATACTTTTGTCTTTCTTCAAGTGCTTTCTCTAGTTTATAGAAATTTTCGATTTTTAATAAGGTATTAATCAATCTATCGAGTAATTTAATTCTTAGGTTTGATTCTTGTATAAGAGGATTCATTAAACTATCTTCCAATAATTTAATTATTTGGTCATAATCCTTTTTCTCAGTTAGAAGCTTAATTAAATCAGTCAACGCTTCTACATAAGTAAAAGCATCAGATTTTAATTCTGATAAAAAGACCTCGTATTTATTGATATTAGGTTTTTTTCTCAATTCAATAAGTTTTTCTTGCATAATTACCGCTTGCTCTTAAATGATTGTATTTTCTCACCATCTAAAGTGAGAATATTTATCTCTAAAAGTTTTTCATCTATATCTACAGTTGCATAAGTAGGAAAATTAATAGATCTTCGATCAGATAAAGAACCAGGATTAAGCATTATCAAAGAATCAATTTTACTTAAAAAAGGTTGATGAGTATGGCCAAAACAGACGATATCGATATTCTTTGAGATAGCTTTGTTATATAGCCTAGTTAAGCCCATTTTTACTCCTTGAAGATGACCGTGAGTGAATAAAAAGTTCATACCCTCAAACTCAAAGGTAAGTTCATAAGGGAAAGGGGGTTCGAAAAGATAATTACCCTTGACTCCAATTATGTTTAGATGATTTAATTCAATCTCTTTCATCTGAGAATCTCCCAAGGAAATTACTCTTTCAGCATTTTTGTTTTTTGAAATAATTTTTTTTACACTATCGATATCACCGTGATTATCACTGAAAATTAAAATTCTCATTATTTAAATCCTCGATTAGTTTATTTATTGCTTTTCCGCGATGACTGACTTCTTGCTTTTCTAATATATTTAATTGAGCAAAGGTTTTGTTCAAATCAGGTAGATAAAAAATAGGGTCATAACCAAAACCGTTTTTACCCCTTCTTTCATCAATTATTAAACCATCTGTTTTTCCTGAGTATGTCTTAACTGAGTCAAAAGAAGAATAAAAACAAATCACACAAACAAAACTAGCATTGCGATTTGATATGTTAGATAGTTTTTTTAGTAAGAGGTCAATGTTATCTTCATCATTACCACTACTAGAAAAACGCTTTGAGCGTACTCCTAATTCTTCTGGTAAAGCATCGACACATAGACCTGAGTCATCTGCTATGATAGGTTTCTTAGTAAGATTATAAATTGCTTTTGCTTTGATAATGGCGTTTTCAACAAAACTCTCACCAATCTCTTCAACATCTTCAATTTCAGGAAAATCTAACAAAGACTTTAAACTAAAACCTAATGGTTTTAGTGCGTTTTTATACTCTTCTATTTTTCCTCGATTTTTACTGGCTATTATCAGTTCATTCATTTCAATATATAAAAAAGTTAAGAGTAGTTCTTAACTTAGTCCTATTTATTTTTTTGCTTCAACCAAAAGATAAATTTCTGTATAATATCGTTTCTACCAACAAGTAATATCTCGTCTTGTTCCTGAAATAGTGTTGAAGATGAAGGAATAATGATTTTTTCTTTTCTTCTGATTGCGACAATGTTAACACCATGGTTTTTTCTGATATCTAACTCAAGTAGATTCTTATCAATCATCTTTTTAGTAACAGATGTAGTAATAAATGAATAATCATCATCTAGTTGTAGATAATCCAAAAAGTTTCCAGAGGTTAAGATTTTTGCTAGTCTTACCCCAGCAGAGTGTTCTGGTCTGATAAGATGATCAATATCGACACCAAGTTTTTCAACAACTCTAGCATGATACTCATTTTGCACCTTAACAAATAATTCTTTAACCCCAAGATCTTTTAAAATGAGGGTTGTTAGAATTGAATTATCAACATTCATTCCTGTAGCAACAACCACAACATCAAAGTTGCTGATCCCTATTTCTTTTAATGCATCGATATCGGTTGAATCAAGACAAACAGCATTCGTTACAAACCTTGAAATTTTTTCAATTTTATCAAGATTCTTATCGATAACTAATACATTGGCGTCTAGTTTAACCAACTCTTCAGTTAAAGCTAAACCAAACTGTCCAATACCTATTACTACAAATGATTTTTTTGACATAATCTTCAATCCTTTCTCTATATATAAATTATACCTTAAAAGCCCTTTTTGTCAATTAATCTAAAATTGTTTTTTGTTTTAGTATACTTTTTTTAGCATTTAGATTATAATATTTTTAGTGAGGTGCACAGATGAGTGAATATGATGATTTATTTAATAAGAATTATGATCTAGATGAAAAGTTTACTAATGAACCTGTAAGTCTTGATAAAACAGCTAATGACTTCTTTGAACAAAGAGAAAAAGATAAGAAGAATGGAATACTATTGGCATTATATATCTTGGCTAATATTCTAGTATCTTTTATCGGAGGAGTTTATATTAGCGCTGAGTATAGTTACTTAAAAGAAGCTGTTAATGCGGTAGAAGAAATTATACCTTTGACCTACATAGTATCAGAAGCTGCTAATGATACTTTTGATATCCATTTGTCCGGTGAATTCAAGAATAATTTTGATAGAACTATTCCAGTTTTCAAAGTTGAAGTAGAATTTTATGATCAAGATAATATCTATGTGGGATTATATACATTAAGCATCGATGATTTTAAACCGCAAGATGTATATTCTATCGATGAGAGTTTGAACGGAGTAGATTTCGAACCGTTAAAAATAGAGTATTCTCAAGTTGCAGATATTCCTTCAATTCTTTATATATCCCTTTCATTGATACAAGTTATCGTAGCTTCGATTTTATTTATTGTTATAGATAAACTTAATTTCAAGAAAGATTGGGAAGATTTCAAACAAAATAAATCTTTACGAATGACAAATATTTTCAGTGGTTTCTTGATGGTATATGCAGCTTTAATTGCTGCTAACTTAATTTTAACTGTTTTAGGCCAAACAGGAACTTCAGAAAACGAAATGCTGATATCATCTCTTTTCAATGATTCACCGCTGCAGTTATTCTTATTGTTCTTGTTATTGACAGTTTTTACACCAATAGTTGAAGAAGTAATTTTCAGAAAAGTTTTGTTTGGTTTTATTGAACCAAGAACAAATTATAAAGTTGCTATATTTATCAGTGGTATAGTTTTTGGAATTATGCATGTAATTACTTATGGTGATTTTGTACAATCTATACCTTATATCTTTATGGGGTTAGTATTTGGATATATTTATTGGAAATCAAACAAGAATATCTATGTTGTAATTATTGTCCATTTTATTAATAACTTTATCTCCTGGTTGTTATATGTTTTAATGATTTATGGAATAGCTAATATTTAAGCTCAGATTAAAAATCTGAGTTTTTTTTCGAAAAAAAAGACTAAGAATTAACTTAGTCATATCGTTAAATGATTAACGAACTTTTTCTTTTAAAACTTTTCCAGCTTTGAAAGTAGGGGCATTAAGCGCTGGGATATGAAGTGTTTCGCCAGTTCTTGGGTCATGACCTACTCTAGCTTTACGAGTTTTTACTTCAAAAGTACCAAACCCAGTTAAAACAACTTTTTCTCCTTTAACTAATGCTTCTTGGATAGCTAGTACTGTAGAGTTTAAAGCTACCTCAGCATCTTTTTTTGATAATTCAGATAAATCAGCAATTCTTGCGACTAATTCAGATTTGTTCATAAAATTTTTTCCTCCTTTTAAAGTTAAATTAATTATAAGACTAAAATATAAAAAAAGCAAGATACTTAGCGAAAAAAACCGTTTTTTTATAAGTTTTTTATTCGCGATTACGTAAAATTATTGAAATTGGTGTTCCAAATAAATCAAATGACTCTCTTAACCTGTTCTCAAGATATCGATAATACGAAAAATGAAGTGAATTGGTATCGTTGACAAAAAGCACAAATGTAGGACATTTAGTTTTTACTTGAGTAGCATAGTAAACCTTAATGATTTTTTGATTATGCTCCTTAGGAGGATTGATAATCATTGCTTCTTGGATTACTTCATTAAGTAATGATGTAGATACACGTCGATTATAGTTTTCATATGCTTGTTTAATTATTGGAAACAAAGTATGAATTCTTGCTTTAGTTTTAGCAGAAAGATAAACTATTGGGATATAGGATAAAAATCGAAACTCATTTCTAATATTTTTTTCCCATTCTTTCATAGTGAAATCATTCTTTTCAATAGCATCCCATTTATTGACAACAATCACTAAAGCTTTCTTGTTTTCAATAGCATAACCAGCGATATTTTTATCAAGGGCTAGTATCCCTGTTAAAGCATCGATAATCATTAAACAGACATCACTTCTATCTATAGCTTGCATAGCACGAAGATTAGCATAGCGATCAACATTTTCATAGATTTTTCCGCGCTTTCTCATACCCGCTGTATCGATTACAACATAGTTAGAACCATCCATTATAAATTCGGTATCAATTGAATCCGTGGTTGTCCCTTCAATGCTTGATACAATGACTCTTTCATATCCCAACAAGGTGTTTGTCAAGGATGATTTACCAACATTAGGTCTACCGATAATTGATAGTTTAATTGTGTCATCATCATAGTCAGATTCAGAGTAAGTTGGGAAATGACTAATGACTTCATCCAATAAATCACCAACCCCCATTCCGTGAGTCGATGAAATATTCATGACTTTTGTTGCGCCAAGCTCATAAAAATCATAAATGTTTTCAGTATATTTCTGATTATCTACCTTATTGACAGCGACAATTATTGGCTTTTTAGATTGATATAATATTTCCATTACATCTCGATCACTTGGTAATAAACCACTTTGTCCATCACAGATAAAGATTATGACATTCGCCTCTTCAATTGCTATCTCAGCTTGAGCTTTTATCTCTGTTAAAAAAGGTGCATCGTTGATTTCGATGCCCCCGGTGTCAATAACTTTAAATTTTTTGTTCAACCAAGATGCGTTACCATAGATTCTATCTCTAGTTACTCCAGGTTGATCATCGGTAATCGACTTTCTTTCCCCTACTAAACGGTTGAAAAGAGTAGATTTACCAACATTAGGTCTGCCTACAATCGCTACAACAGGCACCATAGTATCACCTTATTTCTTATAATCTTTTAAAAGATCTCCTAAACTTTGACTTGCACTGACATTTTCTTTGAGTTGTGATTCATATTCAGCACGGTTTTTCTTATCTTGAACAGATTTTAATGAAACAACTAATTTCCATTCTTTTGGGAAAAAATCGATTACTTCAACAGAAATGATATCTTCAACTCTTAAAAAGTCTTCAACTCGATTAACTCTTTCAACAGATATTTCACCTATTGGTAGAAAACCTTCAACTTCTTCAACTTGGACAACTGCACCTTTTTCTTCGATTCTTTTAACAGTAGCAGATACCAACTCGCCTTTTTTAAGATTTAAATCAGCCCAAGGGTTATACTCTAGATGTTTTTTAGATAGAGTAAACTGTTCTTTTTTCTTATCAATTGAAGTAATTTCTACTTCAAGCATATCGCCTACTTCAACATTACCAGCCAAATTCTCTTGTGGATTCCATGAATAATCATAGCGGTTAAGTAATCCAACGATTTCTTTTTCAACTTCTAGAAGCATACCATATTGCATTTTTCTAACAACTTTTGCATTTAATCTTTCTCCAACTTTATGGTTTTCAAGGAAAAGATTCCAAGGAGTTGGCAAAAGTGATTTGATTGAAAGAGAGATTTTTTTGCCTTTTATCTTTATTATTTCTGCTTCAACTTCATCATCAATATTTAGAAAATCACTGATGTTCTTAACGTGATAATGCGAGATTTCAGAGACGTGAATTAAACCATCAATATTATCACTAATTTTTGCAAAAGCACCAAAATCAGTAATTCTTACTATTTTTACAACTATTTTATCGCCTTGGTTCAGTTTTTCTAACTCAGCTTTTTCTTGAGCTTTCAACTCTTCATAAAGAAGTTGTTTACGATTAACTACTATTTTATCTCGATTTCTATCTTTTGTAAGTTCGATAACTCTAGCTTTGATTACCTTGTTTACTAATTCATCTTTATTACCATCTTCGTCTTTGATGAAAACCAAACTATCAGGCATAAAAGCTTCAATTCCATGATAATCTAATAATAATCCACCTTTAATACTCTTCTTAACCTTAAAATCAAAGTCTTTATTAACTTCCAGATTATTTCTGAATTTATCAGTTTTTTCTTTTCTTAGGATATCAATACGAGATAATAATAGCGAGTCAGATTCATCACCTTTCTTGAATTGAGTGATTTTAACTTGAATTTCATCTCCTTCTTTAACAACGTCATGAGCGCTGTCAATTTTTTCAAGAGCAAGATAATCCTTATAAATTACACCCTCACAAGAATAATTGATATCAACCAAAACTTCTTCTTTTGTTACTCTCACAACTGTACCAGTTACGATATCACCTTTTTTTGGGTTATACATTTTGTTTTCGCTATAAATGTCCATACTATTAATCTCCTTCGTTTACTATCTTAATAAATTTTTTATATAATAATTCTGACACCTCATCGATATTCTTGTCTGATGTGTCAATGTAAATAGCATCATCTGCTTGTTTGAGAGGATTATATGCTCTTGTTGAGTCATATAAGTCTCTTCTTTTTATATCTTCTTCGAGGTCATGAAGGCTGATTGAATTACCAAGTTTAATCAATTCCTCATACCTTCTTTTTGCTCTTACTTCTACGCTTGCGGTTAAGAAAACCTTTAAATCAGCATTTTTCAAAACAACCGTTCCGATATCTCTACCATCCATTACAACATTATTTTCATTGGCAATTTCTTGTTGTAACATAACTAATTTGTTTCTAACAGGAATATGTGAAGAAACTAAAGAAACATTATCGCTAACTTCTTTAAGACGGTTAAGACTAGTCATGTTAACAGAATCCATGTATAGTTCACCAGCTAAAAAATTAAAATTAGTGCTATCTAAGAAGTCAAAGGCATCAGGATTTTCAAGATCTATCTCAAGACTTAAAGCTTTATAAGTAGTTGCTCGATACATTGCACCAGTATCGATGTAAGTATAATTTAACATTTTTGCAAGATTCTTTGCAACCGTAGATTTCCCGGCTCCAGCCGGACCATCTATCGCTAAAGCATGATAAATCATAAATACCTCCTTAACCTCTAAACATTATACCATATTTTTTGAATTTGACTAGTATAAATATTTTTTATCTTGTTTAGATTTAACCGTTTTTTGCTAAATTATGCAATGTTTTTAATTCATGAGGTTTCAAAGCGCGATATTGTCCTTCATATAACCCATCTAATGTAATCGAGCCATAGCGAATCCGCTTTAGTTTCATAACTTCGTGGTTAATTGATTCAAACATTTTTTTTACCTGATGGTACTTGCCTTCAGTAATAATTATGTTTAAAAAAGTGTTTTCTTTCTTGTCATCATACTTGACATTTCTAATCCTTGCACCAAGTAGTTTCTCACCATCAATAACCATTCCTTTAGACAATTGTGCAGATTCTTCTTTTCTCAATAGACCAGAGATTTTAACGTAGTACTCTTTTTCAATATTGCTTTTTGGATGCATCATCATATTAGCAAAATCCCCATCATTGGTCAATAAAATCACACCACTTGTGTCATAATCAAGTCTCCCAATAGGAAAAATTCTTTCTTTAGTATCGATTAAATCGACAACAGTATCACGGTTAAATTGATCTGTAGTAGTCGAAACATAGCCGCTTGGCTTGTATAATAAAAAATAAACTCTTTCTTCTAGTTTTATCAACTTATTATCAACAGTTATGTCATCTGAGAAATTGGCTTTAACACCTAGTTCTTTGACAACTTGTCCATTGACTTTAACTCGACCTGATGTGATTAACTCTTCTGCTTTTCGTCTTGAAGCAACGCCTGCTTTTTGAATTATTTTTTGTAGTCTTTCCATAATGCCACCTACACAAAAAAGTGAGGATAGGTCCCCCACTTATTCTTCACTTTCAATAATATTTATTGTTAACAAAACTGACTTTATTCTTCTCTTAGTAACTTTGAGAATCTTAAAAACCAATATTGCTTTATCTTCATTAATTAACTCTGATAATTCATCGTATTCTTGATTATATTTAACTTCGTATTCGATTTCCTCATCAATTTCAGGGATATCTTGAAACATTTCAAAGAGCCAACCACCAACACTTGTTGATTCTGAAACAGGTGGTTTTCCTAAGTTTAAATCCTCAAACAAATCTTCTAAATCATAATCTGCATTCACTAAGTATGTATAATCATCTTGCTTAGTAATCGTTTCGATGATATCATCATGTTCATCATAAATCTCTCCAACTAATTCTTCTAAAGCATCTTCCATTGTCACGATGCCATCAACTCCACCATATTCATCAACAACAATTGCTAAATGTGTGTTTTGCTTTTGTAGCATTTCAATTAAAGCATCAACTTTTGTTGATGTAGGGACAAATAATGGTTTTCTTACGAGTCTTCTTAGATTTATATGTTGATCTTTGATTATCTTAGTGTAAAAATCCCGTTCAGAAAGAATACCGATAATGTTATCTGTATTAGTATCATAGACTGGTAATCTAGAATACTTGTTTTTGAAGAATATATCAGTTATTGTCTTGATATCTTCATTTACCTCAACAGCAATCATATCAACTCTTGGCGTCATGATCTCTTCAACGGTAATTTCCGATAAATCTAAAACCTTTTGAAGCATATCTGCTTCTTCTTCATTGATTGAACCTTCTTCTTCCATCGTATCGATAATTGTCTCTAAATCGCTTTCAGTTACAGTTATTCTGTTTTCTGACTCTATTCTCGCCATGACTTTCCTGTTTAACAATAAGAAAGGATAGGTTAGAGGTGACATAATCTTAATTAAGAGATACAAGAATCTTGATTCTGCTAAGCAGATCTTCTCTGCATGACTTTTTGCGATACTTTTAGGAAAAATCTCACCAAAAATAAGGATTACAATAGTCATGATTAAAGTGTTCATCAAGGTTATTATTGTATCAGCGTTCTCCATTTTTCCAAATATGCCAGAAAACAACAAGACACTCACAGAAGCCAAAGCTATGTTGGCAATGTTGTTTCCAACTAAAAGAGTAGTTAGAGTCTTGTCAAAATTATCGACGATCCATAAAGCTTTCTTTGAACCTGGTTTTTTTAATTCGACCAATGTTTTCATTCTCAATCTACCTATTGATGAATAAGCAGTTTCGGTCATAGAGAAAAATGCTGAGATCATTAATAACCCTATCATTAAAACCAGTAAAATGGGGTTAAAAACAACAGTTTGTATTAGCAGCCACGACTGACTAACTTCCAAGAAAAATCACTCCCTTTATTACTTTGCACGTGTATCATACTTGCCTGTGGCAGTTGATACAACTATTTTTTCGCCTTCATTGATAAATAGAGGCACTGATAAACGTAAACCAGTATTTGTTAATGCTTCTTTTGTTGCATTTGATGCAGTATTACCCTTTGCTCCACCTGCAGTTTCAACAACTTCTAAAACTACTTTTTCAGGCAACTCAACTCCAAGAATTTCAGTCCCAAAAACAATAATCTTGATTGTCATGCCTTCGGTGAGATAATTGAGTTCGTTTTCAATTCTCGTTTGATTAAGTTCAATTTGATCATATGTTTCATTGTTCATGAAGACATGAGTTTCTCCGCTTTGATAGAGATATTGCATTTCATGTTTCTCAATCATCGCTGTTTCTATCTTGATGCCTGAGTTAAATGTTTTATCAATCACAGCTCCTGAACGCAAATCTCTAAGTTTTGTTCTGACAAAAGCACTGCCTTTACCAGGTTTTACATGTTGGAATTCAATAACCTGATAGATGCTTCCTTCGTATTGAATCGTTTGTCCTGTTTTAAAATCATTGGTTGATATCATTGTTAACACTCCTAATAAATAATATAACATATGATATTATAATACAAAATTGTTTTATTGACAATAGATTTCAACTCGACTATAATATTAGTGACAAATTTAAGAGGTGAAATAATGTTCATTTACACACTAAATATAACACAATGGGTGCTTCCGATTGGCTTAGGAATTTTACTTGGAGCAGTAATTGCTTACAAAAGAGGATCGGAAAACTTAAAGATTACCTATTTAGAGCCAGAAGATTTTCGCTCTAATATGCGTAAGGGGCAATTAATTGATATTAGAATCAAAGAAGATTATGATTTAGAAAAGATTAATGGAAGCCGAAATTTTCCTAAGAAAGAACTTTTAAGAAATCTTTATAAACTAAGAAAAGACCAAGCAGTTTTTCTCTATCATGATGATGATAGAGGTTTAGTGAAGACTATTGGTAATAAACTTCTTAAGAAGGGATATCGACCTGTCTACGTTCTTAAAGGTGGATTTAAAAACTGGCCATTTCCAAAAAAGTAAGGAGTTAGGTAAAACTAACTTCTTTTTTTATTATCAAAGTTGCTTCCTCTACAGTTTTTTTAAAGTCTAAGTTATCTACTATAATCCAATGACAATTTATTTTGTTTTTAAACCAAGTCAGTTGACGTTTTGCATAATTGCGAGAATTCTTCTTTATCAGCTCAGTTGCAGCTAAAAGGTTTATCTCTTGATTGAAATATCGATATAATTCCTTATAACCAATAGCTTGAATTGCTTGAGAATATATCTGCTTGTCAAAGAGTTTTCTTACCTCTTGAACCAACCCGTCATTAATCATTTTATCAACCCGAGAGTTAATTCTTTTATAGAGTTCTTCTCTTGGCATATTTAAAGCGATTACAACCGAGTTATTATAGTATTCATTTAGTTTTGTCTGAATGGCATCATCAGTTTTCTCTAGAGCTCTTATTAATCTCCGACGATTAAATCTATCAGTAATTTCAGCGAGATGTTGATTTTTTTCCCTTAGCAGCTCAAATAGTTCATCATTATTAAAACTATCATAATTGCTCACTAAATCATCATTTCTTTCATCTCCAAAAAATTGGTAATCATAATAAATGGAATTTAGATATAATCCACTACCGCCAACTATTATCGGGGTCTTTTTCTTTGCTTTTACTAGATTTATCTTCTCTCTGACTAACTCTTGATATGTTGCTACATTAAATCTATCACTTGGTTCTAGAAAGCTTAGTAAATGATGAGTTACTCCTTCTAGTTCGTTATCCTTAATCTTTGCAGTACCAATATCAAGGCCTTTATAAAACTGAAAAGCATCACCGTTAATAACTTCTCCATTAAAGTTTTTTGCTAATTCGATAGCTAATTTGCTCTTACCTGTGGCTGTCGGACCAACAATCATTATTAAGTCTAGCATCATATCACCCGATTGAACCAATGCTCGATTTGATTATTAGTAAGCTTAACGATGATTGGTCTTCCATGAGGACAAGTATATGGCCTCTTGCATTTTCTAAGGTCATTCAAGAGGTTTTGTGCAACAACTTGGGAAATGTATTGGTTTGCTTTTAAAGAATGCTTACAGGCTAAAAGCTTTGCTAAATCATCAATGTAATCTTCCTTTGTTGTCTTTTTATTTTCAACTAAGTCATTTATGATTGCTTCTGTATAGATTTCTTCATAATTTCTTGGAAACCAATTTGGGATTTCATGGATATGAACTTCGTTCAAACTAAGACTGACTATAATACCAAACCCAGCTATCTTCTCAAGATGTTCTTCTAGTTTAATAATGATATCATTAGCTAATTCTAGTTTTAAAGGTACCAATAACCTAGTGGTTTGATTATTATTATTTTTCATGTTTTCTAGATAAATCTCATATCTAATTCTTTCAGCTGCAGCGTGTTGATCTAATAAATACAAGCCTTCTTCGTTTTGCCAAATCAAGTAAGTACCTGTATATTGGCCAATATACTCTAAATCTGGAATAACAAGTTCTTTATTATCCGTTTTAGAAGGTAATGTTTTCGATTCAACAAACTGAGATGATAAATCGCTTTCTTCTTCGATTGTTGAAAAAGATTCTTCTTCATAAAATTTTATTTTACCTTGGCTATAGTTATTATCAGTCTTTTGGTATATTTGGGTTGTTTCAAGTTTTTCAGATAAACTTGATTTGATTAGATTGACTAACTTTTCTAACTCAGAGAACTTAATTTCCATTTTTCTTGGATGAATATTGCAATCGATTAGCAATGGATCTGTTTCAATGTAAAGAATCGCTATTGGATAACGGTTTTTAGGCATTAACTGCTCGTAAACATCAACGATAGCATTAACTATCTCTTTGTTTGTGACTACTCGATTATTAACTACAATTGTAATATAGTTTCTATTTGAACGGTTAACAATAGGATTTGTTGAGTAACCGTAGATATGATAATCACGATTCTTTGCTTCAAAATAAATCAAGGATTTGGCAACTTGTGTTCCGTAAATTTGAGCCATTAAATTGATAATTGAATCATTACCGTGTGATGAGTGAAGAAGTTTAGAGTCATTTGTTAATCTAAAAGAAATACCGGGATTAGCAATTGAGAAACTATTTACTAGGTTAACAATCAAAGCTAACTCATATTGGATGCTTTTTAAATACTTGAACCTAGCAGGTGTTGAATAGAAAAGACGAGTCACTTCAATTTTTGTGCCTTGATTCATGCTTTTGCTGGCTTTAGAAATCAGTAAACCATCTTCATAAATTATATTTATGCTATCTTCACCATTTGAACTAGTTAAGTCAACTCTAGCTATAGCAGCAATCGAAGGTAGTGCTTCACCACGAAAACCTAAGGTTTGAATTCTAAATAAGTCATTTACTGTAGAGATTTTTGATGTGGCATGGCGTTCAAATGCTAAGAGGGCATCTTCTTCATCCATGCCTTTACCATTATCAGTAACTCTAATCATCTTCATACCTGAATCAAGCAGATCAATATCGATTTGATCTGCCTCAGCATCTATTGAGTTTTCTACCAGTTCTTTGACTACATTGGCAAGTTTTTCAATAACCTCTCCCGCTGCAATTTTATTAGCAACAGTCTGATCTAATCTTTTGATAATTCCCATAAAAAATTCCTTATTATTTTGATTTTTTTATCGTTTCAACAATATCATTCAATAAATTCATCGCTTTTATCGGTGTGATCTCCAATATATCAATTTCTTTGATTTGGTCGATTATACCTTGATATTTTTCTTCTTGTTCTTCTTCAACAGAGATGCTTTCAAGATAATTGAACAAATCCACAGTTTGAGGTTTAATAATGTTTTTACCATGGTTTTTTTCTAATTCCTCTAAGATAGTCTTTGAACGATTAATGATATTTTTTGGCATCTTCGCTAATTTTGCGACATGGATACCATAACTCTTGTCAGTTGGCCCATCAACAACTTGATGTAAAAATATGATATTTCCTTTTTCTTCTTTTGCTTTGACATGGACATTTCTTAGAGAAGACAAGGTATCTTCAAGATAAGTTAATTCATGATAATGAGTTGAAAAGAGGATTTTACAATTGATTTTAAAATGACAATACTCAATAATTGCTTGAGCTAAAGCCATACCATCGTATGTAGCAGTTCCACGCCCGATTTCATCAAAGAGAATCAATGATTTTTCAGTAGCATTTTCCAACGCGTAGTTGACTTCTAACATCTCAACCATAAAAGTAGATTTCCCAGTCGATAAGTCGTCGCTTGCTCCAATTCTTGTAAATATCTGGTCAAAAATAGGAATTCTTGCAGTTTTCGCTGGGACGAAACAACCAATCTGAGTTAGGATTATTATCATGGCTAATTGCCGCATATAAGTTGATTTACCACTCATATTAGGTCCTGTAATCAAGAGGATGGAGTTATCTTCATCCATCGTTAAGGAGTTCTCAACAAATACATCATCAAGTAAAACTTCGACAACTGGATGACGACCATCAATTATCTCAATAGTTTTTCCTTCAATGATTTCTGGTTTATTGTAACGATTATTCATTGAGACAATTGAAAAAGCGATAATCATATCAATTAGAGCAATTGTTCTAGCAAGGTTTTGCAAATCAAAAGTTCTCTCTTTTACAGCTTCTCTTAGTTCTAAAAATATTTGATATTCTAGTTCAACAATAGCATCCATTGACCCAAGAATTACTGCTTCCTTTTCTTTAAGTTCTTTTGTTATAAAGCGTTCAGAGTTCGATAGTGTCTGTTTTCTTTCATAACCAAACTCGTCTTTAACAAGATCTAGTTGTGATTTAGTAATCTCAATATAATAACCAAAGACTCTGTTATAACCGACTCTTAATTTTTTTATATTAGTTCTTTCTCTTTCCTTCTCTACAAAAGCATCAAGCCAATCCTTTGCATTAGCACTGATAGCTCTAATTTCATCGAGTTCTTTGTTGAAGTTATTTTTAATGAAATTCCCTTCTTTAATTGATAACGGAGGATTATCGATGATAGCTGAATCAATCAAATTTACTAATTTTGAAAAATCAGGAATTATCGATGATAATTGCTTTGCATAGTCATTATCGATAGAATCTAGGTTATTGATAATAGAAGGTATTGCCTGCAAGGATTTTTTCAGGTTTATAAGGTCTTTTGCATTGGCATTTCCAAAAGATATTCTGCCAACAATTCTTTCGAGGTCATAGACTTTTTTAAGACTATCAAAAATCTCTTGACGTATAATAAAATTATTGTTAAAGCTTTCAGTCAAAGAAAACCTTTTAATAATTTCTTCTTTATTGACGAGTGGTCTTTGAATTGATTGTTTTAAGTATCTTGAGCCCATGGCTGTTTGACATTTGTCAAGCAACCAAAATAAGGTATTTGTACTTGATTTTGAGAAATTTGTTTCGGTTAACTCGAGATTCTTTTTCGAGTTGTTGTCGATTCTTAAGTATGATGAAGACTCAAAGACTTGAACCTTTTGCAAATGTAACAATTGTTGCTTCTGAGTTAACTCTAAATAGTTTATTAATAATGAAAAAGCATTCAAAAGATGTTTATCGTAAACATCATTAACAAGTGAACGATAATAAGATTTTAAAGTTAGATCATTAGATATAGAAATTGTCAGTTGATAATTGTTTAAACTATTTTTTAAGAGTTTATCAGTTTGGTCTTGAGTGATGATGACTTCCTTGACATTGAGATTCAATATTTCACTTAGGAGGATATTGATATCTTTTGGAAGTTTCTCAAGATAATTCTCACCAGTGGTCAGGTCTGAATAGGCTAAAATATAGATATCTGGGCTTTCATAGACAGCGACGATATAATTGTTATCTTTTTGTTTAATCGCACCATCTTCGATGATTGTTCCTGGAGTAATGATTTTAACCACTTCTCTTTTGACAATCCCTTTCGCTAAAGCAGGATCTTCTACCTGTTCAACAATAGCGACTTTATATCTTTTCTCGATTAGTTTTTCTAGATATAGATTAGCTGCATGATATGGAACTCCACACATAGGGACTCTTTCTTCAACTCCGGCATCTCTTCCAGTTAGCACAATCTCTAGTTCTTTAGAAGCTACAATTGCATCTTGAAAAAACATCTCATAGAAATCACCAAGTCTAAAAAAGACTATAAAATCACTATAGTCTTTTTTTATTTCAAGATATTGTTGCATCATTGGTGTGTAATTACTTATTTCTTTCAAAGCTTACTCCTTTATTTCCAAAAAACTGGGAGTCCGAATGGTAGTTCACCTGGATTTAGTGAAGTGTAATAATAATATGAGTAGGCTGCAAAACCGATAACAGCAATCAAAAGGATAATCACTATTGTCCAAACAATCCTTCTGCGTTTTCTTCTTTTGTAGTAACGTTTGATAATGAAGTTAATCTTTTCATCAAGGAGTTCTTTCTCTTCAGCAGTAAGTAATGTTTCATCAGCAAGCGTTGGTTCTAAATCTTTCTCTTTTATTGCTGGTAACTCAGCTTGCTCATCTTTAACTTCTTCTTTCTTTTGCTTCTTAGTCTTCTTTTCTTGAGGTTCTTCTTTGATCTCTTCCTTGAAAACTTTTTTTGGTTCTTCTTTAACAACTTCTTCTTCGATTACTTCCTCTTCAACGATTATTTCTTCTTCGATTATTTCTTCTTCAACGCTTAGATCTTCTTCAATTGTTTCTTGAATTGTTACGATAACTTCTTCTTCAACTTCATCGGCAACTTCTTCAGGAATAAATATTTCTTCAACTTCTTCTTCCTGTGCTTTGACTTCTTCAACTTGTTCAATAATATCATCAACAACTTCTTCTTCCTCTGTTGCTAGGGGAATTTCATAATCAAAACGATCTTTGCTTACTTCAACATGGAAAATATTTAAGGCGAATTTTAAAAACTCAATCATATCTGTTTTCTTTAAGTCAATGGAAATCTTAAAACCATTGTCTTTGGCATATATTTCCAATTCAAGAACTGATTTAGTGTTTAATTCAGCAATTTCTTCATCACTTAATTGAAATTTAGCAGATAGGATATCAATCAACTTACCCTTGTTGATTCGTCTGGGAATATTTACATTATTCTTTTGACCTAGACTCTTTAAATCTCCAAGCGTATATGAAGTAATCATATCTTCATCATAGCCATCCATTGGTATTCCATCGATATAACCAACTGCTTCATAGAACATATCTTTTGCTAAAAGCATGAAATTCTCGTACTTCATTACTTCTAAATCTACTGTATAACTATACTGGAGTTGTTCAAGGTCTTTGAAAAAATTGCTTTTAATGTTTAATAGGTCTTTGTTTAGATACAAGAAATTGAACAGCATCTCTTTGTATCTTGGCAAATCAAAATCAAGATTATATGCTGAGATCATTTTCTCTAATAAAAAGATTGAAAAATTATCATAACCTCTTAAACGATATTTTTGCTCATCGGTATAAGTTTCATAAACCTTCTCTTCAAAAACATTGGACCTAATTGTTTCCTTCAAAAGAAAACGGTGAACATAAAGTGGTAATTTGAGCTCGTTTTTTGCTAGTAATCGCACTAAATCTTCAATGGGAATAACTACTAATCTTTTTGAAAAATCAAAAAATTCTTCATTTGTTTTAAATTTACTCATTATATCACCCTTTTTCATAATATATTATAATCTTACTATAAGATTAAACATAATTCAAGGGACTTACCTTAAAATTTAGCGATTTCCTTCAATTTTTTTAAAAAAACTACAAATATTAAAAATAGAAGCCATAAGCTTCTATTCTTTAGAAATGACTACTCCGTCTAATGACCATGTTTTTGCTTTCTCAATATACACATCAATTATTTTGCCAATAAGTGATTCATCACCAAGAAAATTCACTAATTTATTATTTTCTGTATATCCTGATAAAACCTTAGAATTTGTCTTTGAGTATCCTTCCACTAATACTTTAACTACTTGTTTTTCAAAGCGCTTATTGCCTCTTAAATAGCCTTCATTAACTAGTTTGTTTAAAGTATATAGTCTTTCTTTTGCTTCAAGTTTATCGATATCATTCTCATACATTGCTGCTGGAGTTCCTTTTCGAGGTGAATAGACAAATGTGTAAGCGCCTTCAAATTCTGATTTTTCAACTAAATCTAAAGTTTCATGAAAATCATCGACAGTTTCAGATGGGAAACCAACTATTATATCTGTAGTAATACTAACATGGGGAATTTTATTATATATTCTCTTGACTAGATCAAGATAATCAGCTTTCGTATATTTTCTATTCATTTTTTTCAAGATTACATCCGACCCAGATTGAACTGGTAAGTGAATGAAAGGCATTATGTTTGGATATTTTGCGATTACTTCAATTAAATCATCTCCAAAATCTTTTGGATGAGAAGTTGTAAATTTAATTCTTGGAATATCTAATTTTGCTAAATCATCTAAGAGATTTGAAAATCTGTAATCATTGTTTTCAAAATCAAGCCCATACGAGTTAACGTTTTGTCCTAAAAGAGTAATCTCTTGATAGCCTTGTCTCAAAAGTTCTTTAACCTCTTCAATAATATATCTTTTATGTCTTGATCGCTCTTTTCCTCTAGTATAGGGCACGATACAATATGTACAAAATTCATCACAGCCAAACATGATATTAACCCAGGCTTTAAACCGATTATCCCTTACCTGAGGTAACTGCTCAACGATATCACCTTCTTTGGAATAAACCTCAATTAGTTGCTTCTTTTCACGGATTACATACTCTAAATAATCGATTAATTTATTGAGATTATGGGTTCCAAAGACCAAATCAACATGAGAATGCTTTTTCATGATTCTTTCAACTACATCTTCTTCTTGTGGCATACAACCACAAATAGCGATAATTAGATTTGGATTTAATCTTTTATAGCTCTTTAATCTACCGATTTCGCCAAAAACTTTATTCTCTGCGTTCTCTCTAATAGCACAAGTGTTTATGATTACTAAATCAGCAGATTCAATTTCAGTTGTCACAGTAAACTTTTGAGACTCAAGCAAGCCTCTTATAACTTCAGTATCAGCTTCATTAGCTTGGCAACCGTGTGTTTGGATTATATACTTTTTTTCTTCACCGAGATTGACTATTCTCTTTACTTCGTGGTATTTAATTGTTTTCGGTTGTTCTTTTGTCCTTTTTCTTGCTTGATTTAAATTGGGTCTATTGTAATTTTCCATTTATTAGCTCCATTATTCAAAAATATTAATTCTTTCAATCTTTTTTTGTAAAAGATCGATTAACACTGCATTGAATTGCAAAACAGATTCATTTTGTGGTTTTACCCTTTCAGGAACACCTGTAATGAATTTCCTTATTGCTTGTTCAATATTTCCGCCAATAACTCCATGTTTTGCTCCTGTCATTCCCACATCAGATATATAAAGTGTTCCCTTTGGTAAAACGAAATTATCAGCTGTAGGAACATGAGTATGAGTTCCAACAATAGCATCAACTCTACCATCTAAATAGTGAGCTAATGCATACTTCTCCGAGGTTGCTTCAGCATGAAAATCAATGACTATGTAATCAGCTTTTATCTCTTTTAATAGTTCATCAGCTTTAACAAAGGGATTATCAGTTGGATCATGCATGAAGATTCTACCAATTAGATTGATAACGCAGATTTTCTTGTCGTTATAGTTGATTATCACATACTCTTTACCAGCGGTATTCCTTCCATAGTTTGCTGGTCTTACAACATAGGGTAAGTCTAGTACTTCTTTATAGTCGCTGCGAGAAAATGCATGGTTACCCAGAGTAAAGACATTTACTCCTAAAGCAAGGTACTCTTTATAAGTCTTTTCAGAAAGACCATTTCCTTTTTCAATATTTTCACCATTGACGATGATGAAATTAGGTTTGTATTCTTGTTTAACCTGTAAAAAATACTTATTGAATGCTTTTTGACCTAGTTCCATATAGATATCGCCTATAAATAAGATTCTCATAATTTTACTCTTTTCTAAGGATGTCAAAATAGTCGACATCAGGGATGATTTTAATGAAGTTCCAAAAAAGATTTTCATTGATAAGTTGAAAAATTTCTGTTTCTGTTGCATATTTGATAGCTTTAACTTCGATTGGATCAATTGTTAAATCTACTATTTGATAATTTGCCTTCACCAAATACAATTCTATGATAAAGTTATTTGTCGAAGTATCGACAAATATTGTCTTTAAATGCTTTATTGCATCTTTATCAATAGTAATTCCTAACTCTTCTTTTGTTTCTCTCAAAGCTGTATCAAACGGTGTTTCTCCTGATATCACTGCCCCAGCTGTTGGAGCCCATTGATAGGGGATACGATCGGTTGCTTTATTGCGCTGCTGGATTAAATATAAACCCTGTGAGTTCTTTATCCAGACATGAACTACTTTATGATATTCACCGGTCTTGTTGCCAGAACCACGCTTCATAAGGCGATTTAGTTTTTGATTAAAACGATCATATAAGTCAAAAAACTCCAAGTTTGATTCCTCCAAAATAGAAGCCTTCCTAACTGGAAGGCTTAATCTGTTTATTTCGCGATGTCTTGTGCTCTTGTTTCACGGATAACCGTAACTTTTATCGTTCCAGGATAGCTAAGTTTTTCTTCAATTTGTTCTTTGATATCTCTAGCAACTACATAAGCTTTGGCATCGTCAATTTCATTTGGTTTAACAATAACCCTGACTTCACGTCCGGCTTGGATTGCAAATGCCGATTCAACACCTTTAACTTGGGATGAAATCTCTTCAAGTTGGGTTAAACGATTTATATAGTTTTCTAATGACTCCGATCTAGCTCCTGGTCTTGCTGCTGATAACGCATCTGCGGCAGCAACAAGTATTCCAATAATTGAACTTGCTTCAACATCTCCATGATGAGATGATATTGCGTCCATGACAGCATCATGTTCATGATATTTTTTAGCTAATTGTAAACCAATATCAACATGCGAACCTTCAATCTCATGATCAACTGCTTTTCCAATATCATGCAATAACCCAGCTCTTTTGGCAATTATTTCATTCTCGCCAAGTTCAACTGCCATTTTGCCAGCTAAAAAAGCTGTTTCTATTGAGTGTTTTAAAGCGTTTTGCCCATATGATGAGCGATAGTGTAATCTACCAATTAGTTTAACCAAATCGGGATGTACTCTACCTATACCAGTTTCAAAAACTGCTTCATCGCCTTTATCCCTGATAAATTGGTCAACTTCAACTCTGGTTTTATCTACAATCTCTTCAATCCTTGCTGGATGGATTCTACCATCAGCTATCAAGGCTTCTAAAGATTTTTTTGCAATTTCTCTACGGATTGGATCAAAGCCTGATAATACAACTGCTTCAGGGGTATCATCAATGATTAAATCAACTCCGGTCAGTGCTTCAAGGGTTCTAATATTTCTACCCTCTCGGCCGATAATTCTTCCTTTCATTTCATCGTTTGGTAATGTAACAACGCTCACGGTTGTCTCTGCAGTGACATCCTGAGCTAATTTTTGAATAGAATTTGTAATAATTTCTCTTGCTTTTCTTTGTGATTCGTGCCTTGCTTTCTCTTCTTCATCACGTAAGAATCTATCGATTTCATCAACCATATCTTCTTTAATTCTTTTCATGATAATTTCTCTTGCTTGTTCTATCGTGTAATTTGCGATTTCAAACAATTTGTCGTTTTGATCTTTGATTATGTTTTCCAATTCTAGGTTCTTTTCATCTATCGCGGCTTTCTTTTGGTCTAGATTTTCTTCTTTTCGATCTAAATTTAGTTCACGTTTATCTAAATTGGAAGAACGTCTTTCCAACAATTCTTCCCTTTGGTGTAATTTATTCTCTAATGAGGCAACTACCGCCTTTTTTTCTTTTAAAATCTTGTCGTTTTCTAAATTTAAATTATGAATTTCTTGTTTTGCTTCTAGCAATTTTTCTTTTTTAAGACGTTCCGCTTGAGATGTGGCGCTATCAATAATATTTTGGGATTTGTTTCTCGCATTTTGGAATCCCTTTTCAACCATTGCTACTCGAATAATAAATCCGACTAAGCCACCAATAATTAAACCTAATAAACTGGAAATAATAATAATTGCTGCATCTGTCATGTTATTATCTCCTTTTGATTTAATTTTAATATATCCGATTATTTTTTTAATATCCAAATTATATTACTTCTTTATTATATATTATAATTGACTACTAGTCAAAAGATATTTCTCGGTTTTATAAATTCGTATTAAAAAAAAGAAAACTCAACTGAGTCTTCTTATTTTTTCATAGCTTGCTTAATTTCTGAATATATCTGCTCGTAAATCTCTGGGTTCTCCTCTAAGTATTTTTTAACATTTTCGCGGCCTTGACCAATCTTTGCATCTTTATAAGCATACCAAGAACCACTTTTGTTTAAAATTTCAAGTTCTGTACCGATATCTACGATTTCTCCAGTTTTACTGATACCTTTACCAAAAATTATATCGACTTCACATGTCTTGAATGGTGAGGCAACTTTATTCTTAACGACCTTTATCTTAGTTCTTGAACCGACGATATCATTACCATCTTTTATCTGTTCGCCTCTTCTAATTTCTAATCTAACTGAAGAGTAAAACTTCAATGCTCTTCCGCCTGGGGTTGTCTCAGGATTTCCAAACATTATACCAACTTTTTCTCTGATTTGGTTAATAAATATTGCTATGCATTTACTCTTAGATAATGCACCAGAAAGTTTTCGCATCGCTTGAGACATTAATCTAGCTTGCAATCCAACATGAGAATCACCCATTTCACCCCTGATTTCTGCTTCAGGAACTAAAGCAGCAACACTATCGATAACTAAAACATCGATAGCACCAGATCTAATCAAAGCTTCAGCAATCTCTAAAGCTTGTTCACCTGTATCGGGTTGTGAAAGTACTAATTGATCGATATCAACTCCTAGATTTCTTGCATAATTCGCATCCAAAGCGTGTTCTGCATCAATAAAAGCTGCATAGCCTCCAAGTTTCTGTGCTTCAGCAATCGCATGCAAAGCAAAAGTTGTCTTCCCACTTGATTCAGGTCCATAAATTTCAACAATTCTTCCTTTTGGATATCCAAAAATTCCCATCGCTTGATCTAAAGATATCGACCCACTAGAAATAGTTTCGATATCTACTACTTGGTTTTCACCTAGAATCATTATCGAACCTTTACCATATTCTTTTTCTATATTCTTTAATGCCAGCTCTAAATTCTTCTGTCTTGTCAAGTCTTTCATTACTTGTCCTCCTAATCAAATAACATCTTACTTTTAATAAACCATAATTCTTTAAATTTCTTTAAAAATCAAATCTTTATTCTTCATGAAATAATCAAAGGCTGAGTATACTGTCAATAAAACAGAGATTAGTGTTAAACTAACACCGATATAGTTGATTACTACTGTGTTTTGTGGCATAACAAAGAAGTAATAAATAATCGTAATCATTGTAAAAGCAGTCTTGTATTTCCCGCTCCATTTAGCAGCAACAACTCTTCCTTCTGACATAGCAACTATTCTAACTGAACTGATTAACAAATCTCTAGAAACAACTATCAGAACTACCCAAAAAGGCATCCACATATACAACCCGTTATTACTGATATAATAGAAGTTAGAGAGGATTATAAGTGTTGTTGTTACTAATAATTTATCAGCTAAAGGATCGATAAATTTGCCGAATGTGGTTACTAAGTTACGCTTTCTTGCGATAGCACCATCGAAGTAATCAGTAAGTGATGCTAAGATGAATAAAACCCCAATTAGATAAATAGTCATATCACCTATAAGACCTCTTAAGAGATAAATAGATAGTATAAAAGGTACTAAGACTATTCTTAAAATCGTTAATTTGTTAGGTAAATTCATTTTATTCTTCCTCGGGAATATTGACATTGTGATAGACATCTTGGATATCATCAACATCATCAGTCATATTTAAAAAATGTTTGAATTTTGCTAAGCTTTCTTCATCTAAATCAATATAAGATTGGGGTAACCAAACAACACCACTTTCATAGAATTGCAGGTCTTTTTCTGTTGATTTTAAGGCCTCAATAATCTTATCTAATTCTCCTGGTTTGCCTTTCACATTGATGACTTCATCAATGCTTTCAATGTTTTCAATATCGCAATCATTCATAATTAAGGTTTCTAATGCTTCATCTTCGTCCATTCCAGTAAAACTTACATAAGAACAGAAGTCGTATAAATATGAAACTGAATTCAATACACCAAGATTTCCGCCTGTTTTTGTAAAGCAGTTTCTAACATCTGTATAGGTGCGATTAGCATTATCGGTTAAACATTCAATAATAATTGTTGCTCCACCTGGACCAAAACCTTCATATCGAGCTGGTGAGTAATCTTCTCCTACTCCACCTTTTGATTTATCGATGTTTCTCTTGACTACATCTGCAGGTACTTGATTCTGTTTTGCCCTTTCAATCAATCTTTTCAGATTGAGGTTGCTATCAGGGTCAGGACCACCTGCTTTTGCTGCCATATATATTTCTTTTCCAAATTTAGCATATAATTTCGATTTTCTAGCTGCAGTTTTTTCCATTGCAACCTTTCTTACCTCATGAGCTCTTCCCATTGTTTTCCACCTTCTTAATTCTTGTAAATTTATCATTTAGTTCAACTAAACCATTTCTGTATAAATGTCCTAGTGCTCGTTTAAAAGCTGATTTTGACATTCTAAAAACTAAAGATATTGTCTCTGAATCACTCTTATCAGTATAAGGCATTTGGCCTTTGTTTACAATAAGATATTGATATATTAAATCAGCATCTTTAGATAACATTAATTCCTTCTGTAAAATCATGGTTCCCGAATAATTCCCACCATCATTCTTGCTTATTATTTTAACCTCAATTTTTTGACCAACACGATGTTTTTCTCTTAAATTGTTGCGATGGATAAAGATTTCATGTCTTTCTTCAGTAAAGGCAATAATGCCATTATCTAAAAGGGAAAACACATAACAAAAATATTTTTCAGATAAATCTAGAGGTTTAGACTCTTGAGAACTCTCCTTAATCTTGTGACGACTAATCAAAGTCGCAAAGAGACGATTATTCTTTTCTTGCATCGCTACGAACAACTTGTCTTTTATTCTAGGCCAAAGTTCTCTTTTCTTCGGCAAATCATCTAAGCTTAACAATAAATCTTTTACTAACCCATTGTATAGGAAAACACCATAGTCATAATTAATATTGACTACTTCTAATAATGCAATATTTGACATTGTTAAAAAGGGTTTCTTCGTTGATGCTGTAATACGCCCTTTATTATCATCATATAAAAATACTTCAATTTCATCATCGATTTGATATGCTCTGTCTGCTTCTTTTTTATGTAAAAAAACCTCTGTCAATCCATCAGTTAAGATATAACTGATATCTGCTTCCCGTTTGACCTTTAAAACGTTAAATTCTCCTAATTTCATTGTTTTATCCTTTTTTTAAGTTAAGACTAAATTACTACTAATTATACCAAAAAACAAGAGAGAAGTCTATAAAACTCTCTCTTTAATGAAGCGAATTATTTAAATGTCTTGTTCAGTTTTTTCCTTTAGTATTAAATCCTTAGAGTTTTGAGTAAACCTTCTTGTATAATCCCTTATGGATATATCACAATAATCCCAACCCTTTGCTTTGGCTTTACGGATAAAGCGGTTATATAGATAAAGAATATCTCTTTCTTCTCTTGCTGTACAGACAAAGACTAAATTATATTGTTTATCGATGATAACATATTGTCTAAACATTCCAGCAGCCATTACATAATCACTTATCCAAAAGTGATAACCATAATAAAGTAATGAGGTCTCTTCTTTAATATGACCCTTAAGCGCTAATGTTAAATAATCTTTTGATACAACCTCCTGTTCTTGCCAAGTTCCATCGTTTAAGATTAAAAGCCCAAATCTAGCCAAGTCATTTACACTTACGTGTAAACCAGTACAACCAAAACTAAAATCTTTGACATGATCCCAGTGAGGTTTTTCAATTCCAATAATTTTGTAAAGATATTCATTTAGGAAATCATTCAATGATTTTCCAGTAACTTTTGTTACGATTGCAGAGAGCATAAAACTAGCGAAGTTATTATACATAAAAACCGTACCAACCTCAGAAGTAATAGGTACATTAAAAAACATCTCAAAAAAAGGACTTTTTGGTGTGAGATCCATAAAGACATCTTTTTCTTGACCAGTAGTCATCGTTAAAAGATGTTTGATCTGTAGTTTCTCATAAGCTGGGTTATATTCTTTAATCTCATTAGAGAAAAAGAATAATATATAGTCTTCGACACTAATTATCTTTAAGTCGCATAATATACCAATAGCGATAGATGAAAAAGATTTTGATATAGAATAAACATTTGCTTTAGAAAATTCATCATAGTCATATGCATAAGCATCAAAAACCTTTTGACCATCATTCAATAGCATCATTGAATGAATATTGATCTTCTGTTCATCAATCTCGTTGAACATATCTGCTAATAAACTTTTATTAATATTTGCATCTTTACAAGATTGCTTGTAAAAATCGTTTTTTGGAAAAACCATGATATCCTCCTTTATCGATTGTTATCAATCAGTTCTTTGTAGAAGTTTATTGCTTCTACTAATGATTTTGTTTTAATATTTTCATTTATCCCATGAATTTTCTTTAGTTCTTGATTATCCATTCTAATTGGCGAGAATCTTAAAGCAGCATCAGATATTTCTGAGTAGAAACGACAATCTGTACCTCCAAGCATGATATAAGGGCTTACTAAGGCATCTGGGAAACATTTGTTGATAATCTTTTTAAGATATAAATATCCTGGATTTTCAACATCTACCATTGAAGAGGTTTCTCTTTGATCAGATATGCTTGCTTCAACTTGGTATTTCTTTGCAATTTTTTCAATTACTTTAAAACTTGCCTCAACATCTTGAATTGGATGGGTTCTCAGATTTGCTATTACATAAGCTTCAGCAGGAATAACATTTTCTGCTAAAGAGCCCTTCATCATTGTAAAAGCGATTGTTGTTGATAGTAATGCTCTACCAAAAGGACTTATCTTTGGTAAAAGGAAAGTAATTAATCCTTTGAATAACCACATATTTCCAAAAAGGTATTTATAAACACCTTTCATTGCTGGTGCTGCTGTTTTAAAAATCATTTCAACTTCTTTAATCATTTTAGTTTTTAAGGGAAATTTATTTTCAATTTCATTGACTAATCCAGCTAGTCTAGCTATTGGAGAATTCTTAGGTGGTGTAGATGAATGACCGCCAAAAGACTTAGCTGTCAATTTGATGTTTACATAACCTTTTTCTAAAATACCGACAACAGCCATTGGTAAAAAAACACTCGGTAAGGCATCTGATAAAACAGTACCTCCTTCATCAACAACTAAAAATGGCTTTACTCCATTATTCTTGAGATACTCAACTGTCAACAAAGCTCCAAAACCACTTGTTTCCTCATCAGTTGATGAAGCTAGATAGACGTCGTTATCTGGTTGATATCCAGACTCAATCAATTCTTCACAAGCTTGGTAGAAAGCAAACACAGTTGATTTTGTATCTAAGGTTCCTCTGCCATAGATAACCCCATCTTTTATTTCGCCAGAAAAAGCTGGATAATCCCAACCATCATCAGAAGCTGGAACAACATCGATATGGCTCATCAATACCAAAGGGTGATTATCGCTTTTTCCAACCCATTTCAAGATTAGTGATTCACCATTGAACTCCTGTATTTCCATTGTCTTAAAGACATTAGGAAATAATTCTCTCATCTTTGCTTTTAAATCAATGAAGGGTTGACTATTTTGCAGTGATTCATCATAAGAAATAGTCTTAATCTTTATCATCTCTTTAAACTTATTAGCATATTCATCCGCTTTTTCAAGGTTTAACTGTAATGGTTCATTTAAAAGAGGTTTTCTTAAGAATAACATATTTACATATGCTATTAACAGTAAAAACATCAACAACCCTAAAAAGCCTAATAAAACATAAACAACTATCATTGCTTTCCTCCTATATCATTTGCTTCTTCCAAAGTATTCTAGCAATAGCAATCGTAAAGATTGCTGATAAGACGATAACGATAACAATATTACCATAAACAAAACTTGGAGCGATTATACTTAATACCATAACTAAAATCATTGGTGCAATCGCAAGCTTTATATGTTTTTTGAAGTATTTGTAACCTAATGCTCCAAATAATGCGGACACAACCCAATTAAATGCAGGTTGTAAAATAGGAGAATTCAAGATAGGACGTAGCGGGATTAATAATAATATACCAAGCGACATAATTAAAACTGTGGTAATTGATGAGTAAGCCACTGCTATTGTTGACACTATTTCATTTTCTTCGGTATTGATTTCAGTTTTGGCTATTTCTTTAGCATTCATCACGCAAGGTATTTTTAAGTTGACCAAATTACCAGTAATAAAAGCCAAATATGTTCCAGAAGTACCTAAAATAGGGCCATATGTCAAAACTTCAATAATACCTCCTGGTAAAAATATTAATGATAACCCAACAACTCCTGCAATCAACTGGCTTACATTTGGACTGACTTCAGTAATAATCCATAGAAGTATTGGAACAGAAAACATTACCATTATACCAATAACAGTAAATATTCTGCCATATTTATGCATTTTCTCACGATATACGTTCATCAGTAAATACCTCCAATACCTAATAAAACAGCAATACTCATCCCAACAATCATCGATAGCGATAATTGAAAATTCTCTAGCCACTTCTGGTTTTTATTTTGTACTAAATAATCAAACAAGGCCATCATAGAAAAAGATACAACAAAGACAATTAATGGGACAAAGGTTGTTTTATCAATCATATTACCCGTATAAACACCATCAACTATCTCATTAACCTCATAATGAATCATCTTAGAGAAAGCATCACCAAAGTATGCGGCAATCAAACCAATAAAAACTGATTGAAACAAAAGTCCTGCAAAAGACTTTTTATCTGTAGTATCAGCTTTATCAATGACTTTTTCCTGATACTTCTTAAAAAAGAATAATGCAAATAGCGAACCCCAAATAATAGAAATCGTCATTACAAAGGCAATTGTGACAAAATTCTCAGTTGTCAAAGTTGCTACAGAAACTCCATCAGCAGCAAAGCTTACAGCCATTAGTTCATAATGCAACGCACCTAAAACACTTAATCTTATCCAAGGTAAGGGAATGCCAAGTAGACCTGCCATTGTAATAACTCCGATAAAGATTCCAATCGAAGGTAAAACTGAAAATGATATTGATGAGATGATTGTCTTTCTAATCACATTTTTCTCCATTTTCAGTTCTTTTGCTCTTTGAACAGCTTTATGAACAAAAAACAATGAACCTCCAATAATAAAAATAGTAACCAATATACCAAATAAATACAACCACCAAGCTTCTTTAACTAAACCAACATCTTCAATTGCTAAAAATCTAGTCATTTCAAACCTCCAATACAAGTATTTTACCTTCTTAAGCATGTAAAAACAATAATGCAACCAAATTATTAAAAAAAATTATAGGATTTCCCTATAATTTAATTTAATCTTTAACTCATCGTTACTTTCTTTATGGCTTCAGGATAATTGAGCTTAGCTGATTGGTCGAGCAATTTCCTTGATTTCACCTTATCCTTAATAACACCATGCAAACCTTGTTCATAAACAATTGATAATTTGAATAACTCTTCGCCATCACTAGGTTTCTCACATGCTTTATTAAGATAATTCATTGCTTGGTTAGGTTCTTTATCTTTTAGAATATCATACATTCTCACCATAGCTTTTCCAAAATTCTTTGAAGCCGCTTTTTCGAAATAATAGCGTGATATCTTCATCGATTTCAAAGAGAAGTTTTCTAGTGTGTATAGTTCACCTAAGGTATACATTGAGTAAAGACCATTGATCTCTTGATGAATTGGATTGTTAATGTATTCAACTAGCAAATCTCTAATCTCTAGATATTGCTTATCAAGTTTTTTCTTCGATTGTTTTAGGTTCTTTGTATCTTCATAAATCATTGTAGCTAACTTATATTTAGCACCAATATTTCCAAATTTAATCGCTTTTTCAAAGAACTTCTTAGCTTCATCAAAACTCTTGTTGCACCCAATACCTTTATCATTGAAAATACCCAACCAATAAAAAGCATTAGGATTATTCTTTTTACTAGCTTGAACCATATATTGGTGAGCTAACATATCAGTTGCATTTTTTATTTGTTTACGATAATGCAAAAGACCTAGATTGATTAAAGCGTCAACTTCTTCTTGCTTAGCTGCTTCAAGATAATAATCTTTTGCGCGGTTAAAATTACTCTCAACTCCCTTACCTAAACGATATATATCACCAAGAGCATTCTTGGCCAAAGCATCATTTCTTGTTGAAGCAATCTCTAGATAGTCTCTAGCTCTTTCTAAATCAATCTCAACCCCTTGACCATATAGAAATGATAAACCAAGTCCTAAATAACCACTTTGATCATCCAACTTGTGGAGAGTTTTAAAATACTTAATTGATTTTTCATAGTTTACTTTTACAAACTCATTACCTTTATAATAAGCAAAAGCACAGCGTTTTAAAGCTTCAATATCATCAAGATTTGCTAATAACTCATCATAGTAAAACCACATCTCTTGTCGATAAATATCAGAGTGTTTTTTTAGGTATGGATGAGGTTTTTTATACAATTCCTTAAGTTTATTGATTGCTAAAACGTTATTGCTTGATGCTGCTTTGTCAAAATAAAAGAATGCAGTCTCAAAATCATTTTTAACTTTCTTTCCAGTTAATAACAGGTCTGCTAATAAAAACATACCTTCAGTATTATTAGCTTTAGCAGAGTTATTGAACAAAGCATAAGCTTTGCTTTCATTCTTGTTTGTTCCAATACCATATAGATAGAATTTTCCAAGTAAATGATAGCTTTCAACTTCATTAAGTTTTGCAGCATGTTCTAGATACTTAAAAGCTTTAGCCTTATTCTTCCTTACTCCTAATCCGTTAAGATAGATATCTGATAATTTGATATAAGCCTGAGGATAGTCAAGATAAGCAGCTTTTTTCAAATATTCCAAACCTTGCTTAAAATCTTTCTTTTCTATAAAATACTTGGATACATTATACAAGCCAACAGGGTTATTTTGATCTGCTGCTTGTTTGTAATATGTGAAAGCTATTTCGATATTCTTACTCTCACCTAATCCATAGAAAAAGCTATCACCGATATCATTGAGTTCTTTTGGTGTTTTGTCAAAAGCCATTATCAATACCCCCTGATTTCCATTAAAGCTTGCGTAGCTTTATCATGGTTCAACTTAGCGGCTAATTCATAGTAATTTGCAGCTTTGATGAATGAAGAATCAACACCTTGTCCGTTTTCAAATATATAACCTAAAAGGTAATAAATCTCAGCTTTATTATAGGATTGGTACTTAAACAAAATTTCGTACGCTCGGTTGTAATCTTGGGCTACTACCAAACCTTTTTGGTAGATTTCATATAACTTCAAAACAGATTCTAAATGCTTTTCCTTAGCAGCAACTTCAAAATAAGGTAATGCATCTTCAATTTGTCTCTTTTCTAGTAAGGCTAAGCCAGCTTTGAATATTTCTTCCTTTGTTCTGATATCGCTTTTACTTTTAGTATCTAGTAACCTAAAGTGGTTCATAGCTTCAATAGAACCGGCTAATAATGCTTTATTAAGCCACTTATATGCATTATTAAGGTCTTGCTTTAAGCCTTCACCTTTTAAGTAAAAATATCCTATTTTATACATTGCATAAGGATTATTGTTCTTTTGAAGCTCATTATAAATCTTGATTGCTTCAGGTAGGTTTTTGTTCACAAACTTACCATATTCATAGAAATTAGCAAGTCGAAGCTTTGCTTGGTCAGAATTAGGGACAGCTTGATAGAGTTTAAAAGCTTGTTCTAAATCCTTCTCTGTTCCCCTTCCTTCCTCATAAAGTCTGCCCAACATAAAAATTCCTTCTTTATAAAGACCTTCCCAAGCTTGTTTAAAATACTTGAATGCCATCGAATCATCGTTATCAATAAAATATCCATGATAATACATCAAACCAAGGTAATATGCAGCAGCAGCGTTGTCCTTAACTAACTTTTTAAAACTTGAAAAAGCGACCTTATAACTCTTAGATTCATAGGCTGTAATAGCCTGAGACAAAAGCTCTTGATTTTTCATAAATACCTCCCAAAGATTATTATATCACAGGTTTATTCTTTTCAATCGCATCTCAAACAAAGAATACAAAAACAAATCAATTTTCTTGTTGACTTTAGACTCAAGATACTCATAGTAACCAAGAAGTTGTTCAACATATGCGTAATCATCGATGTTTCTTAATTTAAAATCGATAACTGAAACAGAATTATCAGAGATTATCAGCAAATCGATAATACCTCTTTTAAGATAATCGCCCTTTTTCTCATAAAACTCATATTCAGGAAAAAACATTGGATTGCTAAGTTCTTCAAAAACTTCACTAGCAAAAAACAATTTCATTGTATCTCTTAGGGTTTCTGGCAGATGTTTTATTGAATTTTCAAAATCTAACCAGTCTATTTGAGAAATAGCTTGATGATAATTATCACCTTTTTCCAATAAATTTATCAAGTCGTCATCAATAATATCTTGAATTTTCTTCGAATAGCTAATCTCTTTTGTTTGTAACTTTGTAAAAGCTAGTTTTTCAAAGACTATTAATTCATCAGATATTTCTAAAACTTTATTTTGACTGAAGATATCTTCAATAACAAAGTCAATTGGTTGATAGTTTTTGATATCGATAGTTTGATAGATTAGATCTTGATAGCATTTAAAGCTCTTCTTAGTAATTCCTTGCTCTTTGTATTGAACTGTTACGATTACTCGATTAATTGCTCTTGTAAGAGCAACATAAAGCAAACGGAGCTTTTCGGATAAATCCTCTTTATTGTTTGATTCAAAATAATATTTCTGCATAAAGTTTGGATAAAATCCTTGAAGATATGATTTTGTCAAAATTCCAAAATTTTTGTCGAAAACAAAAAGTTCTTTGCTTTCTGGGTTATTGAATTGTTTGTAAAGACCCATTAAGAATACAATACCAAATTGTAATCCTTTTGACTTATGAATAGACATCAGTTTAACAGCATTGATATCTTTAATTGAATCTGTATATTCAATATCAAAGCTATTATCTTCAATAATAGTTTCTAAGTATTTGATTAAATCTGAAAAACCAAAATCTTTAAAACTAGCTACTCTATTTACAAAAAAATCAAGTTTGTTCTCTTTTTGTTTAGGGTTATCTAAAAATGCAATATAGTGGTAGATGTTAGTCCTTTGATAAAGCTTCTCTACGAGAATTGATATTGGTACTTGCTTGGATAATTCATGTAAATAACGCAAATCAGAAAGCAAATTACTAAAGGTTTCATTATCGGCAATAACTTTAGTATCCTCTATACTTGACAACTGATTGTAAACCAATAAATCGATAATTTTTTCATCACAGATCTGATAAACAAAAGATCTAGCGACTGCATAAAATCGTGTTTTAAAATACTTGTTAAAGTAGTCTAAATTATCTAATGACTCTATTAGTAATAGCATTGAAAACACAAATTGAATTTCATCGCTAGTGACAAACTCTTCATCACTGTAGATATCGATTGGGATATTGTATAAGGATATTATTCTTGATATATCCAAGAAATCTGATTTTCTATCAATCAAGATGGTAATATCTTGATAGTTTATCGGCCGGAAATCATTAATTCTTAAGTCAAATAACAATTCATTGCTTTCGATAAGTTTGTTGATTTTTCTAGCAACTATATGAGTTTCAATCTCTGTTTTTGTTAAATCAGGATAATGTTCTTTAATCTTGTCAAAATCATAAGTTAAAATATCAAAACAATCCTTATCGTGCAGTTGATAGTCTTTATCATAACCACTAATCAATAATTGCTGACCTGAATAGTTGACACCACCTATTTCTTCTGTCATTATTTTTTTGAAAATTTGATTGATAAAATCAAGTAAATATTGATTAGTTCGGAAGTTTTCTTGAAGAAAAATAGCCTTCCCGAGATTTTTATTTTGATACTCATGATAGATTCTCATGAAATTTTTAGGGTTTGCATCTCTAAAGCGATAGATTGATTGTTTTACATCTCCGACCATAAAAATATTGTTGTTAGAAATAAGTGAGATAAAATAATCTTGTAAATCATTTGTATCTTGGTACTCATCTACTAAAATCTCTTTAATCTTAGTTTTTAGCTTGTTTTTAATATTTTGTTGTTCTTCTAATAATCTTATTGCAAAGAACATTATGTCTTCGTAGGAGTATAGATTCTTTTGCTTTTGGTTTATTTTGTACTTATGCAAATATTCTTTAGTTATTTCGAGCAAAATCTTACTTTGAAATAAAGTATCTAAATAACTTTTATGCATTGAAGATTTATCGGTTATATATAAGCTTTTTAGTTCCTTGGCTATATCTTTAATCGTGTCAATAATTTCTGGTTTTTCAACTTCTTTGTTAGCTGGTTTTCTAGGGAAATCTGCATAGATAATCCGAGTTATAAATCTATTACAATCAATTGTATTAATCAATCCTTCAACAATATTTTTAGTCTCTTCCAAATAAGTGATCATTGAATCTTCAAATAAAGTGATATCTAAGAAGTATTCATCTAAAAAATCTTGATATTCAGTAGATATCTTCTGTCTTAAGGATTCTAAATACTCATTAATTCTTTGGTTTATATACTCATTATCAAAGAAATTTTCAAAGTAATTCTCAATAAAACTCTCATAATGTGGAATTTTTCTTAAAGACTCACCTAAGTTATAAATATTCTGATACAGCCATTGATCATGTTTTGAAAAATACATCTTATAAAACTTGATGAAATCTGGATTCTTCTTTTTGTGGTATTCTTTCAGGGTTGCTTCAATGATATCTTGTTTTTGCTTCTTTATGATAATTGCATCTGTAATTGTAATGGATTGATCTAAATCTAGCAAATAATGATACTCTTTTACCAATCTTAAAGTAAAGGCATCAAAAGTGGAAATAATTGCGTTATCTGCCTTTAATAACTGTTCGTTTAAACCAAGATTAATCAGTTCACTGATAATTCTTGATTTCATTTCTTTTGCTGCAGCATTTGTGAAAGTAAGGATTATTAACTCATCGATGTTTGTCCCATTCTTAATCATCTCTATTACTCTTGATTTTAAAACACCAGTTTTTCCAGAACCTGCACTAGCACTAACTAAAACACTTGTTCCTTGTTGTTTGATTGCTAATTCTTGGTTTATTGTATATTTCATAGTGAATCACCGCCTAAAAGTTTATTCTTTGAGTAACAGATACTAGAGTATTGGCAGTATTCACAACTGATAGAATTCTTTGTTAGTTGACTTCTTTTAGTAATAATAGGTGATATTTTAAAATCTCCAGCTAATATTTTTTTAGTTGTTTTAGAAATCATTTCTTCTACCTGATCATAGATTTTATTGAAGCTGTTTGGTTCGAGTAGATTGTTTTTGCTTTCTTTAATTGTGCCATCGGTTTTTAATTTCACTCCATAAATATAAGATACAGAAGGGTCAAATCGTTTAATAAAATCATCAACATGAATAAATATCCCTTTCATTCGCTTATCCTCTTGAGTATCTCTTTGCTCTTTGCTCGAAGAAGTTTTTTGATACAACATGCCAATTCCATCATATTTAGGGTTTTGCTTTTTGTAAGTATAGAGATAAAATGGTAATTGCATTTTTATGCCTGTTTCAAAATCAGTCATTAAAAAGTCTTTATCACTGTATTTATAGTCAACGATAACATATTGATGATTTTCTTCATCAACCATAATCTTATCAATATATCCACTTAACCTAAATGAGTTGTTATAGGGAACATCGATTTTCTCTTCGGTATAGATCTTCTTGAAAAGACTTTGTGCTTCAAAATAATTGATGTATTCAATAATTTGTTCAGTGTTTTCCAATATTATCTCGAACAAAATTTCTTTTTTATAACTTTGCTCTTTAGGAAAGTCAAATTGAGAAAAAACTTCTTCAAGATTATAATCTGGTTTTTTCAATCTCAGTTCTAAGGCTTTATGGATGAAATTACCAATAAAGGTAAAAATATTGGTTTGAAAGTCATCGATTCTTAAAAGATAATTAAGGAAATACCTAAACGGACATAGATTATATGTTTCTATTTTCGCGCCAGAAAGGCTGTTGTTCTTTGAAACTAGATTTTTTAATGTTAATTGATTAACTCCTGTAAATTGAGGTATGTATTCCTGATAATTTTTGTAAAAAGTATTATTAAGTAAGTTTAAATCTTTTGAACTTATACTATAATTATCAAAATCATATCTTCTTTTTGCATACTCAAGAATTGCTAAATCAGACAAATATGTTTGATCTTTAAAGAAAAAATCATAGTCAATTTCTAAGGTTTTTCTTCATAAAATAATTCTAGAGATGATAGACTTTTCAACAACTTTTATCGGGTAGAAAAAAACTAAATATTC
>CAZSVO010000008.1:0-90085 GCA_964610325.1 uncultured Candidatus Izemoplasmatales bacterium
ACTATACCTATTATTTATTTAATCTTTTTAGTCTCACATCATTTACAACTTAACATATACTGCTTGCACTACTATAGAGATTCCTTATTTTTAAAGTTTAAGCCTATAAAAATTGATTTATCAAATCATCAATGGACATATTATAAATCTGAGATAATTGATAGATTACATCAAGTCTAACTAATCTTGTTCCCATCTCATAACTTTTCAGAGTAGCTTCACTAATATGTAGAAGTTCAGCCACAAACTTTAATGACATTCCATGATCCAGTCTTTGTTCTTTTATCAACTTACCGATTTTTACTTTATCAATGGATTTGAGTTTCAACTTATGTTTTGGAAAACAGATTCGACTCCAATTTCTCATGATTGCATCTAAGTTATTAAATGTTTTAAAATTGTATTTAAGTTCCTCATTATTGATTAATGACTTTTCTAGTAATTCATTTTGTTGATCAGAAAGTGAACATTTCAATATTTCGTATTGTTCTAGAATTTCTTTTGCCTCTTTGTATTTCTTTATGTTCTTAATACGGTAATCAGCACTATTGATGCTATCATATGCTTTGATTACAGACTTGGCTCGTCTTAAATAATGCCGACACCAATTCCAGAAGTCAGTTTCATTGTTTCTAAAGTACATTTAAGTAGTTCTCTTTATATATAAGTAATGCCTTGTTTTCAATAGATAACTTACTTAATAAACCATCAAGAGTGGCTATTGTTGAATACTTATACTTATGGTGAATAATGATCTCTTTGAAAATTTCATCAGTATATGAATTTACTCCAGCTTCTTTTTCCTCATTATAACGAATATAGTTGATATCTTTAATTGTGCTTACTTTTTCTATTAATTCTAAAGCAGTTACTAAACGCACTACTTCATCATAGAAATAAGTATCGAATTTCATTAAGTGATATTTCCCGATTGATTTGTTGTTAGAAATTATCTTGTTAGTATAGATTTCTATAATATCCTCATCTAAATCACCGATATCATAATAATTGTACAACTCTTTACCAATCATCATTCCGCTAAAATGTTCAACATAGTAATCATTGATAGCTTTATCTATATCTAACTCATCATCAGAATTGACAATATATACACCTTTGGAAATACTAGAAACAATTCCATCTTCTTCTAATCTGTTTAGTATTTTTAGTAATGTCTTATATGGAACTAGAGAGAACCGATGATTTTGTTCATATTGTACATCGAATATATGTCCTTGATTTTGGCTAAAAAACTCTCTTAATGTTTTCGTATAATTCATTTTCTCACCCTCTTTAACTATATTATACCTTATTATGTCGACATTTTGAATAGTTTACTCGACATTGTCGACTTTTTTCTAAATGAGTAAATATTTCTGAAACCTGCCTATAGAGGGGAAAACATAAAAAAGACATCTTGTATTGGATACAAAATGTCGACTTTTTATAAATGGAGCAGGTGAAGGGAATCGAACCCTCATAATCAGCTTGGAAGGCTGATGTTCTACCATTGAACTACACCTGCTTATAGACGCAAAAATATCATATCATATCAATATCATTTGTGTCAACTACTAATTTAATTTTTTTCAATAACTCTCAGTTTAGCACTATGTGCTCTAAAATTTTCTTCAATTTCATTTTGACTGGCAATAACAGCTTTCTTAGTAACAATACTAATTATCGGTTCTTCCTTATTAATGATTGGTAATCCTTTAGGAATATCTATAGTTGACAACCTTCTAAACAAATGCTTACAGATTCTATCTTCTAATGAGTGGAATGTAATTACACCAAGTCTACCTTTTTTCTTAAGCACATCAATCGCATTAATTAATGCTTGTTCAAGAATAGTGAGTTCTTGATTAACTTCGATTCTTATTGCTTGAAACACTTTCTTTGCTGGATGTCCTTTTTTATTAAGTTCCTTGTTTGGCAAAGCTTCTTTTATAGCTTCTACCAATTGAAAAGTAGTAAAGATTTCGTCTGTTTCTCTTTTTTGAACAATTCTTTTCGCGATTGACCTAGCATACTTCTCTTCGCCATATTCAAAAAAAATTTTTACTAAGTCTTCGTAATCATAATCATTAATTACGTTATAAGCACTAAGTTTATTATTTGGGTTCATTCTCATATCTAACGGTGCATCGAATCGATAAGAGAAACCTCTTTGGGCTTGATCGAATTGAAAAGAGGATACCCCTAGATCGAAAAGTATTCCGTCTACTTCCTTTATACTACGCTTGTTCAATTCCATAATCATATCCTTGAAATTAGCTTCTATCGGATAAAAACTAGGATATTCTTTAAATCTTGCAATTGAATATTTGATTGCGTAAGGATCCTGATCAAATCCATATAGTTTTCCTTCAGTGAGTTTATCAAGTATTGCTTGGGAATGACCTCCGCCACCTAAAGTCATGTCCAAATAAACTCCGTCAGGATTTATCTTTAATAATTCTATTGTTTCACTTAATAAAACTGGTACGTGTTTTTCCATAATCTCACCAATAGAATTATACCATAAAAAAAGAAAAACGTTGAATAATCAACGTATCTTTTTCTTTTTATTTTTCTTCTTCTTTTTCCGGTTTTGGTTCTACTACCAACTTGCCCTTGTAAAATCCACAAGATTTACAAACTTGATGTGATAACGTAAGTTCACCACAATTTGGACAGACCGCCATTGCCGGAGCATGTAACTTGAAATGTGTTCTTCTTTTTCTTTTTTGTGATTTGCTCACTTTTCTAAAAGGTACAGCCATTCTCTTTCCTCCTCATTTCTTTAGTTTTGCAAAAGGACTGTTTTCCATCAATTCAACATCAGATAACTTCTCTAGCGATTCATGATACTCTTCATATGCTTTAGAACTTATAATTCTCATTGGTTTCTCAATCAATATCTCTGAAAAAATATAGGGTTTGAGATCAATAGTAATACCATCGATGAGATGAGTATTATCATCAAAATACTTCTTCGAAAAATTTAGCTCTGATGAAAAACTAACTTCGACAGGAATTTCTTCTAAACTTATTGCACATAACATGATAATTGTTGTTTTGATTTGAATATTGAAAACGAATAACTCTTCATTTTCATTATAATGAAAGTCCCCCATGATAAAGGTATCCAAAATATCGACGAAATCAATTAAATCAGGTTTCATATATGGACGCAAATCCAATTTTCCTTCAATAATATTGTCGTTTTTCGCCTTTTTAATAAGTTCATGAATTGTCCATTTCAATTTCATCACCTCATCACAGCAAATCAATTATACTTTTTAATCTCTCAAAAGTCAAGAAAAAAACTATTGCAAAATTGAATAAATATTACATTTTATTTTAAATCCTGAGTTAATTGCGGTATAATAAGTTGTTAATATACAAAGGAGATGATACGATGGACAAAATAGAAAAAATCAAGGAACTAGTTAACGAGGTAATCGATGATAGTTGCAATCAAAGACTGGGAGAAAATAACAGTATTAAACATGTCGGAATTGACGAATCAAACACAGTTGTTATGATTATTGAAGTTGCTCAAAAAGACAACGAAATAACAAAGAAAATAACTAGAGAAATAGCAAAAATAGTCAAAATTGATTTAGGTTATAGCGGAGTAAAAATTGAGTTTACTAAACGAAAGATTCGAAACAAGACCGCTAAAACACTTTTGATCGCATCAGGAAAAGGCGGGGTAGGAAAATCTACTGTTACAGCAAACCTTGCATACGCTTTAACACGTTTAGGAAAAAAAGTAGGAATAATCGATGCAGATATCTACGGTGCAAATATGCCTAAAATATTGGATGCTACTAATCATAAGCTGATGGGAAATCAAGATGGAAAAATCTATCCATTCAATAAAGACGGAATAGAAATGGTTTCAACTGAGTATCTTGTTGAAGATAAAAGAGCTTTGATGTTAAGAGGACCGATGCTAGGAAAAGTCTTAAAGCTATTCTTTGAGGATACACTTTGGAATGAAGAGATTGATTATTTTCTTGTTGATCTACCACCAGGTACAGGCGATGTAATGATGGATTTAAAGAACTTTTCTGAAGATGCGAAAATGGTCATCGTGACAACCCCGCAAGAAAGTGCTTCTCATATTGCAATCAAAGCTGGATATGCTGCTAGAGATTTATCACAAGAAGTTATAGGTGTAATCGAAAATATGTCATATTTTGAAGTAAACAATGAATTCCATTATATCTTTGGTAAAGATGGTGGCAAGAGAGTTTCTGACGAACTCCTAGTAGAATTATTAGCTAATATTCCAATCACTAGTTATGATAAAGTTATTTGCAAAGAAACAGAAATGGCAGGGATAATCTATCTGAATCTCGCTAAGAAAATAATGAAGCTTCTCTGATGAAAAGAGAGGCTTTTTTAATTTACTTTTTGTTTTCTTTTACCATATTATCTATTTTAGTTCTATATGTAGTTGAATCTTTATATCTACTTCTCTTTTCAAGGTTTTCGACAATTCGATTATTGATTAATCTTGAAAAATAAATATTTTGCTTGTTAATCGCTTCAGGCAAAACGGTATTAATTAAATAATCCTTGAGAAGCGGTTCATTCTTATTTTTAATCAAATTAAGCATTTTGCAATAATCTATCTTAGGTTTTATTATATAGAAATTACTATCAATTTCTTTAAATATCTTCTTATACTCTATTTGATTATTTTCATTTAAATATCTTTTTGCTTTTAAGAATAGACCTAGGAGATACAAGTCTCCTTTTTTGATTAATGAATCTAGATACTTATCTGGATTATCCGACTGCATCGATAAAAGAATCAGATAAAGATTTCTTTCTTCGTCAGGCAAATAATCAAGCATTTCAAAATTAGTATGTTGTTCCTTGGTATATCCTTCATATATAGCAAATATTTGGGTCCACATGAATACTTCATTAACTCTCTTTATATTGTAATACTTACTAAAAATCTGCAAAGCTATGTTCTTTGATTCAGATCCAATCATAACTAAACCAACATTTCCATAGACAATAAATTTTCCATGACTGAATAATGCATATATCATTAAATCATTATATAGTTTTCCTTCAATCATATCGATAATCTTCTTTGCTTCATTGAATTTACTAGATCCAATATAATGATAGATACCGAAAATCAGAAATACAGAAAAGCCGTAATTATCTAAATTGTTTAGGTACCGAAAAACTTCATTAAATATTCTTTCTGATGATTCCAAATCACAACACAAGACATGGTACCCCAGTTTAATAATCTCTAGTAAAATAGAAAAGTTATACTTGCTTATTTTCTCAATAAGCAGTGAGTAATTCTCAATATCTCTAAAAAATAGATATTCAATAGCTTTGTCTAGATACTCAATTGCATCTTCGGGAAAAGCAGTTCGACTGATGTCCATATCCAATTTTTCCATTATGAGAATTGAATTATCATGATTTAACATAGCTTGATTGTTTTCTACTTTTGATAAATAGGTATTTGATATTATCTCTGAGGCTAATGCCTCTTGAGTCAATTTCATCTCTAGCCTTCTTCTTTTTATTTCTTGACCGATTGAATAATAATAAAACTTACAAATTTCTTCTCTTCTTTTTTGAAACTCACTTTTGATTTTTGCAGTCATAAATTTTTCCTCTTTCATTTATATTCAAAGAAAATTATAAAACTTTTTCAATTAGATTAAAAGAACTTTTTATTGATTTATTTATTATAAAACCTAAACATTTTACATTATATTCGCTATATATAGAGAAAAAAAGCCATCCATTAAAGGATAGGCATTTTGCATTTTTTAATTATAGGACATGTTTTACAATTAGGTTTTCTTGCAGTGCAGAAATATCTTCCAAAATGAATCAATTTGTGATGCAAGGAAATCCAGAATTCTTTTGGATATAATTTCATCAAATTCTCTTCAACTTTTTTAATATTATCATTCTGCTTTGATAATCCCAATCTCATTGAAACCCTGAAAACATGAGTATCTACAGCGATTCTAGGTACATGATGCCATTCAGCTAAATATACATTCGCAGTCTTTCTCCCGACACCAGGAAGTTTTTCCAATTCATCTTGACTTGAAGGAATCTGATTTTTATACTCATCGCAGATTATTTTAGTCATTTCCTTCATGTTTTTTGCTTTATTACGAAACAAACCCAAATTTCTAATCGCATCCTCAATTTCATTAACTGGAGCATTCGCGATTTCTTCAATACTTCTATATTTTTCAAACAAAATTTTAGTAACTTTATTGACAGCTTGGTCGGTTGTTTGTGCACTAAGCATAATCGCAATTAGCAACTCATAATCTTTTTGGTAGTTTAGTTCACAACTCGCATTTGGAAATAGCTTAGATATCTCATCATAAATAAATAATGCATTCTCTTGTTTCTTAGTCACGATTCTAAAAACTCCTTGAGCACAGCCGATTTTTTTCTATTTGTTTTTGTTGTCTTTTTTTCTTGGTTATTTGACTGCATTTTCATTAAAAGCCCATCAAGATACCCTATAGAGTATTTGTTAGCTCTAACAGCCTCCAAAATAGCACTTTTTATGTTCTCTATTGGATATTTGTATTCGCTTAACCATTTGATTACTAATTCTATCTCCATCGGTTTTAATTGTTTATGAAAATTTCTCTCTAGCAACTCTACAACCTCATCTTCAACTGTGTTATAGTTTTTTTCAGTCATAAACATTTCTTTAATGATAATGTCTTGATAATAGTCAATAATCCTTTTTATCGTTAGATCCAAATCAAAACACTCTGTTTGCTTACCATTACTAGAAGCTTCGAGTTTAAAATCTAAGAACTTTTTATTCATTAGGCTGTCCAAAAGAGTTGTTGCTTCTTCAAAAGTTATTGACATTTTCTTTGTGATTAGACTTGGATTGATATTGTTTATCCCTTTCGTTTTCAGAGCATTTAGTTCCATAAGCAAAAATGCTTCTTTTTCAGATAGCTCGAGTGTTTTATAAGTCTTTTTAATCAACTTGTCAAAATCGATTATTTCTTCTTCAACTAACTTTTTCGCTAGTAATAGATCCATAACATCATTCACTCACTTTACTGTTTGCTAGTTTTTGTAATGCTGCGAAAGCAGCATTTTGTTCTGCCTCTTTTTTGCTTTTACCTTTGCCTTCACCCATCTTGATATGTTCATCCATATAGACTCTGGCTCGGAAATCTTTATCATGAGCTGGGCCTGTCTCAGAGATAATCTCATATTTAAGACTTCGCTTATCCGCTTGTAGTAACTCTTGTAATTTGCTTTTGTAGTCACTATCTTCTTTGTTTATATTTCTTCTAATATTGGGGAAAACAACTTTTTCGACAACTTTGTAAACTTCCTTTAATCCTTTATCAATGTATATCGCACCTAAAAAAGCCTCAAAAGCGTCAGCTAAAATCGCTGGTTTTTCTCTTCCACCAGACATTTCTTCACCTTTGCCTAAAAGCAAATAATCGCCCAAATTAAAGCTTTTCGCATATTCTGATAGTGCGGCTTCACAAACCTCTTGAGCTCTCTTTTTTGTAAGCACACCTTCGGATTCTGGCAACTCATCATAAAGGAATTTCCCAACGATTAAATCCAAAACTGCATCTCCAATAAACTCTAATCGCTCATTGCTCAAACTATTTTGTTCATAGGCGTAAGACGAGTGAGATAACGCTCTTTTTAAAAGTGATTCATTATTGAACTTTAAATTGAACTTCTTCTGCAATTCTAAAAAACTTTTACTCATCTTCAAATTCCTTTTGCGAGTCTACATATTCCTTAACAGTTTCAAAAACCTGCATTCTACAAACATTAGCTGCTTGTCTAATCGCATTATAAAAACCATATGACTTTGATGCTCCTTGAGCTTTAATAACCGGTTTATACAAACCAAAAATCACAGCTCCTCCAATTTCCTCTGCAGACATTTGAGTTTTAATATTTTTAAGGTTTCGTTTGGCAATTAAAGCTCCAAGCTTCCCCATAAAAGAACTCATTAAATTCTTTTTTAAAATTTGCGACATCCCTTTAGCTGTACCCTCAATTGTCTTCATAACTATATTAGCTGTAAAACCGTCCGAGATTAATATATCACAAGGCGGATCAAGGATTACTTTTGGTTCAACATTTCCAACAAAATCAAAAAGATTGGCTTCTTTAAAGAGTTTAAAAGCTTCTTGATCAAATTCTCTACCCTTACCATCCTCAGTACCAATGTTTATAAGCCCTACCTTTGGATTTTTTACACCTAGAACTTTCTCTGCATATATTTTAGCAAAATATGCTTGTTGAAGCATATATTCAGGTTTAATCGAAAGATTTGCACCAGCATCCAAAAGAATTGTCGGATTAGTACTAACTGAAGGTATTATTGGAGCTATTGCGGTTCGTTTAAATCCCTTCATTCTTCTAACCAAAAGGTGAGCCCCAGCTATCAAAGCTTGTGTAGCTCCGCTTGATACAACAGCATCACTTTCTTCAGATCTTAAACTACTAAGCGCCATAACCATAGATGAATCTTTGTGTTCCTTAATGGCTTGGATAGGATGTTTTTCTCCCATTGGAATAACGTATTTTGCATCAATAACGTTAACTCGCTCATTATTGGTAAGAAGTTTAGATATTATTTCCTTATCACCATAAAGGTTTATTTCAATATCATCGATTTTGCTTATTGCTAACATAACTCCTAATACTTGTTCTTTTGGTGCAAAATCTCCGCCCATTGCGTCAACTGCAATTTTAATCATAATCTCTCACTCCTTAATAAAAAGTATATCATATCCTAATCTAAATTATAAGATTGAATTGATTTTAAACTTTGTAAAACCATCATTTTCGATTTCGAGTCATTACTTCTGAAAATTCTTTTTGCTGATGAAAATGCGTATTCTTGAATATCTTTATCTTTAATAATGCTTGCAAAACGAAAATCAGGTAAACCTGATTGCACATTACCAAAAACTTCTCCAAAACCGCGATGCTCCAAATCATACTCGCTGATAAGAAAACCGTCTTCAGTCGTTTCTAAAATATTAATTCGCTCTCGTTCAGTACTATCATCATCAATAACTAAAAAACAATATGAGTCAAAACTATTTCTCCCAACTCTTCCCCTTAACTGATGGAGTTGAGCTAAACCAAAAGCATTGGCATTCATAACTATCATGACTGTAGCGTTCTCTACATTTACTCCTACTTCAACAACAGTTGTCGAGATTAGGATCTTTGTTTTATTGTTATAAAAGTCTGATAAAATACGATTTTTATCAAAATCACTCATTTTTCCATGTAAGATTGCCAAATCTTGATATCTCTTCGCAAATAAAGTTAACAAGTCTTCAACCGAAAGGAATCTATCATCCTCATAACTCACAATCAAAGGAGCGATAACATATGCTTCATGAATATTTTGTATTTCACTGTCAAGAACTTGAAAAATATCATTCATATTCTCATACTCAACAATTTTTGTTCTAATGCTCTTGCGATTTTTCGGCTTCTCTCTTATCTGTGAAACTTCAGTACTTTCGAACAAAGCGATAGCGAGTGTTCTAGGTATCGGAGTAGCGGTCATCATCAATACATCTGGATATAAACCCTTTTGTCTCATAGTTTTTCTTTGATTAACACCAAATCTTTGTTGCTCATCGATAACAACAAATCCCAAAGCCCCAAACTCTACATCTGGCTGCAACAAAGATTGAGTTCCTATAATAATATTTATCTTATTATCTTTGAGGTCTGTTAGAATCTGATTTCTCTTTAAGTTACTAACTTCCGAATTGAGCAACTCAATTCGAAAACCAAAATCTTTCAAATATTTCACAAATGTATTGTAATGTTGATTTGCTAAAACTAAAGTAGGAGCTAAAACTGCGACTTGATAATTAGCAGTAACAACAGCCAAAGCGCTGATAATACTGATAACAGTTTTCCCTGATCCAACATCTCCTTGTACTAGTCTGTTCATCTGGTTTTTTCTTTTAAAGTCCATGAAAACTTCATTTGTAACCCGTTTTTGATCGTCAGTGAGCTCAAAATCAAGCGAATTGATAAACACTTTAACTATTTCAATATCATATCTTTTCACAGGTGTTAAAATTCTTTCACTCATTCTTTTGATCGCTTCAATTCTTAAAGCTAGATTTAGAAATTCTTCATATATTAATCTCTTCTTGGCAATTTCAATATCATCAACACTATTTGGTAAGTGAATCTTTCTAAACACATCTTGAATTGGAATTACCCTATTCTCAGCCATAATAAAATCTGGAAGTCTCTCTTCTGGAATATAACCTTTACAAATTATCTCTTTAACAGCATTATGAATACGCTTTTCTTGAATACCTTCTAGATTATAGATTGGAACAATACCCTGTTTAAAATTAGAAAACAAAACAATATTTGTTGCAGAAAACCTGTGGTAACCATCGATAAATTTTCCAGTTATAACAACATCTATTCCGATTGATAAAGATTTTGACAAATATTCTCGGTTAAAAATACTTACATTGATCTTTAAATTTCTTATTGTAGCTACAAAGGTAAGTTTTGTTAATTTTTTTCTAATATAGTATACTTTAGGGTCTGAATCTATCCTAACTTTAATCGAAACCATTCGATTAATAGAAAGCATCTCAAAATCATCTAACTTATTGATTTCATATCTCTTTGGAAATGACATCAACAAAGAATGGATATCGTCTATCCCTAACTTCGATAAATTTTTGATCGTTACTTTTCCTATCCCTAGAACATCTAGCAAACCGTGCATACAAACCTCATAAAATTATTAAAAAAGGAGTATTATTAATACTCCCAGTTTACTACTCAACTGATATGATGTAAGAGTATATCTCCTGTCCACCATTAATAACTTCTACTTCAAGACCAAATTCTTTACTTACAAAAGACTCAACGTCTTCAACTTCACTTTCATCGACATCAATGCCATACATTAATGTGATAATTTCACTATTCTCATCAACCATTTTAGAGATTAACTCTATTACTGTTTTCATTCTTGACTTATCAGATTCAACAATCTTTCCGTCAAATATTCCCATATAATCATCTTTATTGATATCTATTCCGTTATTCTTAGAATCTCTAATTGCATATGTTACTTCACCAGTTTTGACTTTCTTCAAGTACTCAGTCATCTCTTCAAGATTCGAGTCAATATCTAAAGTAGCATCAAACATCGTTAAGGCTGAATAACCCTGGGAAATAGTCTTAGCTGAGAGAACATAAACATTTTTATCTTCAATCATTTTAGCAGCTGTTTCAGCTGATAATAGAACGTTTTTATTATTAGGAACAATTATAATGAAATCCGCATTGATTTGTTCAACAGCGTTGATGAAATCCTCAACTGAAGGATTCATAGTTTGTCCCCCATCGATAATGTAATCGCATCCCATCTCAATAAAAGTATTTTTTAATCCTTCACCATTGACAACAGCAACTATTGCATATTTCTTCTTTATCTTGGGAGCTCTTGAAAGCGTGTGATCATGACCGCAATCACATTCATCTTGGTGTTCTTGATCTTGATGCAACAATACTTCAGTATGTTGCAAGTTCATGTTCTCTATTTTTAAATTAACGAAAAAACCAAAATGCTGAGCTAAATTAAGTGCATCACCAGGAGTTTGAGTATGGATATGAACTTTCAAGATATTTTCATCTTGTACTACAACCAAAGAATCACCAAGCGGTGAAATCATTTCGATAAAATCTCTTTGTGAGAACTCACTCATCTTTTCAATCTGCATGATGAACTCAGTACAATAACCAAAATCAGTTCCCTCTTCATGCTTATAATTGGTTAAATCAACTTTATATTCATTGTTTGCTTCTCTTCTATCCTCATAAATGGTTCCTAAAAGATAATCTCTCATTCCTTCTACTATCTCAATAAAACCAGCTCCACCCGAATCTACTACGCCAACTTCTGCTAAAACTGGTAAAAGGCTCGGAGTTCTCTCCAAAGATTCATACATCTCTTTAAGATATAGTTCAAACAATCTCTCAAAATCTTCACAATCCTCGCAAACCGATACCGCACGATCCGCTCCTTCTCTTGAAACCGTAAGCATGGTACCTTCTACTGGGTGAATAACAGCTGCATATGCTTGTTCAACCCCTTGTCTTAAAGCAACTGAGAACTCTTCTCGATCAACTACTTCTTTATCTGTTAAACCTTTTGATATACCTGAGAATAATTGAGAAAGAATAACCCCACTGTTCCCCCTAGCACCCATCAACATACCTCTTGACAATGCTTTTGCAACTTTTCCAATTGACAACTCATCCAAATCTTTAATAGCATTTGCTCCAGCTGACATTGTTGCTGACATATTTGACCCTGTATCACCATCTGGTACTGGAAAAACGTTAAGGTCATTAATCCTATTCATATTATTTCTTAATTTTACGCTTCCATTTACAACCAAATCTTTAAATAATTTTCCATCTATCCGACTCGTCGACATCTTAAAACCCCTTTAATTATTTTTGATTTTTCGTGGTAGAAATTTATTTTGAATATCAAAATAAGCAATTGACATTATATCATACTAGTTTTAAAAATGCAATAAATATCTCCTTCTTGACCAACTGGAAGGATTATCTAAATGACCATCGTCCTCTAAACTAAAATTATGATTTTTTCTTCTTGCTTTTTTCAAGATATATGATAAAATAGAAATGCTGAAATCTTTAGAAGAAACGGAGTGATATCATGCCAAGAGTTTGCAGTGTAACAGGTAAAAAATTTATGACTGGTAATAACCGTTCCCATTCTTTGCACGCTACAAGAAAGCAATGGAAAGCAAATTTACAAAAAGTTAGAGTCATTGATGAAGATGGTCAAGTAAAACGAATTTACGTTTCTGCTAGAGCATTAAAAAGCGGAAAAATTCAGAGAGCATAGTTTTATATACCTAACGAAAGAAAAGCAGATAATCTGCTTTTTTCTTTTTTTATCTAAGTGTAACTGTTATCGAAATTGGTTCTGTTTCATATTCTAAAGAGAGGTGATTAAAATCATAGTAGGAAATTGTGATTTCATCTCCTGCCTCATAATTATTATATAGATAGACAAAAAAGTCTTTCTCATTATCTATTTGGAATTCATTAATTTGATAAATCAAATCGCCATTATCAATATCGGTTAAGCCCAAAGTAAGCGAACGATTAATCTCATAAAGAATAAATCCTTTTTCAACCCCAATTGGCAGCTCTATTCGGAAGTTAAACCTGTCCTCACCATTGATCTTAATCCTTGGAACTGTTACACTTCCATTATTGAAATACTTGCTGATATCGTAATACTTTGCTCCTAATCTTGGCATTATTGTATTATCTGTAAGTGTTCCTTCTTCAATTCTAGAAATAATCCTTTTTACAAGATTAATCGGAATAGCAAAACCCATACCTTCAATCTCAGTTGAAGCATATTTAGATACATTAATCCCAATTACTTCCCCATCTAAATTATAAATAGGCCCACCACTATTACCAGCATTAATCGCTGAATCATGTTGAATATAGTCAATATATTGATTTGTATCAACTTTTCTATTAAGTCCAGATATCAAGCCTAAAGTAACTGAACCAAAGAAATTGAAACCTTGTGGATTGCCTGCAGCAATTATCACAGTTCCTTTTTGAACAGAATCAGAATCTCCTAATTGTGATACTATTACTTGCTTATCTTGAGCTTGAAAAGACAATATAGCAATATCAACCTCAGTATCATATCCTAAAAGTATTGCTTCATAATCTAAGCCATCTTCAAAGACAACTCTAAAATTATTGCCATCTGCTATAACGTGCTCATTGGTAATTAGATAATATGTTTCACTAACATCATCATAATAATATACAACAGCTGATCCTACAGCTTTTAGTTCATCTCCTAGATAATTAGCAATTCCAATAACTGATCCATTTGCAATATCAACTACATCATAGATCATCTCTTGCAAATCATCCGCATATACTTGAAACTCTTCTTGTTCTAGTAAAGCATCTATTCTTGTTTGCACCTGTGTGTATATCTGGTTGTAAAAATCATCATCAATCCTATTGATGAGACTGCTATATAAATCTTCATATATATCATCATAAACATCTTGATATATTTGAGATATTAGTCCTTGATAATCGTAATAATAATATGTCTTCACTTGATTATCAGATGATGAGGTCTCAGAAATTGTTGTTGTAGTTGCAGTTACATCAGTAATTTCAGTTGTTGTTGAAGTCTCTGCATCTACAACAATTGCTCCAATAATTATTGCTAATGTGATGACTCCAAAAAGTAAAATTTTCTTCATCTTATTTCACCGCCGCTTTCAAGATTATATTCTCAATTAAAACAATATCTCCTTCACGGATAAGTTCAACATCAATTACATCACCTACTCGATATTTAGAAAACTCTTCTACGAATTGTGTAGTGCTTTCAATTAAAACATCTCCGATTCTAGTAACAATATCTCCTGGTAAAACATAGCCATCAAAACTGGCATTGGCATTGACTTCAATAATATAGAATCCTCTTGTAACACCCTCAGGCAGAGTAATTCCATTATCTCTAAAAAACTTTGCATTACCATTAATATCAATAAATCTTATTCCTAACACCGGTTTTTGAATTGAATATCCAAACTCCTCAATATCCGTTACTATTGCTTGCACTAGATTTGATGGTATTGCAAAACCCATACCTTCAATATCAGCCGCAACTAGTTTAATGACATTAACACCAATCAGTTCACCCTTGAGATTAAACAAAGCTCCTCCACTATTTCCGCTATTTATGGCCGCATCATGCTGAATATATCCAACGAACATATCCTTTACTCCATCATTATCAATATCGAAATATCGCTTTGTACCAGAGACTATACCCAAAGTCATGGTATTAAAATAGTTAAAACCTGAAGGGTGCCCAACAGCTAAAACCATTTCTCCTTTTCGCAAACTATCCGAATCACCAAAACTCGAAACCTCATGTTCTTCTTCAGAGATAAAATATAGAACTGCCACATCAACTAACTCATCAACACCTCTTAAAACAGCTCCTATTTCTTCACCATTCTCAAAAACAACACTAAAACTTACCCCTTCTTCAATCACATGGTTATTAGTTAAAACATAGTACTTATTTCCTACATTTTTGTAAATAACCCCTGATCCAACAGCGGTAATGACTCCGTTTTGATTATAATTTCTAATTCCGACAACGGAATTAGCTTGCTTCGCTTCTACATTAAATATCATTTGCATAGCTGAAGCAGCACTGACATTAATGTTTCCAGCTTCTATTTCGTTCAATAAAGATACAATAATAGAGTCATAGATTTCTTGAAATCTATCATTTGAAATGTCGTTTAAGACATCTTGCAAAACTGTCTCATACAAACTCTCATAAATCATTTCGTATAAATCCGAAATAATAAGTTCTTCGTTAATGGTATTGACAGTAGTGCTTAAGGGGTCTGTTCTAGTCTGGAAAGTTCTTGAAGTTGTTTCTACGGTATCAAAAATACCTCCACATCCAATCAAAGCACTAATTCCAAAAAAAATCATCATAAATAAAATTAGTTTTTTCATATTATGCACCTCCCGAAGGTGTTATATTTATATTTTATCATAAACTCACAATAACGTGTATCGATATACTTATCTATCATCACTCATAATCACTAATAGCTTTCCTTTTGTAAACTCAACTGTACCACTTCCTTCATTAGACACACATAAAGAGTCATTTGTACTTAGGTAATAACTATCAAGATTAAACTTAAATCCCTGGAGTTTTAATCCGTATACATCATCTAAAGCAAAAAAAGATACATATTGCTTATAATTATTTATTTTGTGTCTGCCCTTTTTTAAAATATAGATATAATGATAATCATCTCTCAAAGAGAAATCATATTTTTCAATCAGATTGAGATTAGCTAGAAAATGATCAATTCTCCCGCTAATACCCCCATAAACTTCGATTTCTGAGTAATCCATATTATTATAGATATAATCAAGAGCAAAAGCTAAATCTGTCATGTTCTTCTCTTTTTTCAAACTTATCATGTTCTTACATTTAGGTTTAATTTTTTCATAAACACTTGGATTTATTGAATCGAAATCACCAACAGCTAAATCGATCATTTTATCGATGTTTTGAAGGTATTCCAACCCCGAATCAATTCCAACTAAAAATTCATTTGCTTCCTCAAAATAGAGTTTAGAAAAATCATAATTGTTAGGTCCACAAAACACTTTAATTTTGTCAAACATTTTCTAACTCTCCAATCAATTGATTGCGATTTGCTTGATTAAATATAAACGAGCCTACGACTATGACATCATTACCCACTGCCTTGACCTGTCTAGCAGTTTCAAAATTTATCCCTCCATCAACCTCGATAAGATAGTTGTATTTGTTGTTTTGCCTTAACTTATCTAAATATGCTATTTTTTCCAAAGAATTCTCAATAAATTTCTGTCCACCTTTACCCGGTTCAACACTCATAATCAAAATCAGATCTAAATAGGGCAACAGACTCTCTAAAACAAGTACATCTGTATCCGGTTTTATTGAAATACCCGCTTTTACACCATTGGCCTTTATCTCGTTAATCAACCCTATAGCATCTTCAACCACTTCATAATGAAAGGTTACTAAGTCAGCTCCTGCCTCTACGTAATTCATGAAAGTTTCTTTTGGATCGACAGTCATCAGATGAACATCAAAAAAGTGCTTTGAGTACTTTTTTATTTCTTTAACAACCTCGTGATTATAAGTCTTATTCTCTACAAAAACCCCATCCATCACATCAAAATGCAACCACTTCGCCTCGTTGATTGATTCAATTTCTTGCTTTAGATTCTTAAAGTCTGCTGTTAAAAATGATGGTGAACATATCATTTTTCATCCCTCCTGTATCTTGGCTTAATTGCTTTTATCTCAAAAAAGATACTTCGATAATTCTCATACCTCTCTTTTAAAATATTGCCTTTGTTATACTCTTCAATAATCTTACAACCCGGTTCATGGATATGTGTACATTCATAAAACTTGCATTCTTTGCTCAATTGAAAAAAATCTGGATAATAGAATTTAAGTTGATCTGAAAAAAAATCAACGAACTCGAGTTTAGAGAATCCTGGTGTATCAGCAATATAACCATTACCAAACTCGATTAACTCAACATGTCTAGTAGTATGTTTCCCTCTTCCCAAGGCTTTCGAAATATCGTTTGTATCAAGGTTGATATTTGGATTTATCGTATTAAATAAACTTGATTTTCCAGCACCGGTTTGCCCGGCTAGTACACTCAACTTGCAACCAGTCACCTCGATAACTTCATCATGTCCAATAACTTTCTTTGAACTAAAGTAAATAACTTTATAAAAATTCTCATAATATGACATCTTTGTTTTCAATTCTTTTAGTTCAAAATCATTAAGCAAATCTACTTTAGTGACAATAATAATTGGTTCAATCTCATTTGCTTCAATCATAGCTAAGAATTTATCTAACAACAGAAAACTGAAATCTGGTTTTTTAGCAGAATTAACTAACAAAGCTTGATCAACATTAGCTATAAAAGGACGATATAAATCGTTCTTTCTTGGTTTTAAATCCACAATATTATCTTCAGTAAAACTGACTAAATCTCCAACTTTCGGTTGGATATTTTTGTGTCTGAATATCCCTAGAGGCTTTAGCACATGTCGATTTCTATCTTCATCAATTACAGTATAAAGACCCCCTATTAATTTTATTATTCTTCCTTCTTTTACCAATAACATCACCTTTTTTAAAAATTAATTTGTTGATATATTATACCATATTCTAAACAAAGAGTTATATTGAAAAAACTAAAAAACAGAGATTTCATTAAAAAATCATATTTGCTAGAAAAAAGAAGGCAATCTGCCTTCTTAAATAGTATCAAGATATCTTTTAAAATATGCTTGTGGGTAATCACATACAGGACAAGTTTTAGGAGCTCTGCTTCCAAAATGCAAATGACCGCAATTCACACAAATCCAAATTTCAGAATCATTATTAGAGACGAAGTTTTGATCATTCTTCAATCTATTTAACAATGCTTGATATCTTTCCTCATGACGTTTCTCGATTTCAGCAACTTTTTCAAATAGAAAAGCTATTTTATTAAATCCCTCTTCTTTTGCTGTCTTTGCAAAGCCCTTATACATGTCTGTCCATTCATAATGTTCACCATCTACACCATCTTGTAAATTGATATCTGTAGTTGGTATATCTCCTTCATGGAGAAGTTTAAACCAGATTTTTCCATGTTCTCTTTCATTTATAGCTGTTTCTTCAAAGAACTCAGCTATTTCTTCATAGCCTTCTTCTCTAGCTTTTGCAGCATAAAATGTATATTTGTTTCTAGCCATTGACTCTCCAGCAAAAGCTTCTAATAAATTCTTTTCTGTCATTGATCCTTTAAGTTCCATATCTTTTCTCCTAATCTCCAAATGTTATCCCTATATCTTTTGCTGCATTTACTAAATCTCCATGAGGATTAACGATTCTTGCTCCACCAGTACTGGTTTGACCAGTTCTACCAGAACCAACTACTTCTTCAATTCTAACCGAATTCATTCTGTGGTTTTGAATCGTGACCATCCTTCCAAACTCATTTCTAGCTGCCATATCAACTGCGTATGAACCATATTTGGTGCCAAGAACTCTGTCAAATGTATTGGTAACTCCACCTCTTTGGATATAACCTAAACTAGTGACTCTTATGTCTTGACCAGTGATTGGTTTGACGATTTTCTCAAGTTGTGCAGCTAAAATATCTCCAACTCCACCAAGCCTTACTGAATCTGGTTTGTCTTTATCAATGTTCTTAATTGTGACATCCCCATCCAAAGGTTTTGCACCTTCAGAGATACAAATTATTGTAAATTTTGATCCCCTATCATATCTATCAAAAATTGTTTTAGCAACTGACTTAACATCATATGGTATCTCTGGTATCAAAATAACATCAGCTGATCCTGCTATACCGCCTTCTAATGCTAACCAACCAGCGTTTCTACCCATTACTTCTAGAATCATAACTCTATCATGAGAATAAGCAGTTGTATGTAAAGCATCTAGACTCAACATGATGTGATCCAAAGCTGTACTATATCCAAATGTTATCTCCGTAGCTGGAACATCATTATCAATCGTTTTTGGAATTGCAACAACATTAACACCTTTTCTTGCAAAATCTCTAGCTGAAGTTAAAGTACCATCGCCACCGATTATAACTAAGACATCAACATTCAATTTCTTTAGATTCTCTATTGCCACATCTGATACATCTTTATAGACTGTTTTGCCTTTATCATCAACAGTCTTATAATTGAAAAGATTATCCTTATTACTCATCTTCAAGATAGTTCCACCTTGATGGAAGATTCCAGCTACTACTTTAAGGTCTAATACCATGTAATCATTCGTATATAATCCATGATATCCACCTCTAAAACCGATAACTTCCCACTTATACTTTAAAATTGCTGATTTTACGACCGCTCTGATTACTGCATTCAACCCCGAACAATCACCCCCACCAGTTAAAAGGGCTATTTTCTTAATTTCTAGTTGCTTCATTTTCTACCACCTATTTTCCTTTAATATCACTAATATTTTACCAAAGTATCATTCCCTAGTCAAATCTTTTCACAACTACTTTGAAGCCTTGATTCTTAACTGACCACATGCAGCATCTATATCAGAACCCATTTCTTTCCTTAAAGTTACATTAATACCTCTTTTAATCAATTGATTATAAAAGTTCCTTGCACGGTTAGAATCAGTTTTTTCGTAAGAAAATTCATCTACTGGGTTATAAGGAATTAAATTAACATAACAATTAATCCCTCTTATCAAATCACTCAACTCATTAGCATGGTAAAACTCATCATTTACATTTTTCAATAAAATATACTCAAATGTGACCCTTCTTTTTGTCATTTCAAAATAGACTTTAACAGCTTCAATCAAATCTTTAAGCGGATAAGCTTGGTTGATTTTCATCAACTTTAATCTCAATTCATCATTAGGAGCATGGAGACTAATTGCCAGATTTGAGCGAATCTCTTCTTTGGCAAAATCATATATTCTTGGCACTATCCCACATGTTGATACAGTAATATGTCTTGCACCAATTTGCAATCCATGCTTGTAATTGATAACTCTTAGAAAATCCATTACGTTATTATAATTATCAAATGGTTCTCCTGTCCCCATAACAACAACATGCGAAACTGTTACATCAAGCAATCTTGAAATCATGATAACTTGTAAAACCATCTCTCCAACAGTTAAATCCCTCTGTTTTTTTAATAATCCTGAAGCACAAAAACTGCATCCCATAGAACAACCTGCCTGAGAAGAAACACAGACACTCAAACCGTATTCATGTTCCATCAAAACACTTTCGACAACTATTCCATCTATTAATTCAAACAAAAACTTCGTTGTCAAGTTCTCAGACTTTTGCATCTTAACAAGTTTTAAATCCGGAAAAACAAAATTACTTATTAGAAATAGCTTAAGTTCCTTTGATAGATTTGACATTAAATTAGGGTCTGTGATTTTACTCTCATAGACCCATTTAAATATTTGATCAGCATTAAATTTTTTAAATTTATTTTTTAAAAGTACTTCCTGTAAGTTAAATATTGTGTAGTCATAAAAGTTTTTACTCACTATTTGCTCCTTTTCCTCGAAAAAACCCAAATAGCTAATCCATAGAATAACACTCCACTCAACAGCAAGTATCCCATATGGACAAAGTTACTTAAGAACTCTCCGTTTACTGAGAAATTCAATCCGACGAATTCCTTAAAATGATCTGGAACATATTCCAAATCTACAGCTTGAGACATCATGACTTGTCTAAGCAAAACCCCTGAATGAGACAAAGGGAAGATCTTTATCAAAGTTTGGACACCTGATGGCAAGTTGCCAATGGGAATATATATTCCTGTTAAAAACCCTATCAAAGATCCAACTATTGAACTTGCGGTGCTAAATGCATTGAGACTCTTAATGAATGCTACAACGAAGAAAACCAATGAAGATGATGCAAACACAGAAACCATAATTAAACCAAAGGTCTGCAAGAATCTTTGAAAACTTAGAAACTCTCCACCATTGAAATATATATAAAATTCACTAACTATTAAAGTAATAATGCTCATTACAACAGCTACAATCATCGCAGAAACAACATAAGAAAGTACTAATATCGATCTTCTAATCGGTGAAACTTTGAAATCTCTCATTCGGTTGCTAGCATTGTCTTCAACCATAATCCCAAAGGCTCCCATACAAGTTGTCAGGGTTGTTACAGATATAACACCAGCCATAATCCAACTTGTCATCAAAAAACTTGCATTTTCTCCTAATACATGTTCAGTATAATCTGTCATCATTTTTCCAAGAAAAATAACATATAACCCAATAATGATAAAAACACCTAGCAATGAGAAGAAAACAGCTACTCGATCTCTAAAGAATAGTTTTAAATTCCTTTTTACCAAACTAAGAATCATCCTCTTATCTCCTTCCCGGTTATGTTGATGAATGCATCATCCAAAGTACCATTAAAAACCTGAAATGATAAGATATTATCTTTAATATCATTGATGATTTGTATCGACTCCAATGTATCATTCAATTTTATATTATAAATGTCTATTTGTTTAAAGTAATCCAAATCCTGTTTCTTGAGGTAAGCCAGTAGCAAATTCTCATCCTTCGCTTTAACTCGCAAACTATCTCTAGAAAAAGTATCTTTTAAATAAGAAGGAGTACCTTTAGCAGCTATCTCACCATTATCAATAATAATCACATAATCAGCTCCATCAGCCTCTTCCATATAATGGGTCGTTAGAAAAATACTCATTTTCTCTTCTTTTTGCAGGTGAAGTATTGTCGACCAAACATTTTTTCTAGTCTGTGGATCTAACCCTGTTGTAGGTTCATCCAAAAATAAAATCTTAGGTGCATTTATCAAAGCTCTAGCTATGTCAGCTCGGCGCTTTTGACCTCCAGATAAAGAGCCATATCTTCTGCTAGAAAGGTTTTCAATCCCTGTAACTTTCAAAGCTTTTTCTATTCTTTCTTGCAAAAGTGTCTTTGATAAACCATAAAAACTACCTCTAGTTTCAAGGTTTTCCTTAATTGATAATAACGGATCCAAAACTCCCTCTTGGAAAACTATACCAATCGAATTCCTGATTAAGTCTTCGTTCTCTCCCATTTTGACATTGTTGATTACTACTTCTCCCTCATCCATGGTCAAAAGAGTCGAAAGAATATTAATCGTTGTTGTTTTACCAGCTCCATTTGGTCCCAAAAAAGCAAACAAGCTTCCCTCTTCAACATAAAAATCTATGCCTTTAACTGCTTTGACTGGCCCATAGCTTTTATGGAGATTCTTCACTTCAATTATATTACCCATATATCTCTCCTTTTGAAAAATATTATATCAAAGCAATCATATATATAAAACCTTCTTTTTGTAAAAAAAAATTTAGAATCATATATCTGTTATAAATATCATCTATCTGTTGTTACTTTTCCATATACCTTAATTCTCGGATCGATAATAGTTAACAATAAATCACATATCAAAGAAGCAAACATTATCGCTAAAAACAGCATTAAAGCTATCGCTACAACAACATTAACATCTATAATAACCATACTATATAATTCACCAACCACTACTATAGAATCAAGAAAAAGGTTTGAAATACCTTGGATATTATATACCGATTCAACCAAAAAACTCATGCCAATAACGATAACAAATGTCGGAATAATTTCTGGAATGACAGTTGTTAAACTTTCTCTAAAACCATGTCTAGTGATGATTTGTTTCCCAGTAAGCCCTTTCGCTCTTAAAAAAGCAAAGTGTTCTGAATTAACTCCTTCAACAAGTTCACCTCTAATCATCTGAAAAAATCTTCCTATTGGCCAAAGTGAAAGTGCTACAACCGGAATTATCATGCCTTCTAATTGCTTAAGAAAAGGCGCGCTATAATAAGGCTCTTGAGGAATTAATAACTTCCATTGGTACCCTACATAAATAACTAAAAAGAATGCAACTATGAATGGTGGAATCGATTGAAAAATCATCATTGTTGTTTGTAATCCAATATCTGTTCTTTTATTTTTTCTTATCGCAGATAAGACACCTAACCCAAAACCGACAATAACTGAAAAAACTAGTGCTGCAATATTATACTTAATTGAGATTAAAAATTTAGGTAAAACTAAAGAAAAAACATCAAGTCCTTGTGAAGATTGTTGAAAATCCAAATGGAATATAACGCCTTCAATGTAAGCTAAATATGATCTCATAACATTTTGTGCAATAGCAGAAAAAGGCAGTCTTGTCCATATCAAAGCCATAGCTATAGAAAGTACTATATAAAGAATAGAAATCAAAATAAATGTATTGATAACCATTAAAATAATTCTTTTTGTAATATACCTAATCATAGTCAGTTCTCCGTGTTCTTGATATATTATAATTGAATTTAGTCGTTTTTACAACTCTTATAAAGATTTACAATAACTTATTACCAAAAAAAGAGTAGCTTTAAAACAATAAATGGGCGACCACTCACCCAAATTATTGGTTTTTTGAAATTTTCCTATCAATCATTTTCTTAGTTCAACTTCTAAATCTTTCTTTAAACTAACTAATATTTGATCTATCATCAGATCGACTTCAACCGCTTCTAAAGTCCGGTCACTTTTAGAAAACTCCAGTGTAAATGCCAATGATTTGTAATCAACCATCTTTTCATCCTTGTAAAAATCAAATATCTCAATACCCCTCAAACTCTTCTTAGCAGCTTTCTTAATAGCTTCCACAACTTCTTGAGCACTAATTTCATCTTTGATTAACAAAGCTAAATCTCTCTTGATACTAGGATACTTTCCGATTGGCTCGAATACGATTTCTTGATTAAAACACTTAAACAATTCATCTAAATCCAACTCAGCAACAAACACATCTTCAACTCCAATATGTTTTTCTTCAACTGGGTGAAATCTACCAATAAACCCAATAATATTTCCTTTCAACTTAATATCAGCGCTTATCCCTGGATGAAGATTAACAATCTTTTCATGTGGAGATAATATTTGATAATCAGTTATACCTAATCTTTTAAACAAAGACTCCAAAAGCCCTTTGATAACATAGAAATCAATTTTACTTCCTTGAACTTGCCACTCTATCGTGTCTAAACTCCCATTGATTAGAATTCCAAGCAGTTCTTTCTCCTCATTTTGATAATACCCAAAGCCTAGTTCAAACACAAGCACATCATCAATTTTTCTCGCTTTGTTGTACTTTAACACATTGGTCAATGAAGGAATCGTTGAATGCCTTAAATACTCTCGTTCTTTATTTAATGGATTTAAAATCTTAACTGGTTCAATCAAAGTTTTATCATATTTAGTTGCTTGCTCATAACTGAGCAAATTATAGTTTCTACATTCGATTAAACCACGATCAACAAGAAAGCTTCTAATCATCCTTCTAAATTTTTGCTTATTATTTAGTCCACCTAAAGTAGGCGTCTTAGGAATTGTTGAAGGAATTTTATCAAAGCCATGGAGTCTCACGATCTCCTCTATCAAATCCTGATAGGTTTCGTGTCTTAATCTCTTTGGTACTCTTACATAAAAATCTTCATTTTTAGTTTTATATTTAAGCCTTAATCGATCGAAAATATTCTCTACATCTTCAGTCAAATAATCATAGCCAGTAACTGATTTTAGTTTAGATAACGATAAAACAACTGTTTTGTCTTCAAAACTCTCTGTATTATAGAAACTAGGTTTACCAACAACAACTGCACCTGCTAATCTAATTAATAGTTCACACGCTCGTTCCATTGCTTCTAGTGTTTTACTAGAATCAACACCCTTCTCAAATCTTGTGGAGGATTCACTTTTTAAGTTTAGTCTATTTGCTGTTTTCCTAACCATTGTAGGGTTAAAAACAGCTGACTCAAGCAATATTCTTTTTGTACCAGAATTAATTTCAGTCTCAAGTCCTCCCATTACACCAGCTAATGCAATAGGCTTTTCTCCATCAGTTATCACCAAGTCATCAGGTAAAAGTATTCTAGTTTCTCCGTCTAAAGTAATTAAAGTTTCACCTACATTTGCTTCCCTAACAATAATTCTATCTGACTTAATCAAATCATAATCAAAAGCATGAAGTGGTTGTCCATACTCCAACATCACATAATTCGTGATATCAACAACATTATTAATCGGCCTTAAGCCTGAGGCTATCAACCTAGATTTTATCCAATAAGGGCTTTCCTTGATTTCAACATTCTCAAGGACCTGCCCATAATAAGCAGTTGAATTCTTTGTTTTAGTAAATATACTTACTGGATTTTCAATTGCTTCTCTTATTAAACGAGGTTCTTTAAAATTAGGTTTTAAATTTAACATCGCACAGACATCATAAACAACTCCTCTCATCGATAATAAATCTTGTCGATTAGCCGTCAAATCAAGTTCAAGTACTAAGTCATCTAAACAAAGATATTCCAAAGGATTCTCGCCAACTATTGCGTCTTTACCTAAAACATAAATACCTTTTTCAGTACTTTCAAACTCTGAAATACCTAACTCATCCAATGAGCAAATCATTCCAAATGACTCTATGCCTCTTATTTTAGCCTTTTTGATTTTGAAATTACCGGGTAAAAGCGTATTGATTCTAGCAACAATAACCAGTTGGTCTTTATCTACGTTTGGAGCTCCACAAATAATCTGTAAAATCTCCGTTTTAACATCGACTAGACAAACACTCAATTTATCTGCTTCTGGATGTTTTTCAAGTGAGATTACCTTTCCAATAACCAATCCCTCAACATCAACTAATTTTGATAAACCTGATACCTCTTGGCTTTTTAGGTTGAAATTTGTTACTAATTGTTGTTCATCAAGTTTTTCTTCGATATATTCATTTAACCAATTTAATGATACTTTCATTGACTCACCTCCTAAAACTGCGAATTGAATCTCAGGTCATTTTGATAAAGTAACCTGATATCATCAATGCCGTATTTTAACATTGCAATTCTTTCAATACCCATTCCTAGTGCAAAACCTTGATACTTCTCAATATCATAACCAGCAGCATGTAAAACATTATTATTTACCATACCTGCACCTAAAATTTCTATCCAGCCAGTATGCTTACACATTGAACAACCAAGACCATTACATTTGAAACAACTTACATCTACCTCAACTGAAGGTTCTGTGAACGGAAAGTAAGAGGGTCTCAATCTTATTTGTCTGTTCTCACCAAACAAACTCTTTGCGAGAAGTTGTAAAGTTCCTTTTAAATCAGCAAGTGTCACTGACTCATCAACAACCAATGCTTCTATTTGCATAAACTGATGACTATGAGTTTGATCATCATCGTCTTTGCGATAAACTACACCAGGACAAATAATCTTAAGTGGTTTCTTATCAGCATTCTCCAAGAGACTCCTAACTTGAACAGGTGATGTATGCGTTCTAAGTAATAAATCCTCAGAGATATAGAATGAATCTTGCATATCCCTTGCAGGATGATTCTTAGGTAGATTAAGCATTTCAAAGTTATATAGATCGGTTTCCATCTGCGGTCCTTCTTTGATGCTATAACCCAAACCGATAAAAATATCTTCAATCTCTTCAATCGTTTTCATTAAAACATGCTTGTGCCCTAAAGAAAACTTCTTGCCTGGTAAAGTAACGTCAATACTTTGGCTTTTCAACTTCTCATTGATCAACTCATCTTCTATCATCTGCTTTTTGATATCGACTAAATTAGAAATCTTTTGTTTTGCTAAGTTAATTTTCTGACCAAAAACAGGTTTATCTTGACTGGGTAGATTCTTTAGCTCTTGCATTAAATTGTTAAATTCGCTTTTCTTACCCAAATAAAGAGCTTTAACATCAAGCAGCTCATTAATAGTTTTAACTTTGCTGATTTGCTCTTCAGCTAATACTGTAATTTTTCTTAGTAATTCATCCATAAACTTCTCCTTTAAAAAAATCGCCCTGAAAAAGGGCGATTATAATAACCGTGGTACCACCTTAGTTCTAGTAAACTAGCACTTCATAACCTTAACGCGGAAAACGGAGATGATTAATCTCACTCTAAAGCTGAATTCATCAGGTCTGAATTAAATGCTTTCAGCACAGGGCATTTTTCTCTAGAATTCAAATGGTCTGATTACTACTGCTCTTTCATTGTGTTACCATTATTATAACAAATCTAACAAATAAATCAATACTAGGATTAATCTCTTGATATAATTGCTAGAAGTCTTAACATTTCTATATAAATCCAAACAATTGTCACCATCAAACCTAATGAAAGAATCCAGCCAACTCTTTGATCCGCACCCGCTTCAACAAAATCTTTGATTCTTTGAAAATCCCATAGAAGAAAGAAAGCAGATAAAGCTGAAGAGACGATTACTATCAAGTAATAAAGCCCTCCGCCAAAAGGCAAAACAAAAGACAATAAACTCATAACAATCACCGAAATCAAACTAACAACTAAAAATGATGCAAACCGTTGGTTGACTTTGATGATATTTGTCGAAAACAACAATAACATTATAACAAAAACAATAAATGTTGTCATCAGAGCAGTTGGAATAATACCTTCATACAATGATGCATATAAAACAGAAACTATCCCCAAAACCAATCCTTCTGATATTGCATAAATTATAGAAAATACTGGAGCTAACCTAACTGACCTAGAACCGATTATTACCGAAATGAAACCTATAATCAAAGCAAATATCATCCAACCTGGAGAAATTTGACTTAAATTGGTAATTGTAAGTGTTGCTACAACAGCGGCTATTCCAATTAATACCATTGTTTTTACTGCAACATTAGTGTAAGTTAGTGGACTATCACTAACACTTGAATATGTGTCTGCTTGATTGAAGACTGGATTTGAACTGCGCATTCTCATAATGTACCTCCGCAAATATTTAAGAATATTATAATACAAATTTATGAAGTTTTAATGAAGTTTTTTTTAAAAATCAAAAATTGATATTTGATTCTGATCAATCATGTCTTCAAAGACTCCTAAACTATCAAGTTTTTCAAACAAAACTGTTGAAAGTTTAGTCCTATTTCTAACATCTTGTTTTGAAATGAAATTCTTCTCATTCCTTGCATCAATTATTGATTGAGCAGCTTTGTCACCCATTGAATCGATTACGATAAACGGTAGTATCAATGATTTCTTGTCAGGTGATATCACAAAATCTTTGACTTTAGATTTATATAGATCTATCGGTTTAAATGAAAAACCTCTCTTAACCATTTCTAAAGCTACTTCTAAAACCGTTAACAAATCTACTTCACGATTTGTCGCTTCTTTTCCTTTGCTTTTAATCTCATTTAACTTATCAATTATTCCTATTTCATTTCGATATAATACATCGACATCAAAAGTTGATGCTCTTTTCGAAAAATAGGCTGAATAAAAGTAAATAGGTTGATAGAATTTAAACCAAGCAATCCTCATAGCCATTAGAACATATGCTGTTGCATGAGCTTTAGGAAACATATATTTGATTTTTGAGCAAGACCAAATATACCACTCTGGAACATTGTATTTTCGCATGATATCGGCATATCCAGCCCATTTTGCATAGTTCGTTACTGCTTTTCCTTTACGGACAAACTCCATTATTTCAAAAGCTAGATTTGGTTCTAATCCATAGGCTATTAAGTCAACCATAATATCATCTCGACAACCAATGATATCTTTAAAATCTACTCTGCCAAACTCCTTATTTTTTCCTAAAACCAAAGATTGTGCATTGCCATACCAAACATCAGTTCCATGTGACAAACCAGAAATCTTTACAAGATCAGCAAAAGATTTCGGTTTAGATTCCGATAACATACCCCTGACAAAACTAGTCCCTAACTCCGGAACACCATATGATGCCACATCAGACATGATATCTTCACTGCTTAAGCCCAAAACTTCTGTTCCAGATAACATCTGATATACGTTATCATCATCAACAGGTATGTCTTGTGGATTATTAAAGGGGAAGTCTTGTGGGTTATCATGAACTAAGTCCATTAAATACCTAATCACAGTAGGATCATCATGACCTAAAACATCAAGTTTAAATAGATTATTTTCAAAGGAATGATATTCGTAATGGGTAGTTTTCCAATTAGTATCAGTAGAATCACCAGGGTATTGTATTGGTGTTACATCAAAAATACTATTTGTGTTAGGGACGACAACTATCCCTCCAGGATGTTGCCCTGAACTTCTCTTTACACCTTCAATTCCTTTTGATAAACGATCCATTTCAGCATGGCGAACAAAGATAGGTTCTAAACCATGGTTTTGCCTTTTTACATTAATTTTCTTATAGTATTCTCTAACCATCCCAAACGAAGTTTTAGCTGCGCAAGTCCCAATTGTTCCCGCTCTAAATGCATGGTTAACTCCAAAAAGTTTTCTGATATACTCATGAACTACACTTTGGTAATCTCCTGAGAAATTCAAGTCAATATCTGGTACTTTATTCCCTTCAAATCCCAAGAATGTTTCAAAAGGTATGTCATGGCCATCTCTTTTTAACCTAGTGTTACAGACAGGACAACTCTCTTTTGGTAAATCCCACCCACAATCAGTATTTGCTAAGATTTCAGAAAATTCTTTTTCAAAATCACTCTGACCATACAGGTTCTTCTCTTCATCAGTCTTTTTAAAAGCTGAGAAATGACATTTTGGACATACATAGTGGGGCGGCAAAGGATTTACTTCTGTAATTCCCATTAAGGTTGCTACTAAAGAAGAACCAACAGACCCTCTAGAACCTACTAAATATCCATCATCGAGTGATTTTTTAACCAAAAGATGAGAGATATAATAGACTGTTGAAAATTGATTATCTATAATAGATTTTAACTCCTTATCAAGACGCTTCTTAACAAGCATAGGAAGCTCATCTCCATAGACTTTACTAACTTCATCCTTTACCATGTTCATAACTTTGTTCTTTATTGAAGGAACTCCATTCTCGGCTAAAAATTCATCCGTTGGTGCATATAAACTCTTGGGAATAATCGTGATATCATCAACCATCTTTGCAATTAATTGTGAGTTTTTGACAACTATTTCATAAGCACTGTCAGTTCCTAAGAAACTAAACTCCTCCATCATCTCATCGGTAGTCATAAAGTATTGATTAGGACGATTTTCTTTTGAATACAACTCATGAAAACCTCCCCCCACCATAGGAGTGTTTATCAAAATTTCTCGAAACTTATAATCACTTGGATCTAGATGATGAACATCCCCTGTTGCTACTACTAAAATATCTAATTCTTTTGCAACTTCAACAATCTTCTTGATGACTCGTTGAACCACATTTTTCCAATTAGGATTTTCTGTTTCCATAAATCTAAAATAGCTAATTGGTTGAACTTCAATATAATCATAGTATTTTGCTGCCTCGACTAATTCTCTCCTTGATTTATTCATTGCTATTTCAAAGAAATGTGAATTATAACATCCGCTAGATATCAATAATCCCTCTCTATGTTGATCCAAATAAGACTTTAATACCTTAGCTTCTCTGTCATAATATGTAGTTAATCCTTCGGAAAGAATCATATAAAGGTTCTTTAAACCTACTTGTTGTTTTACCATTAGATTTATATGTTTTGGATATGGGAACTTGTAAACCTCTTTTGGATCTATGACCAAATTGAAATCTTGTACCCTTGTTATGCCATTTTTTCTTAGATGTTTAATAAGATGCAAAAATACTTCATAAAGTGCTTTTGTATCTGCTAATGCTCGGTGATGATCTGAAAGTTCTACTTTAAAGAAACGACAAAGATAGTCCAACCCAAATCTTGATTTATCTGGCAGTAAAGCCTTAGCTAAAATCAAAGTATCTACAGATGAATTAATCGTATTTGTTATTCCAAATTCTTTATAATTATGAATCAAAAAATCGATATCAAAATCTGCATTATGAGCTACTAAAACACAATCTTTTGAGAAATCGTAAAAATCTTTTAAAACCTCGTTAATTTTTCTTTTCCCTCTTAGCATTGAGTTTGTTATTTTAGTCAAACCTTCTGTGAACTTTGAAATCGTTATATCGGGATCAATAAGCTCAGAAAACTCCCCTAATATTGCGCCATTTTTAACCTTAACTCCTGCTATTTCTATTATTGTATCATAATTAATCGACAGTCCTGTTGTTTCAATATCAAAGATTACAAAAGTTGTCTCAGACACCAAACCTTTATAATCACCTTTTGTTATTGTAATCTCTTCATCATTGACATAAACCATCTCTAAACCATATAGAGGTTTAATCGGTTTGTTCTTTGTATATTTTTCAAGCGTTGGAAATGTTTGAACTGAACCATGATCACTAACGCCAATAGCTAAATGTTCATACTTCAAAGCTCTATCAACGTAATCTTCAATTTTGTTTACTCCATCAAGTGTTGACATTTTTGTATGCAGATGCAATTCTACCCTTTTTTGCTTAAATGTATCCTCACGAAGATTACTGTCAATAACTCTATCGCTATGTCCAAGATTAAGGATGTTTAATCCTACTTCTTCATAGAAGTTATCAAATTGCATATAACATTTTGCTTTAACTCCCATTCCTTCTTCAATGTTCTTGTAGAAATCAAGTTCTGTAGGATGGGTCTTACGCTTGTTTAGATAGACTGAATCTGCTCCGTCAGTTACAATTATCTTTACACTCGAATTATTGTTTGACTCATTTATCTCCACAGAGACAACTCTGCCTTGTATAAAAACTAAAGCTTTTCCTGAATTCTTTTCTTTGAACTCCTCTAAATCCACTTCAGTTCTTGGGATATTAGAGATTTGTGTGAACGACTCAAAATCATTATTGTCATTAAAGAAGGTATATCTAATACTTTCGTTATTGAGTAACTGTGAGTTCTCTTGAACAAAAGTCTCATTGTTCTTTTCAATTTCTGATTCAATTGACGCTTTATCATCATCTATCTCTATAACTACTTCTACTTCAAAACCTAACTTAAGCATTTGATGCTCAATTGCTTTTCGATAGATTTGTGGTGAAAGTGCATCTTTAGGAATAAAGATGATGATATTGAATTCATCGATATCTGTGTCATATTCTTTTAGAGCTAAAATCCTTTTATCATCTCTAGCGATAATATCAATAGCAAAATCATAATAATCTAATATATCACCGTGGCCGTCTTTAAAACTAACCTGATAATCAACGACCTTTACACTTTTAAAAACAGAAGTCAATGATTCTAACTTCTGGAGAAAATTCCTAAAATGCATAATCGGAATTACCTTATCAAATGATAAATAAAAAGTCCAAGTTTCACTTAATTCATCGACTTCGACTAAATCTATCTCGCAATATTCTTCGATTATTAAATCCTCTAAATCTATCTGTCTTAATAAATCTTTAATTGTACTCAAAATATCAACTCCATTAACACAAATAATTATATCACATTTTCCTTTTTTTTCTTTAGAAAAAAAAAGAAAAAACAGCTAGGCTGTTTTTAAAATTTTGCGCTTACTTTTCCGGCTTGAATTTCTTCTAAGGCTTGACCAACTGCCTTTACACAGAGATTGTCAACAGAAGAATAATTGTCACTCTTAATTATCTTAGCTCTTTTTGCTGCAATATAGGCCAACTTGTATCTTGAATCTACAATTTCCAATAAATCGTCAATTGATGGATATCTAAGGCCTTGAGTGTTGGTGATTTTTTTAACTTTATCACCTTTCTCATAATCCATATCGCCCGTCTCATAATCACCAAAACGATTCCCTTGACTTGGGTTGTATTTTAACTTTTCTTTTATTTCCTGTAACTTCTCATAGTATTGTTCTTTACTCATTACTTACCCTCCAATAGTTTATAGTACTTATGAATTGTTCTCTCAGTCTTAGCATGCTCTGCTCTAATAATCGCATAGATTCTGTCAGCTGCATTCTTAACTTCATCGTTTACTACAATATAATCATATTTATATGCAAGATGAAATTCTCGCTCTGCTTTTTCTATTCTCTTGTTTATTGTTTCTAATGTATCAGTTCCTCGGTTATGCAAACGGTCTATTAAAGCTTGTCTTGATGGAGGAACAATGAAAATAAATACTGCTTCTGGGGTGTTCTCGCGAACTTGCAATGCACCTTGAACTTCAATCTCAACTATGACTTCTTTTCCTCTTTCCATCATAATCTCAATATAGTCAAGAGGAGTCCCATAATACTCTCCTACAAATTCAGCATATTCTAAAAATCGATTTTCTTTGATTCTCTTTTCAAACTCATCACGAGTGACAAAAAAATAATCAACTCCATCAACTTCACCTTGTCGTGGTTTTCTGGTTGTCATTGATACTGAGTAACAAAAATTATTGTCAGGAATCTCAAAAAGAGCTTTTCGAATGGTACCCTTTCCAACTCCCGATGGTCCGCTGATAATTACCAGTAACCCCCGTTCATTAAGTTTCAGAATAACCCCTCCATTTGCCTATATTCTACACATTATTATTAGATATCATATCACAAAAGCTAAAAATAGTAAAATTATTTTTTCTTCTATTTTCCTGTGTTATAATATATTTGGTGATTTTATGAGTATTGACGGCAGATTTATCTATCATTTGAGCAAAGAGTTGAATCAAGATTTACAAGGACTTAGAATACAAAGAATCTCTCAACTTTCAAAAGCTGATTTTTTATTCTCTTTTAACAACAATAAAAACCTCTATATATCTCTTTCAACTGCTATGGCAAGAGTTCATTTGAGTAAAGAGAGTTATGTATCTTCAATCAAACCTGGTGGCTTTTGCATGTTTTTAAGAAAACATATCGAAAAGGGTGTAGTCAAAGAAATAATTACACTTAATGATGATCGCATCATTAGAATTATGATCAATAATCGCAATGAGATTGGCGACTTCACTGATTATTACTTGATTATTGAGATTTTTGGACGTTATGCCAATATGATTATACTCAATAATGACTCTTTGATTATTAATGCTTTCAAGCATATTCATCCCTTTGACAATCCAGACCGCATTATTGTCAATAATGTCGAATACACCTTACCTCCTGATCTAAAGATTTCTCCAACTAATTTAGTTGAAATCAACTCCTTACTAACAAACAATGAGATAACCTATAAGCTTCTAGTTGATAATATTCGTGGTTTATCACCATTAATCTCAAAATATCTTGTTAAAGAAGCAAATTATAATCCTTCTAAAACATTTGAGTTATATCAAGATTTCATCAATAGACCGATTAAACCAACAATGTCAGAAAACAAATTCTACTATCTTGATATTTTTGATGATGAAGATAAATTGCACTTTGACTCAATCTCAGAACTTTTGACACAAAAATTCTCTAAAGAAGCCAGTCTTGATAGAGTAAGACAAATTCATAAGTATTTAAGTGGAGTCATCAAGAACAATCTTGAGAAGTTTGTCAACAAACTTGAAAAACTATCTAAAGACCTTATCAACGCTAAAAATTACCAAATCTATCGCATAAAGGGTGATTTATTGCTATCAAACCAACATCAAATCACACCTTATCAAGCAAATATAACACTATACAGCTATGAAACCGGTCAAGATATAGAGATAGAATTAGACAGATTGCTAACCACCATTGAAAATGCCAATAACTATTACACAAAATACAAAAAACAGAAGAATGCTATAATCTATATAGAGGAACAGATTTCGATAACTCAAAGAAACATTAACTATTTTAGTGAACTATCACTTCAAATCGAAGATAATTTTATTCTTAAAGACCTTGAGGAAATTCAAGAGGAGTTGACAATCAATCATTTTATCCATCGTCAGTTGGTTAAAAATAAAAGAAAAGAACCAAATTATGATGTTTATCATGATCAAGAGGGTGTTAAAATTTTAGTTGGAAAAAATAATCTGCAAAACAATTATCTAACTCACAAAATTGCTAAAAAAAATTATACTTGGTTTCATGTCAAAGATCAAACCGGATCTCATGTCATTGTTTGCTCAGAAGAACAATTGACAGAGTTAACAATCAGAGCGGCTGCTAATCTAGCAGCTTTAAACTCAAAAAGCAAAAACTCTAGCTCAGTGCCAGTAGATTATACAAAAGTTAAATTCATCAAAAAGATTCCTGGTGAAATTGGTTCTTTTGTAAGTTATACAAATCAGAAAACCATTTATATCGACCCTAATAAAAACCTTATTAATAACTTAAGGAAAGGCTAGAATCGGCCTTTCCTTTTTTTATTTTTTCTCTTCAATCTCAGCATTAATCATTTTGATGAACTCATCGACAGGAACTTGCAATTGTTCTTTCTCACCATATCGTCTATAAGTTACTTGATTTGTCTCTATTTCTTTATCGCCAATAACTAATTGATAAGGAACTTTTTTTGTTTGCGCTTCCCTAATCTTATAACCTAGTTTCTCATCCCGCTCATCAAGTTCAACCCTGATTCTATTATTCTTTAATTTAAAAATTAGTTCTTTAGCAAAATCTAAATGATAATCATTATTAACTGGAATTACTACTACTTGTAAAGGCGCCATCCAAGTAGGGAAAGCTCCTCCGTAATGTTCAATCAATATTCCTATGAATCTTTCAATAGAACCATATAGAGCACGATGTAACATCACTGGTCTTTTCTTCTCACCGAACTGATCAATATAATATAAGTCAAATCTTTCTGGTAAGTTCATATCTAGTTGAATAGTACCACATTGCCATATCCTCTTCATTGAATCCTTTAGTTTAAAATCCAATTTAGGCCCATAGAAAGCTCCATCTCCTGGGTTAATCTTATATTCTTTGCCGATAGCTTCAAGAGCATCAGCCAAGGCTTTTTCAGCTCTATCCCAAGTTGCAATCTCTCCAATGTACTTTTCTTCTGGTCTAGTCGATAACTCAATGTGATACTCTAGTTTGAAAACTGAATACATATATTCAAATAATCTAACCAACTCTTTTACCTCTTGAACTATCATGTCTTCAGTCATAAAGATATGAGCATCGTCTTGAGTAAAGTTTCTGACTCTAAACAAACCATTTAGGGCTCCACTTGCTTCATGTCTATGAACTAAACCAAGCTCGCCAACTTTTAATGGAAAATCCTTATAAGAGTGAATATCTCGTTTATAAACTAACATCCCTCCCGGACAATTCATTGGTTTGATTGCGAATTCCTGTTCATCAATCGAAGAGATATACATATTTTCTTTATAATTGAACCAATGTCCTGATACCTCCCATAATTCTTTATTGAGCATTATCGGTGTCTGAATCAATTTGTATCCTTCTTTTAGGTGAACATCATACCAGAAATTTTCTAACTCTCTTCGCAATATCATTCCATTAGGTAACCAAAAAGGAAATCCTGGTCCATACTCACTTAGCATGAACAAATCTAATTGCTTCCCGAGTTTACGATGGTCTCTCTTTTTTCTTTCTTCTAAATTATTAAGATGCTCATCTAAATCTTCCTTGCTAAAAAATGCTGTTCCATAAACTCTAGTCAACTGTTTATTTTCAGATTTTCCACGCCAATAAGCTCCAGCTAAACTAAGTAGTTTAAAGTTTTTTATCCATTTAGTTCCAGGCAAATGAGGACCTCTACATAAATCAGTGAAATGACTTTGCTTATATATGCTGATTTCTTCATCCTTAGGTAACTCTTTAATTAACTCAATTTTATACTCATCATCTTTAAAATAATCTAAAGCTTGCTCATAACTTAAAACATCTCTGACAATTTTGCTGTTCTGAGAAGCGATTTTTTTCATTTCTTTCTCAATATTGGCCAAGTCATTTTCACTCAAAACATCATCGCCCAAATCCATATCATAATAAAAACCATCTTCAATAATTGGTCCAACACCAAATTTAGCGTGCGGATATAACTTTTTAACCGTTTCAGCCATAAGATGAGCTGTAGAATGACGTAATACTTGCAGCGATTCCTCATCTTCTTCAGTTAAGAAACTGACATTTGCATCATAATCGATCACTCGGTCTAAATCCAATATTTTCTCATTTACTTTTGCAGCAATACTTGCTTTTCTTAATGAAATAGAAATATCATCTGCAATCTGAGATAATGATTTTGCTTCTTCATAATTTTTGACTTGTCCATTTGGTAATATTATCTTCATTTTTCTTCCTCCTAAAAAATAAAAAAACGCCCTATAAAAGGGCGAATAATCGCGGTACCACCTTAATTTTTTACTCTATCCGTTAACGCCTGGTACGGGTTTGATTAGAAACCACTCCAAGGTGGTAATCATTAAGTTTTTATAAGTAGCTTCCACCAAACCTACTCTCGCTAAATAAAAAGAAATTAATGATATTGTCCTTGTCTTTGTTTTATATTTACATTATATATCTATTTGAGAAATTGTCAAGAAATATGTGGTTTTTCCAACAAAGAAAACATCTCTACCATTCGCTTAATTCTTTCAACAATCCGATAAGATGCAACAGTATCAAGATGATTATCTGTTTTTTTCATTGATTTAGCCAATTCAGAAATTCCTAGATTTGAGGTAAAGAAAGTGGGTAAATTATCCAATAAACGATGCTGCAAAATTGGTCCTAATACCTCATCTCGTACAAACTCAGAGAAATGTTCACCACCAATATCATCAAGCATTAGAATCTCTACTTTCTTGATTTTTTCAATCTTATCCTCTAAACTTCCATCGCCTATAGATGATTTAATCTCTCTAGCTAAATCTGGAAAATATGCAAAATAAACCTTGTGACCTAATTTTGCTAACTCATTTGCTAAAGCAGCTAGCACATAAGTTTTTCCAGTGCCATAAGAGCCTGAAATATACATTCCTTTAACAAAATTTTTCCTCGAATACTCCTTGAGAAATCTAAGAATATAATTATTTATTGTTTTTCTAGAAGGTCCTATTAAATCAAAATCTTCAAGATTTGCTTCAAAAACCTTTTTAGGAATATATACAGCTTGAAGATTATCGAAATCATCCTTAAAGGTATTATGCTTGCATTTGACATAGGTTAGTTCTACATATTTATTGTTAAATTCCAAAACCGGTGTAAACCCAACAACACTAAGTTTACAATTTCTTAAATCTTTGCAATGATTGCAAATGTCTTTCTCTTCTTTGTAAGTCATTAAAGCATTCAAAGATCTTACTAAATCTTCATGCTTTAAATCATGACTTAATACAAATTTTTCGATTAGTGCATCTTCCATTAATCTATCAATTATCTGGTCTAAATCAACTTTTAACTTATAGGTTTTTAACATATCATTCACATTTTTCATTATTGACCCTCCCCTTCAAAATTAGCTAAATATTCATCTAGCCAATCTGGTTTAGCATCAGGCTTAGAACTCTTCTTGTATTTTTGTCTTTCTCTTGCGCTTTCAAGATGCTTTATATAATCCAAAGCCATCTCAACAGTTTCAATATTATCTCTTTTCCATCCCATACCAACTTTTTCAATATAAGCATAGCCAGGTAGATTATTTCCTTTGGTTTTTACTAAATATCCCAATAGAACATTAACAACTCCAGAATTTAAACCAACCTCATCAATTAACCTTTCAACATGATGTAAGTCTGCAGATGATACCAATCCATCTCCTAGTTCTTCTAAAACATCTTTTGGGTTCATCGTCTTAAAGTAATCAACAATATTATCGGTAATTGGTGTTCTATTATCTATCTCTTCATTAGGTTTATCTTTCGGATCTTTTTTGTAATTAGCTCTACTATTTCTTGCCAAAGCTGCAATATTGACAAAATTGTTATTATCTAAAGATTTGATAAATATCTCTTTCATTTCCAACTCGCGAAGTGAATATACATAGCTCAATTGCTCTATTTTTGCTTTTATAGCTTCGGTGAGTTCTTCGACATCAAAGATATCCTTTGGAATACTATCATTGAAAATACGCCAATCAAAATTTGAATTTGTCAGTTTTGCAAAACTTCTCGTCTTTGTAGATAGAAGGTTTCCTTCATACTCATTCTCTGTTGAATCAAGATTAAGAAAAACTTCATTAAAGGATTTTGAAATATTAAATTTTTGCTTCTTATTTGAAGGTTTTACTTTAAAAATTTTAAGAAGTTTCTTAAATCTTGCTTTCGTTACAGCTGCTATTAGGTACTCTCCCAATATTCCATCATTTATAAAGTTTCTAGCACTTAATGGTAATCTCAGTTGATACATAAAACTGTCATTGCCAAAAAAAGTGATCAATAATCCGATCGCTTCTAGCTTAAATCTGTTTTTTTCGATATCATCGATTCTTTGTCCTAACATGCTTTCAAGGTCTGCATGAAAGAATTCTTCAGAAACTAGATCTTGACGATTCATAAGGTTCATCAAAGTGAGATAAAGCACAAAAGCCCCTTGACCGATAATTGGTTGATAGAGAATTGTCAAAACCTGATAATCTGTGCTAGAACAAAAACCATCTCCAGATACTGAAAACGTATCAGTTCTTCTAAGTGTTTCCATTTAACCTCCTATGGATGCAAAGACACACCTTTAAACCTGAGAATATTTTTGAGTTTTGCATAGAAAATTACAACTTTCTTCTTTGGCCGATGAAATCCGAATCCACTAAACCAATTTACCTTGAAATCTATTCCGATCTCAACCGGTGTTATTTCAGAAACAGTTACAATCGCATCAAAACCATCGCCTAAGATATATATTTCGCGATGAGTTTTATTTACATCTTTTACTTCCATATGTTCCTCAGAAGCAATCTGTTTTAAAGCATCAACTGCTTGATTAAAATTGTTACGATAATAATTTGTTCTCAGTTCTGGATCAACATGTAATTCTTTGGTTTCGCAAGTATTGCGGAAAAAACTTTTAAAAGACATTGTAAACCTCCCTAATTCTCTCAAAGATCTCTTGAAATTGTGTTACTGTATTTAGAATAGTTCCCGAATTATCGATAACATAATCGCTTTTTACACACTTATCGATAAGTGGCATCTGCGACTCTATTCTTTTAATTGCATCATATTCAGATAGACTATTTCTTGCAATTAATCGCTTTTTTTGGACACAAATATCAACATAGACACAAATAATTGTATCACAATAACTCTCCATTTTTGCTTCAAATAGCAGTGGAATATCCATGACTATAATTTTTTCTTTTTGTTTTAATTCGTCAAGTTGCTTTTCAATTTCTTTTAAAACATATGGATGAGTTATTTGGTTCAATTTTTTTAATTTACTAGTGTCATTGAATACGATATCGCCCAACTTCTTAAAATCTAAATCAAAAACTTTAAACTCGTCCTTAATTTCATTATACAATATCTTATTGTTTTTTAATAGATTTTTATAAATCTTGTCAGAATCTAGTACTTTAATTCCCTTCTCAAGAAATAACTCACATATTAATGATTTACCGGATGCAATTCCACCGGTCAAACCTATCTTTATCATATTATTTTCCTTTTTTGGCAGGTCGGACAAAAATATGTCCCTCTTCCACCAACTTTAGTTTTCTTAATGGTATCGTTACAAACCAAACAAGGCTCATTCTCTTTTGTATGAACTGCTAGTTCATTTTGAAACCTTCCATCTACACCTAAACTGGATTGATACGTTCTTATCGTTGTTCCTCCTAGTAAAATTGCTTTATCAATAACCGATTTAGCAGACTTGAGTATATTCTTAACTTCCTGAAAATTAAGTTTATTTGCAACTTCCTCTGGATTTATTCTTGCTCTAAAAAGCGTTTCATCTACATAGATATTTCCCAGCCCAGAGACTATCTTTTGATCTAACAATACAGTTTTAATCGCTCTGTTACTTTTGACTATCATCTTGTATATTTCTTGAGAATCAAGGTTTGGATCATTTACTTCTTTACCAATACTTTTTAAACTCTTTACTTGAAATTCTTGACCGATATTAACCAGTTCCATTGTACCAAATTTTCTTACATCATGATAACTTAGAAAGACATCATTATCCAACTTGAAAATAATGTGTTCATGTTTAGTAATTTCATCCATACTACTTCTGATAAAATACTTACCTTCCATTCTCAGATGGCTTATTAAAGAATAATCATCCAAGACAAAGATTAAATACTTACCAAATCTCAAGATATCATTAAACCTTTGACCTAATATACAGTTTCTAAATTGACTTAGTTTTGCTTTAATGATATCTGGGTATGGTGTAATCAAGTCATCTATTCTTCTTCCGATAATATAATTTTTTAAAGTATTTCTTACTGTCTCTACTTCTGGTAATTCAGGCATTTATTTCACCTCATAAAGATTCTTTCCACTAGCGTAATTAGCAACAATTAATGTCTCAAAGTCTACAGCATTTTCCATTACTTCCTTAGTTATACTGATAACTTTTTCTAACTCATGTTCAGGAACATCAATAACAATCTCATCATGTATTTGTAAGATAATCTTAGCCAATAGATCTTCTTCCTTAAAGCGTTTATCAATCAAGACCATTGCAATTTTCAAGATATCTGCTGCTGTCCCTTGAATGGGAGCATTCATCGCTATTCTTTGTCCAAACTGTCGGGTTTGATAATTCTTCGACATAATCTCAGGTATATATGTCTTGCGATTAAACTTTGTCAATACATATCCATTTTCTTTTGCAAAAGCGATTTGTTTATCCATATATGTCTTTATCTCAGGATAATTCTCAAAATATGAGTTAATAAACTTTTCAGCTTCATAAAGTGAAATATCAAGGTCCTCTGATAATCCCCAAGCTGTTTTTCCATAGATAATACTGAAATTAATTGCCTTTGCTACTGATCTCTCATAAATACCGATTTCATCCTTGCCAAAGATTTTCTTGGCTGTTTCTTTATGAATATCTAGATTTTCCAAAAAAGCTTTCTTGAGATTTTTAGCTCCTGCTAACTCACATACTACTCTTAATTCAATTTGTGAATAATCAAAAGATAGGAGAACATTGTTATCATTAGCAATAAATACTTTTCTCAATTCTCTTCCCTCATCAGTCTTAATTGGAATATTTTGCAAGTTTGGTTCTTTTGATGAGAGTCTACCCGTTTTAGTTAAAGCTTGTTGATATATTGTGTGGATTCTTGAATCATTCTTTAAATTCAATGAATGCTTTAGTCCTTCATAGTAAGTAGAGTATAATTTAGAATAAGTTCGATATTTGATAATCTCCTTGATAATTGGGTGTATTTTTACTAGTTTGTTCAATACAGAGATATCTGTAGAATAACCACTTTTAATCTTCTTTTGGGTTGGTAAATTCAACTCATCAAACAATACTTCACCCAGTTGCTTTGGACTATTGATATTGAACTCTTTATTTGCTAAATCATATATTCTTGTTTCAAGAGATAATTTTTGTGTTCTAAGATTTTCGCCAAACTCCTCTAAGACTTCTCTATCCACACAAATACCAATAAACTCCATTTCAGCTAAAACTTTAGCTAAAGGTATTTCTATTTTCTCTAATAATTCCAATTGATTATCACTGATGTTCTTCTCCAAAGCTATCTTCTTTAAAGATTTTATCGCTTTAACTTTATTCATAATATGTTTGATATATTCATTCTTTTCTGGTAAAACAAACTTAGCACCTTTGCCATAAACATGCTCATCAGCCAAAACTTGATCATAACCAAGACTTTGCACTACTAATGAAAAGTCATCTTGCCTAATGCTTGCATTTGTTAAATATGCTGAGAGCAAAAGATCAAAGCAGCAATTCTCAATTTTTATCCCATCCCATAAAAGAGCAACAGTTAACTGTTTTAGATCATAGACATACTTTTCTATCTCCTTATCAGTTAAAAAAGCCTTGAACCTATCAGATTTGATTGCTATATCATAAGGTAGATAATAACTATCATTACCCATAATTAAACCAAAACCAACTCTTTTGTCAGTATGGTAATTATCTCCAAAAATTTCTAGATGAAGATATGCATTTTGATAGTTAATTTTATTAACTTTCTCCAAAGAATCTAGCACAAGGTAACTAGTATTTATAATCTCTTTATCCTTGCTTAGCGACTTCATAAAAGAGTTAAAATTCATTTTTTGATAAAAAGATAGCAATTCTTCATTTTTATATCCTCGATACTCTGTTTTGTCAATCTCGATATCATTCTTAAAATCGGTGAGGATAGTCGCTAATTTTTTTGAGAATTTTGCGATATCGTGATGCTCAATCAATTTCTCTTTTAGTTTTCCTTTTATTTCATCAATATTTCTATATATTCCTTCTAAAGATTCAAACTCCTGTAACAGCTTAACAGCTGTTTTCTCGCCTACACCAGGTATTCCTGGAATATTATCTGAAGTGTCGCCGACTAAACCCTTGAAATCAATTACTTGATTAGCTCTAAATCCTAATTTCTCAACAACACTTTTGTTAGTGAAATAATCAATTTCTTTCAAACCTTTTCTTGATATTAACTGTCTTACATTATCTTCTAGCAATTGAATCAAATCATGGTCATTGCTATATATTGTTATTTCATCAAACTCATCTTTGTGATTTTTAACAACATAACCGATAATATCATCGGCTTCAATCCCTTCTTGTTCATAAGCATATACACCTAGAGCTTTCAAATACTCCTTCATATAAGGAAATTGTTCTTTTAACTCTACAGGAGTTTCTTTTCTTGTGCCTTTGTAATCATCATATATCTCATGTCGATGAGTCTTTCCTTCAGAGTCCATAGCCACTAAAATATGTGTATACCCTTCATTGATAAGCTTTGTCATGGCATGGGCAAAACCATATATTCCATTCGTATACATGCCTGAAGAGTTTTGCATCAGATTTCCTGTGTATGCAGTTGCATAATATGATCTAAACAACAAATTCGATGCATCAACCAATAACAGACTTTTCTTCATATAAACCACCTCAACCTTTCATAATTCTAGCACAAAATTAGAAAAAATGCACTAAAGCAGTGCATTAATTTTTTTATTCTTCTTCAAGATAACGAACAATCCTTTTAGTATCAAAAGTTCATCGATCGTTAATTCTTCCAAACAATGATTTGCGACAATCTTTGCATGTCCACCAGTGATAATAACCTTTAAAAAAGGCTTTAGCGTCTCTTCCTTTATTCTTCTTATCAATCCATCAATCATTGCTGAATGGCCATAAACCAAACCTGATTTAATGCAGTCAATTGAATTTGTACCCAATACTTTTTTTGGTGCGTTCAATTCAACTTGAGGTAAAAGTGAAGTCTTAGCTATTAAAGCATTCTTACTAGTAGTCAGACCAGTAGTGATAACTACTCCTTTGAGAACCTTTTTTTCTAAATATGTAAAGGTTGTTGCTGTTCCTGTGTCTATTATCAAACATGTATCTTCATAATAACTAGTAGCACCAACTGAGTTTGCAATCAAATCAGCGCCTACTTCTTTGGGATTATCCGAATTGATTTGAATTCCAGTTTTCACACCATGACCAATGAATAAAGGTTCAACATTAAACCTCGCTAAAAAGTAATCACGGAAAACTTCATTTAGTTCAGGCACGACAGAAGCAATAATCGCTTCTGAACATGAGTTTATAAATCCATTGAGAATAAGTGTATACTCATCTGAAGATCGATTCTTCTCAGTGTTGATTCGATATAGTTTATCGATCTTTTCTCCTGTATCAGATAAACCAATTGCGATAGTTGTATTACCTATATCAATTGCCAACTTCAACTTCGACACTCTCACTCTCACTTAGATACTCATCTCTTTTTAGGTATTGAGATAGTCTAACTACTAATATTGAACCGATAATTGCTGCTAACAACATTTCTACAAAAGCAGCAAAAGGTACATTTAAGGCAACTAAAATTGTGATATACGGCACAAATGCAGCTGAGATTGAATCATACTCAAAAACCATAGTATATGAAGTTAACATCATTGTAAGAACCATTACTGTGTGTAAAAAAGTCAAAATAAAGAAACTTATTCCAAGGCCCAAAAATTTATTCTTAAATAGTCTAACAAAAATATGTGTTAAATCATAAATAATCAAACCAAAGACAAACCTTGGCAATACTGCTACCCAAGGGTAAATAAATAGTGGGCTTGCATAGATAAAAGCTGCAATATTGGATACCACACCAAAAGCAAGACCTAGGTAAATACCAAATTTTCTACCCAATAAAGCAGCTCCAATCAAAACTGGTATGTGAATTATGGTTGCTTCAAGATTTGGTGCAATCTTTATAAAACCGATTGTCCCTCCAAACCCATTGGGAACTAATCCTAATACAGCTATGATTGCAATAAACATAGCTAAAATAGTCATTTCTCTAGTTTCTTCATGTTTAGTTAAAATACGTTTTTCTTTCATTTTCTTTTCCTTTCCAAGCCACATTTTTGTGGTCTCATAAGTAATTCTTTTCTAAACGTTTTGCTTTATTTCTTTAATCTTATCTAAATCAATCAATTTCAGCATTGCTAAAATTTGATTTCTAACAGCCTCATAATCATCTTTATGAATCATTGAAGTCGTCGAATGAATATATCTTGATGGCATTCCAATCGTACATACTAAAACACCTTCACGAGAAAGTTGTACAGCAGCTGCATCAGTTCCTCCCAAAGAATTGTAGTACTGAAACTTAATATTGTTAGCTTTAGCTGTTTCAATAATGAATCTTTTCATTCCTTGATGTAATAATGCTCGAGGGTCATAAAATCTAACCATGAAACCTCCGCCTAAACTTCCACCCACTTCACTTTCTTCAAACGAATCAGAACAGGGTGAACAATCTATTGCAATAAACAAATCTGGTTTCAACTTATAAGAGGATGTGATTGCACCTCTTAACCCTACTTCTTCTTGTACATTAGCTCCTGCAAATAAACGACATTTTAGTTCTTGCTTGTTTACTGATTCTAAAATATCCAAAGCCATAGCACTACCAAATCGGTTATCCCAAGCTTTTGAAAAAACCTTCTTTCCATCTTTACTTTCCACATAATTGTTAACAAAAACAACTTGCTGACCAATCTCTACACCTAAATCCTTCGCATGTTGATAATTGTTTGCTCCTATATCTAAAAGAAAATCATCAAAACTAGAAACTTGCGATGTCTTATTGTCTCTTAATAAATGTGGAGGTTTAGCGCCAATTACTCCAGGCACATAAGTTCCATCGTCAATCACGATATTCATATTTTGAGATATCGCTACCATAGGATTGATTGCACCAATGGGTATTAGTTTAATCATTCCATTTCTAGTAATCTCTTTGACCATAGCACCTACTTCATCCATATGCCCAGCAATCATTACTGTAGGTCCTTCGCTTTGAAGATTTATTCCACCAAAAATAGATCCTAAATTATCTTCCACTACAACTTCAGAAAACTTGTTCAAATAACCTCTCATGTATTCTCGGATATACTTTTCTTGACCAGATATTCCTGGTAAATTTACTAGATCTTTATAATAGTTTTTCATTTTTTTTCCTCTTCTAGACTGCTTGCAATATAGTAAATCGGTTTATTTTCGCTTATAAACTTAACTTCAAATTCTGTTTGAATATTATCATGAATTTCATCACTGTAAAGATCTAGTGATATCCTATGAATTTTAAATTTGCAATTATCATTTAATGTCATCATCGAGTACTCAAATAGCAAATAATTATCTGTCTTGAAAAACAGAAAACCATTAGGATTCATAATTTGGATATAGTGCTTCAAAAACAAAGGGCTAGTAAGTCTTCGTTTTGCTTGTCTTTTTTTAGGCCATGGATCACTGAAGTTCAAGTATATGTTCTTTATTTCGCTCTTAGAGAAAACTTTATCTAGAGTATGAGCATCATATCTAATAAGCCTAAGGTTATTTAGGGGGTTGATAATCGCCTTCTCTAAAGCTCTAACTACTACTGAATCAAATTTCTCAATACCTATAAAATTTCTTTGTGGATATTTCTTTGCCATTTCGTAAATGAATTTACCCTTACCACAACCAATCTCGACATCAATTGGGTTACTGTTATTAAATACTTCTTTCCAATACCCGATAACTTCTTCAGGGTTTTGAATAACAATTTCTGGGTAAGACTCCAATAATTCTTTTGCATATTTTACATTTCTTAAACGCATTTACTTCTCTCCTGCAAGTTTTACAATGCTTTCAGCATAAATGCTAGCGGCAATAATCATATCCTTTATCTCTAAATACTCATTTGGTTGATGAGCTAAGTCTTCTTTTCCTGGAAAATTAGGTCCAAATGCTACAGCTTTCTTCAATACTCTTGCATAAGTTCCGCCACCGATAGTAATAATTTGATTATCATGGTCTCCCGTATATTTTTTATATGCTTCGTGCAATGACTTAACCAAAGGGTCATCTGGTGATACATAATGTGGTAAAGAATTACTTTTTTGTTCGTAATCTAGTTTGAACTCTGAAGCTGCTTTAGCAATCTTCTTTTCACCTTTTTCATATTCATATGTTCTTGGATAGCGAATATTGATTCCTAACCTGCCAATTCCATCTGAATAATCAATAAAGCCTAGATTAATCGTTAACTCTTTCATCTCCTGATCAAATATTTCAATTCCGAGTTTCTTTCCATAGTGATCTTTGCTTAAATACTTATCGATGAACTGAACAAAACTATTATCAGTATATTTTTTTAGGAAATCAACCATCAAATATATCGCGTTATTACCTAAATGCGGCCAAGCGGCATGAGCATTTTTACCAAAAATAGTATATGTATCTTTATGTAATCTTCCATGAGTTTTTGTATCTTGTAAATACTGAATGAACTCTTTTTGAAGGTTTTTCTTTAGAACAACAACACATTCATCAGGAACAACATTATATCTTTCGCCTGCTTTGATAGACTTAATTAAATCATCTTCATTTTGGCCCAATATATCGAAGCTTGCTATACCCTTTTCAGCATAAATCAAAGGAAACTCAGCATCAGGAGCAAACCCAATTTCTGGCATTTTTTCCTTTTCTAAATAACGTTTGATTCCTCTCATTCCGCTCTCTTCATCACAGCCAAGAATCAGTCTTACTGACTTATTCAATTTAACCCCTTTATCCTTTACCATTTTCATAGCGATATAAGCAGCAATGGTTGGCCCTTTATCATCCATAGCACCACGAGCATAAATCTTACCATTGGCTTCATATGCAGAAAAAGGAGGATTATGCCATTTTCCACCAGCTGGAACTACATCAAGATGACCTAAAATTCCCAGCACTTCTTCACCTTGACCCATCTCAATATGTCCGGCATAATTATCAATGTTCTTAACAACAAAACCATCGTTTTCACCTGTTTTTAACATGAAATCCAAAGCTTTTTTTATCTCTTTACCAAAGGGTGCAGTTTTATTCTCAGGCTTATAATCATCTAGCACAGTAGGAATCTTGAGAAGTTTCTTTACCAAAGTAACATATTCTTCTTTATATTCTTTTGAAATCTCTAACCAATCCATAAAAACACTTCCTTTCAATGATATTTTATCATATAAAAAACCATTTGCAAATAATTACAATTAATATTATATTAATTACACAAATATTTGACAATGGCTTATTATAAAGTATAATATATAGTATTAAAGACAAAAAAAGTAGATAACGAAATGAAGGATATATGATATGGTTAGAAAAATTCTTATGAAAAACCTCACATGTACTAATTGTATTTCTAAGGTCGAGAGAAGAACAGCGAGATTGCCTTATGTTAATTCTGCTTCTTTTAATTTCGCAAATCAAGTTTTAATGGTTGACTTTAAAGATGACTATGATGAAAATATTGCAATTAAAGAGATAAAATCTATCGTTGATATTTTAGAAGACAATATCATTACTCAATATTATGAACAAAAAGTTGAAACAAAAACCGTAAACTTCCTTTTTGAATATCGTTTTGTTTTATTTGGTATGTTACTGATTTCTTTTACTTTTTTTGCTTTTAGGATCATTCCCTTCATAAACAATATTTTTGATTTAGATATTCCTCATCTAAACGATACCCTCAAAATTATTTTTTATTGGGTAGGATATCTATTCTTAATATCAAAACTTTTGCTCATGCAAATTAAAGGAATTAGAAATTTTAATATCTTCAATGAAAATACCTTAATGATAATAGCAACTTTTGCAGCCATGTTCATTGGTAAATATGAAGAAAGTGTTGCTGTAGTAGTCCTCTATTCTGTTGGTGAATACCTTCAAAACAGAGCTGTTCAAAAATCAAGAAATGAAATATCTTCACTAATTGATTTAAAAGTTGAATACGCAAATGTTTTAATCGATAATAAAATCGTAATAAAAGATCCCATGCAAATAAAAGTCGGGGATATAATAGTTATTAAGAATGGCGAGAGAATACCATTGGATGGAACAATAATATCTGGTTCGACATCGCTAAATACTTCAGAATTAACTGGTGAAGCAAAACTTAAAAACGTTGGCAAGGGTGATGAGATTCTCTCAGGTAACATTAATGTAGGTGATATCATCCATGTTGAAGTTACCAAAGAATACAACAATTCCACTTTAGCAAAAATAATCGATCTAATTGAAAACTCAACCTCAAAAAAATCGAAAAGAGAAATGTTTATAACCCAGTTCGCTAAAGTCTATACACCTATAGTTGTTGGTTTAGCCTTGTTATTAGTGTTATATGGTATTATCTTTGATCCCCAAAATGTTACAACTGTAGATGGTTATATTTATAGAGCGGCAATCTTCTTGGTAATATCTTGTCCATGTTCATTAGTTCTAAGTGTTCCTTTATCCTATTACGCTGGTATTGGAACAGCCGCAAAACAAGGTATTTTGTTCAAAGGTTCTTCTTATCTTCATAGTATTACTGAAGTTGAAACGATTGCTTTAGATAAAACTGGGACGTTAACTTATGGTGACTTTTTTGTTAAAGAAGTTAGTGATGATGAAACTTTAAAACTAGCTGCATCTATTGAAAAGTTCTCAAATCACCCAATTGCTAAAGCTATTGTTGATTACAACAATCAAAAAATCTATGATGTTAAAAATGTTAGAGAAGTTCCTGGTTTTGGAATTCAAGGTGAAATTGATGGCAAAACACTTTTAGCTGGAAGTAGAAAATTTTTGATAAGCAATCATATCGAGGTTAATATCGAAAAATTGCCCATTGGTTCTTACACTTTCATAGCCTACAACAACAAGTACATTGGACACATCGTTGTTAAAGATGAGTTAAAAGAAACATCAATGGAAACAGTAAGAGATTTTACTAAGTCTTATGACACAGTAATGCTTACAGGTGATAATGAAAACTCTGCTCGAGATATAGCTATTCAGTTAGGTGGTATCGAGTATTATTCAGAGTTACTCCCTGAGGAAAAACTTAAAATCTTTAATACTATTAGAACTAATTCAATTTCGCTTTTTGTCGGAGACGGGATTAATGATGCCCCTTTATTAAAGAACGCAGATATTGGAGTTTCAATGGGAAGCGCTACTGATCTAGCAATTGAAGTTAGTGATGTCATTATCATCAACAATGATATTAGACTTTTAGATAAAGCAATTAGAATTGCAAAAAAAACCAGAAGAATTTCTGCAGAAAATATTGTTTTCTCTTTGGCAGTTAAAATAGGATTCCTATTTTTGTCTGCTGTCGGATTAATGTGGATGTGGCTCTCAATATTTGCTGATGTAGGAGTAGCAATTCTATGTGTGATTAATGCACTTAGAATTATCTATCAAAAAAAATATCTTGAAGCTAAACCAAAAGCTAAAATTAGAAAATAATAAAAATATCGCTTAACATTAAAAAAATTTAAGCGATATCTTTTTTAACAAAGAAAGGTTGTGTGATTATCATTAAGAAATTTATTATTTTTATATCCTTACTTATTTCCTTTATTCTCTTTAGTTGTACAATTGATGTAAGTTCATCAACTACTCTATCTAGCGAATCTAGTATTTCAAATGAACTTTCAAAAGAAACTGCTCCATCAACAACTTTCTTAGAAAGTACTTATTCTTCCATCACTTCAAGTCCAACTTTAACATTTGAAACTTCTTCAATAACTTCATCAATTACAACAACAACAACAACAACAACAATAACTACAACTACCACCACTACAGAGGAACTATATAGAAACTATGAAGAACAGTTATTACTGAATTTAAGCAATTATGGTTTAGGCAATGATTTAATCAAATATGTCAGCAATGATAGGGATTATAATTGGTATGTCAATCAACTTAACACTGGTGTACACGCTTATAGCAATTGCGGACCTGCTTCGATAGAAATGGTAAGCAGATGGTCGGATCAACTATCTAGAGTTACAGCCAAAAATGCTAGGGAAAAGTTCAGGCCTAATGGTGGCTGGTGGTATGATGAAGATATTAAAGGAGCTTTAGATTTGTACAGAATTCCTCATGAAACATCATATATAACAAAAATTGATGATTTGATTTCAGTGATTGAGTCAGGCAGAATAGCTTTGATTAACAATAATATGTCGTTGATTCCTTACAACTCAATAAGTAGTGAAAGGACTAATAGATTCTATTCAAATGTAACAGGCCATTATTTAATAGTCAAAGGATACTTGATTACTGATATCGGTACTTTCTTTGAAGTTTATGATCCTTATACAATAAACTCTCGTTATTCGGACAATACACCCAAAGGCAAGAATAGGTACTATGAAGCAGAAAGCTTGATAGACTCAATTGTTTCTTGGTACATCAAAATTTATGAGATATATTAACAAGAAAACCGCTGATAGATTTTTTCTATCAGCGGCTTTCTTTTTTATGTTTGATAATCGCGTATTTCTTCTTACCTTTTCTAATAATACTGTATTGTCCGTGCAAAGCATCAGCTCTCTTGATGATAAAGAATGTGTCAACTACTTTCAAACCATTGACTGTTATTGCATTTGAACCTAGCAAGTCTCTAGCGTCTCTGTTTGATTTGCTTAATCCCAATTGATTTAATGCACTGATAATATCAATATCATTATCAACTATAATTGAATCTAAGTGTTTAAAGCCCATTTCAATTTCATCTTCATCGAGACTATCAAAATTCCCATTAAATAAAGCTTCTGTCACTCTGATTGCTTTTAATAACTCTGCTTCTCCGTGTACTAGAGTTGTAATTTCTTCTGCTAATGTTTTCTGAGCTAAACGTAAATGTGGCTCTTCAACAAGTGATTTCTCCAACTCCTCAATTTGATCTTTGCTTAAAAAAGTGAATTGCTTAAGTCTTAATATAACATCAGCGTCAGCTGTATTTATCCAATACTGATAGAAATCATAGACTGATGTTTTTGTTTTATCCAGCCATACAGCTCCTGATTCAGTCTTGCCAAACTTAGTCCCATCAGATTTAGTTACCAAAGGAAATGTTAGACCATATACTTTGGCTTCAATCGTATGAATTTTCCTAATCAACTCTAACCCAGCTGTGATGTTCCCCCATTGGTCTTGGCCACCTATTTGCATTACACAATTGTAGTTCTTGAAGAGATACTCAAAATCCCAAGCCTGGATAATTTGATATGCAAACTCGGTGAAGGAAATACCATTTTCAATTCTTGATTTTACTGAATCCTTGCTCATCATATATGCGACATTGAAATGCTTGCCAATATCCCTTAAAAACTCGATTGTATTCAAAGAAGCAATCCAATCATAATTATTAACAATCGACGCATTAGGTAGAATACTTCTAGCTTGTGCTCCTATTCCTTCAGCGTTTTTTAACGACTCTTCAATGGTCAAGAGTTTTCTCTCTTGACTCTTAAAACTTGGATCTCCAATCAAACCTGTTCCCCCACCGATAACAAGTATCGGTAAATGACCATAATCAGCTAATCTTTTTGCGACAAGATAAGCTAAAAGATGACCTATATGTAAGCTATTTGCTGTAGGATCAGCACCTAGATAAAAGACCAATTTATCTGTATCAATTTTGCTTTTTAGTTCTTCATCAGTAACCTGATATATCAACTCACGCCATTTTAAATCTTCATATAAACTCATAATTAAACCCTCCTTAAAAAATAAAAATCGCCCTCTAAAAAGGACGATTGTTTAACCGCGGTACCACCTTATTTCACTTTAAGTGCACTTATAAAAGATAACGGATTTACCGTGCCATTGGCAAGACTCCTAAGTGTAACAAGTCTATCAACAAAATCAGTTTTCACCAACCACTGACTCTCTGGATATGTGTTCTAGACTCTCGCTTAATCACAGTCTATTTAGTTGTTTCTCTGATTATAATATTATGTGGTAAAACATTGAAACGCTGTTCGATTAGTTCACCATCGATTTCTTGTTTTAACAAATCCATTGCTTTAGCACCAATGTCAATAATAGGTATATCTACACAAGATAATCTAGGTCTTGAAAGTGAAGCATACTTTGTATTTTGGAACCCAAAAACGCTAATATCTTTAGGGATTTTTTTACCTTTTTCAATCATTGAGTTAACAAAAGAAACCGCAATAGAATCTCTAACAGCAACTACCCCATCAATTTTTCTTCCCTGCTCTTTGAATAACTCGTTAAAATGAACTGTGTTGACAGTAATATCTCCACTTGTTCTAAAGATGTTTACTTCTAACCCTGCTTCATTAATCGCTTTGGTGTAGCCTGCTTCTTTTAAATCATTTACCATATACTTTCTAGCAGTAGTTAGCATATAGATATTTTTTCGACCTTCATCAATCAATCTCTTTGTCGCTTCATAACCTGCAAGAAAATAGTCTATTGAAACAGTTGTCAGGCGATTATCATATGGATAAAGTGTATTAGCAAGTACAATTGGGACACCATATTCCTCTTGAATTCTATTTAGAGTAGCATATTGTTCTTCATTGATTTCATCATTCATATATAATATACCATCTGCTTGAGATGCGACTACTTCTTGTAGCATTTCTGATTCATCATGATCGTCTTTAAGCATGTAAAGAATTAGAGAGTATTTATACTTGCGAGCCTCAACAGCTATACCATTAACCATCTCTGCTACAGAAGACCTTGACATATCAGGAACTATTATCGCAACTGATGTAGATTTTCTGCTCGCTAGACCCTTTGCATAGGCATTTGGTTTATATCCCAACTCCTTGATGACTTGCATAACTCTCTCTCGTGTTTCTTGCTTAACCTTATCTGGATTATTCAATGTTCTAGACACTGTTGCCAAAGATACTCCAGCTTTGATTGCCACATTGTAAATTGTAGCTTTACTCATATTTATCAATCCCCTTCCCTAAATAAAAGTATTGATTGATAATATTTTACCACAATATTTTTTCAGTGCAATCAATATTATGAAAATTTTACATTTGTGCAACATTTTAACGATAGATTTGTGCAAATTATCCATAAAAAACAAAAAAGACACGGGATAAATCGCGTCTTTTGTGGGTTTTTCTTGATTAACGTTTCTCTTTGATTCTTGATTGTTTTGCGGACAAACCACGGATATACCCTAGATGAGCTCTTCTAACTTTTCCGCGACGTTTGACTTTAATACTTTCAATAACAGGTGAGTGAACTAAGAAAGTTTTCTCTACTCCAATTCCATAAGAAATTTTTCTTACCGTGAATGTTTCGCTTACTCCTCCACCTTGTCTTTTAATACATAGTCCTTCAAAAATCTGAATTCTTTCTCTGTTTGCCTCTTTAATTTTGATTCCTACTTCCAAGGTATCACCTGCACGAAAATCAGGAACATCATTTCTAAGAAACTCTTGTGTAACTTCTTTAATTAATTGCTGCGACATTTTGGTCAACTCCTTTTTAAAATTTGCCTCGGTTCATGGAGATAACCAGCGGAACAAAGGAACGATATATTCTTTTCAGCGGTAAGTATTATATCATATATAAATAGTAAAAGCAAATAATTTTTTCCAAAAATCATTGGGTTTTTTTCATTAAATCCGGACGTTTTTCTTGAGTTCTTTTTTTCTGCATTTCTTTGCGCCATTGATCGATTTTCTGATGATTTCCAGACAATAACACCTCCGGAACCTTCATGCCTTTGAAATCTCTTGGCTTTGTGTACTGAGGATAATCGAGATAATCGTTATAAAAGGAATCATTTTCATATGACTCTCTTGAACCTAAAACCCCAGGAATTAATCTTACTGTTGCGTCTATCATTGCTAATGCAGCTAACTCCCCGCCTGTCATAACAAAGTCTCCTAAAGAGACTTCTTCATCAATAAACTCCACTACTCGTTCATCGAAGCCTTCGTAATGACCACAGATAAAAACTAATTCATCTCTTTTACTTAAGTCTTTTGCTTTCTCTTGGTCAAATAAAACTCCTTGCGGAGATAAGAGGATTTTATGCCCTCGAAAACTCATTGATTCAAGTGCATTATATATCGGTTCAACTGATATTACCATCCCGCTGCCACCACCATAAGGTGTATCATCTACAGTCTTGTGCTTGTTTGTGGAAAAATCACGAAAATTGATGACTTCAAATTCAACTAATGAGTTTTCACTTGCACGCTTTAAAATTGAACTATTGATAATTGGTTCAATCATCTTTGGAAAGAGTGTTAAAATAGTAATCTTCATAACAATCCCTCTAGATCAATCACTTTAATAATTTCATTTGTTTGTTCTATTATAAACTCATCTCTAAAAGGTACCAACTTATCAATCCCCTCAACATCAACAACTAGATAATCTCCTTGAGGATAGTTCATTACATCAACTACCTTACCGACAAATCTGTCACCTTGATAGACTTTAAGGCCAACAATTTCATCAATCCAAAACTCAAATTCTCCCAACTCTTGAAGCTTATTTTCATAAATATACAAATCGCAATCAATATATTTTTCAACTAAATTAATGTTTTCAAGATTATGAAATGTCAGATAATTATTATTCTTTATAACTCGATAGTTTTTTATCTTTAGTATTTGAAAATCATTATTATAAAGAATGAAAATCTCATCATCAATCGATATTGAGTTCGAAAAATCAAGATAACCTAAAACTTTAATTTCTCCTTTTAAACCTCTAGGTCTTGATATCTTACCAATCTTAATCTTTTTCACAATAACACCTCATTTCATAATCTATTATACAAGAAAAACTAAGCATTCAAAGGGATTTCTCCTGCTTTTTTCAAAATGATCTTTGTGATGATTGGTCCTACTAATTCATAAATTACAGTTGCAGATAGTACAATAGCTCTAATCTGAGAACCAAGTTCAGGATTTAATACTGTCGAAGCAATTAAACTCAAACCAATAGCTACACCCGCTTGAGGAATCAATGCATATCCTAAATACTTAGCAATCTTAGATTCTGCTTTGACCTTCTTAGAACCTAAATATGCTCCTGTTATCTTGCCTATCACTCTCATCACTACATATATAACACCAATCATTCCTACTGTTGAAAGCACACTCAACTTTAACTCAACTCCACTAAGCACAAAGAACATAACATATATTGGAGGAGTGAAAAAATAAATTAAATCATTTACTTTCTCATGTTTATTAGACAGATTTGCAAAGACAGAACCAATAATCATAGCTGTTAAAATTGCTGATCCATGAAGATAATTAGCAAGATATACAGCCAGTATTACTACAGTAACAGTTAAAGATATTCTATTTCCTCGACCAGTAAACCAGTTGCATCCTAGAACCAAGATAATCCCCAATAACAGACCTATTCCTACAGATATTAAAATCTCAAAAATAGGTGTAAAAATCTGAATTATTAAAGAAGCCTGAACTTTACTAGGATCTAATGCATTAGCTATCGCTATAAAGATACCAAACAGCAAAACTGCAATTGAATCATCTATCGCAACTACACTCATCAAAGTTTCAGAAAGTTTTCCTTTTGCTTTATATTGTCTTATCACCATCATAGTTGCTGCTGGTGCAGTTGCTGCAGCAATCGCTGATAATACAAGTGAAAATCTAAGGGATTCTATGTTTAAATTACCCAAGATAATGAAATAGATAAGCAAACCTATAAAAACAACTACAACCGCAAAAAACGCTTCAAAAAAAGCAATTATTACTGGTTTAATACCTACACGCTTAAAATAACTTAACTTAAGTTCATTTCCAATAGTAAAAGCGATAAAACCAAGTGCTACTACAGAAACAATCTCTAGCCCTTCTAAAGCATCCTCTTTTATTAGATTAAGCATTGAAGGTCCAATAAGTAATCCTCCAATTAAGTATCCAGTAACATTGGGTAACCTTAGATATTTAGCTATTTTACCAAAAAGCAATCCTGTTGCGATGATAATCCCAGTATACAATAAAACCTTGTACTCCATAATTAAAATTTGCACCCCACAACATCTTCAATTGGGATTGTGAAAGCTATACCTGAATCTGGTTCATTAAGGTTACCGCAGACATTATCAATAACTTTATAGACAGTTGGAACTAGTTCATCTTTTAAAGCTATTAAAATAACATTCGATTCCTTTCGAGGATTAGCAAAAACAGCTTTTAATGAACCAATAAAATTCATATCATCATTTCTAGCTAAAGTCCTTGCCATTCCTGTAGAACTAATTATAGTTGCTCCTTTAACTCCGTTTTCATTTAACTCATGCAAAAACTCTTCAAGATACTCTGTTTTATTCATTACATATAGAACCAATTTCATATTATCTCTCCATTCCGTTGAAATATTATACTCTTTGGATATTTTAAGTCAAGTACAAATTATTTTTTTAGACAAAACTCTACAAAACCAGTAAATCTTTTTGCCCAAAACTCCTCTGAATGCTTCGCACCTTTGTCTATCACACCAAGAAGTTGACTTTGAGGCAACTTCTTCTTAATATACTCATCGAATAATTTATGCTCTTTAAGATATATCTTACTGAAAAATCCATTCTCTTCAGTTCCTACATCATAATATATTTTCATGTTTTGATTTAACTCTAAATCATCCAAAAAATCATAAAAACCTTTTTTTATGATGTAATAAGCAGGAGAGAAAGCTCCAATACAACTAAAAACATCTTGATATTTCAAACCTAAATAAAGACTGATATTTCCTCCACATGAACTTCCAGCAATATAAGTATTAGTATTATCAGTTTCAACTCTAAAAGTAGAATCAATAAAAGGTTTAACTTCTTCTACAATGAATCTTCCGTATTCGTTTGCTTGGGGATGAATGTTCTCAATATTCATTCTTTTAAGATGCTTAATAGCTGAGTTGTGAAGATAATTTGAGTACTCCATCATTCTAAACTCATCACTATGGTCAATCCCGACTACAAGTAGCGAGTTATATCTATCAATCGCATCAATAACTTCCCACGAGTGATTACTATATGGCGATGGGTCGATAAGGTTTTGTCCATCATGCATATATAAAACCTGGTACTTCAATTTTGAACTATGGTAATCCTTGGGAAGAATAATTCTTAATCGTTTATTCCTTTTTAGATTATTGCTAAAAATATCTTTAATGATAACTCTCTCCATATCACACCTCCAAATAAAATTATACTATAATCTCTTACTTTTTTTTGGTTTTTTTGGTAAAATAGAATTATTAAAAATACTGAGGTAGCCTAATGAAAAAAATATTAAAAATTCTCATGATCGTTTTTTTGACTTTATTTGTATTTGTCTTTGGTTTTATATTTACTTTACAAATTTTTGAGTATCGACCCAACGATATTACAATTCTAGAAATATCAAACAACCCTGAAGTTTCTTCTGAGAACTATATTGATTTGCTTGATGAGTTAACCATTATGACTTTTAATATTGGCTATGCTTCTTTAAGTGAGACAGAAGACTTTGTGATGGATGGAGGAACGAAAGGTAGAATGGATTCTTCTGAGTTGGTTCAAGAAAACCTTTCGGGAATCGCTAATATTTTAACAGAGAATCCAGCTGATATCTATTTAATTCAAGAAGTTGATGTGGATAGTAATCGTTCATATAATCTCAACCAACTCGACTTCTTAGATGAAATTTTAGGAAAATCCTCCGTTTTAGCTTATAATTATCGTTCGATATTTGCACCCTTCCCTTTTAGCCTAACTCAAATGATGGGTAAAGTTAATTCAGGAATAGCTACATACAGCGACTACTATAGTGAAGAAGCTTCTAGAGTCCAATTGCCAGGAAGTTTTCCTTGGCCAATTAGACTAGTAAATTTGAAAAGATGCATTCTAATCTCTAGATACCCAATTAAAGACAATGACAATTATCTTGTGGTTATCAACGTTCATCTATCAGCTTATGACGATGGTTCGATGAGAAAACAGGAAATGGAAGCGTTGATTAACATAATGAAAGAAGAATATGATGCTGGAAATTATGTGATTGTTGGTGGTGATTTTAATCAAACATTCCCTGATGCAGTTACATTTTATCCAAATGGATCTTTTGAATACTTATATCCATTAAGAGAACAAGGATTATGGGAAGCCTTTCCCCTAGAAGACGAACTTTTTGATGACTCCGGGTTTATTTTCGCTGTTGACACATCCACTCCTACTTGTAGATTAGTAGATAAACCTTACGATGCAACAAACTCATCAAACAATCAATATTATTTGATAGATGGCTTCATAATTTCTAACAATATAAATCTCATCAGTGTTGAAACACTAAACGAGAACTTTAAATATAGCGATCATAATCCAGTTGTTATGAAAATCAGCTTTTAAATAACCATTAAGAAAGACTATAGCTCACAATAGTCTTTTTTAGAACTCAAATCAATAAAATGATATTATGGAGGTTATCTGCGTGAATGATTTTTTAATTAGCATTAGTAACATAAAATATCATGATATTTTGGAAGTTTTTGATTTTCAAGTGAAGCATAATACAATTACATGTCTAGTTGGAGAAAGTGGCGGTGGAAAAACAACTCTATTAAAACTCATAAACAAGATGATAAATCCAACTGAAGGTATAATTCTTTATGAGAATGAAAACATCTCTGAAATCGAAACTTTGGAGTATCGAAAAAATGTTGGTTTATTAACACAAAAACCGTTTCTTTACCCTGAAACCATTTTTGACAACTTTAAAAAAGTAGCTTTTTTTAACAACTTGCTTTTAGATGAAATATTGATAAAGGGATTACTTGAATCTGTATCGCTAAACAAACCCTTAGATTTTCCTGTCTCCAAACTCTCTGGAGGTGAGGCTCAGCGTTTAGCTTTAGTTCGATTAATCTATAAAAACCCTAAGCTAATATTGCTCGATGAGCCTTCGAGTTCATTAGATCAACAAACTGAAAATACAATAATTGAATATGTAGTAAAATATATTAAAGAAAATAACAAAACACTAATTATAGTAACTCATTCGGACAATATAGCACAAAAATATTCTGATTTCACCTATAGAATAAAAGAAGGCAAGTTGAAAGGTCGTGATAATTTTGTTTAACAGCATATTAAATCTATCCTATTGGCAACTTGCTTTAGCCTATACTTTTGTCTTGATAGTTTTAGTCTTGATTAAATCTATCGGTATAGCCAAAGAAAAAGAATTGCTGATATCCTCAATTAGAATGACAGTTCAATTAATTATTGTCGGTTTTATACTTACATACATATTTAATTATCCAAATTTTTTTATCACATCTTTTATCTTATTGCTAATGGTATTTTTTGCAATTCACACTATATTTAAGAAGTTTAAAGGAAAGCTTTCCTACAAACTAAAGAAAGTTATCACAATAGCTTTTACCCTAGGAGTATTCCCAGTTATCTTTTTTTTCATCTTTGTAGTTATACAGGTTAAACCTCTTTATAACCCTCAATATGTAATTCCAATTAGTGGCATGATTATTGGCAACTCAATGACCGGTATAACACTTGGTTTAAACACAATGGTAAAAAGATTTACTTTAAATGTCGAGGAGATTGAAACATCCTTAATCTTAGGAGCTACTCCAAGGCAAGCAAGTAAAGACATTATAAATGATGCTTTTGATAACGCAATTACTCCTACTATTAATTCAATGCTAGGAATGGGAATAATATTTCTTCCTGGCATGATGACCGGTCAAATACTCTCTGGTACAATCCCAACAACCTCAATAATGTATCAAATAGCTATTATGTTAGGGATATTGGGTGGTGTTGGTATTGTTACTTACTTATGTTTAGTTTTAGGATATAAAACTTATTTTAACTCTCAAAAACAGTTAATATATGATAGCGTTTCTAAGTAGTTTTTTCTTTAAAAACAAAAGACACAAAAAAATTTGTGTTTTTTTTATTTTATATATTGACAAATGTTACTATGTATTGTATAGTATTATGCATAGGGAGGTATTAGATGGATGCTCAACTAAAAAAGGGATTACTGGATTTAATGGTTTTAGCTAGTTTAAAGTACAACGACTCCTACGGCTACAAAATAATCCAAGATATCTCATCGATTATGGACATAAGTGAATCTACCCTGTATCCAATCCTTAAACGATTAGAAAAACAGACCCTAGTAAAGACTTATAACGCGACCCATAATTCTAGAATTAGAAAATATTACCAAATCACCGCTTCAGGGAATGACAAGCTTAGCCAATCAAATGAAGATTTTCAAGAAATTAAAAGATTATATGATTTTATATTGAGGTAGAGAAATGGATAAGAGAACTTTTTTAAGAAATTTAAGAGAAGAATTAAAAAGAAAAAAAATTAAAGATATAGAAACTGTCATTTATTACTATGATGAACTAATTCAAGATGCATTGGAAAACTTTGAAAATGAAGAAGACTTTATTAATAAATTAGGAGATCCTTCACAAATTGTCCAACAATTCAAGAGTGATGAAAAATTTATTGATCGAATTAAAGAGGTAAACCTAAACTCGATTAGGGGATTAGTAGGAACTAGCGTGCAGATTATAAGTTCAATCATCCATATATTTATCATATTCGTTATCAGTGTTACTGGTGGTTCCATTGTTGTTGCCGGTGGTGGAATCATTATTCAAAGCTTAGCATACTTAATAACGGAATCAAGAAGTATACCAGAGATTCTTGCGATTACAGGAGTATTGATGGTTGGTTCGGGACTAGTACTATTAGGAATTAATATGGTTAAAGTAGTAATTGATCTTAGCAACAACTTAAAACTAAAAATTATTAGAAAAACAAAGGATTATTTAAAAAAGAAAGAAGGTTATGAAAATGAATAAGAGTTTAAAAATCGGTTTAGCATTATTTTTGATTGGTTTGGGAGTAGTATTATCAGTCAATATTGCGACAAAAGGAGAATTGTTCGATGTTAATGAAGGCGAATTTGAACTACATGAAGAATCATATACAAAAGAACAATTTGAAAGTTTTACATTTGATTTTGACAATAGAGACATTTATGTTCTTCCTAGCGAAGAAGAAAATATATCAATTAAATTCTATGTTAATGAAAAAGAAGACTTCGAATACAATGACGAAACAGATGAGTTGAGCATAACTATTGATTATCAGTGGCAAAGAAATATATTCAGTTTTTCTTTCCCTAAGAATAGAACTTATTATAAAGTATATCTTTATGTACCTGCCTCATTTTTCGCATACAATTTTGATTTTACCAGCAAAAATGGTTATATTAAGGTAGAGGATATTTTACTCCTTGGCGATGTTGATTTAAAGACGTCAAATGGAGATTTAGAGATTACTAACTCATCAGTTAATCAGATAAGTATGAACACATCAAACGGAAAACTTAATCTAGCAAATATTTCTGTTACTGGCGATTTAGAAGGAAGAACCTCAAACGGCAGAGTTAATGCAACTAATATCGAAGCTAGTAAAATAGAATTAAGAACATCAAACGGGAGAATAATTGCTGAAGATTTAAATTCAAAATACATCAAACTTAACACATCAAATGGAGAGATTGATTCTACTGTAATTGGTAATAAAGATGATTTTCACGTTAGAATACATACAAGCAATGGTTCAAGGTATTATGATGGTATTAAAGTAGCTCAAAGTGATTTTAACACCTCGAAAGTTGACTATGTTGAACTAACTAGTTCTAATGGAAATGTGACTTTAAACTTCAAAGATTGAAAGAACTTTTTATAAGTTCTTTTTTCTTTAAACCGGACAAACAAGATTTCATATGTTATAATAAATCAAAAGGGGTCAGTCTTTTATGAAAAGGAAGATTGCAAAACTATTTACTGAATCTAAAGCTTTAATAACTCATTTTGGGATGGTAAATTTACTATTAATCCCTCTTTTCTTGTTGTTTAATCTGGGCTATTTTCATGTAATAAGCCAAGAAAAAATCTCTATCGATTCTCAACAAATATCGATAGCGTCTGAAAGAATTAATATGATTAGTTTTGTTATAGAAACAACGATTTCTTCTATTCATAGTGATTTACATGTCATCCGGGATGCTGACGAAACTCAAAAATACTTTGATAATCCTAACCAAGCTAACTATGAAGAATTTCAAAACATGATATTTAGAATCGCCAAAAACAAACCGGAGTTCCTGAGTGTAGAAATTGTTGGACTAGATGGTCAAGAGTTAGTTAAAGTTAATAGAGTTGACGCAGAACTGGTTATTTCTGATGAAGATGAATTAACTAGCCAAATCAATAATCCAAACTTTATAGTAGGAAGCAGTATTGATAATTATCATTTGTTCATTTCAGAAATTTCTATTTGGCCTGAAGAATCAATGCTAATACCTAGTATAACCTTTGTGCTGGGAATATATGATGATTTAGATGAAAAAAAAGCTATTTTAATGCTCGACTACAATGCAAATGCTTTATTACAAATCTTTTCTCATGTAGATAACACAAAACTATCCTACATCCAATTAGGTCTTATTAACAACAACACAATCTGGTTGACAAGAACTAATAATGATTCTAATTTCTATCTTTCAGATTATTCTCAGTCACTAGCATTCTTGTTAGACGATGATTTAGAACAAGATTCTTTAATAATCTCTGATTTAGATTTCAGCGAAAAGATAGATCACCATATTCTTAACACTACTGGTTTTATCAAAATTTTCTCAATTATTGATTTTAATGAAGCTTATGATGATCAAGGTTCTTTTCTACTTCGTCAACCAATATCTATCTTTTTGCTTAACATATCTCTATTACTTGGAGTAACTTTTATACTTGTAATTCTTAAATCAAAAAATGATGATAAAATATTACTAAATGCCAATATGTATTTATCTGACAAGAATAATGATGGTGTTCTAATAACCAATAACAAAGAAGAAATCACTTATGTTAATGAAGCCTTTGAAAGTGGTTTTGGCTTCAAAGCTAAAGAGGTTATTGGCAATAAACCAAGCGATGTTCTTGGCAGACTTAACTTCAACATTGAAGAGAGATTGAAACTAAATGAATACGTTTTTTCTGATCATATTTGGAACCGTACAAAAAGTGGCATATATTTATTGAAATACTTAAGGATACGACCAGAAATAGCTTTGAACAATAAACTAAAACACTTCATAGCTATTTACTCTAGACCACAATTTAGTTTAGAAACTCTGTCTTTGTCTTCATTAAGCAACATCAAAACTACTTTAAAAGTTTTAATTTCAGGTTTTGATGATTTAATATTTATTGAAAACAGTTCTTGTTTTATAGTTATCAAGACAAGTAACGAACTTGAAAATTTTGGTTGGAAAGGCAATCTTTTTGATGCCTCAGAAAAACTAAAACTCCCTATTTTTTTAGCAGAGAATTTAAATGATATTTATCGAATTGCTGTACCTGAAAATGGCTATATTATTCTTTTTACAAATCTAATAGAAAACGATAAAAATCTTGAAACACAAATCAATGTAATCACTGATTTAATTGATAAATATAAACACCTGTCTGCTAGTAGAATCAATCTGAAATATGATATTGGAGTGGCTGTTACAACTGATGATGTCAATAACAAAGAAGACTTATTGTATAACTCATTAATCGCTTTGGAAAAAACGAAGAATCTAAGAAATGTCAAACATACCATTTATGATTTAAACATCAAAAAGCGAATGGATAGAGATAAAGATATCTTTGAGCAACTTGAAAATGCTTTTGCAAAAGATGAGTTTTATTTAAAATATCAGCCCCAATTTGATTTAACGACTCATGATTTAATTGGTGTTGAAGCTTTGCTTCGTTGGAAAAATGAAAAGCTCGGAGAAATCATGCCCAATGATTTTATCCCAATTATAGAGAATAGTTATTTTGTAAATCAGTTAACAAAAACTGTCCTAAGTAAAGTAATTAACGATTTTTCAAGTATCTTTAGTAAGATGAGTAAAGAATTCCGAGTCTCAATAAATCTTACCTTCTTCGACTTTTCAGAAGAATATCTTCTTATAAATTTAGTAAAAGTTATTAAAGATAGTACTATGAAAACCGAAAACTTTTGTTTTGAAATCACTGAAAGCGGTTATCTAGAAAATGTGGAAAAAACTAATCACATAATCGATTTTCTTCATAAAAATGGTGTTATTGTTGCTTTGGATGATTTTGGAACAGGTTACTCATCTTTAAGTTTTTTAAGAAACTTAAAAGTAGATCAAGTTAAGATTGACCGCTCTTTTATCAAAGACTATCCCTCTGAAGATAAAGGAATGATGTTTAAAGCTTTAGCTACATTACTTAATAATATGGGATTTTCTATTGTGGTTGAAGGAGTAGAAACTTATGATCATCTCATTTTAGCTCAGCAATCAAAATGTAATAAAGTTCAAGGATATTATTTTTCTAAACCAATTGTTATTTCCGAATTTATCAAAAACTACATCAAAAAATAAGAACTCTATGAGTTCTTATTTTTACGATAGCCTTATAAATATCTGTCTTTTCTTACAAAACTTAAAACAATAAAATCGTTCTCTTGATTAACAATAACTTCATCAATCAAAAGTCCAGCAATCTCCAGTTCAGATTTACTGTCAATATCTCCCATTAACTCAAATCCATATGTTTCTACTTCTAATTCGCGTTCACGATTGGCCTTCAATTTAATTAGTTCAATCAACTCAGAGTTTAGGTTCTTGATTTTAAAGATAAACAAAAGGTTTTCTTCAACCTGTTTTAGTTCAAAATTGATATCCACATAACCATGCGCCAAAAAGAAACTAAATAAATCCTTTATCAGTTTGGAGACAATTTTAATTTCTTGTTTTTTCATAACGGAACCTCCTCAACATTATTTTTAAGAATAGCTTCTAAAAAAGGAATGAACAGTGCAGCTACAAATCCAGCTGCAAAACCATTGTTATATAAATCAAATCCTCCTTGGAAGGCATAAGCAATTGGCGTAATGATAATATGAACAAACCCAGCAAGAATGCCAATGATAAATCCATACCTTCCCGCTATTGGTGCGATTGCTGTTACAAACAACAATGCAATTACCATTCCGGTACTCTCCAGTGAATAATTTGTTAAAGTTACTCCCAAAAATGCTCCTAACATCACTGGTATACAATTTCTTGGATGTTTACCAAAAGCTCCAAAGCCCATAACAGTAAGAATTCCTCCCATAACCGGTCCATTGATCTTTAAATCAAGGAGTGCTAAAGCCAATAAAGAAACCAAACCCATTATACCAACATTTAACATTGTTGTATCCTTGCCATGATCTCGGATGAAATCAGAAACACTCCGCCCTGTTCTTTTCAATAGAGCAGGGTACTTCTTTAATACATCCTTATTAAGATAGAATGCACTCAAGATAAACACTAATGAAATGACAATCATTAGAATTTGTAATTGAAGATGGTAATCGTTATTCACAAGGTTTAGCAACTCTAACTTCACTCCAAAAGCTCTTAAAATAACCCCATAAAGCATTGATAAAACACCCATTGTAAAACCTACATTATACAGGTTGTATCCACGATGAAACCTTATCATATGAGCTGATAAAGCCGGGAGGACAAATCCAGTAATTAAACCTACAATGATTCCTACAGGAATTCCTAAATAAAGCGGCCATCCTGTCCCAAAAATTAGAAAACTGACAATCGGAGATATTCCAGTAGAAAATAATACAACAATTATAAAAGATTTATATTCCATTCTTTGTAGTTTCGAGAAAAGATATATACCAATATATATTGGTATGGTATTAAAGAGATTCTTCCCAAAGAAAGAAAATCCCGCAATTGTAAATAAACCAGCAAACACTGGACCTGTCATCTTGACCTTTAGCTTGTTTAAGATAATGATATTAATCAAAAGGATTGTTGCGACATTAAATAAAGTAGCTCCTAATCCAGCAATTTCTAAGTAATCACTGATTAAAACACTAGGATGCTTAAGAATTTTTATATAACCGCTAAAAAGTGTGTTTATATCATCCAAAAGAAATGATAAAGCGAATAATACGATAATTATGATCGGTGTTAACATTTTGGTTTTAATCTTCTCAATCAAATTCATAGATGCACTCCTTTGTTTTATTTATTATATCAAAACTAAGTCTATAGTAAAAGTCAAAAGAAAAAAACCCTCTAAAAAAAGAGGGTTAGCAAATCAGTTTAAACTAACAACTATGATTTTCATGCTCTGTGCAGCCTGAATTAGTAGATACCAACTCATCATTTAAAAATTTTTGAATTATATCTTTCGAACTACCAGTAGCTCCTGTAATAACTTCAATATCAAACCCTTCAAGCAAGTTAATCGCTCTTTGGCCAATATTACCAGTAATAACTAAATTAATACCTTTTTCTTTTAAAAAGCCCGGTAAAAAATCTTTCTTATGAGGTGGGTTTTCAATAATTGATTCATCCTTAATTTCACAATTATCTACCTCATAAACTACAAAAAATTGACAGTGGCCAAAATGATTTGCTGCTTGACTTTGATCTACTGCAATAGCAATTTTCATAAATCCTCCCTTTAATTATTTAACTTTCTAAATCTATGTCTTCTAAGTCGGAGTGGTTCAAGACATTTATCACAATCTTCGTTGCATAAAACAAACTCTCCACCCTCGATAATAATAATCTTACCATCAATAAAAGATGAAGCTATTTTTTTTCTTGCTTCATTATATATTCTTTGGACTGTAGTTCTAGCAACATTCATCTGTTCAGCTGCTTCTTCTTGAGTATAATCCAAATAGTCGATTAAACGAACTGTTTCTAACTCATCCATCAGCATAATTATCTTATCAGAAGCATTAGCTCTTTTTCCTTTTGGCCCATAGACTAAATGCTCTGGTAAATGACAAATGTATCTTGGCTTTGGTGGTCTTGACATAATTAACTCACTCCCTTTTTATATTCTACTCCTCTAACTAAATTATGTCAATAAGTAATAACACCCTTATTTATAGTTGAAGTCTCTCTTTAATCTCATTGACAATTCTCTCATAATACCCTTCATCAATCATAAATTTCTTTTTGAAAATATAAAATGTTAAAACTATTAAAATTATAGGTAAAAGCGTTATCGACAACCTTAATCCTAACCTCATTCCCTCACTAGCTCTTTCCTTGAATGCAAAGTCAGCAGCTTGATTTATATACATCTCTTCAATTCCATCAGAGTTTTCATCTTTAAAATCGACTTCTCCCAAGGCATCATAAATAGCATTTTTTTGTTCCAAAGAAAGATCTAGATTATCTAAAATATTGGTTTTATTAACAATATTTTGTTTATACTCGATTTGTTCAACAGTGGTCATATTATCGAAATAATTCTTTTGAGCTTCTAGCTGCGAAACATTTTGGCTTAAAACATAAATACCAAAAACAATTAAAACTAATGTCACGACTCCTTGCTGGATTGCACTTGCTAATTTAACAACAAATGGTCTTAATGAGAAGAGAATCGCTTCATTTCTTTTTCCAGTTTTATATTCATTGTACTCGATCGTATTAGTCATATTAATAATTATTGTCATATAAAGAATTGCTTGACCGCCAAAACATAAGGCTCCAAACAAACAGACAGTAACAATATTAACTGGGATTATGCTTAGATAACCCATCAAAAGAAAAAGCAAATATCCTAAAACTATAACTAAAACTGAGAATGACATCAGTTTATTTCTTGTGAATCTCTTTGCTAGTGGAGCATAAAAACTTTGAATAAGAATTGTAACTGTACCAAAAGTTGCAATAAAAATCAAGACTAAAGTTCCATTATAACCCAGTTCTAGATAAAAGAAATTATATCCCAAAGCTACTAAAATTCCACTTCCAACTGTATACAACAATAAAGCTAAAGTAACCCATAGCAACTGGTCATTATTCTTTATTGCCATAAACATCTGTTTAATAGTAATCTTCTCATCTTGTCTGATATTTGTGCTTTTAGGTTCTTTAACTCCAAAAATGGTCAAGGCTGTACACAACAAGAAGAAAGCCACAAAAGCAATAGATACTATTCGATATGCTGCAACTGCATTACCCACAGTAAAGAAACTAACAATTGCGTTTGCTAAAAAAGCCCCTACAGCAGCAAATACTACTACAAGCATAGCAATTTCATCTCTTCTTTCCTTTGTACGAGATAGATTAGGTAACAAGGACCAATATGGTATATCATTTAAAGTCCAAGCTATCTCCCATACCAGATAGATTAAGCCAAAGAATACAACATAATTCCATCCAGATGGCCTGAAATTGAACATAAATAAAACCGCTATTGCAGTCGCTAATGCTCCAATGGCAATCCAAGGTTTGAACTTACCCCATCTACTGATTGTATTTTCAACAATACCTCCCATAATTGGATCATTGATTCCATCCCATACGCGGCCAATTACTAATATAATACCTATTACTGAAAACTGGGCTGCACTTAGATTTAGGCCAGAAAACTGAATATAGGTAATATAAAAAGTCGCAACCAAAGAATACATCATATCTCTACCTATTCCACTTATTCCATATGCCCATTTGTTCTTCTGATAAATTTTGTTTTCTAACTGATCGATTATCTCCATATAAACCCTCCAATTTGAACTTATTTTTATTATATCAGTATTTTAATTTTTTAATATACTATACTAGAAATTTTATGTTATTATAAATAATAAGCTAGAGAGGTACTCTAATGGAAAGAATCATCAATTATAATATGTTTGAACAAATAATAGAAAATGAACTAGTAATTGTAATTGCTAAAACAAAGACCTGTGCTGTTTGTAAACCGCTATCAAATAAACTAACTGAATTTATGAAAGATTATCCTGAAGTTTTACTCTATGAAGTCTATCTCGAGGATGTTGAAATCTTTCAAGGTCAGCATTTAGTCTTTACTGTCCCAACAATTCTTGTTTTCAGCAATAAAAAAGAACTGCTTAGAGAATCAAGATTTATTGACTTTGATCGTTTAAGCCGTCTACTTGAAGTATTCTTAAATTCAAAAACCCAATAACTATCATTTAAATTAATATTAGAAAGGTCTTTTATGCTATTAAGTCTTGGATTAATCATCATATTGAGTTTAAGTTTAACCGCTTTATCAAATCTTTTAAAAATTCCCAGTTTGATAGGTTATATCATTACTGGGATTATTTTAGGTCCTTATGTTTTAGATCTTGTAAATCCAGCAATTTTGAATATCTCCAGCGAGTTAAGAAAAATAGCTTTAATAGTAATTCTATTTCGTGCTGGACTAACACTTAATATAAAAGACTTAAAAAAAGTAGGTAGAGGCGCTTTCTTGCTAGCATTTTTACCAGCGACTATTGAAATAATTGTAATTGGACTACTCTCAATGATCTTTTTAGGAATTACTTTAATCGAAGGCTTAATTCTAGGTAGTATTGTCGCAGCTGTATCACCAGCTGTGATTGTTCCAAGAATGATTGAACTTATTAGAAAAAAACTTGGCACAAAGAAAGCCATACCACAAATGATTTTAGCTTCAAGTTCAATTGATGATGTCTATGTTATAGTTCTTTTTACTATTTTTATCAAGGTATATCAAAGCAACATTGTTGATTTTAAGAGCATTATACTTTTTCCAATTTCATTGTTAAGCGGAATATTTATTGGTATATTTTTCGGTTTTATTCTTGTTAAACTCTTTAAAAGATTTCATATGAGAGATACCGTGAAGATTTTACTGTTGTTTGGCTTTGCTTTTATTTTCGACTATTTTGAGTCTATCGGCTTACCTTTTGCATCATTATTAGCCATTATATCATTAGGAATTACCACTTTAGAATTATATCCGAAACTAGCAGAAAGATTAACCGAAAAGTTTTCAAAAATTTGGGTTATCTTTGAGATTATCCTTTTTGTTCTAATAGGAGCTTTAGTTAATATTTATGTGATAAATACAATCGGCCTAAAGTTCGTTTTATTATTGATAATTGCTATAATATTCAGATTTTTTGCTGTTTATTTATCCACATCAAAAATTAACTTACTTTTCAAAGAAAGATTGTTCGTTTTTTTCTCTTATCTACCTAAAGCAACAGTTCAAGCAGCAATCGGAGCTATTCCTTTAGCTCTAGGAATGCCAGCAGGTGAAATGATTCTAGCAATATCGGTCCTTTCAATCTTTATAACTGCTCCTTTCGGTGCTGTTTTAATCGATAGAACTCAAGAAAAATTATTAAATTAAAAACCAGACCAGTCAAAGTTAATGACTGGTCTTAATTATTCACTCTATTTCGTTGACTGGTCTTTGACCATAAAACTGATAATAAATTACCTTTATCTTTCCATTATATAGTTTTCTTCTTCGATCAGCCTTTCTTTTAAAAACTGTTTCGAAATTCTCATCAGAAGTTATGATGTATGTAGAAACTTTTTCAAGTTTTCCTAGTCTTTTTCCAATATCAATATAAAGCCTTCTTACTTCATCTCTTTCAGATAACCTCTCTCCATAAGGTGGATTAGTAATAATAATTTGATAATCGTCCTCAATCTCTATGTCATAAAAATCTTGCACTTTATAGTTTATTGCATCCAAAACCCCTGCATCTTCAGCGTTACTTATGGCTGCCTCAATATTTTCTTCAGAAATATCATAAGCTTCTATTCTCAGTTTCAAATCGAACTTCATGGCTTTATAAGCAGCTCTTGTTTCTTCTTTAATACATGTATCATCAAACAAAGGCCAATCTTTAAAAGCAAACTCCCTACCTAAACCAGGAGCTATGTTTCTAGCAATCATGGCTGCTTCGATAGGTATTGTTCCAGAACCGCAAAAAGGGTCTATAAGAACTCTTTTCTCATTCCAAAAACTCAGATACACCAAAGCAGCTGCTAATGTTTCTTTAAGCGGTGCAGTTACAGCACTTTTTCGATATCCTCTTTTATGCAAAGCCACGCCTGAGGTATCTATAGTTAAAGTTGCTATATCTTTTAGAATCGAAACCTTAACATTAAAGACTGCTCCATTTTCTGGGAACCAAGATAACTGATATTTTTCCTTAAGATTTTCAACAATAGCTTTTTTAACAATTGCTTGAGAGTCTGATATTGAGAATAATTTTGATTTAACACTTTGACCATCTACAGGAATCTTACCATTTTTAGGTATCAAATCACTCCAATTAAGTTCTTTGGTCTTTTCAAATAACTCATCGAAGGTCTCTGCTTTAAACTCACCAACTTTAAGTAAGACTCGATCTGCGCACCTTAACCACAGGTTTGCTTTGACAATCCCAGCTTTGTTAGCAATAAAATATACTTTCCCGTTTTCAGTTCTAGTTACCTCAAGTTCAAGATTCATTAGTTCTCTTTTTACAACCGCTTCAAGCCCAAAAGTTGTAGTAGCAATTAACTCAAATTTTTCCATATATTTATCCTTATACATATATTATATCAAAATTATTTGATTAGACAATAATACCTCCAACAAAATCGTTGGAGGTATTAGTTTAATTAAAAGTAACGTTCAAAACTATATTTGCTGAACGAGAAATCAACTCATGAATCGAACAATATTTAGTTCCTAATTCCGCTGCTTTTCTTAATTTTTCTTCATCGCTTGGATTCTTAATAATCATATTTATTTCAATATAATCAATTACTTTAGAATCCTGATTTTTCTTCTCTCCCCATACATCTATTTTTGCTTGATCAAAATTAACACGCATTTTATAAACAACTGACAAGAATGTTGAATAAAAACAAGAACCTAAAGCTCCAAACAATAAATGATATGGATATAATCCATCATCTTGATCTCCTAGTTTTGCAATACCAGTTGGTGAAAACAGTTCTCCTTTAAAATCAAAATCCCATTTCATTACAACTTTATCATAAGCCATTTTTATCACCTCGTATTAAATTATACTATAAAATTATTTTTTTTGATACTACTTAATCTCAACATTAGTTTTCATTTAATTTTCATTAATTTGATGTTTATTTGTAAGCGCTTTAGTGGTATAATCAATGTGGGTATTTTTTTTTGATTTTTTTATAATTAACTATATATTTTAATAAGGAGGTTTTTTTTGTGAAACAAAATTTCTATGGGAGAAGTTTTTTAACACTTCTTGACTACAGCAAAGATGAAATCACAGAACTTTTAAATTTGGCCGCAAAACTAAAAGCCAAAAAAAGAGCTGGTGTTGAATGTTTGCCTTTGAAGGGTAAAAACGTGGTATTACTTTTTGAGAAAGATTCTACTAGAACTAGATGTGCTTTTCAAGTAGGTGCCAATGACTTAGGTATGAATGTGACTTATTTGGGACCAACAGGTTCACAGATGGGGAAAAAAGAAAGTATTAAAGATACAGCAAGGGTTTTAGGAAGAATGTATGATGGTATTGAATATCGTGGGTTCAAACAAGAAACAGTTGAGATATTAGCAGAATACTCAGGTGTTCCTGTTTGGAATGGATTGACAGACCTTTATCATCCAACACAAATACTTGCTGATTTCTTAACTATAATTGAAAAATTCGGGCATTTAGATGGTGTTAATTTTACATACTTCGGTGATGCTAGAAACAATATGGGTAACTCTTTAATGATTGGTTGTGCTATCATGGGTATGAACTTTACTGCTTGCGCTCCTAAAGACTTATGGCCTAATCAAGAATTGATAGATCGTTGTCTAGAACTTGCTAAGGAATCAAATGCCACATTGAAATTTACCGACGATGTTATTGAAAGTGCGACAAATGCCGATGTTATCTATACCGATGTTTGGGTTTCTATGGGAGAACCAGAAAGTGTTTGGCAAGAAAGAATCGCAAAGTTAGCTCCATATCAAGTAAACAAAAAACTGATGAGTTTAGCTGGAGAAAATGCTATTTTCATGCACTGTTTGCCAGCTTTTCACAATACAGAAACAAAGGTTGGAGAAGATATTTTTAATAAGTTTAATATGGAAGCAATGGAAGTTACCGAAGATGTTTTTGAGTCAGATCAATCTGTAGTTTTCGATGAGGCAGAGAATAGATTACATACGATAAAAGCTGTTATGTATGCTACTATGAAGGAGGACAAATGAGAAAAATAGTTGTTGCGTTGGGTGGAAATGCATTAGGAAACAACTCATATGATCAAATAGAGAAAGTAAAACATGCAGTTAAACCAATAGTTGAACTGGTCAAAGCTGGAAACGAAGTTATTTTAGCTCATGGAAACGGTCCGCAAGTCGGAATGATTAATTTGGCTTTTGAAACAAGTAATAAATTATCGATTAACAATCCTGATATGCCCTTTCCTGAGTGTGGAGCAATGTCGCAGGGTTACATAGGGTATCATTTACAAAACGCCTTGTTAAAGGAACTTAAAGATCAAAATTTATCTACTCAAGTTGCTACTGTAATCACTCAAGTTGAGGTCGAAAAAGATGATTTGGCTTTCAAGAATCCATCAAAACCAATTGGTGCTTTCTATGATTATGATACAGCGCAAAGGTTTATCAAAGAAAAGAACTATATCATGATGGAAGATGCAAACAGAGGCTATCGTCGAGTAGTCCCAAGCCCAAAACCTGTTAATATTGTTGAGTTAGATATTATTAAAACCTTAGTTAAAGCTGGTCACTTAGTCATCACAGTAGGCGGAGGCGGAATTCCAGTTATAAAGAAAGACAATGAATATATTGGGGTCCCCGCTGTTATAGATAAAGATTTTGCTAGTGCTAAACTAGCGGATTTGTTAGATGTAGACATGCTGGTAATATTAACTGCAGTTGATAAGGTAAAATTGAATTTTGGCAAAAGCAATGAAATCAGCCTTGATGAAATAACAGTCTCTGAAATTGATGCTCTTATGAGTGAAGGGCACTTTCATAAAGGTTCAATGTTGCCAAAAATTCAAGCTGCAAGAAATTTTGTCAGCAAAAAGACAAAACGAATTGCAATCATAGCATCTTTAGAAGAAGCCAGTAAGGCATTAGCTGGTGAAAGTGGAACGAGGATTAGAAACTAATGAGAACTGATTTAGTCAAAGTAGCTATTTGGGGATTTGGTGCAATGGGCTCTGGAATGGCAAGAATGATAATCAAAAAACGAGGTTTTGATATAGTTGGTGTTTGTGATGTTTATCAACCCTATATCAATAAGAGTATCTTTGAAATCCTTGAGGAAGACAATCCTTATAATCATGATGTTTTTATAACTTCAAATATCGATGCTTTATTGGATTTAAAACCAGACTTGGTATTACTAGCAACAGACAGTTTTACAAAATCTGCTTTTCCAAAAATTAAAAAAATTATCGAAAAAGGGATTGATGTTATATCAACCGCTGAAGAAATGGCTTACCCAAAAGCGAATGAACCAGAACTTGCTAAAGAAATCGATGAATTAGCAAAGAAATATGGAGTAACGGTGTTGGGCACAGGAGTTAACCCCGGAATGATGATGGATTTACTCGCAATTTGCATCAGTGGAGTTAATGAAGATATTAAAGAGTTTGAGATTTCACGAATCAATTCGCTTTCACCTTTTGGCAAAACTGTTATGGAAGAACAAGGTGTAGGTTTAACGATTGAAGATTTTAAAGATAAAAACACTAGAAATGAAATCGCTGGTCATGTAGGATTTAAAGAATCAGCTTATATGATAGCTGAAGCTATGGGACTTGAAGTTCTAGATTTTTTGCAATCAATGAATCCAATTATTACCGATGTAGACAGAATAAGTCCTTATGGTTTGGCAAAAAAAGGTGATGTCTGTGGTGTTGAAATGAGTGCTGAAGTAAAGTTGACTGATGGTATAAAAATCAAACTGTACCACCCTCAGCAAATAGAACCAGAACTAGTTGGAGTTCAGACTGGTGACTATATTAAAATTAAAGGGAGTCCAGACATCAATTTGTCCAACTCACCTGAAGTTGATGGTGGAATCGGTACAATAGCTATCTGCGTAAATATGATTCCTTTGGTCATCAACTCAAACCCTGGATTAAAAACAATGATCGATTTACCTGTTCCAAGAGCAATTATTGGTGATGTTAGAAAACTAATCAGAAAGGATTGATGAACTTGGTTAAGCAAGGCACATGGGTCCAAATAAAAAAAATAATACTAAAGCCAAGTCAAAGAGCACATAATCTCCCTGAGCAAACCAAAAAAACACCTTTGATGATGTGGGTTAAAGGTTTTTTGACTGAAAATGCTCTAATTGGCGAAGAAGTTACCATAAAAACCTTAACCGGGAGAATAGAGCAAGGAGAATTGTTAAAGATTAACCCAAGTTTCATGCATACGTATGGTGAGTTTATTCCAGAAATCTTAATGATTGATAAAATCTGTAAAGATACATTGTTTGGTTGTGAATCCAATGAATAACTCATACGATAGTGTTATGTCAAGAAAAAATCAGATAATGCAAAGTTCAGTTGGTATTGACTACAATCGATATGAGGGTAAATATCTAAACTTTGATTATGAAGCCTTGCTTAAGGAAGGCGATTTTACCTTGTCAGAAATAAGGACAATTCAAAACTCTAATGGTGTTGGTAACACTCCTTTAAAAGAGTTAAGAAATATGACAAATCTAGTTAGAAAAGTATCTCCTGATGGCTATGGTGCAAGAATTTTTATTAAGGATGAAGCTTTAAATGATTCAGGAAGCTTTAAAGCAAGAAGAGCCAGCATAGCATGTTATCAAGCAAAAAAACTTGGATTTAACGGAGTTATTGCTGCTACATCAGGGAATTATGGTGCAGCAGTAGCATCTCAGGCAGCTAAGTACGGATTAAAATGCATTATTGTTCAGGAATGTTATGATTCTAGTGGTATAGGACAACCAGAAATCATTGAAAAAGCTAGGGCTTGCGAGGCATATGGCGCAGAGGTCGTTCAATTAAGTGTAGGCCCTGAGCTCTTCTATAAGTTTTTACTTCTTCTTGAAGAAACTGGTTATTTCAATGCTTCATTATATACTCCTTATGGTATTATGGGAATTGAGACTCTCGGTCAGGAAATTGTTGAAGACTGTTTAAAACTAACCAATAAAGTACCTGATATGGTTGTTTGCACGAATGCAGGAGGTGGAAATCTAACTGGAACTGCAAGAGGAATTATTAAAACCACAAATCAAAAAGTCGAAATAGTCGGAGCTAGTGTTAATCTTTTTGGATTACACATGGCAAATGATTATGACTTCAACAGAAAATCTTTTACAACCGGTCATACTGGTTTCGGATTACCATTTATTATTAACCCTGATCGCTCTGATGTACCTCGTTCAGCCGCTAGAGCCTTAAGATATATTGACCGTTATGTTACACTAACTCAAGGAGAAGTATTTTTTATCACTGAAGCCTTATCAGCTTTAGAAGGTATTGAAAGAGGCCCTGCTGGAAACACTTCTTTAGCAGCTGCTTTTTCATTGGCTAAGTCAATGACTAGAGATCAAATTATCGTTGTCCAAGAAACAGAATACACTTCTGCAGGAAAACATCATCAAGCTCAGCTAGCATTTGCTAGAAAAAATGGTATCGATATTCACTTTGGAAATCCCATAGATGAAGTAGCTGGTAAAACTATTGTATTACCTAAGTCAGTAGATTTAATCAATGCAGTTGAACTAGATTTGGATAATATAAGGAAAAAATATATTCAAACTCAAGTTTTGAAAACTGAAATTTTATCACAAGATGATATAGTATTTTTGGCTGAAGAAACTAACCAAACAAAAGCTTTTGTTTTGGATCAAGTGAAGAAATATGACAGAATAGTGGAGGAAATTGATGAATAAACGAACAAGCCGTCAAGATGATTTTGATACTAGAAGAAAACATCTTGAAAAATTAAGCGATGAAGATTTAAAGAAAAGTTTTTGGAAGCTAGCAGACGAAACTGTTAAACCGCTTGTTGACCTTGCTTATACTCATACAACTCCAGCGATTGAACGGAGTATTATTTTAAGAATGGGTTTTTCAAGCATCGAAGCAAAGGATTTAGTCGAAAAGGCAATTGCTAATAATCTTATTTCAAAAGGAGTAGGTCATTGTGTTTATCGTCTGTCGAAAATTCAAAAAATCGATATAAGATCTGCCGGATTAAAACTACTTAACAATGAGGGCTGGAATGAGGTTCTTGATAGTTTTGGGGTAAAAAAAGATGAATAAATTTGACAAGCTAGACATTATAGATATATTAAAGGACCTAGATAAATACGTTCCGAGACGGAGAGGTTGGACCTGGCGTATTCCAGAAAAAAATCTTAATCTCGAAGGGAACATTTATTCAGATGCTTCTAAATCATTAAAACAGAGTATACCTCTACCTGCCGCGAAATACTTTAATAATATTGACCCTCAGCCAATCCAGGTTATCACTACCGAAATAGCAAGCGGAAGATTTGAAGATGACATTAGAAGAATGCGAATGGCAGCATGGCATGGTGCAGATCACATCATGGTTATTAGAACCGCTGGTCAGTCTCATTTTTATGGGTTGATTGAAGGAACTCCTCAAGGAATAGGTGGAGTTCCGATTACTAGGAAACAAGTAAGAGCTCAAAGAAAAGCTTTGGATATCATAGAAGATGAAGTGGGAAGACCGATTAATTTTCATTCTTATGTAAGTGGTGTTGCTGGACCTGATATAGCAGTAATGTTTGCTGAAGAAGGTATCAATGGCGCTCATCAAGATCCTCAATATAATGTTTTATATCGAAATATCAACATGATTCGTTCTTTCGTTGATGCTGCAGAATCCAAAAAAATCATGGCTTGGGCAGATATATTGCAAATTGATGGTGCACATAATGCCAACGCAACCGCTATGGTTGCTTGGAAGGTAATGCCAGAATTGATGGTTCAACATGCGATAAACAGTCTCTTTTCAGAAAAAGTTGGTATTAAAAAAGAGAATATTGCGTTATCAACTGTACCTCCTACTGCTTATCCTGCTCCAGACCTTAAGATTAATCTGCCTTATGCAAAGGCCCTAAGAGACTTCTTTAGTGATTACAAAATGAGAGCTCAAATGAATACTAAGTATATGGAATCCTCTACTAGAGAAGCGACTGTTACTCATGTTTTGAATATGCTTATTTCAAAACTTACTTCTGCTGATATACAATCAACAATTACACCTGATGAGGGAAGAAATGTACCTTGGCATATGTATAATGTAGAAGCCTGCGATACAGCAAAACAGGCTTTAATTGGTATGGATGGACTTTTAGAAATGGTTGAACTTAAAGATGAAGGTTTTCTACCGAAAAAAGTCCGAGAGCTAAAAGAAAGAGCTATTTTATTTTTTGAAGAGTTATTGGAAGCAGGCGGCTATTTCCAAGCTGTAGAAAAGGGGTTTTTCATTGATTCTGGAATTTATCCCGAGAGAAATTATGATGGTATCAGCCGAAAAATCAATGGTGGAATTGGCGCAAACACAGTTTATGAAAGAGATGAAGACTATTTTGCTCCAGTCACAGCCCACTTTGGTTATAATAATGTCAAACAATACGGAGTAAAAGATGATGAATCTCCTTCAATTCTTATTAACGGTTCAACTTTTGAAGATCGAAGCAAAATCCAATACATTGATGAACTTGATTTAGAAGATAATGTTAATAAGCGTTTAGAAGAAACAAAGAAATACCTTAATTCAAGCATCATCAAGCCAGAAGTCCAATGGGCTGGTGATGGTATTTTGATCGTTGATATTACTTTGCCAACTTCGATGAAATATGCAGAGGCTGCTGCATTGGAAATCGCCAAAAAGATGAATATTATCGATGCTGAAGTAATTCATAAGGAAAAACTTCATGACTCTGAAGCGACAAGAATTCAAGTTAAGGGAAGAGTAGACTTTGAAATCAACCTTGAAGAATTGACTCTACCTGAAGAACCAGATATTCTAAGCGACGAAGAAATAAAGGAACATATTAAAAATAATCCCATGACAATTATCGCTGGAACTGTAGGAGAAGATGAACATTCAGTCGGTCTTCGCGAGATAATCGATATCAAACATGGTGGAATAGAGAAATATGGAATAAACTGTATCTATCTAGGTACTTCAGTCCCGATAACGAAGTTAGTAGACGCAGCTATTGAAGCTAAAGCAGATGCAATATTAATGTCAACAATTATTTCACATGATGAAGTCCATTATAAGAATATGAAGAAAACTCACGAGTATGCTAAAGAAAAGGGTGTTAGAGAAAAGCTAATTATTCTATCTGGCGGCACTCAAGTAACTCCTGATTTAGCTAGAAAAAATGGAATGGATGAAGGCTTTGGAAGAGGAACTAAAGGCCAACATGTTGCATCTTTCTTGGTTAAGAAGCGAGTGATTTAAATGATTATTGATGCTTTAGTCGCAGAAATCGGCTCAACTACAACGATAATTAATGCTTTTGATAATTTATCTGGAGATTCACCGATTTTTCTAGGCAGTGGTTTTGCAGATACATCAGTAGAAAAAGGCGATGTCACAATTGGACTTAACCAAGCAAAAGAAATGCTGATGTCAAAAATGAGAGTTAACCATTTAGTCGCAAAAGAATCTTTTGCGACTTCTAGCGCTGCTGGTGGTCTTAAAATGAGTGTTCATGGATTAGTTTATGACATGACAGTAAAAGCGGCTAAAGAAGCTGCCTTAGGCGCAGGAGCAAATCTTAAGATGATTACCTCAGGAATTTTGGATGAGTTCCAAATTGAAGAGTTGAAATCACAGACTATCAACATCATCATGATTTCTGGAGGTGTTGATTATGGAGAGAAAGAAACTGCCTTAACTAATGCATCGACTATTGCTTCATTAAAACTAAATATTCCCGTTGTTTATGCTGGTAATGTTCAAAACCAACAGATAGTTAAAAAGATTTTTAAAGACAATGAGCAAAGTGATTATCTCTATCTATCTGACAATGTATATCCAAAAATTGATGTGTTGCAAGTTGAAAAAACAAGAAAAATTATCCAAACTGTATTTGAGAATCATATAGTTAAGGCACCTGGCATGGAAAATATTAAAAACATTATAAAGAACAGCATCACTCCTACACCCGGTGCAGTGATGGAAGCCGCTAAACTTCTTTATAATGCTATTGGAGATTTAATCATAGTTGATATTGGAGGTGCTACAACTGATATTCATTCTGTTACAAATGGCTCTGAAGCAATAAATAAAATTCTTATTGCTCCAGAACCGTTGGCAAAAAGAACAGTTGAGGGGGATTTAGGAGTTTATATAAATAAAGATAACCTGATTGAATCAATCGGTATGGATAGACTCATGAATGAACTAAATATTTCAGAGTTCAACTTGAAAGATTTAATAAAAAATTATACTCCAATACCAGATGAAAAACAGATATCTCTAACAGAAAGACTGAGTCTTGAAGCCTTTAATGTCGCCTTAAAGAGACATTCAGGTAGACTAGTATATTTTTATAACAGCAGCGGAAAAGTTGCTTATGCAGAAGGTAAAGACTTAACTAATGTTAAATACATCATCGCAACAGGCGGTGCATTAACTAGATTACCAAATCGGCTTAATATTATAAAGAATGGTTTAAGCCAACAAAGCAATTTAATTCTATCCCCTGATAAAAAATCAAAGATTTTAATCGACAAATACTATATTATGGCATCTTTGGGGGTTTTATCAAAAGCGCACCCCGAAGCTGCTTTAATGCTTATGAAAAGGAGTCTTGACATTGACTGATAAATTTCCAAGAGTTAATATCAATTTAAATAAACTTAAAGAGAACTGCTTAAAGATGAAGGAGTTATCAAATAAACATGGTATTGATATTTTGATGCCTGTTGTTAAAGTTGTCTGTGGAAACCAAATAATCATTCAAACAATTGTTGATAGCGGATTTGAATTTTTAGCAGATTCTAGGATTCAAAACTTAAAAGACTTCCAAAAATTACATGCAAAAAAAGTCCTTCTACGTATTCCTATGCCTTCTGAGGCAAAATCAGTTGTACTATACTCAGATATTTCATTAAATAGTGAGATTAAAACTATTCTTGCTTTAGATAAAGCAGCAAGAAAAGCAAATTTAACTCATGATGTCATCTTAATGTTCGATTTAGGAGATTTAAGAGAAGGGTTTTATTACCAAGATGAGTACCTAGAAGATATTCAATTGATACTAAAAATGAATAATATCAGACTTATCGGAATTGGGACAAATTTGACTTGCTACGGAGGTCTTGTACCTAGTAAAGAGATTTTAAATAGATTAGTTAAAATAAAAAATGAGATTGAGATTATACACAATCATAAACTATCAATTATCTCTGGTGGTAATTCATCTTCTATTCACTTGCTTGAAAGCGGGCAAATTCCGAAAGAAGTTAATAGTTTAAGAATTGGTGAAGCGATTTTCTTAGGCAAGGAAACGGCTTATCAACAGTCTATACCTGGATTTTGGACTGATGTTTTTGAACTTGAAGCAGAGATTGTTGAGTTGAAATATAAACCTTCTTTTCCCGATGGTGAAACCTCATTTAACTCCTTTGGAGAAAAAATAAGCATTGAAGATAAGGGTTCTATGTTTCGAGGGATTGTAGCTATAGGAAAACAAGATGTATTATCTGAGAACATTTTTCCTCATGATAGTTCTCTAGAAGTTATAGGAGCAAGCAGTGACCATTTAATTTTGGATATGTCAGATACTAGATATCAAGTGGGAGATACGATAACTTTCTCCATGAACTATCCTGGTCTCTTACATTTAATGAACTCTAAATACGTCAAAAAGAATATCATAAAATAAAAAAAAGCCCTTTGGCTTTAATTATGACGATTTCGAATATATATTACTGTTGTTTGTTTTTTAACTTCAAACTCTTTCATTTTTTCAAAGAAAGCTAATGGTCTTGTGTTATCCGCATAGTTTCTTGGATGAAAACCAGGGAATTTCTTTTGTAGTAATTGAGCAATCAAACTCCAATAAGCCCATCCATCGTCTTCAAGATTAGCATTGATGATATTCTTTAACTCTTCCTTTATTCTTCTCAATGGTGTTATTGAACTTATTGCTTTTGTTTTAGATGTTTTTATCTTCTTGGTTTTATTCTCAACAACTTCTTCTTCTGTTTCTGTTTCTACTATGACTGGTTCTATCATTTTATCAAGATATGCAAATGTTTCGCATGAGTTAACAAGTGATATTGGTGTTTTTGATTCTCCCATACCAAAGACAAACATATTGTCTTCTCTTAATCTTGTGACAAGTTTAGTGAAGTCACTATCACTAGATACAATACAAAAACTGTTTACCTTCCCTGAGTATAAAATGTCCATTGCATCAATAATCAGTGTAAAGTCAGAAGCATTTTTGCCTGAAGTATAAGCATATTGTTGCACTGGGGTTAATCCAAACTCTGAAATCCTCGTTTTCCAAGGATTTAACTGAGGGGTTGTCCAATCCCCATATACTCTTCGATAATTGATTGTACCATATTTATTTGCTTCATCGATAATGATTTCAATGTAATTGGAACTGATATTTTCAGCATCAATCAATAAAGCAATGCTTTTCCCTTTAATTTCCATAATTCACCTCACATCCATTATAACAAATATATCTAACAAATCGAAACGATTTTTAAAAATACATTAAAAGGAGATCATAATGATTAAAAATGAAGCGCTTAGCGCTTGGCTTCAAGAGATTGAAAATCATACCAATCCAAAAGAGACTGTGTTTTGGACTGGTGAGCAAAAGCAATACGATGACTTAGCTGAAAGTTTAGTTATCGCTAAAAAGGCAATTAGACTTAACCCAAAAAAAAGACCAAGATCTTTACTATTTCGAACTGACCCATCAGATGTTGCGCGTGTCGAAAAAAGGACCTTTATTTCCACAAGCACGCAAGAAACAGCTGGCCCAACTAACAATTGGATTAACAAATCAGAGCTAATGCCTTTGATGTGGGATTTATATAAAAATAGCATGATGGGGCGAACTATGTATGTAATTCCATTTTCAATGGGACCAATCGGCAATAAGATGTCAAGAATCGGTGTTGAAATAACCGACAGTCCTTATGTTGCGTTGAACATGCATATTATGACAAGAACCGGTGATAATGTTTTAAGATTAATTGAGGATGGTCATGATTTTGTAAAGTGTCTACACTCAGTAGGATACCCACTTGCACCTGGACAAGTTGACCCAGTCTGGCCATGTGCACCCATCGAAAAGAAGTATATATCCCAATTTCCAGAAGAGAGAATGATATGGTCATATGGTTCTGGTTATGGTGGTAATGCTTTACTAGGAAAGAAGTGTTTTGCCTTAAGAATAGCTTCTGCTATTGCAAAAGATGAAGGTTGGTTGGCGGAACACATGTTGATATTGAAACTTACTAATCCTGATAATGAAGTCAAGTATATAACTGGTGCTTTTCCAAGTGCTTGTGGTAAAACAAATCTAGCGATGATAAAACCAAGTCTTCCTGGTTGGAAAGCAGAAACTATTGGTGATGATATTGCTTGGATTTCTATCAAAGAAGATGGTTTGATGTATGCAATAAATCCTGAAGCTGGTTTTTTTGGAGTTGCTTCTGGCACATCATACGAAAGTAATCCGACTGCAATGGAAACTATAAGGCAAGATACCATATTTACCAATGTTGCTTTAACCGATGATTATGATGTTTGGTGGGATGATTTATCTGAAGCCCCCAACCATCTAATTGATTGGCAAGGCAACCATTGGTATAAAGGTGATAAGTTAAGACCAGACCATCCCAATGCGAGATTTACTGCTTCCTTAAAAAATTGTCCCTCTTTGGCAGACGAATATGAAAAGCCAGTTCCGATAAGCGCTATTTTATTCGGAGGAAGAAGGCCATCAACTATTCCACTGATTCATCAAAGCTATGATTTTGCTCATGGTATTTTCATAGGTTCTATCATGGGTTCAGAAATAACCGCTGCTACAATCGATGAAAATATTGGAAAAGTCAGAAGAGATCCTTTTGCAATGCTACCATTTATAGGATATCACATTAGTGATTATATTAATCATTGGTTAGAAATATCTAAAATGACTAAACCGGAAAAACTGCCCAAGATATTCTTTGTTAATTGGTTTAGAAAAAAAGATGGTCATTATCTATGGCCAGGATTTAAAGATAATGCAAGGGTTCTAAAGTGGATATTCGAAAGAACAGATAATCTTAATAATTATCATGAAAGTCCCATCGGACTTTTGCCTAACTTAGATTTTTTTGATGTGAGCAATCTAGACATCTCCAAAGAACAGCTTGAAGAGGTTTTTAGGATCGATACTAACGAATGGTTTGAAGAAGTCAATTCTATTAGAGAATATTACTATAGTCTTTATGGAGAATCAGTTCCTTTGATTCTCAAAGAACAATTATCTGATTTGATAATTCGCTTTAAACTTTAAAGCAGTTAAACACATCCTATTGGCATAAAACTCGATTTTTCGAGCTTATGCCTTTTTTTACGGATAGCGATATTCAATTTTAAAGACTAAGAAATTACTTAGAAAAACAAAAAAAACACAATACCTCTATTAACTTGATATTGTGAATTTTTTCTATTTTTTTAATTATATAGGTTAACTAATTATAGTTTATACTATAAAAATACAAGGTCAATTCTCGCTACCGCCAACTTTTGTGAATATAGAAAGTTTATGGAGCAATTAGGATATGAGTTTCAAATATTATAAAATCTTAGATTGGTTTCTACCATTCTTTTTTGCAAAATACATGTTTTCATCTGCTCTTGCGATGAGAGACTTGACAGTATCTGTTATATCTGCTAGTGTTCCACCAATCGATACTGTAACTTGAAGAGTCTTTCCGTCTTCAAACTGATAACTTGAAGCTTCTATAACATGTCGAAGTCTTTCAGCTACTTTTCGTAAATCAGCTATATTTGTTATATTGACAAGAACTATAAACTCTTCTCCACCCCATCTGCTCACTAAATCAGTTTTTTCGATATTTGATGATAAAGATTGTGCCACTATCTTAAGGATTTCATCTCCAATCAAATGTCCATGTATATCATTGACTTTCTTAAAATGATCGATATCAATCATTAAAACTCCAAAAGTATTTAAAAATACTTTAATTTCTGCTAACTTTTGAGAAATTTGAAAATCAAAATAGTGACGATTAGCAATCTGTGTTAATGTATCAATCTTAAGCTTATCCTTAAGTTCTTGATTTTCATGATAGATTTGCTTTTGAAAACGTTCATCCGTAAATACTTCAATCGCTGCAACAATATTACTATTATTATCATATATTGGTATTGTTTTAACCATAACTGGAATTCTATAACCATCTTTATGCTTTAGATAAACTCTTGTTTCGTTAATAATACCATCATCTATAGTTTTTTTTGAGCGGACAACCACTCAAACATAATTGCTTTCCGGTTTCATCAATATGTTGCAATATATTATTATAGCAAAAGCTATTTCTTACTTCTTTTGCAGTATAACCTGTAATTCGTTCACTACCATCATTCCAAAAAATAATCTTCCTTTTCTTATCCACGACGTAAACGCCTTCATAAAGATAAGGAATAAGGTTCTCATTGTATTTAATATCCATAAAGTCTACTTCACCTCTACTTAATTTTTTTTAACGCTTCACTTTTTTGAATAATTTCAACAAATATCTTAACAAGATTAGGATCAAATTGAGTTCCAGAACATCGATTAAGCTCTTTAATTGCATCCTCGATTTTCATTGCTTTTCGATAAGTACGATTGGAAGTCATTGCCTCAAAAGCATCTGCAACACAAATCACCCTAGAAAACAATGGTATATCTTCTCCTTTAAGTCCTTTAGGATACCCTAAACCATCCCATCTTTCATGATGAGATAAAGCATACTCAGCTAGTCCAGAATACTCATCTGCTGCTCTTAGTATTTGATACCCTATTTGTGTATGAGTCTTAATGATATCAAACTCCTCATCAGTTAACTTACCTGGTTTATCTAAAATTGCATCAGGTATAGAAATCTTACCAATATCATGATACATACCTGCGAGTTCCAAAATATCATTGTCTTCTTTGCTAAGACCTATTTCAATTCCTATTTCCATACAGTAAAGACTAACCTTTGCTGAGTGTGCTTTTTCTTCCTTGTATTTATCGGTTAATGTATTTAAAATTGCTTTTATCGAATGATTTCTAACACTTTCACCAACAGTTACTTTATGTCTATAGAGGTGTTTTTCTGCTCTGTTTAATAAATCATTAATATCATTATCATCTTCTCTAAGAATTTCATAACCAATAGCAAGTGAAATCTGTACATTGTCAACTCTTATTTCGTTTGAAAGTTCTATCAACTTCTCTTTATATATTTGAATCTCTTCATCACTTTTGTTTATCAAAAGAATTGCGAACTCATCACCACCCAGTCTAGCAACAACATCTTCTTGGTCAAAAACAAACATCAATAGATTTGAGACACTTTTTATTGCTAAATCACCTTTAACATGCCCATATGCATCATTAATTAGTTTAAGTCCATTAATATCAATCATCATCAAAGCAATCGATGAATAACCTTTTGAAATAAATGAATTGAAAGTATTGACGAAATATCGGCGATTATAAAGATTAGTTAGATAATCGTGGTTACTGATGTAAGTGATCTTTTCTTCACTGATTTTTCGTTCAGTTATATCCATTAAGAAACCTTCAATATACCACTCAGAATCTTGAAAATACGTAATACCTTTTTCCCAAATCCAAATGTGTGACCCATCTTTTCTTTGGATTTCATATTCTAAATGACAAGGTTTCTGTTGATTTCTCGCTTCACTAAAACGGTTAAAAACATAATCTCTATATTTTGGGACAATTACTTCCTTATAAGAAATCACTTTATTTTCAATTAGTTCTGAGGGAGTATATCCAGTCAAAGTTTCACAAACATCTGACATAAAAAGCATTGTCCAAGATTCATCAAATTTGCATTTATAAGATACACCCGGTAAATTTGAGATTATTCTACTTTTTTCAGCTTCATTTCTAGTTAGTTGTTGTTCATGATTTATCCGTTCAGTAATATCTTCAGCTACAATTATAAACTGCTTGTCTCTATAAGGATAAGCAACAACCCTAAAATACTTGCCTAAAGCTCGTGAATAGTCTTCAATCACAAAAGTCTTCTTTTCTTTGACTACTAAAGAGTAATTATCAAACCATGATTTTTCAATATCAGGTAGAACTTCAGTAGCATACTTACCGATAATATCTTCTCGTTTAAGCCCTGTTATAACTTCATAATTGTCATTTACACTTATAAAAACATAGTCAATTGGGTTTTCGTTTTCATCGTAGACTAGTTCTCTAATATTAAAGCCAAGAGGCATCTCTTGAACTAATTTACTCCATTGATCTTCAAAAGATTTTTTTAGTTCTTGTTGTTTTTTAATTTCTGTGATATCACGAAACTCAACTACTCTTACTTGTTTTCCATGATAAGGTAGATTTCTTGCTTCTAATTTTAAAGGATAAATCTCTCCATTCTTTCGAATACCTTGTACCTCATAAGGCTTTTCATATCCAGATTTAATCTTGTCCATGACTATATCTCGATAATCAGGAGCAATTAAATCCAATCCATTGGAATTCAATAACTCACTCATTGAATATCCAGTAATATCAGATAGTCCTTGATTACAATCTAAGATCTTTCCTTGATCATGAATTGCTAATCCACCAAAGGAAGCGTCATGTAATATCTTAAATCTTTGCTCACTTTCATATAGTGTCTCATTTGCCCTCGTTATCTCTTGTTTTTTCTTAGATATTTTAATAGCAAGATAGGATGTTAAAATAGTGGAAAGAATAAGTAATGATACCCCTGATAAAATAAGAATTCTATTTCTATTCTGAGCAATTATAAAAGCGATTTGATCTATTATAATTGAGTAAAGATATGTCTCACCATTGATATCAACTGGATATGAGTATACATACACTGTTCTAATGTCATCATTTGAGAGTCTATGTTTAAAAATGAAGAAGTTTCTCTCTTCTTCAAGTGCTTTCAATCTTTCAGCAGCTACCTCATCTGAAGTTAATGTGTTAATATCATTAATATTCATCTCTAGCAAAATCTCAAGTGGATAGCCATAAAAATCAGCAGCTGCTTGATTTGCATAATAAATCTCTCCGCTGATTGGATGGATAATAAGCATGATTGATTGATGATTTGCAAATAAATCCTCAAATTCGATATCGCTAACTGCATATGCTTTTTGAGTAACGTATACTAAAGAAGTCAGTAACAATATTAAATACAATAATTTTTTCATATTATCTACCTCTCTAAAATTAGTTGGATAATACTCTATAGGTATGCTTATAAAAAAATATATTACTTAAATTATAACATGTTACTAATCGAAATATCTGCTTCGGTATTGTCAATAATTTTGTGTAAATAAGATTCTATAGTTCTTTAAGAGTCTTT
>CAZSVO010000009.1:0-80261 GCA_964610325.1 uncultured Candidatus Izemoplasmatales bacterium
CTTGTTCGGGTAAATCAACGATTTGCAAGATGTTAGCTGAGGAATTTCAAATGATCCATTGTGAGGAGAACTTTCAACTAGATAAATTTCTTAAAATTGCTACTCCAGAAGAATTTCCCAATTTATGTTACTTAAAAACTATGAACAGTTGGGAAGAGTTCGTGTCAAGAAAACCAAGAGAATACTCTCAATGGTTAAGAGATACTGCCGATGAGATGGTAAGTTTTGAGTTGATAGAGATACTATCACTACCTAAGGATAGATTAGTGATTGTTGATACAAATATCCCTCCCGAGTTTTTAGTCAAGTTATGTGGTTATCATAATGTTGCATTCCTTCTTTCTGATGAACAAATGGCAATAGAAGGCTTCTTTAAAAGAGAAGATCATGAAAAGCAGTTTTTATTAAGAATAATTAATGATACTCCTAATCCTGATATTACACTTAAGAATTTTTTGGAAGGAATAAAACTTGCAAATGGTAGCGATGTTCATAACCGTTTTATAAATAGTGGATTTAAATGTTTCTTTAGAGATGAATCAACAGATATAAATATTAGATATAAAGAAATTAAAGAACACTTTCAATTAAAATAAAAATAGGAGCTTGAGATATTTAAATCACAAGCTCCTAAATCATTTAATTATAATAAAGAATCATCAATACTATCTAAGAAATTCTTAATAGGCTCGATTACTCTTTTTACTGTTCCATCTTTGAAGGGATTATCAAGACCAACGGAATTGATTAAATCAACAAAACTCTTTGAGCCACCTAAACGACAAAGGCTTAGATAGGATTTGAAAGCTTCATCATGGTTTTCATTAGAAAGGACAAAATATTGAAATGCCAGCACTTGAGCTAAGGTGTAATCGATGTAGTAAAAAGGAGCGCTAAAAATATGGCCTTGACGATACCAGAAAGTACCTTTATCCAAGAAAGAGTCATCATCATAATCTTTGTAAGGTAGGTATTTACGTTCGATTTTTCTCCATAAAGCTTTACGATCATCTTTTGACATTTCTGGATTTGCATAAATCTCATGTTGGAACTCATCAACTGCAACACCATAAGGTAAAAATGATATAGCACCTGTGAGATGAGAATATTTGAATTTATCTGTATCTTTCTCAAAGAAGTGATGAATCCATGGCCAAGTTAAAAATTCCATACTCATTGAATGAATCTCGGCAGCTTCCATTGTGGGCCAACGGTATTGTGGATATAGTTCTCTGCTTTGATAAACTTGAAATGCATGTCCTGCTTCATGTGTCAAGACGTTGACATCATGAGCAGTACCATTGAAATTAGCAAAGATAAAAGGTGTTTTGTATTTAGGGATATATGTACAGTACCCACCACCTGATTTTCCTGGATATGCATCTAAATCCAAAAGGTCATGATTGATCATGAAGTTTATAAACTCACCAGTTTCTTCGGAAAGTTCTTCATACATTTTCTTGGCATTGTTAACTTGCCAGGCTCTATCTCCTTTTGGAGTGGGGTTTCCATCTTTAAACTGCAAAGCGAGGTCGTATGACTTGGGTTCTTCAATTCCGATTCTTTTTGCAGTTTTTAATACTAAATCCTGAACCAAAGGAACTACTTGGTTGAATATCTGCTTCCGATAGTTTTCGACATCTAAGTAATCGTAATCTGTTCTTCCAAGTCGATCATAGCCAAGTTGAACATAATTGTCATAACCTAAATCAAGAGCGATTTGATTTCTTGTTTTCACCATTTGGTCATAGATATCATCAATTTTATGCTCATTTTCAAAGAAGAACTCGCTGACTTTAAGTTGAGCTTTATGACGTATATCACGATTAAGGTTTTGCAAAAAAGGCCCCATTTGGCTTAAATTATAAGTATTGCCTTGAAACTCTATTTTTGCTGAAGCAAGTATCTTGGAATACTCTGTAGCTAATTTATTTTCTTTTTGTAAAAGAGGTATAATTTTAGGGTTAAATGTTTTTTGTTTTAGCTTAGCTTGCTCAAACATCAAACTCCCCAAATCTTCCTCTAAATGATTATGGTTTTTTGAACTTAGCAGTTTCATGCTTAAAAGATGATCGTATTGTTGAAGTCTTGGAACTTGTTCATTGAAGAAGTTTTGTTCCTCTTCATAGAATTTATCTTGCGTGTTTAATGAGTTTCTAATTGAGACTAATGTTATTAAACTGTCAAGTTCATCATTGAGATCGAAAAACTCCTTGATAGCTGCAAGTTCATCTTGATAAGCGTTTTCTTCACCTATTCTTGATAATAATTGATTAGCTTTTTCGATATAAGCTTCAATATTTGGTCTTTCATAAACAAAATCTTTGAATTTCATTTTCTCGTCTCCTTTGTTATTATAATCGTATTTTATCATATTTGTTTGTTTAGTTCTAATGATTCGCAGAACTATTCACCAATAATCTTGACTAAAACTCTCTTGTTTCTCAAACCATCAAACTCTCCATAGAAGATTTGTTCCCAAGGGCCAAAGTCTAGAGTACCATTAGTTATAGCACAAACAACCTCTCTGCCCATTACTTGTCTTTTGATATGTGCATCTGCATTATCTTCATAGCCATTATGTTGATATTGAGAGTGAGGTTTTTCAGGAGCAATCTTCTCAAGGAAATTCTCAAAATCATTCAACAAACCATATTCGTTGTCATTGATAAACACAGAAGCAGTGATATGCATTGCGTTTATTAACACCAAACCTTCTTTGACTTGACTTTCTTTGATTGCAACTAAAACCTCATTAGTAATATTGATGAATTCTCTACGTTTCTTGGTGTTGAACCATAGTTCTTTGCGATAGTTTTTCATTTAACTAACCTCCTTGGATATAGTTTTTTAAAACTTAGGATAAGTCCTAGAGCTACTGAAAGTAATGCTGCAAATAAAACTCTAAAATTGCTAGGAAGTAAGAAAGTAATTGTATGAGCAGGAATCCAAAATAGAGGAATTGTTTTTATGACTACAAAACCAAAAAAATATTGCCAATCAATTGCTTTGATTACATCTTTTCCTTTGACATTAAGTATCTTATTGATTTTACCTTCTCCAAGATCGATGAAACTATCGGTAATTCGATGTAAAATCATAAATGTTGGAGCAAAAATTAAGTTCATGAATAAACTTATCATAAAGGCATTGTATAGATTTAATAAAAATCCGCCACTAGTAATTTTAGGTAGAAGTCCCACTTCAATGGCTGATGTAACTCCATAATCAAAAATCTTAAAAACAACAACGAAACTCATCCCTAAAACTCCCCAGATGAAAAACCTATAAATCAACCCTTTTTTACTTAGATAACTTTTAGTGTTTAATCTAGATGCTATCATTTCACCTATTGTTGCAAGAATCGATGTTTTGATAAAAGCCATTAAATAGGGATAGTTACCACTTAGATTTCCAATTGCATTTCGACTTGCAGGAACAATCAAAGCGCTAATTATCAAAGTAAAAAGTAAAAATAATGTAAAATCAGCTTTCTTCATATTAACCTCCACCATCAAATTATAGCATTATTTTTGTAAATTTCTCTTACCTTGTTTAAAAATTATTTTTTTTACATATAATATTATATAAGAGGTATAATATATGGAGAAACTCAAAACATATCTTGAAAAATATAATGAAGCAAAGATTTTGGATATTGGAACAGAAAAAGGAAGTTTTATATCTTTGATAGATTATATTTACCAAGATTACAGTGAAATAGTAGGCATTGATATTGTTGATTACATAAGCGAAATGAACTCAGAAGCAATAAAGAAAAATCCTAGAGTTAAGTATTTTGAGGAAGATATTCTCAATACAAACTTCAATCCAGGTAGTTTTGACATTGTTTGTTTGTCAAATTCAATTCATCATTTTGCAGATATTCCAAACACAATTGCAAATATAGTTGATATGGTTAAAGAATCAGGGATTCTTATTATAAGTGAACAGATTTCAGATAACCTTGATGCAAAACAGATGTCACATAAACTATTACATCATTTTGAAGCGAAAATTGACAGATATTTAGGCAGGATACATCAACAGACATTTTCTGAAGCAAGACTTTTAGAGTTGCTTGAAAATGAAACCATACTCAAAATTAAAGATTATTGGAGATTAGATAATAAAAAATCTAAACAAGAAGATCTAGATATCAATCGATATTTAGAGAGAATAGATTCATTGTTAGAAGTAGTTAAGGATTCAAAAGATTATGAAGATTACTTAATGGAAGCAACCGAGTTAAAAGCATATCTACAGAAAAATGGTTTTGCCTTAGCTGAAAAACTTATTGTAATTGCCACAAAGTAAATGTTTTCATAGTTTTTTTAATATAAAGAAAGATTGTTTTTTGTATATATTTAAGGTATAATATCCAAAATACAATTTTTTAGAAACAAAAAGGGAGGTTCATTAAATTGAAAAGGTTTTTAAGTTTATTTATTGCACTTTTAATGAGTTTTGGTTTTATTGCTTGTAATGTAGAGACAACTACTACAACTCAAACAACAGTAACTACAACTCAAACTTCGTCAACAACTTCGTCAACGACTTTAACGACTACTACGGAAGTTACTACCGTTGATAACGCTCCTGAGTTCTTTGGTATCGAAGACAAAGAAATTCAAGAAGGAGAAGAGATTGATCTTTTAGAAGGAATCACAGCTGTAGATGATTTAGATGGAGATGTCACAGCGAGCATTACTTTTGCAACAGATTTAGACCCTGACACAATAGGTGTTTATACCGTAACCCTAAGTGTGACAGATTCTGCTTCTAACACAGCAACTGCATCATTTACAGTTACTGTAATTCAAAAGGTATTGACTAATGAAGACTATGCATTGATGGATATATCAGCAATCTCATTAAGCTATCCAAACATTGTTTTACCAAGGTGGGGTTCTAATGGGACTAATTTCTATTGGAGTACAGATAATCCTCGGGTAATTACTGCAGAAGGATATGTCATAAATCCACCAGTAGGTTCAGATCCAGTAGATGTAACATTGACACTTAGAGCTGTAAAGGGTTCTTATATTACAACAAAAGATTTCGTTTTTACAGTTCAACCGAATCAAGAAGTAACTGTTACTAACCGAATTCAGTTAGATTTTGAAGGCACATCAGAAGAATATATAGTCGAGAATAAAACGGGAATTGACATTTTTTATGTGGATAATGGTACAGTTCCATACATCGATATTGAAACATTCTTAAATATGATTGATGGAGCAATCGAATCAGAAATTATTACATACTCATATCCAGCCTCAGATATCCTTAGAATTGATTATGAAATTGAGTATCTAGATTTAGATGGAGTCACGGTAATTACTGAAAGTTATTATGCTGAGATTGATTTCACTGAAAATACTTTTACAGTTAATAATTTTGGATTCTTCTCAGGATACATTGCTTCAACTGAATCTGATTATGGTGAAGGTTTAAATTATGTAGATGCAGATTTTAGAGATGGACAACAAGTGGTAATTCCTTTAGGTGCCTATAATTTTGATTTGGTTATTTACGAAGAAGGTGAAGAGACATTCTATCTTATGCCTTTAGCTGTAACAAATCGTTTATTTGCAGGAAGTATCTATTATGATGTTTATTATAATGGAGATAAACTATGGGGAATTGATACTTTTGTTATTAACAGAGGAGAAGCAGAGATAGTAGATATGGTTAGAACCAGTAGTTTTAATGATAAAACAATGGCTAAAGATATGAAGTTAGCTACTTACAATTTCTTGGCTTTTGTAATGGATTATTTCTATGGGTTAAAACCCGATAAAGGATATGAAACATTTTATACTAGACTTAATGCCTATGCAAAATCAATTATTGAAGGTTCTGACCAAAATCTTTACTCTAAAGTTTTCCAAATAGCTTATGGTTTAGATGACTTGCATACTTCATATATATTTGATGGCTACTATCAACCTCCAAGAACTCCAGGTGTTTCAATAAGCGATTTAGGGGTCAAAACACAAGCTTTCTATAATTACTTATGGAATGTACAAGATCAACTTACGGCAAAATTTGGTGATTACAGAAACTTGCCTGAGTATAGTTTGATTGACAGTGATAAAGTAGCAGTGATTCATCTTACAGGTTTTACTATTGATACTCCTGATGAATTCAAAGCTATTTTGGACGGGCTTCCAGAAACTGTAGAAGATATTGTTATTGATTTATCTTATAATACTGGTGGTAATATCGGTGCTGTTTTAAGGATTTTTGGTTATATCACTGAAGAGAGATTTACCTATCATTCTCAAAACCCAGCTGATGGTTCTGCTTATACTTATTATATTGAAAGTGATTATGTAGCATATGATTACAATTGGTATGTGCTTACTTCAGGAGTAACATTCAGTGCCGCAAATATGTTTGCTTCAATGGCAAAAGAACTTGGAATTCCTGTGATTGGTCAAAATTCTAGTGGTGGAGCTTCATCGATTGGTGTGATTATTAATCCGGATGGTTCAGCTATTATGATTAGTACAAATAATGTACTTAGTTCAAGAAGTGGCAATGAAGTAGATGGATATGTGTATCATAGTGTTGAAAATGGTATTGAAGTGGATTATTTTATGTCTAATGTCACTAGCGATACACAATTGATAAATATTATTAATCAAATCAGAAATCAGAGCCAAGAATAAACATTTTGCTAAATAAAAGATATTAATGAAGGTATTTGTTATAGATTTTTAATAGTTATTCTAAAACTAGTCCTCGGTAAACGTGATTTTATGATGATTTTTTTCAAAGGTTTCTTTACACCTAAAAGATAATATGTTATAATTACTTAACAGTTTTCGAGGTCTAGTTGTCTAGTTTTCTAGATTATTGGACTGATATAATTTTCATGAAACATGGAATTTATATAAACTGAAAAGAAAAGTTAAAAGAGAGGAGAAAAAAAATTGAAAAAAGTATTTATGTTTTTAATGGCAGCTGTGCTATTTGTTGGTATCGCTGCATGTAATGGTGAAACTACGACTCAAACTACCACTACACAAACAACAGCAACAACTACAGAAAGCTCAACAACAGCATCAACTACTTCTGGAACAACAGCACAAAACCAATTACCTGTTTTGGCTGGCGTTGAAGATGTTAGCGTTTATGTTGGGGATGCATTCGATCCAAAAGCTGGTGTAACAGCTACTGACCCTGAAGATGGTGATTTGACAGCAAGTGTTACTGTTACAGGAACAGTTGACTTAACAACAGCTGGAGATTATACTCTTACTTATACCGTTCAAGACAGTAGAGGTGGAGAAGCAACAGCAACTAGAGTGGTTACAGTTTTAGCATTAAATCTAGTATACCCAACTGGTATGTTTAACTTCAAGTTTGCAACAACTGAATTAAGACATACTTTCATGGCTGCTGCTGAAAAATGGTTGATGAACAATATGTATGCTGGGGTTCCTTTGTTCGCAAATGGAGCGTTCGCACTATATAGTTCAAGATTACAGTTACCAGTTGAAGAACATATTCCTGTTATGGGATATGGTACATCATTTGGTACAATGACTGAAGACGATTCATTTGTTCTAATGGATGACGGAAATCCAGGAACTGCTGGAGAGTATACTTATCGTACAACTATTTCTACAAACCCAGGAACTTGGAATCAATGGTTATATGACACTTCAACAGACTCAGATTTAATGGGATTCTATATGGACTCATTATTCGCTTATGAGTTTAATGCTGATAAGACTGGTTATGTAGTTGTTCCTTCTATGGCTTCTGGAAATCCAGTTCCTGTAAACTCAGAAATTACTGAAACTGGTAAAGAGGTATCTAAAGTATGGCGTATTTCTGTTAAAGATGATTTACAATGGTATTATCATCCAGACACAGATGTATCTGGCTTAGCTGCTGGTCATGAAGTTATCGATGCAAATGATTTCTTCAATACTTTCAAATTAGCTTTAGACGAAAAATGGTTCCGTGCTATTTCTGGTGGTGGAGACTTTGTTGGTTCTTCACAAGCAATCGTTAACGCTCAAGATTATGTTGACGGCGCAGCAGATTGGGCAGATGTAGGTATCAAACTTATTGATGATTTGACTCTTGAGTTTACGTTTATTGATGACCAATCAGATTGGAATGTTAGATATTGGTTATCTTCATTCGTTATGACACCTATTAACATCGAGTTATATAACTCTTTACAAGATGGTGATAATAACTCTTATGGTACTTCAAATCAAACTATAGCTTACCATGGACCTTATTTTGTAAACTATTTTGAAGCTGATAAGATTTTACGTTACAAAGAAAATCCAAATTTCCATAGTCCTAACAAATATTTCTATACTGGATATACATTCTCAGTAATCGAAGATTCAGCTGTTAGATTCCAAGAATTCCAAGCTGGAAAACTTGAATCAGTTGCTCTTCCAACAGAATTCTATGATGATTACAAAGATTATCCTGGTATTAGACAAATTCCTGGAGCAACAACATTCCGCTTGATGATCAATGGTCTTGGTACTGTTGAAAATCAAAGAGATAAGTTCCCTGAGGGATCTTGGACTCCTGAACCAATTCTAGCTAACCAAGACTTCAAAATGGCAATGTTCTTTGCTATTGACAGACAAAGATTAGCTGAAGAAGTTCTTAAAACATCAACAACTCAAATGTATTTATTCTCTGGTGCATACTTAGTTGACCCTGAAATGGGTATTCCTTATCGTCAAACTGAACAAGGATTGACAGTTGGTGAAGGTTTATCTCCATCAACATTTGGATTCAACAAAGATGCTGCTGAAGCATTGTTTGAATTAGCTCTAGATCAACTAGTAGCTGATGGCGCTTATGAAGCTGGAACAATGTCTGCTTGGAATGAAATTTCATTAGATTTAAACATTTTCTCTGGCTCAGTTGCACAACAATTATTCGGAGATTATATTAAATCAACATTTGAATCAACATTCGTTTCTTACGAACATTATATTAAAGTTAAAATCAATGTTGAACCAAAAGACTTCCCAGGAATCTATTATGATTACATGATGGTTGGTGAATTTGACCTTTCTATCGGTGGTATCTCTGGTTCTACATTAGACGCTGCAAGTTTCCTAGATACTTATAGTTCAGATAACCGTAGTGGATTTACTCTTAACTGGGGTGTTGACACAACTCAAGCTGAAATTGAAATTATCTATACAGACTTCAATGGCGTTAAGCATTGGGAAATGTGGTCATTCGATGCAATTTATTCTGTGTTGAACGGTCAAATATTTATTCAAGATGGTGTTGAAGCTGACGTTCCATCTGCAACAGTAACAGATAAGACTCCAACAAGTGTATCTGTAAGAATTAACCAATTTAATAATATTGCTTTCACTAACTTAACTTACACAGTTCAATATTATGATATGGCTACAGATGAGTACCTAGATGTAGAAGGTATGGTTGAAGTTGCAATAACAGCACAAAACTTTGATATTACAGGATTAACTCCATATTACTATTGGTATAATGCTGATGGAGCTATCGAGTATCGTGGAGACTATCAAATCGTTGTCAATTATGCTTTGACAGAAGACCTAGATTTACAAGCTTCTACAACTACTCCATGGTTCACTACTGATACATTATTAGTAGGTTCAGCAACTAATGGAAAATACCCAGTTGACAAGTATACAGCTACTGAAACATCAGTTACCGTAGAATTAGTCTTAAATGCAGATTATACTGGTACTGTTACTTCTATGGAAGTATATGACATCAACGCTGATTTTGCTGCTGTAGCAGGCGCAACAGTAGATTTCGCAGATTTAGCTGCAGTTCAAATTGGTGGATTGGCAATTGATGGTTACTATCTAGTAGTTATCACATTCGCTGATGGAAATGTTGACGCAATCAGAGTTGAAACAGCAAAAACTCCGGTTGTTGAGTAAGTTTTAAATTAACTTTATAATTTAACTTTACATTAAATAACTTGCAGACCATCTTACATTTAGCAAGATGGTTTGCTTGTTATAATATGAATTAAAAAAACAAAAGAGCCTTTTATGAAGTCAAATGATAACGTATTGTGATTATCATTTGACTTTTGAAGGCTTAATATATGAAATATAATACTTACTTTTTGGCGATTTTGCAAAAAATATTCATGAAATTAGAAAACAAGTTTTCAGTAAAATATTGAAAATTCAGAGATATATATACAGAAAGGAGATATGTTAGTATCCCTAACATATAATTGCTAATGACAAGATACATTATCGTAAGAACTGTTTGGATTTTTATCATTATTTCAATAATTCTTACACTGAACTTCACTCTACTTAAGTTAGCTCCAGAATACCCACCAACAACCAAGGATGATAGAAACATTTACTATGCAAGGCAGGTAAATGATGGTTACATGACAGAAAGAGTAGAAAATAATCCTCAAGTTGTCGCATCAATCAAAAGAAATGAAGTAGTAATTCCAAGAAATGTTTATTTTAAAGAAGAAGCAGGAAGATATAGAGTTTATGAACCAATATCTATTGCTAAACAATATTTTGCTTGGGTTACTAATATTGTTACAGATTGGAACTGGGGATATTCGACACGTGTACAGGTCAATGTACCGGTTTTTGATGTTTTGAAACAAAGAATGGCGGTGACTCTAAAACTCAATTTGATTGCGCTGTTCTTCTACATACCGATTGGTTTTACACTGGGTATAGTTGCAGCACTCAAGAAGAATAGTTTAGCAGATAATGTGATTTCTTTTGGGGTAATGATCTTTATCTCCATACCTAGTTTTGTTGTTATGACTTTATTGCTTATGCTATTTGGTTATACTCTTGACTGGTTACCAACCCAATTCCCATCAGCTGATTTATCTGGTTCAATTAGATTTTATGGTTTAATTTTACCTGTTTTAGGTTTATCTTTTGGATCAATCGCTGCTTTGACCCGTGTTACTAGAGCAGAGTTGACCGAAGTTTTAACTTCTGAGTTTTTGTTGTTGGCAAGAACAAAAGGGTTAACTCGTACACAAGCAGTTATTAGACATGCGATGAGAAATTCAATGGTTCCATTAGTGCCTGGAATTATCGGTTCATTTGTTAGTTTGCTCAGTGGATCAGTTATCATTGAGATGATTTATGGTGTTCCTGGTACAGGTAGAGTTTACATTAGAGCATTGACTAGGAATAGTTATGATTATAACCTAGTGCTTGGAACCACTGCATTCTATACAATTATAGGTCTATTCGCCGTATTATTAGTTGACTTATCATACGGAATTGTTGACCCAAGAATTAGAATGGGGGCGAGAAAATAATGGCTGATAAAGACAAAAGATTCGATAGTATCGACAAAAGTCAATTTGAGTTCGTTCAAAAAGAAGAGAGAATTTTTGATAAGAAGTTCGAAACAAAGCCAATAGGTTATTTTAAAGATGCGATGATTCGTTTTACAAAGAATAAAACGAATGTTGTTGCTTCTACGATTTTATTAATATTAATATTATGTTCAATTTTTGTTCCAATATTAAGTCCTAAGAATTCGACTGTATTAGAAGAGAGATTAGCATATTTACCTCCAAGAATGCCTTTGCTTGAAAAAATTGGCATAGCTGATGGTACTAAATATAAAGAAGACCAACCAGTTGACCTTTCTACAATTGATCCTGATACTGGATTAGGTGTTCCTTTCTCAACTAAACCAGAGTATATCAAAATGGATACACTCAAAAATTACTATGTAGCTTGTACTAACAAAGATGAACTTTGTGTTGGTGGAGAAAATCAATTGTTATTAGACAGAGGATCTAGTTCAGTTAGTGTTAGATCTTCAGGATGGGTTACACTATCCTCTCAAGCAACTGTCAATTCTCAAATAGTTATTGACGTTGCTTCAATTACCGGACCAAATTCAGAAGTTTCAGTAGTAATTGGACCTATCATGGGACAATATCTAACAGTTTTGACAATAACAGAACCTGGTGTTTATACCATTAATCCTTATGAAGTAGAAGATATTACTATTCCAGCAATTGCAAATGTTAAATTGCAATTAACTTTTAGTTCGGACTTAAGTACTTCGAGAGCTTCTATAAAATCAATTGCAGTTACAAGCGTTTCAGAAAATGAAGTGCATAATTATTATGCAGATGGATATAAGTTGTCACAGTTTCAATTGGTTGCTGGTGATGATAGTGCTGGAGCTTGGGTTAGAGCATTTGGACAAAGATTAATGTCAAGTTATAGATATGACGCTTATCAAGAAGTGCTAGGAGAAAGACCTGATCATGCCTTTTCAGCAAAGGAATATGATCAATTAATGACTAAATATGCAGATGTTTGTATTCAGCAAGAAGATCCAGATAATCCAGATGGTTGGTTATTCCCTGAAGGCTGTCCAATCGTTAGAGTAAACAAACAAAATGAATCTGTTGTTGTAGCTGGAGTTGAGTATTTTTCTTATAATCTAGTATTGGATTATAAGATTTATATGGGCTATTCAGATACTCCATACTTCTTGTTTGGAACCGATGCTTTTGGTAGAGATATGGTTAAACTAATTTGGATTGGTTTGAGAACTTCGTTGACTATTGGTTTAATAGTTGCTGTTATCAATATTTCGATTGGTATAGTTTATGGAGCGATTTCTGGATACTATGGCGGTCAAGTTGATATTATCATGGAAAGATTTGCGGAAGTAATGGGACGTATTCCTTGGTTGGTTACCTTGAGTATTTTCATTGCTTTAATTGGTCCGGGAATAGAGACGTTGATATATGTTATGATTGTTTCCGGATGGATTGGAGTTGCCTCGATTACCAGAACTCAATTCTATCGTTATAAGGGAAGAGAGTATGTTTTAGCTTCAAGAACTTTAGGAGCTAAAGACGCAAGATTGATTTTTAGACACATTTTGCCAAATGGTATCGGGACAATTATTACTAGTTCGATTTTGATGGTTCCTTTCTTGATTTTTACTGAAGCTACTTTATCTTATTTAGGCTTTGGTATCGGTCATGGTCAATCATTTAAGATTCTAGGAATAAACATGTCTGGGGTATCGATTGGAGTTTTATTGTCAGATGGTAGAAACCAATTACATCAAAACCCACATCTAACACTTTTCCCATCAATTATTATTTCGATATTAATGATTACGTTTAATATGTTTGGTAATGCTTTAAGAGATGCATTTAATCCAGCTTTGAGGGGGTCTGAATAATGAATAAAGAAGTCAAATTACATGTAGAAGACCTTACAGTTTCTTTTAAGACTACTCAAGGAATGGTCCGAGCAGTTAGAGGTATTGATTTTGAACTTTATAAAGGTGAAACATTAGCTATTGTTGGTGAATCAGGTTCAGGAAAATCAGTTTCAAGTAGAACAATAATGGGAATTTTGGCAGGTAATGGTGTAATTGATAAGGGTTCAATCATCTATGAAGGCCAAGATTTGACTGAAGTTGATGAAGAACATTTCCATGAAATAAGAGGAAACAAGATTGGAATGATCTTCCAAGATCCAATGTCTAGTTTAAATCCAATCATGAAAATTGGTAAGCAGATTACTGAAGGAATGATTTTGAATGGAAAGAGATTAAAGAATAGATATAAAAAGTTATATCAAAAAGAGAAGAATGCTTTAACTGAAATACATCATAAGAAAGAAAAACTAGAAAGATTTTACAAACAGGATTTGATAAAGGCTAAGAATGGAGAACTCGATAAAAATGTAGAACAGATTAAAGAAGAGTTCAAAATTGAAATAGCTAATTTAAATAAAGGAATTCCACAAGCAAAAGAAACCCTGAGCAAGGCAAAGAAAGCAGCCAAAGTCCAGGTTCAAAAAGAGTGGAAAGAACAAGCAGCAATAATTAAAAAAGAAATTTTAGTCCTTAAAGAAAAACAAAAAAATGACAAACAAATTTTGGGTGATATTGAGAAACAGCAACAAGCAATTATAAAGTTGAGCCAGGAGTTAAATTCTTGTAAAATTAAGTATAAAAATGATTTGAAAGAGTCAAAAAACTCAACTGAAAAGAACAAGATTAAAGATGATTTTTCGACTGCAAAAAAGGAATTAGTTAAAAAAATCAAAGTTGCAAGAGAAGAATTAACTGGTTATAAGACATTTTACTCAGAGCAAATTGCAAAATTGCGTGAGAGTTTAAGACGCTATAAAAAGGTTACCCAAAAAGAAGCAAGAGAAAGAGCAATTAAAATCATGCAAGAGGTTGGGATTCCACAACCAGAAAAGCGATTAAAACAGTATCCATTCCAATTCTCTGGTGGAATGAGACAAAGAATAGTTATTGCTATTGCCTTAACAGCTGACCCAGATATTCTAATTTGTGATGAACCAACTACCGCTTTAGATGTTACTATTCAAGCTCAAATTCTTGAGTTGATTAATAAACTTAAAGCAGAAAGAGATTTATCGGTTATCTTCATTACTCATGACTTGGGTGTTGTTGCAAATATGGCGGATAGAATAGCAGTTATGTATGCAGGGAAAATAGTTGAGTATGGAACAGCAGAAGAAATATTCTATGAACCAAAACATCCTTATACTTGGGCTTTGTTAAGTTCTATGCCAGACATCAATTCTAAAGAAAGACTAATTGCTATTCCTGGAACTCCACCAAATATGTTATTTCCTCCAGCGGGTGATGCTTTTGCCGATAGAAATCAATATGCTATGAGAATTGATTTCGACAAAGAACCACCAATGTTCAAGATTAGCGATACTCATTATGCTGCTACATGGTTACTACATAAAGACGCTCCAGAAGTTGAGATGCCGGAGATAGTTAGAAAGCGTATTGAAAGAGCGTTATCTGACAGCAAAGAGGTGAGTAAATAATGGCTGAATACAAGAATATTGACCAATCAAATCCTAACACACCAGTTTTAAGTGTCAGAAATTTAAAGCAGTACTTCAAATCTGGCCGTGGTAAAAATAAATTGATAGTAAAAGCAATTGATGATGTCAGTTTTGACATTTATAAGGGTGAAGTTTTTGGTCTTGTAGGTGAATCTGGATGTGGAAAAACAACAACCGGAAGAACAATTATCAAACTATATACACCAACAGATGGAGAAGTATATTTCTTAGGAAGACTAATCTCTGCAGGTGTTCTTAGCAATAAATTGGCTATCAAGGAAAAAAGAAAAGAAATTAGAGATAAAATCAGTGATTTGAAGGGCAGTTTAAAAGAAGAATTAAAGAATAGCCCTGAACCTGATAAAGCTCAAAGCATTAAAGATGACTATAACAAAAGAATAGCTGAGTTGAAAAAGGAAAGAAACGATTTTATTGAGGAGCAAAAAATTGATATTCATCGTCGCAAGAAGACTGAAAAGCCGGATTATGATTTGATGAAAAAAATGCAGATGATTTTCCAAGATCCAATTGCTTCTTTAAACCCTCGTATGACAGTAAAAGAAATTATTGCTGAAGGTTTAAGAATCGCAGGAATTAAGAATGAAAAGGAAATTATCAAAAAAGTTAATGACGTATTAGAAACCGTCGGGTTGCTTCCAGAACATGCTTCTAGGTATCCTCATGAGTTCTCAGGAGGTCAAAGACAAAGAATTGGTATTGCTCGAGCGCTAATTGTAGCTCCAGAGTTTATAATAGCAGACGAACCAATATCAGCTCTAGATGTATCTATCCAAGCACAGGTAATTAATCTGCTGAATGATTTAAGAAATGAGTTAGGTATTACGATTATGTTTATTGCTCATGACCTGTCAGTAATTAAATACTTTAGCGATAGAATTGGTGTTATGTATTACGGAAATCTTGTTGAGATGGCATCATCAGATGAGTTGTTCTTAAACCCATTGCACCCTTATACAAGATCACTTTTATCTGCAGTTCCACAACCAGATCCAAAGTTTGAAAAGAATCGCAAAAGAATAAACTATGATCCAAGAGTTCATGATTATCGGAATAATCCTCCACAATTACATGAAATAAAGAAAGGTCACTTTGTTCTTGCTAATGAGCAAGAGCTAGCTGAATATAAGAAAACTTTAAAATAATGTTAAAAAAAATTATATTGGACTTCATCGGTGGCACAATTTTAGTATTCATCATTATGTTTACCGTCTTTGATGGGGATTTGAAACCAATTAATTATGCTGATTCCATCTTCATAGTTGGTCTAATTATGTTTTCTGCTGGTTTATTGACTGTGTCTAATGCATCGAAAATACTAAGAGGCATTAGTTATTCGTTGAAAAGAATGTTTACTAGAAGAGTAGATGGTATGGCTTACTATGAATATATTGCGATGAAGGATGATAAAAAAGAGAGGATTATTGGTTTGCCTTTGCTTTTGACTGGGTTGACATTTATAATCGTTTCACTTATTATTGCTTAGATTGAAGAGGCCATTACCTGCATAGGTAATGGCTTTGTTTTTGTTTTTATTTGAAATTTAGCAGATAAATATGATGATATAATCAAAAATAAGTTTAACTTTCTTTTATTTATTCAATTTTATTGTATAATAAATCTATAAGATATTTAAAAAAATTTAAAAGATTATGAAGTGATAGTTTTGATTACCATTGAGTTCAGTAGTTATTTAGAAAAAATTAGACATGAAAAAGGAATCACTCAGGAAGAATTTGTTTCTGGGATTATTTCTATGCGCCAATATCAAAGGTACAAGAAAGGCTTTAGTGAAATCTCTTATGATAAAATTGATAAATTTGCAGAGAAACTTGGAACTACGACTAGAAAGTTACTTTCTGAGTACAAGAGAGAGTTAAGACAAGAAATACATCAAATCACTTTAATGTATAATGCTATTGCTAATAGAAACATCAAGCTGTATCAAAAACTTCAATCGGAAATAAGTAGAAATCATATTATATCTGAAGAAGCTAGGAAACTATATGACTACACTTTATTAACTGAGCAGTACTTCTCGGATAAACTTTCAAGACAAGATGCTCTTACTAAATTTTGTGAGTTGATTGAGTTTCCTCAAATCCTTGACAAGAAGAATCTAACTGACATTGAAGTCTTAATATTAAGTTTTTTAATCAATATTCTACCAAACAATGATCAAGATAAGATTATTGCAAAACTAAATAAGCTTTTCGAAGAAGCAGGGAGCATAATTACTGGAGAAGGAGACTATATATATAGTCTAATTTTGCTAAAACTAGCTAGAATAAACGGAATTAAAAGAGATCATGAGAAGGTTCTTTTCTATTGTAATATGGGTATTAGCAGAGGTGTTGAACGGAAATGTTATTACTTATGGGATTACTTTTATTATTATATGTCTCTATCATATTACGCAAAGGAAATGCAATCGGAGTATGAAGAAACTCTTGTAAAATGTTACAATGTATTAAATATGGAAGGAAACAAATGTAAAATAGGAAAGTTCACTGCTTTGATAGAAAAAGACTTTAACATCGATTTTAAGGATTTTGTGATAAGAGTTATTTCTAAAGTCGATTTAAGATTAAAAGAGAACATATAATAAGACTTCTTAAGTAAAAAATTTTCATTGTTGTTTTCTTTTTTACTTAGAAATACTCTTGAATTTAGGTTGAAGTTTAATAGATTAATTATTGTTGATAATTTCTATGTATAGTGAATACTATCTACAGATATCACTTAATGATATTGAAATTACATAGTTAACTAGATGAATTTTGTAACTAAAAGCTTAGTATTGAATTAATGAGTTTAAGCGAATGTATTTCATATTACTTTAATAAGTTTTCTATTCTTAATATGTGTATGCAAATGGATTTATCTGATTATAATATTCTTGATAAGGAGTAATTATGGATATTGATAAAGATCTTGTTCGGCAGGAATATATAGAAAAGAATATATATGATATGCAAAAAGATTTAGTTAAACAGCGAAAAATTAGGATTTTTGTTATGAGTCTTTTGTTGTTCGCTTTAGTTTTTACAATTATTTTTGGTACTTTAGAAAGTCCTTTTGACTATACTCTTAGCAATATTGGCAATCATTTTAACTTGCAATATAGAATTATGTTTATTAGTTGGGCTTTAACTTGCGGGTTAGCTATTCAAACAGCAATTATTTCTTTGATTAGGCTTGAAGAATATCAATCCAAATATTGCACTCTATTTGTTGGCTTAGCAACAGCTTCATTGATTGCTACAGGTGTTATTCCAGCTTTGATAGAAGATTTTCCTTTTTGGCATGCTGTTCACACATTAACATCAGGATTAACAGCTTTATTTCTTTTGTTATCTTTAGTTCCTTTTGTAAGGTTTTTGAGCAGGGAGAATCCTAGATTAAGAGTTACTTTGACTATTTGGTTAATTATTGTATGGATAGGTTCAATCTTATTGTTAATTTTTTTTGGAAAAACAGGAATGTTTGAGATTTGGTTCTTTGTCAGCAATATTCTTTTTCTTTTGTATCTTAGTTTAGTTTTATTTGAAGAAAAGATAGTAAAAATGAGTGTTCTCTTTCTTAAAAACGAAAAGAATCTAAATTTGGCTATTGAAAAATTATTTGTAGATCTTGAAAGGAAAAGAATCCTAGAAAAGAAATGATTTAAGGTGAAAGACTTTATTAAATACTTAGTTTATGTTAATATATTATCAGTAGAAGGAGGATTTTATGAATCAATATCATGAACCATTTGAATTATTGGATGAAGAAACAAAAAATATCACTCGAGCAATACGATCTTTAGTTGAGGAACTAGAGGCTGTTGATTGGTACAATCAAAGAGTTAGTGTTACTAAAGATGAAGAGTTGAAAGCAATTCTTGCTCATAACCGTGATGAGGAGATTGAGCATGCTGCCATGGCTTTGGAGTGGTTAAGAAGAAAACTACCGGTTTTAGATGCTGAATTAAGAGAGAACCTCTTTAAAGAAGGACCAATTGCTGGCCATCATGGTGAAGATGAAGCCACAGATTCACCAATAACTCAAAGTTTAAGAATTAAATAAAAGGGAGGATAATTATGGATATTTTTAAAAAGAATCTAGCTCCGATGCCAAATTCTGCCTGGGAAGAAATCAATGAGAGAGCTGAAGATGTAATCAATTCTATGTTGACTACAAGAAAGTCATTAAAAGTAAACGGACCTTTTGGCTTGGATAAAACTATGGTTGCTTCAGGTAGATTGAACTTGGTAAAGAATAGCATCAAGGAAAATGTAAAGATTGGTCTTTATGATATTAAACCATTACTTGAAACTAGAATTAATTTTGAACTATCAAGGTGGGAACTGGATAACATTTTAAGAGGGGCAAAAGATATTGACTTAGAAAATCTTGAAAAAGCAGCCCATGAATTAGCTCTTTTTGAAGAAGAAGTGATTTATAATGGTTTAAAAGAAGCTAATATTAAAGGTTTGGTTAATGAAGCTGGACATAGAATGAGTCTTAATAATGACTCTCAAGATATTTTGGATAAGATTTCTGATGCTGTGTTTACTTTGAAGAAATCTTATGTTTCTGGACCATTTAATTTAATAGTTTCCAAGGATTTGTATAAAGCACTGAATAAAATACATGGCGCAAAAATCTTAAGAGATTTGGTTAAAAGTATCATTGGAGGCAATGTATATCTCTCAGAAGTAATTAATGGAGGACTTCTTTTGCCATTAAATCATGATGATATCGAGTTTACAATTGGACAAGAATATACTGTCGGTTATGAGAATCATAATGAAAAAGACATTAAACTCTTCATTATGAACTCATTTACATTAAGAGTTTTAGACCCTAATATTTTAGTCTATTATTCTTTTTAGTCTGATTAAAGCACTACAATTGTAGTGCTTTTTAATATCTGTATTGATGATATCACCGATTTTTGATAAAATATAACATGATATTGGAGGCAAAAATGATAAAAGAAGTTACTAGTTTTAAAGATCTAAAACGGTTTGTCCATTTTGTCGAAGATCTATACAAGGATTCTAAGCATTATGTTTATCCTTTGTTCGGTGTGTTGCTTAAAGAGTTAAAATCAGAGGTTTTAGTTAAGAAGAAATATAAAGCTATATTATACATAGAGAATGAAGCCCTTAAGGGCAGACTGCTTTATACTTTTGAATACAATCATAAAACAGATAGATTTATCTGTTATTTCTCATATTTTGATGCTTATAATCAGCAAATAGTCTTTAATCAATTGTTTGCCTATATGGAGGCAGATATGCGAGATAATAAAATAGACTATTCTGAAGGTTCTTTTACACCTTATGACCCGGATAATCGACGCGGGGTATTGGTCAAAGGTTTTGAAGATGATCCAGTTATTTTTACTAGTTACAATTATCCATATTATCAAAGTTTATTTGAAAGTTATGGCTATCAAAAAGCTCATGACACATTTTCCTTGCAACCACCAGTTAGTCAGGATAATAAGAAACGGCTCAAGACTATTTCAGATTATTTTATCAAGCGATATGACTTAGATATTAAACCAATCAATCTTAAAGCTGTAGATTCAGAAATTAAGGATATTCATCAGATAATTAAGGAATCTACAACAGCTTTATTATATCAAGAAGCACCCTCAATTGAACTAATAAATGAAGTTGCAAGAAACCTTAAGTTCTTTCTGGAGCCAAAGATTATTTTAATCGCAAGAGAGAAAAGTACAAGTAAACCTGTTGGTTTCACATTATGTTTGCCTGATTTTAATCAGTTATTCAAAAGAACCAAAGGTAAAATGAAACCACTTTACTTCTTGTTTAACAAGAAGAAGATTACTCGTTCAAGAGGGATGCTTCAATACATTATTCCCAAGTATCAAGGTACTGGTTTAATTGGATATATGTACAAAATGATTTTTGATAATTTCGAAAAAATGGGAATCAATGAATTTGAAGCAGGAACGATGATGGAAGAAAATTTGAGATCACTTAAGGCTTTCTCCAAATTTGGAGGAGAAGTAGTAAAAATCTATCGAATATATGGAAAGGAAATCTAAAGATGTTGATTATAATTATCCAGTTTATTGCTATATTTTTGATTCCTTATTTAATAATCCGATTTAAGAGCAATAGATTGACTAAATTGTTAGGTACAATTGGGATGGCTTATCTGCTTGGTCTTATTGTTTCTGGTTTAATTCTTGGACTTAACTCGATTGGAGTTTTATTTGAACTCAATTCAGATTTAGGTGAGATATTATCATTTTTGGCTATTGGAATCGGGATTCCTTTGTTGTTGTTCAGCTCTAACTTGCAAGAAGCTAGGAAGTTATCTAAAATGGTTTTGCAATCATTTGCAATATTGATATTTAGTGTTATAGTTGTAACTTCAATAGTCTTCTATACATACGCTAAAAACATTGAGAATGGGGCAGTTTTATCTGCTGCTGCCATTGGCTTATATACTGGAGGAACGCCTAATCTTAACGCGATAACTAATATTTTTGGCATGGATGCAAATACTATTGCTCTTGCTAATCTTTCTGATATTATTATCGGAGCAGTATTCTATATATTCTTGTTGACACTAGCAAAACCTTTGGTTGAAAAAATTCTGCGAAGAAAAAAAGACGAGAATTATTTAAGAGGAGAATCAAATATTAATAATACTGAAGAATTTAACCTAAGAGATTTCAAAACAAACAAGAAGCTTCTATATGCTTTTTTACTCGCTTTGGCAATGGCTTTATTTTCAGCGCTTTGTGGTATAATTATTTGGTTGATTCAAGGTTCACCTCAAGGACGGATGTTTGATGTTTTAGTACCATCTCTTTTGATTGGAGTGACAATCTTAGGAATAGTTGCTTCTTTTAATCAAAAGATTAGAGATACTAAAGGAACTAATGTTTTAGGTCACTATTTAATTTTAGTTTTTTCATTTGCTATCGCATCTTCAGTTAATTTCTCTAGTATTGCGGGAGATTTTTGGAACTTATTAGTTTTGTATGGTGCAATTACAGTAGGAGCATTTATGTTAAATGTTTTAATTGCTAAATTTTTTAGAATCAATACTGATTGTATGATAGTCTGTGCTACGGCTGGTATTTATGGTCCAGCTTTTGTGCCAGCAATAACAAAGCAACTAAAGAATGATAGTCTAACAGCTCCGGGATTGATTGTTGGGTCGATTGGATATGCTATTGGTACTTTTTTAGGTGTTTTATTGGGTTTGCTTTTTCTACTATAATAAGGAGATTATATGCCATATCAAGATAAATATTTAGAGTTGTTAAGTAAGGATTTTCCTACTATTCAATCTGTTGCTTCTGAACTTATAAATTTAAACGCAATTTTGAATCTGCCAAAAGGAACTGAAATTTTTGTTGCAGATATTCATGGAGAGTATGATGCTTTTAATCACTATTTGAAGAATGCATCGGGTATTATCAAAGAGAAAATCGAGATTATTTTTCCAAGTCTCGACGAGACTGAAAAAAATCGTCTAGCCTTTTTTATCTATTATCCAACAGATATGCTTAACAAGTACAAGCAATTACTCGATCGTATTGAATTTACAAAACTATTAGAAAAGCAATTGTATTACATGATAGAGTTAGCTAAACATATAGTAACAAAGTATACAAAGAGTAAGGTTAGAAAAGCATTACCTCATGAATTTGAATATATTATTCAAGAGCTAATCTATGAATCAAACTCTCATGAAGATAAGGAAAAATATTATCATGCAATCATAAATGCTATTTTTCTAACCAAAAGAGAGAGTAAGTTTATATTACAACTTTCGAGATTTATTAGAAAATTGGCAATTGATCAATTTCATATTGTCGGTGATATTTTTGATCGAGGACCACTCCCTCATCTTATAATGGAGAAACTATTGAAGATGAACAATGTTGATATTCAATGGGGAAATCATGACATTTCATTTCTAGGAGCTGCTTCTGGTTCTAGATTAATGGTAGCAAATGTAATCAGAATAGCAGCAAGATATAATAATCTTGACTGTTTTGAAGATGGTTATGGCATCAACTTGATACCTCTAGCAAGAATGGCTGAGAAGTATTACAAATCTGATTCATGTGAGCAATTTATGCCTAAGGGTTTGAACAGTACTTTTAGCAAAAATGAAGATATGTCATTTATCGCAAGAATACATAAAGCAATTACAATCATTCAGTTTAAACTTGAGTATGAACTTATAAAACGTAAACCAGGTTTTTCTTTAGAAGATCGGTTGTTGTTGGATAAAATGGATTTAGAACAAGGAACAGTAATTGTAGACAATAAGATATATAATCTGATTGATACGAACTTTCCTACTTTAAACAAGAAGAATCCCTATAGTTTAAATAAAGATGAAGAACATGTTATTAATCACCTTACTCAATTATTTCTCCATAATGAAATGTTGCAAAGTCATGCTAGATATTTATTGCAAAAAGGTAGTATGTATCTAAACTATAACAATAACTTATTGTTCCATGCTGCTATACCAATGAATGAAAATAAAGAGTTTAGAGTTCAGTCAATCGAGGGGAAGGATTTTTCTGGTAAAGCGCTATTTGATGAGTTTGATAGGTTGATAAGAAGTGCTTTTCTAAATAGATATGATAAAGAAAACTTTGATAATGATTATTTTTATATTCTATGGCAATCATCAGCTTCTCCATTGTTTGGAAAAGATAAAATGAGAACTTTTGAAAGGTATTTTATCGCAGATAAAATAACTCACAAAGAAGTTAACAATCCATATTATAAATATCGAATTGACCCTGAAGTTCTTAAGAGAATTTATCAGGATTTCAATTTGGATTATGAGAAATCTAAAATCATAAATGGGCATGTTCCTCTGGATATTACTAAAGGGGATCAAGTTATTTTGGCAGAAAATAAAATCTATAGTATTGATGGTGGAATGAGTAAAGAGTATAGTCAAAGAACTAGTATTGGCGGTTATAGTTTGATAAGCGATTCACATGCATATTTTTTAGTTTCACATGAAAGATTTGAAACTTATCAAAAGTTGATTGAACGTGAAAAAGATATTGTATCTATAACTAGGTCAGAAGAACTTAATAATCGCAGGACTTATGTTTACGATACAAACAAGGGTAAGGAAATTCAACAACAGATTGATGATTTGTTTCAGTTGTTAGAAGCATATAGAGAAGGAAGAGTTAACGAAAAAGGTTTGGAGTAAATGAAATTGTTATTTTTAATATTATTATCAAATTGGAGAGTTACTTGAACAAAGACGTTTATCGATAGTTGTTTATTTCTTGACTTAACATATCAAAAAAAGTAGACTGATTTTAAACTGTCTACTTTTTATATAAATACATTAAACTAGAATTTTTAGTTAAACTAATTTTTTTCTAACTCTACTAGAGATTTGGTCGATAATTGTCACAGTAATTATCAAGACAATTACTATGATTCCTGTACGTTCCCAATTTCTAGCTTTTATCGCAAATATTAATGGAGCACCTATACCACCTGCCCCAACTAAACCAAGAGTTGCTGCAGCTCTCATATTGATTTCAAACCTGAATAATGTGTAGCTAAGAAATTCAGGTAAAACTTGAGGTATAACAGCTCTAAACAATACTTCTGTACTATTCCCACCACAAGATTCCAAAGCTTCCTTGACTCCTATATCCATACTCTCTATTGATTCAGAGAACAGTTTTCCTAACATACCAATTGAATGAACTCCTAAAGCTAGGATTCCAGCAGGTGCACCCGGGCCTACTATACCAATAAAAATTAATGCGAGAATAAGTTCTGGGAAAGTTCTAATCATCGTGATAACGAATTTACCCGCTTTTGATACACGTTTTCCGACAATATTCTGAGAGGCTAGTAATGCAAATGGGATTGCTAGCACCCCTGAGACAAAAGTACCACTTATCGCAATGGCTATAGTTTCAACAATTGCATATGGTAATCCATCAATTGACCAATCTGTCAAGTAACTTATATCGGGATGCAATATACCATTCCACATTCCTATTATTGTTCCAGTTGCAGAAGGCATAAGACCATTGTAGTTAACACCATCAAATGCCCAAATAACCAATGAGATGACAATTATGAAAATCAAAGTTCTTCGAATTGAGTTAGCTTTTGGTTTGATAGGGACTGGTTTACTTAAAGTAGACATTATACCAACCTCCTTCTAATTGAACTAGATATTAAATCGATGATTAGAACGGCAACAAATGATATGATTATGATTATTCCAACTCGATCAAATCTTCTCAAATCTAACCAAATTTGGTAGGTTTGGCCAACCCCTCCAGCTCCAACATATCCCAATACTGCAGCAGCTCTGACATTAACTTCAAAGGCGTAGAGAGTGTATGACATATATTGCGGAAGAACTTGTGGTAAAATTCCATATCTAAAAATATTCAGTTTGTTTCCCCCTAGGGAAATAATAGCTTCAACCTGGCCATAATCGATAGCTTCGATTGATTCATAAGTCATTTTTGAGATTAAACCAAATGAGAATATTGTCAAAGCGACAACTCCAGCAAAACTTCCAATCCCAAAAATTGAAACAAAAAGCGCAGCTAATACTAATGCAGGAATAGTTCTGAAGAAGTTAAGGAATAACCTTACAGTAGTATTTAACCATTTAATTTTAATGAAATTATTGGCTGCTAAAAGAGCAGCAGGAAAAGCAAAAATAGCTCCTAAAAAAGATCCTGCAATCGCCATTTGAATTGTCTGTAACAAAGGTTTAATAACTTTATCAGCATAAGACCAAGCAGGAGGAAAAAACATTGATTTAAGTAATCTAGTTGCAAAGCGAAGATTGTTTATGATATCAATAATTGAAAATCCTGAGAATAAAGCAGAGCTTATAATGATAGCAAAAACTAAAGCCAAAGTAGCATAGAACTTTATTCTTTTAGGTTTCTTTGGCAATCTTGCTATTAATTCTGGATTCATTAATCTTCACCGACAAAGTCTTTTTGAGATAGAGGTCTACCATAGACTTGTTCGAGGTCATTTATAATATCTTTTTCTTTTTTATCTTTAATTTGAATATCATAAACAATCCTTCCATCTCTTACGCCAACAATTCTTGTAGCATACTCTAAAGCTAAATCAACATGATGAAGATTAGCTATCATTGTAATACCATCTTCATCACAAATCTTCTTTAAAAATCTCATTACTTCAAATGTAGTTATTGGGTCTAAAGAAGCAACAGGTTCATCTGCAAGGAGAATCTTTGCGTTTTGTGCTAAAGATCTTGCAATTGCAACTCTTTGCATCTGTCCGCCTGATAAATCACTTGCTCGATGATATGTCTTTTCAAGGATATCAACTCTATCTAAAGCTTCTAAAGCAATTTCTTTATCTTTCTTGGGAAAGAGACCTAAAATTGTTCTCCAGGTAGGATTATAAGAAATTCTACCAGATAGAACATTTTGAATTACAGACATTCTTTTAATGATATTAAAGTTTTGAAAAATCATTCCAATATTTGAACGCATTTTTCTTAATTTCTTTCCCTTAATCTTGGTTATATCAATTTCTTGTAAGTTTATTTTTGTCTCATCAAACTCAGGGTTATTCATCTTTTGCTTTTCGATTTCTTTGTCAATGTTATCTCCATACATTTCATAGGTATTAATATCCACATTGTTGAAGTAAATATTTCCTGAGGTAACATCGATAATTTGATTGAGAGTTCTTAGCATTGTCGATTTTCCAGCTCCTGATAAACCAAGTATTGCGACAAACTCACCTTCTTTAATCTCTAAATTTACATCCCTTAGTGCTACTGTGCCATTAGGATAAGTTTTATTTACGTTTACGAATTTAATCATTGGTGTGCTCCTTTAGAATAATAGCCACCAACTAAGGTGGCTATTATATAATTTACAAAGAATCTTTGATTAGAAATCCCAATCTTCTTGTCTTTCTAGGTATGTTCTGACGATGTCATATTCTGAATCTACGGCCTCAGCATAACCTTCATGGTTATAGATGGCTCTAATGATTGCTCTTCCTTCTTCGGTTGCAGCAATAGCTATAAAAGCAGCTTTAATTCTTGCGACTAGGTCTGGATGTAAACGAGGAATGACAGAAATTGTGTCATTTGGAATACTCTCAGTGTTCGCAACAAAGATAACTTCATCATAAATATCTGGATAATCATCTTGTACTAATGTTCTAGCATCTTTAAATGTGAATGCTGCATCAGCTTGACCGTTATAGACCGCTAGAATCGCTGCATCATGTCCACCTGCATTAAGCCACGTAACATCTGCCATTGGATCTAAACCGTTGTCAGCTAGTAAGTTTGCTGGCCAAACAAAGCCTGAAGTAGAAGTAAATGATGCAATAGCTATTGTTTTTCCTTCTAAGTCAGCGATTGTTTCAATTCCTGAATCTGCTGCTACAACTAGTTGTGATTTATAACCATCAACTAATGGAGAATCTTTTAAAAGGACACCATTATCATCCACGTCATACCGTAATGATTTAAGGATAACTTCAGCTGCACCTTCTTCATGAGCTAATACATATGAAGCTGTTGCTAATAGTCCAACATGAACTTGTTCTGATTTCATAGCTTCAATTAATGCATTGTAGTCAGTTGCAACAGTTACTACAACATCCATATCTAGTTCAGCCATTAATAAGTCTTGTAGAGGAGCTCTTTGTGCATTTAGCACAGCTGCATCTCTAGAAGGAATTAATTGAACTCTTAGAGTAGTTGGATTGACGTAGTTTTCTTCTGTTGTTGTTTCTGAAGTTGTTCCTGTAGTAATAGTAGTAGTGGTAGTAGCTTCATTACAAGCAACTAGTGTTATAGCAAACACAAACAATAAAAATGCTGATAAAACTTTTTTCATAGATTAATTTTCCCCCTTATCTATACTAATTATATTTTACTACAAATTTGTAATTTTGAATAAAAAAAAATAAAAAAAATAAAAATAGTGTAAAATATAATATAGAGGTGTACATAACTATGAAAAAGAACATTAAATTAAGGTTGATTTCAACAAGTGATATTCATGGACAGATTATGCCGTTGAACTACGCAGATAACTCATCTGTTTCTTTAGGTTTAAGTTATGTAAGTAATATAGTAAAAAAATTCCGAATCGAAAATTCTCTTGTTATTGATGCTGGTGATATTCTACAAGGTAGTCCTTTGATGTACTATCATCAACTGAATCGAGATAAATATAGCAATCCTATTGGTGATTGCTTAAATCATATAGGCTATGATCTATTTGTGCCAGGAAACCACGATTTTAATTATGGGATTGATTATTTAAAGGATTTTTCTGATAGATTGCATGCAACAACAATCTGCGCAAATATAACAGACACAAGTGGTGATTTAGTTTTTGGTAGAGGATATAAAACATTTATGTTTGAAGGCATGTTAAAGGTTGGAGTTATTGGTTTAACAACTCAATATATTCCCAATTGGGAAAGTCCTGATAATATTAAAAATCTTATTTTCATCGATGCTTTTGATGCTTGCAAGGAATATGTCAAGGTATTAAAAGAAAAGGAGAAAGTTGATTGCGTTGTAGTGGTTTATCATGGTGGTTTTGAAAAGGAACTGCATGAGGATATAATGTATGTTGAAGATACTGGTGAGAACTTGGGTTCAAAAATTCTTAATGAAATTGAAGGAATCGATGTATTGATTACTGCTCATCAACATCGCTTAATTGCTGATTCAATCAAGAATACCATCATAATTCAAAGTGGGGCTAAAGGGGAATCAGTTGGATTTGTTGATCTTGAGTTTGAGTATAATAATAGTTGGGAAATCAGATCAAAGAAATCTATCCTAATAGAAACTAAAAATTTTCAACCCGATTTAGATTTGACAATGCTTGTCAAACCAATAGAGGATGCTTGTCAAACCTTTTTAGATGAAGTAATCGGTTATGTTGAAGGTGACAATTTAAAAGTACTTGACCCATTTATGGCGAGACTAGATAAGCATCCAATCGTAGGGTTTATTAATGAGGTTCAATTGAAAGCTTCAAAAGCAATGATTTCAGCTACATCCCTACCAAACACAGTTACTGGTTTCTCTCAAAACATTACAGTAAGAAATGTATTATCAACTTATATCTTTCCCAATACTTTGACAGTAGTTGAAATAAATGGAATAGCACTTAAAAAAATATTGGAAAAGAATGCTGAATATTTCATTTGTGAAGAAGGAAAGATAAAAGCAAATTCAAAGTTCTCATATCCAAAAATGCAACATTATAACTATGATATGTTCGATGGCATCGAGTATACTATTGATATCGATAAACCTTTTGGAAAGAGAATTGTTGAACTTAAGTACCAGGGAAAAAAAGTTGCAGATGATGATATTTTCTCTTTGGCTTTAAACAGTTATAGGGCGAGTGGTGGAGGAGATTTCTATGAGATTAAAAGTCTGAAAAAGTTGCGTGAAGTTCCATTTGATATATCTGAACTAATTTTTGATTATATAATTAAGAGAAGGAATATAAGAGTTTCAAATCATAAAAACATAAAATTAATCAGTAAAAATTGCAAGTAAGTTTCATGACTTTATAGTAAAAATTGTTGTAATATGCTATAATGAAATTTAACAATTTTTACTGTTTTAATTTTAAAATTTTTTTCTAAAAATATGAAAGCGCTTTATATAGGTGTTCTATGGTGGAAGGAATCGTTTTGGCTGGTGGTTATTCATCTAGATTTAAATCAAATAAGATGGAGTATTTAATAAACAACCAACCAATAATCAAACACACAGTATCGACTATGAAAACAGTTTGTCAAAAGGTTATTGTGGTTACTGGTCATTTTCATGAAGAGATAGTCCAATTATTCAAAAATGATTCATCAGTTACAATAATCCATAATAGTGACTACTCTCAAGGAATGTACTCATCTGTAAAACTAGGTGTTAGTCAGATGGAAAGAGATTTCTTTATTATTCCAGGTGATTTTCCCTATGTTGAGGAGTCTGTTTATAGAAATATTTTACAAGGAAGTAAGTCAATTAGAGTGCCTGGTAATAGTAATCGTTTGGGACATCCGATTTTTATCTCTTTAAAGCATAAAGAAGATATTCTTAGTGATAAGTATGATAACTTGAAATCATTTAGGGATGATCATGACTTTGAAGTAATCCAGGTAGAATCAGATTCAATTTTAAGAGATATTGATAAGATTAGCGATGTAGATATTCTAGATGATAAGGAGTTGATATGATGGAGATAAATAAATATGTAGCACCTAATAGTTTTGATGAAGTTTACAATTTATTACAAGACAATAAATTGAATAAAATCATTGGAGGAGGTGCATGGCTCAAAATTTCTATGAAAAAAGCAGATACTTTAATAGGCTTAGAGAACTTAAATTTGGATTATATAAAAGAAGAAAATGAGTTCTTTGAAATTGGGGCGATGACTCCACTTAGAAAGATTGAATTAAATAAAGATATTAGAACGCTGTTTTCTGGTTTTTTTAACGAAGCAATCAGCAAAATTATGGGAGTAACAGTTCGCAATATTGCAACAATAGGCGGATCTATTATGGGTAAGTTTGCTTTTTCTGATCTATTACCAGTTTTGGTGGTCTTAGATGTAAGGCTTAAGTTCTATAAAATCGGAGAATTATCTTTTTATGAATTCTTGCAGATGGCAAAAATACCAAATGATATTCTTTTGAGTATTAAGGTAAGTAAGGGTAATGGTTTGGGGTATTTCCATAAGGTAAGTAAAACACATCTCGATTTTGCTATTCTTAACTTGGCTGTTGTTAGGACGGATAGATTTAAGATTGCTGTTGGGTCAAGACCTAGAATAACTAAACTATTAGTTAATACCAATAATTTTCTTAACTCACAAGCAGTAATAAACGATGATGTTTTATTACAAGCGATTGAAATTGCTTTAGAAGAAGCAGATTTAGGCGATAACCTTAAGGCTTCAAAAGAATATAGAGAAGTTTTGCTTAAAAGTTACTTAAAAAGAGCGTTGAAGCAGGTGATAAGATGAAAATAAATATAATTATCAATGAGCAGAGAAAAGAGATATTGATAAAGGATAATGAATATCTAATCGATGTCTTAAGAAGGAATAACTACCTTAGTGTTAGAAGAGGTTGTGACAATACTAGTTGTGGAGTTTGTACAGTTTTATTGAATGATAAACCAGTTCCTTCTTGCTCAGTATTAGCAATTCGATGTAATAATCAAAGAATAACGACAGTAGAGGGAATTGCTGATGAAGCAGAAAAATTAGCTAAATATTTCGGTGAAGAAGGAGCGGACCAATGTGGATTTTGCAATCCATCGATGGCTTTAACTGTATATTCATTGAAATTAGAGAATCCAAATGCATCAGATGATGAGATTAAAGAGTATCTAGTTGGAAATTTATGCCGGTGTACTGGTTATGTGGCACAACACCTTGCAATAAAAAGATATTTGGGTGATAAATTATGAAAGTTGTAAATAATCGCATCAACTCAATTGATGGACTAGGAGTGATGAAGGGAAGAAAAGCTTTTACTGATGATTTTTTTGAGAAAGAATCATTGATAATCAAGGTTTTACGTTCGCCTCATCCATTCGCAAAAATAGTCAGTATCAAAAAAGATAAAGCTGAAGAATTAGATGGGATTGAAATGATTCTTACTCATCATGATTTCAAGAGAATTCCCTTTACTAGAGCCGGCCAGGGTTATCCAGAACCTTCACCTCATGATAAGTTTGTTTTAGATGAGTATGTCAGATATATTGGTGATGAGGTTTTAGCAGTTGTTGGAAGTGACGAAGAAACCTGTTTGAAAGCACTAGATTTGATAGAGGTAGAATATGAGGTTTTAGAACCAGTTCTAGACTTTGAAAGCGCAAAAGATAATAAGATAATAATTCATCCAGAACCTGAAATCCATCAAATGTTTGAAATAGGATTTGACCCAAAAAAGAATCTAGCAGCAAGTTATCATATGCATATTGGCGATGTTTCAAAGAGCCTTGATGAATCGGATTATGTTATAAGAGAAACATTTTTTACTCAAGCTCAAGCGCATGCTATGCTAGAACCTCATACAGTTAATGCTAGGATGGATTATCAGAATAGACTTATGATATACAGTTCAACACAAACACCTTTTCATGTCAGAAGAATTATTTCTCAAGCTTTGGAAATTCCGTTGGCAAAAATCAGAATAATTAAGCCAAGAGTCGGGGGAGGTTTTGGTGGTAAACAAGCCATTCATGGAGAGATGCTAGTGGCTTATGTAACTTTTAAAACTCAAAAACCATGCAAACTGACTTTTACTAGAAAAGAAGTATTCGAATCATCTTACTCTAGGCATCCAATGAGAATAGATATTGCTTTAGGTGCTAGCAAGGATGGTTTGCTAAAAGCAATTGATTGCAAAATACTATCTGATACCGGAGCTTATGGAGAGCATGCACTCACTGTTTTTATGGTAGCTGGTTCTAAGGTCTTACCATTGTATAATAAGGTTGATTCTGTGCGTTTTTATGGTGATGTAGTTTATACTAACCATACACCAGCAGGTGCTTTCAGAGGGTATGGAGCAATACAAGGTAATTTTGCTTTGGAATCTGCAATAGATATCTTATGTGAAAAAATGCATGTTGATCCCATAGCTTTTAGACAAAAAAATATGATTAAAGAAACAGAGACTTCGCCGATATTTGCAATTATGGGAGAAGGAACTGAAGGAACAGCTATGAGCATGGATACTTGCAAACTTGAAGAGTGTGTTGAAAGAGGTATGAAGTTAATCGGATGGAATGAAATGTATCCTAAGAAAGAAGCAGGAGATAGGATTAGGTCAGTTGGTATGGCTATTGCCATGCAAGGCAGTGGAATACCATATATCGATATGGGTTCAGCAACAATTAAACTCAATGATGATGGTTTCTATAATTTAATGGTTGGAGCGACAGAAATTGGTCAAGGCAGTGATACGGTTTTAACTCAAATTGCTGCTGAGGAGTTGATGACTGATGTCGATAAGGTTGTTGTCTACTCATCGGATACTGATTTGACACCTTTTGATGTTGGAGCATATGCTTCATCGACAACTTATGTCTCAGGAAATGCAGTTAAAAAGGCAGCCAGTGAGTTAAAACAAATGATGATTGAAGAAGCAGCTAAAATCTTAGAAGTAAGCAATAAAGAAATCAATTTTGACGGGAAATTATTCAGTTCAGGAGATAAATTAATAAGTTTAATTGATTTTTCAAACCGTCTGACTTATTCTGAGGATCAAAAACAACTACAAGTAACATCAAGTTATGTTGGACATAAATCACCTCCGCCTTTTATGGCAGGATTTGTAGAAATAAGCATAGATAAGGAAACATACGAGATTACTATTGAGAATTATGTCAGTGTAGTCGACTGTGGAACTACTATAAATCCTATGCTAGCAAAAGGACAAGTTGATGGTGCAATTGTTCAGGGACTGGGAATGGCTATGTTTGAAGATGTTAAATATAGTAAAAATGGTAAGTTGATCAGCAATGATTTCTTGAACTACAAAATCCCTACAAGGTTAGATATTTTGAAGTTGACTACAGAGTTTGTTGATAGTTATGAACAAAGTGGTCCTTTCGGAGCTAAATCTGTAGGTGAGATAGGTATTGATACACCACCTGCAGCATTAGCGAACGCTGTCTTTAATGCTTTAGGAGTTAGAATAAAAGATTTACCGATTACACCGGAAAAAATAATGAGAGAAATGAGGAGTAAACAATGAACAAAAATAAACTTGATTTTTTAGTTAAGGTATTCTTCTTCGGTTCTATTTGGGGAATTGCTGAAGCTACTTTAGGTTATGCATTACATCTTTTACCAGGTTTTCTAGCAGGTAGTATTATGTTTTCTATCGTAATGCTGATTTTGATGAAAGCTTATAAAAACCTTGGATCAAAAACAGGAGTTTTTCTTGTTGCTGTGGTTGCTATTACGATTAAAGCTAGCAATCTTCTCTTACCTTTTTTACCAGCTATGAAAACAATCAATCCGATGATGGCGATGATTTTTGAATCTTTATTAGTAATTGCTGTAATTCCTCTTTTTGATAAGAAAAGTAATTTCTCAAAAGTAACAGCTTTCTTTGTAGCTAGTATTGCTTGGAGACTTGTTTTTGTTGGATATCAAGGAGTCAATTATTTGCTGACAGATTACTTGGCCTCATATTTAAGCTCATTTGAACTCATTGTGGAATTTGTTTTATTGAATGGGATTGTTTCTGCGATAATTTTAACAACAATGTATTTTGGTATTAAAAACATTGAATTTATTAAGAAAAGCGATAATCTTAAGATTCATCCTCTTTTATCTTTTATAACCTTGGTATTAGCATTTGTTTTAACACTCCTTTTGTAGGGTTAAAAAATGGATATTTTTAAGCTGATTTCAGATTTTAAACAGAAGAACATTCCTTTAATTGCTGTAACAGCAGTTAAAAAAGAGGGCTCAAGTCCTGTTGAAGTTGGAAAAAAAATGATTTGCTTGTCTGATGGAAGATCATATGGAACTGTTGGTGGTGGAGCAATAGAGTTTTTGGCTCAAAAGAAATCTCTTGATTTACTTAAAGAAAAAACTAATTTATTAGAGACCTATTTATTGGATGAAGGCAAAATAATTGATAATACTCAAACTTTGCCAATGGCTTGTGGTGGAATGGTAACACTTTTTTATGAGTATATTGGACCGATTGGTGCGGTTTTCGTTTTTGGTGGAGGCCATGTCGGACAAGCGCTTGTCAACGTTATAAAAACTATGAACTTTCATGTTTCTGTTATCGATCCAAGAAGCGAGATTATTGAAAGATTTAAATATGCAGATATTGTCTATAACGAAGGTTTTGTTGAGTTCATTGAACGTGGTATTATCAATGATTCAGATTATATCATTGTCTGTACTCCAAGTCATAAATATGATTACCATGTTATCAATAAGGTATTAGAGTTGAATATTAAACCAAAGTACTTGGGAATGTTGTGTTCACCAGATAAGATTAAGGCTTATTTAAAATCAAGTTTTGAAAGGTTTGGCGATGACATTGACTTGAGTTTCTTCTATTCACCGATAGGACTTGATATTGGCGGATCATCACCAGAAGAGATTGCCATTTCGATTACATCTGAGATATTGGCGGTTTCAAATGGAAAAACTAGACATCGTCATATGAGGCAAATACTAGATGATAAAGATTGTTACTGGAAAAATAAATAGTTTTAAAACTACTAGATTGCTTAATCTTTACCGCAAAGACCAACTAGGTGGCGGGTTTGTTGCGATAAAGAAAATGAATAATGATCTGGTTTTTGGATATTGGTTAATGAATTTACAAACAGAAGAAATGATACCCTATATTATCCGTGATATATATCATCAAAATGATAAAGAAATCAAATATCAGATTGGACCTTATCGATTTTATAAAGATGCCTTTGACTATATTGATATCTTGATAGAAGATTTGCTTGAGAAGAATTTATCTCCAGTTTATCTCGATGAAATCAGTATCCTTGAGTTACAAGGCGAAGGTTTGTATGGGGTTATGGAAAAACTGCTTCTAAGAAGAATTGATTTGGTTATAGTTGTGAGAACTGATTTGTTGGAGAGGGTTATCGAATACTTCAAAATATCAGATTATCAGATAATTGAATAGAGGTGACATAGATGTTTGATTTGGCTATTATCAATGGAAAAGTATTTAATGGTAAAGATTTTATTGAAGCTAATATCTACATTAAAGATGAGAAAATAGAAGTGATATCTAAAGATACGTTTAAAGCTCATGAAGTTTTAGATGCATTTTCAGGTTTAGTTCTTCCTGCTTTGATTGATCCTCATGTTCATTTTAATCTAGACTTAGGGAGAATAAGATCTTGTGATGATTTTTATTATGGAACTTTGCAAGCTGCATATGGAGGAATCACTACCATTATTGATTTCTTAGATCCTGTGGACCATCCAGATGCTTTAGAGGTAGCTTATAATAAAAGACTTAATGAAGCTAGAAATTCTGTAATCGATTATTCTTTTCATGCAACTATAAAGAACCCTCAATGTGATTTAGAAGCTTTTGTACTTAAGATGAAGGATTTAAACATAAATTCTTTAAAATTATTTACAACTTATTCTGAAAGTAATAGACAAACAAAAGATGAAGATATCATCGAGTTGTTAAAACTTTCAAAGAAGTATAACTTTCTTCTTTTAGCTCATATTGAAAATGATATTATGATTGACCTAAGTCCGCAGTTGAAATACTGTCATATACTTAGTTCAAGACCCAGTCTAGCGGAGACTAAAGAGGCCTTAAAACTAGCCAGTTTTGTTGAGAAAACTGGAGGTAATCTATATATGGTACACTTGAGTTCAGGGGTTACTTTAGAAAAGTTAAAGGCAACTTATCCAGAGATAATTAACAGAAATTTTTTTATTGAGAGTTGTCCTCATTATTTTGTATTCACTAATGATTTTTTAGAAAGAGAAGATGGATATCTCTATACTTTAGCACCGCCATTAAGAACAAGAAAAGAGAGATCTTTATTGAAAACGCTATTTGATGATGTGTATTCTATTGGAACTGATCATTGCGCATTTATGGTTAAAGAAAAGCAAAAGAAGTACCTCAATGAAATACCTCTAGGTATTGGTGGAATAGAATTTTCATTTGATGTAATGTATAACTTATTCCAAGAGGAAACAATAAATAAAATGAGTAAAAATATTGCTAGTCTTTACCCAAACCTTAAAGGTAGAGGGCAGATTAAGGAAGGATTCTTTGCTAATATTTTTGTTTATGAGTTATTTGATAATTTTATTGATAAATTTCATGGTTTTTCAGATTATAGTGTTTACTTAAATCTTATCAGAAAAGGTAAAGTAAAACACACAATAAATCGTGGTCAGTTTGTAATCAAAGATTATGAGTTTGTTAAACCAGTTGCGAAGAAGGTTTAGGTGATATTATGTTTGCTTTTATAAATGCAAGGATTTATGATTATAATCGCTATCTTGAATCAGGTTTTATTGTTTTCAATCAAAGTATTATTGAAGTAGGTTGCATGAGTGAGTATGTAAATAGAGGCTATCAAGAACTTGATTTAACAGGCAAATTAGTTTTGCCGGGCTTTGTTTGTGGGCATACTCATCTTTATTCAACCTTTGCAAGAGGGATAAGTTTAAGGTTTAATCCCAACAATTTTTTAGATATTTTACATCAAATGTGGTGGAAAATTGATCATTTTTTAGATTTAGATGCGGTTTTTTATTCAGCAGTAATGGGTGGGATGAATCAATTGAAACTTGGGACAACCACTTTGATTGACCATCATGCCTCTGGGAAAATTTTAGGAAGTTTGGAAATGGTCAAAAAAGCTATTAATGATGTTTTGAAGATGCGTGGTATCTTTGCATTTGAAACTAGCGATAGATTTAATCTAATAGATTGCATTAATGAGAATTTGGACTTCATTAATAAGAATCATAATCGATTTAGTTCAGGATTATTTGGAATGCATGCATCGTTATCTTTAAGTGATGAATCCTTAAAAGAAATCTCTAATGCTTTAAATAGTAATGGAATTCATATACATGTAGCAGAGAGTGAGATGGATGAAACTGAGTGTGAAAAAAGATATGGGATGAGAGTTGTTGAAAGGTTGGAAAAATTCAATCTTATCAACTCAAAGTCATTGCTTGTCCACTGTACACATATAACTGAACATGAGATGGAGATTATTAAAAAGCATGATGCTACTATAGCAGTTAATGTAACTTCAAATTTAAATAATGCAGTAGGTATATCACAGATTAAGAAGTTTCTTGATAAAGGTATTAGAGTTATCTCTGGTAATGATGGGTTGATGCAATCAATGCCAAATGAGTTGATGTATATTTATTACCTCTCACATCTTAAAACAAAATCACCTACAGGTTTTAGTTTAGATGATTTATTGAAAATTATAAAAAACAATTATGATTATGTAAGCACTCTTTTAGGAGTTTCTTTAGGGCAATTTGATTTGGGGTTTGAGGCTGATTTTGTTATTAGCAACTACCATCCTTACACAAGGATGGATGAATCAAATGCATTTTCTCATATTTTCTTTGGAGTTTATCCAGGTTTTCAACCTGAAGAAGTTTATATAGGTGGGAAAAAACTTATTGAGAACTATAAATTTATCGAGAATTTTGAAGATTTTTACACTTCATCAAATAAGAAATCAGAAGAGCTTTGGAGCATTATCAAGAAAGAGGGTGAAAAACTTGAATTTACAGACTAGTTTTGATGGATTGATATTAAGTAATCCACTAATGCCAGCAGCAGGACCTTTGAATGGGGATCTTGAAAAACTGAATTTTCTAGTTAAAGAAGATTGTGGTGCGATTGTAACTAAGACAATTTCAACTAATTTACCAAACATTCCAAAGCCTTGTATTTATGGGGATAAAATGTTTATCATGAACTCAGAGTTGTGGAGTGAGCATAGTTACAGTGTTTGGATTAATGAGTTTCTACCTGAATTTCATCGGAATAAAGACAGACCTTTAATAATTAGTTTAGGTTATACAAAAGAAGATATGCTGTTTTTAATCCCTAAGATGGATAGTTTTGCTGATGCATATGAAATATCAACTCATTATGTAGGTACTGATCTTGAAGTTATCAAAGAAACTGTTAAAGCAATTAGAAAGAATACGGATAAACCAATATACATGAAAATCAGTCCTCACCTAACAAATCCAGAAGGATTTGCAAGAGCGATTAAAGAAGCCGGGGCTAATGGAGTTGTTGCAATCAACTCTTTAGGACCAACGATAAAAATTGATATAAATAACCGAGCTATTATTTATGGTAATGACCAAGGTTTTGTTTGGACAAGTGGACCTGCAATCAAGCCAATAGCTTTGTCTACAGTTTACAAAATTAAGAAAGCAGAACCTTCTTTGACTGTTATTGGTGTGGGTGGTATTCAATCTGCTGATGATGTAATCGAGTTTTTACTTGCAGGAGCATCAGCAGTCCAAATGTTATCAGCTGCACTCTTACAAGGAAAAAATCTATATTCAAAGATTATAAAAGATTTACCAAAGGCTTTAGAAAAATATGGTTTTAAAAGTATCGAAGAAGTAATAAATTGCGAGTTAGATAAAAAAGTAGTTTATCAGCAAAGTCTACCAGTTTTGAATTCAGAAAAATGTATTTCATGTATGCTGTGTGAAAAGATTTGTCCTTATTTTGCAATTACTTATCCCGGAATAATAACATTTGACCCTAATAAATGCTTTGAGTGTGGGCTTTGCATTGCTAAATGCCCTACAAAAGCCATTTCTTTTGGAGGTTAATTTGCATGAAAGATATATCAACGCCAATTAATAAAGTTGACAATGAAGAAAAAATATCAGGAAAAGCGATATATGTAGCCGATGTTAAGATTCCAGGTATGCTGTATGCCTTTACAAAAAGATCTACTATTGCAAAAGGCAAAATAGTTAAAAGACGTTATCCTAATCTACCTGAAGGATATTTTATTGTTGACTATAAAGATATACCAGGAAAGAATATCGTTAAGGTTATTTTTGATGATATGCCTGTTTTTGCTGAGTCTTTAATCACTTATCTCTATGAACCGATTGCCTTAGTAGTTGGGCCACAGAAGGAGATTGTTTTAAAGATAATTGATGAAATTGAAATCGAGTATTTAGAAGAAGTACCTAATTTTGATTGGAATGATAGTGTTGTTCACTATCATTTTGATAAAGGTTTGGGTGCTTTGGCTTTCAAGGAGAATCAAATAATTGAATATAACTATGAAACACCTTATCAAGAGCAAGCTTATATAGAACCTCAGGGTTTTATCGGTTATTTAAACGGAGATAAGATAACCTTAAAGGGGTCGATTCAATGTCCTTATTACGTTAAGAATGCTGTGTTGCAGACTTTAGGTTTTGCTGAGGATAAAGTCAGAGTTATTCAGACTACAGTCGGAGGTGCATTTGGAGGAAAAGAAGAGTTTCCTTCTTTAATGGCTTGCCAATTAGCAGTTGCGATTTTAAAAGCAAAGAAACCTATTCAGCTTGTCTATGAGCGAGAAGAGGATATGTTAGTAACTACAAAAAGACATCCATCAAAGATCAGGTTTCAAGCAAGCATTAAGGATGGTAGAATATTTGGTTTAAAGGTACATGTTGGAATAGATGGTGGAGCAAATATTGGATTAAGTGGTGTGGTTTTGTCAAGAGCAATGCTTGCTTGTAGTGGAGCATATACATTTGAACACTTGGATGTTAGTGGCGATGTTTATAGGACTAACACAGTACCTAATGGAGCTTTTAGAGGTTTTGGTGCTCCACAAATGTTGTTTGCAGTAGAGATGTTTATTGAGCATGTTGCCAAAGATTTAGGAAAAGATCCTTTAGAATATAGAATTAGTATTTTGGCTAAACAAGGAGATTTAACAGCAACTAACGGATTGTATAGAGATCCAATATTAATGCCTAGTATGATTGAAAAAGCGATAAAAATTTCTGATTATCGAAATAAACTTGAAATGTATAGTAATAGTAATCTATATAAAGGTATCGGTATGAGTTTGTTCTTTCATGGTTGTGGTTTCACTGGTTCAGGGGAAGCAAAACATATCAAAGCTAAGGTTAAACTTGTCAAAAAAAGTTCAAAAGTAGAGATACTTATTGCAGCAGTAGATATGGGGCAAGGTGTTAAAACAACCTTTAGAAAATTAGTAGCTAGTATTCTTGATATAGATATTGAAGATGTAATTTTTAATAACCCTGATACTGATTTTGTTCCCGACTCAGGCCCGACAGTAGCATCTAGAACAATGATGATAGTTGGTGGTTTGGTCTCTAGAGCTGCATTGGATATGAAGCAGCAATGGGATAATGATTTTTTGGTTATTGAAAAACAATATGAACAACCAGAATATATTAAATATGATGAAGAGACTTTTACTGGTGATGCGTATCCTGCATATTCTTGGGGTGTTAATATTGTTGAAGTTGAAGTTGACAGATACACTTACCAAGTAAAAATTGTTAAGACATGGTCAGTCTATGATTGTGGTAAAGCAATTGATGAACGTGTAGTTTTAGGACAAGCAGATGGTGGTTTAGCTCAAGGAATTGCATATGGATATTTAGAAGTTATGGAGCATAAACTAGGGAAGATTTTGCAAAAGAATATGACAGATTACATCATTCCTACTGCAATGGATATGTGCCCTATGGAAACTGTATTATTTGATAACCCTTATGCATATGGACCTTATGGAGCTAAAGGAGTAGGAGAATTAACCTTAGTAGGTGGCGCGCCTGCGGTTGCTAAAGCTATCGAGAATGCAATTCATAGAAGAGTTTTTAAGATTCCTGTAACTCCTGAATACATTATGAAGTTGGTGAAGCAAAATGAAGATTAATTTTAAGTTAAATAATGAGTTAGTAGAATTGGATACAACACCAAACCGGCGATTGCTAGATGTGCTTCGAGATGATTTTGGTTTAACTGGTGTTAAAGAAGGTTGTGGCGAAGGAGAATGTGGTGCTTGTGCGGTTTTATTAAATCATCAAATTGTCAATTCTTGTTGCACACCATTGGCAAACTGTATTGACAAGGAAATAATAACAATTGAAGGTTTCTCAAAAACAAAAAGGTATCAAGTAATCAAAGATGCATATGCAAAACTTGGAGGAGTTCAATGTGGATTTTGTACTCCAGGTATGATTATTGCAACAGAGAGTCTTTTGAATAAAAATCCTAAGCCAACCATTAATGAGATCAAAATAGCTTTATCAGGAAACCTTTGTCGTTGTACTGGTTATAATCTAATAGTTGAAGCTATTGTTGAAGCAGCTAGAGTAGGTGAGGGATTATGGTAGAAGCTTTTGTTCCTAAGAACTTGGAAGAGTGCTTGCTTAGATTGAATCATAATGATTATGAAATTGTAGCAGGAGGTACAGATGCTTTAATTCAAAATCGCTCACATACCTCAATGCCAATAGGCTTTAAAAAACCAGTTATTTATTTGTCTTTGCTTGAAGATTTGAAATACATAAGACAGATTGATAATAGAATCCACATTGGGGCTAATATAAGTTTAGAAAGTATTCTTGAGAGTGAAATAACTCCTAAAATACTTAAGGATATAATAATTGAGATGGCATCACCCGCTATCAGGCATACAGCAACTTTGGCAGGAAATATCTGTAATGCATCTCCAGCTGGAGATTCATTAGTTGGGTTGTATTTATTGGATGCGTTATTAGAAGTGCAAAGTTACCAAAACAAGAGATATGTTCTTCTTAAGGACTTCATAACAGGAGTTAGAAGAATTGATCTTTTAAAGAATGAGATGATTACAGAAATTATCATTCCAAATCTCGATTTCACCGATTGCTATTTCAGGAAAGTTGGGCCGAGATTGTCAGATGCGATATCTAAATTATCTTTTGCGGGTGCTTATAAACTAGAAGCAAACATTATTAAAGATATCCGCTTAGCTTTTGGAGCAGTAAATACAACTGTTGTGAGAAACAAAGAGATTGAAAAAAAATATATAAATAAATTAGTTAGTGATTTAAAGAATAACGTAGAGAACTTGGTTAAGTTGTATGAACCTTTTATTAAACCCATTGATGATCAAAGGTCAAATAAAGAATATAGAAAAGAGATTTGTTTTAATCTTATAAGAGAATTTGTAGACAAGATTTAAAGAAGGTGATGTTTTGAGTAATAAGAGATTACTCGCAGTTGCAAGAGGCTTAGAGTTGGCTAGTTTGGTTATTAAGCGTGCCAAATATATCAATGTTTTTACCAAATCTATTGAGATAGCGGATTTGGCTATTGAAGAGGGAAAGTTTGTTGGAATTGGCGATTATAATGGAATTAAAGAGATTGAATATGATGGTTTTATAGCACCAGGTTTTATCGATGGGCATGTGCATATTGAGTCATCAATGTTGATTCCTTCTGAATATGCTAAGGCAATTATTCCAAGAGGAACCACAACAGTTATAGCTGACTGTCATGAAATAGCTAATGTTCTTGGGACAAAAGGGATAGACTTTATGTTGTCTAACAGCAGAAATTCTCCTTTAGATGTCTTTATGATGATACCTTCTTGCGTACCTTCAACACAATTTGAGACCGCAGGCGCTAAACTAGAGGCTAAAGATATAGAGAAATATTTGGAGAATGAAACAGTCAAAGGTTTAGGAGAAATGATGGATTATGTCAGTGCAATTCAAGGTGAAAACAGTGTTTTAGATAAGATTAACTTGTATTCAAAACTAACTGTTGATGGGCATGCACCTGATATTACAGGAAAGAATCTTAACGCTTATCGATTAGCTGGTATAGATACTGACCATGAATGTACTAATCCAGAAGAAATGATTGAAAAAATAAAGTTGGGTATGTATGTTCATCTAAGAGAAGGCTCGCAGACAAAGAATCTTTTAGATTTGGTAAAAGGACTTGACGAGGCTTTTTATGATAGAGTACTAATGTGTTCAGATGATCTTCATCCAAGTGACATATTAGAAAAAGGTCATATGGACAATAACATCAATTTGGCTATTAAAGCTGGTATAAAGCCAATTTATGCGATTTTAATGGCTACAAAGAACATAGCAGACTGTTATAAACTAAAAAATATTGGTGCAATTGCTCCAGGATTTAAAGCTGATTTTGTAATGTTCAAAGATTTAAAAGATATCAAAGTGGAACATGTCTATAAAGCAGGAGATTTGGTTGCTAGTAATTATCAGCCTTTGTTTGAATCAAAGCAACAAATCAATAAGGATATTCTTGATACAGTAAATATAGATATTTTTAAAATCGATTTATCATTTGTTATGAAGAGTGACCTAGCAAATGTTATTGGTTTGGTAAGGAATAATATTACAACCAAACATTTAGTTAAGAGAGTCAAACTCATAGACAATGAGTTTCAATCTAGTAGTAATCCAGGATTATTAAAATTATGTGTAATTGAAAGACATACAAGCAGTAATAATATTGGGAAAGGAATTATTTCTGATTTTGGTTTAAAAAATGGTGCTTTAGCTTTAACTGTTGCACATGATTCCCATAATCTTATTGTTGTTGGTGACAATGATCAAGACATGATGCATGCAATCAAGAAAATTAAAGAGATTGGTGGAGGAGTAGTAGTTATTAGCAACGGATTATGTGTTAACTATTTACCTCTTGAAGTAGCTGGCTTAATGTCTGATAAGAGTCCAGAATTTGTTGCTAAAAAACTTAAAGATATCGATAAGTTATTAAGAAGTATGGGTGTAGGTGAAGAGATAGCTGATCCTTTATTGCAACTAGCATTTATGTCTTTACCGGTAATTCCTGAGATTAAGGTTACTGATAAAGGATTGTTTGATGTATCGAACTTTAGAATTATTTCTTTGGAGGTAGAATAAGTGAAGTATGTATTGGGTTATCGATGTAGTGTGTGTGATTCTTTCTATCCATTCAAAGAAGAGATGATGATATGTCCAGTTTGTAAGGATTCAGGTATTTTGGATTTGGTTTACGATTATAAAAACTTGAAGAAATTTATGAGAGTTGATTATTTTAAGGAAAATCATGAATACAATATTTGGCGATACAAAGAACTCTTACCAATAAGGAATGACTTTATTGATAATAGTTTAAGAGTGGGGTGGACTCCACTTTATAAAAGCAATAAAGTCTCTATTAAGTATAAAGTTGATAACTTGTATTTTAAAGATGAAGGTATGAATCCGACTCAAAGCTTAAAAGATAGAGCCTCAGTAATTGGCTGTATTAAAGCTCTCGAAGCTAATAAGAGAGTAGTTTGCTGCTCATCAACGGGTAATGCGGCTTCATCTTTAGCTGGAAATGCAGCAAAATTGGGGCTTGAAACTGTAATATTTGTTCCTAAAAGAGCGCCAATTGGCAAACTTGCGCAATTGTTAGCTTTTGGCGCAAAAGTGATTAAGGTTGATGGAGATTATAAGGCAGCATATGATTTAAGTCGCCAAGCGATTGATAAATATGGTTTTTATAATCGCAATGCGGCAATTAACCCTAATTTGGTAGAGGGAAAGAAAACTGTTGCTTATGAGATTTGGGAACAGTTAGATTATCAGTTGACTGATTGGGTTATTGTATCTGTTGGAGATGGTTGCACTATTGCAGGAGTTTATAAGGGTTTTTTTGATTTAAAATCACTAGGTTTAATTGAGAAAATCCCCAGAATTATGGGAGTTCAAAGTGAGGGATGTTCACCTATTAATGATGCTTATCACAATGATCTAGTTGTAAGGGAATCTGTTGAGGACACTATAGCTGATAGTATAGCAGTTGGTATACCAAGAAATCCAATTAAAGCTCTAAATGCTGTTAAAAACAGTAATGGTACTTATTTAAAAGTATCTGATAATGAGATTCTTGAAGCTTTAAAAGAGTTAGGAGCTTTAGAAGGTATTTTTGCAGAACCAGCTGCAGCGTGTTCTTATGCTGGTTTGATTAAGGGTAGAAAAGAAGAAGTAATAAAAGACAAAGAAAGTGTGACAGTTATTATTACGGGTAATGGATTGAAAGATACAAAAAATGCTTTAACTATTATCAATGAACCAGTTGATTTAAAGAATAATTTTCAAGATTTTATTGACTACATGGAAGGAGAAAGAGTAATAAATGAGTAAAATACCATTCGGACCGACATATGATGAGATGGCTAATCCAAATAATATCGATCCTAGAATCAGAAAAATCGCTTTATCAAAAAGACATGAGGAACTTGATCCGATTAATCTTTTCAATATAAATTGGAAGGATGAATCAAATCGAGTTCATCGCATTGTTCTACCTAAGGAACTTACCGGAGTTAGTTGTAACATTGTTGTTTTGTTAGGTAAACACTTTCCCTCAGGTTCGCATAAAGTTGGACCAGCATATTCAACTTTGATAGAAGGTTGTGTTGAACAAACCATAATACCAGGACAACACACGATACTAGGGCCCTCTACGGGTAATTTTGGTATTGGAGTATCATATATATGTAACTTGATGAAATATGATTCAATAGTTATCATGCCTGATAACATGAGCAAGGAAAGGTATCAAAGAATCTTAAGGTATGGAGCTAAACTAGATTTAACCCCTGGAACAGAATCAGATGTGATATTAACACTTGAGAGAACATTTGAACTGAAGAAAGACCCCAAAAATCGTTCTTTGGCACAGTTTGAGTTATTGCCAAATTATCGTTTCCACCGCCACGTCACAGGTAGTGCTTGTATTGAGGCTGTTGAGGGAATTGGAAATGGTAGAATTGCATGTTTTACCTCAGCGCCTGGAAGTGCTGGTACTTTAGCTGCAGGAGATCATATAAAAAAAATCTTTCCAGAGGCAAAAATTGCTGCTTTAGAACCTTATGAATGTTCAACATTGATGAATGGTGGAAGAGGACAACATAGGATTGAAGGCATTGGGGATAAGATGTGTACATTGATTCACAATGTTTTGAATACTGATTTCATAGTTTTGATTAAAGATGAGGAATCCGTTCAAGGATTGAAGATAATTCATGATGGTATTGATATTTTAGTAGAAGCCGGAATTACTAAGGAAATCGCTTTTGAGATGAAAGAGTTGTTCGGAGTTTCTGGTATTTGCAACATCATCGGGGCAATTAAGATGGCAAAGTATCTTAATTTAGGTCCTGATGATAATGTTGTAACAATAGCTACTGATGGATATGATCGTTATGAAACAGTTTTAGATGATCTTGATAAGAGATATCTTGAAACTGAAGATTTTGTATTGAGAAGATGGTTTAGAGATATCTTTATTAAAGCTGATACAGATGATATTGCTGATTATAGAAGTGAGGCTCAAAAACAAAAATTATTTAGCCAAAAAGAAAGAGATTGGTTAAAATTTGGGTATAGCCAAGAATACCTTGACCGAATGAAAAACATGGAGTTTTGGGATGAGGAATATCAAAAAGTTCATCACTACGATGAATTGATTAAGAGGATGCGTGAGGAAGACAACAATGGATTATAAGTTAATACTAGAACTAAGTAAAAAATATGAGCAAGAGATGACGGCTTTCTTACGTGATATGATTGCAATACCTAGTGAGAGTTGTGAAGAGAAGTTAGTAATTCAAAGAATAAAACAAGAGATGGAAAAAGTAGGATTTGATGAAGTCCGAGTTGATGCTTTAGGTAATGTAATCGGTAGAGTAGGATCTGGGAAACATCTAATCGCGATTGATGCACATATTGATACTGTAGGAGTAGGTGATATTAAGAATTGGTCTTTTGATCCATATTCTGGTATGGAAGATGATCAAGTGATAGGAGGCAGAGGTGCAAGTGATCAAGAGGGCGGCATGGCTTCGATGGTTTATGCAGGAAAGATTATTAAGGAATTAGGATTGGATAAAGATTATACATTGTTAATAACTGGAACTGTTCAAGAAGAGGATTGTGATGGCTTATGCTGGCAATACTTAATTGAGCAAGAAAATATCAAACCAGAGTTTGTAATCATTACCGAACCGACAAATTTGAATATTTATCGTGGCCATCGAGGAAGAATGGAAATCAAACTAACAACATCAGGTATTTCTTGTCATGGTTCAGCCCCTTCGCGTGGTGATAATGCTATTTATAAAATGGCTCCGATTTTAATTGAACTTCAAGAGTTAAACAAACGTCTAAGAAATAATGAGTTCTTAGGAAAAGGGACATTGACTGTAAGTGAAATTTTCTATTCATCGCCTTCTCGATGTGCAGTAGCAGATGGTTGTTCGATATCGATTGATAGAAGGCTTACCGATGGAGAAACATTTGAGAGTGCTTTAGAAGAGATTAGGAACTTAAGTTCAGTCAAGCAAGCCAAAGCTGAAGTTATCATGTATGATTATGCAAGACCATCTTACACAGGCTTGGTTTATCCCACAGAAGCTTATTTTCCAACTTGGGTTTTACCTGAGGAACATGTTGTTTGTAAAAGTGCTGTTTTGGCATATCAAAAGCTCTTTAATAAACAACCATTAGTTGATAAATGGACTTTTTCAACAAATGCCGTATCTATTATGGGACGCCATAATATTCCTTGTATTGGCTTTGGACCAGGGAAGGAAGAGCAAGCACATGCGCCTAATGAGATTACCTATAAAGAGCATTTAGTAAAAGCTTGTGCAATGTATGTTGCAATACCTTCAATCTATATAGACAATTTAATTAAAGGGGAGTTAAAAAAATGAAACCACTATTTAAAGGAAAACATTTTATCAGTTTGACAGAATGGACTAAAGAAGAAATAGATACATTGCTTGCTGTATCAAAAGATTTGAAGGCTAAGTTTTATAAGAATGAAGATACAAGTTATCTAAAAAATAAAACTGCTTTCTTGATGTTTTTTGAACAATCCACAAGAACTAGAAATTCTATGGAAGCTGGATTAGCTCAACTTGGAGGGCATGCAACTTTCCTTGATACATCTAAGATGCAGATATCACATGGAGAAAGTGCAAAAGATACTGCAGTAATTCTTTCAAGTTATGGGCATGGAATAGCTTGCAGAAACTGTTTTTGGGAGGTAGGAAATAAGTATTTGCGTGAAATGGCTGCTAATTCGACAGTTCCAATCATGAATCTACAATGCGACCTTTATCACCCAATGCAAGGTTTAGCAGATCTAATGACTATACAAGAAGTTTTCAATGAAACAAAGAATCTAAAAGTATCAATTATCTGGGCCTATGCAACAACGCATAAGAAGCCTATTAGTGTACCATTAACACAGATTCTTTTGTTTCCAAGATATGGGATGGATGTTACTTTAGCATATCCTGAAGGTTATGACTTACCTGAGTGGGCAATCGAAGGTGCTAAGAAATATGCTGATGAACATGGCGGAAGTTTTAAAATAACTCATAATATGGAAGATGCCTATCGCAATGCGGATATCGTAATACCAAAGAACTGGGGATCATGGGTAAATAATCAATCAAATGAGGTTGTTGATGATTTGCTTGAGAGTTATAAGGGGTGGAAGTGTACTGAAGAAATGATGGCTTTGACCAATAAAAACTCAGTTTACATGCATGCTCTACCAGCTGACCGCGGAAATGAAGTAGAAGATTCGGTTATTGACGGAGAACATTCAATTGTATACCAAGAAGCTGAAAACCGACTTCACACAGCTAAAGCAGTAATGGCTATGACTATGGGAGATAAGTAATTGCTCAATGAGAGTTTTTATCGCATTGTTGTTTCCTGTTCAAGTAGTAAATAAGCTTTCTGAAAAAATAAATGAACTAAGCAAAGATTATAGGGGTCAGTATACCTTAGTTAACAACTTACATCTGACTCTCTTTTATATTGGAGAAGTATCAAAAGACCAACTAAAGTTGGTCATTACTTCTATGAAAAATATTGAGTTTGAGAGGTTTTCTTACACCTTAAGGGGAATAAGTAGTTTCAAAAAGAAGCAACGATTAGTATATGTTTCAATTGACTATAAAAAGGAACTTATGCAACTGCGTGAAAGAGTTGTAGAAGCTTTAGTGAAAACGGGATTAGAGATTGAATTTTCATTATTTAAACCACATGTTACTTTAGGAAGAAAAGTAATGATTGATGAAGAATGGCTTACAAAACTTGATTTTGGTCCGATTGATACAGAGGCAATCAAAATTTCTGTGATGGAATCTAAGCAGATTAATGGAGTTTTGAGATACATTGAGATTGCTTCGAGTAAATTTCAATAACAAGATCAACCAATAAATCAATAAATCAATTTGATATGATTACTATAGACTTATAAAAATCTTTATTATTATTTTTTATAAATTAAGATAGTTTTTCATTTCATGACTAAATAAATGTTTTGATTTAGAAGAATTTATATTAAAATTGTCATTAATTAAGTTGTACTTAATTACATTCTTTATCAACACCCTTGTAAAAAAAGAATAGGCTCTTTAAGAAACTGAGCCTATTCTTGTTTTTTAATTTTTTAGTATAGTTGTTTTTGCTTTAATTGATATTCATTGAAAAGCTCGAGACATAAGTCTCTATTTGTTTCTTCTAAATCAAGCACTTTAAGATCTTGTCTTTTTCCTTCAATAAAACGATAGATAAAATCATCTCTAAAGCCAATTGCATCTGCATCCTTTTCAACACAACCATAATATACTTTTTTTATGTTTGACCAAATAATTGCTCCTAAACACATAGGACAAGGATATGCTGTTGTATATAGTATACATCCGCTTAAATCATGAGTTTGTAATTTTTTTGTGGCCTTGCGTATGACATTGATTTCTGCGTGTGCTGTTGGGTCATGATCTCTTAATACACTATTAGAAGCAACAGCAATAACTTGATTATTATTATCGATTATCAATGCTCCAAAGGGGCCGCCAACATCTTGATTCATCGTCTTTCTTGCTTTTGCAATCGCAATTTGCATCAAATTATAATGATTATTTTCCATAAGGACTCCTTACAAGGGTTTTGTGTATTCATATTATAATTAATAATCATACCTTTGTAAACAAAGTTCACAGAATTAATCGAATTTTATTCTAATTATAGTCATGAGTTAATCAATATATTTTTTACAGTAAATCATCAAGATATCTCTTTTCAATTCTCATAAAATGATGTTAAATTATGCAAAATCTAAGGAATTGTGTTATAATTTAATAAATTAATTCATATGAAAGGTTGAGTGAATACATGAAACTAATAACTTGGAATGTCAATGGTCTAAGAGCAGCAAGGAAGAAGGGTTTTGATGATTTCTTTAAAGATAGATCAGCTGATATCTTTGCTATTCAGGAAACTAAAATGCAAGAAGATCAAAAAGAATTTGATTTTAAAGATTTTCATGAGTTTTGGAATTGTGCTGATAAAAAAGGCTATTCGGGAACCTTAATCTATACAAAGAAACAACCTTTACATGTTAGCTACGGGATAGATGGGAAACTATACAATGATGAAGGAAGGATTATTACATTAGAATATGATGGATTCTTTTTCGTCAATGTATATGTTCCAAATGCAAAACCGGAATTAGAAAGACTAGATTACAGGATGGAGTTTGAAGATAATTTTAGAGATTACTTACGAAGATTAGATCTTTTGAAGCCAGTTATCTTATGTGGAGATTTAAATGTAGCACATAAAGAAATTGATTTAAAGAACCCTCAAGCAAATCAGAAGAATCCTGGTTTTACAATCGAAGAGCGAACAAAGTTCCAAGCTTTATTAGATGTAGGGTTTATCGATACTTTTCGATATTTGTATCCTGATACAATAAAATATACTTGGTGGTCCTATCGATTTAATGCTAGGGCTAACAATGCAGGATGGAGAATTGATTATTTCGTGGTTTCTAATCGGATTAAGGAACAAGTTATTGATGTTAAGATTTTGAATGATATTCATGGGTCAGATCACTGCCCCGTAGAAATGGACATTGAGTTGTAAAGATATATGAGTAGATTCTCTTTAAAGGTAATCGCTGCTATAGCTATGGTTTTCGACCATATAGCGGTAATATTCATGGAGGTTGATGCTTCTGTTTATACAGTCTTTAGAATTATTGGAAGACTTGCTTTTGTTTTGTTCGCTTTTCTTTTAGCAGAAGGGTTCAATCACACTAGTAATCTAAAGAAATACTTTTTAAGATTGCTTGGTTTAGCTATCATTATTGAAGTTGTTTTGTTAGGTTATTATTTGATGGGACAAGATAATTATTTATTGAGTTTCAATATTATTTGGACATTACTTTTAGGTCTTTTTTCTCTTTATCTGATTAAACAAAAGAATTTGTATTTAAGAATTCTAGTTATTCCGATTATATTTATTGCAGAAATCCTCTCTTTGTCGTATGGTGCATATGGGGTGTTGATGATTTTATTTTTTGGAATGTATGATAATAAATATCTCAGTTTATTGTACTTATTGATGCTAAATCTGATATTTATTGAATATCCTTTGTATAGTCTGTCAAACCTTGACAGTGTTGCAAAGTTTGTTACAATCCAGTGGTATAGTGTCTTTGCGATGATCTTTATTTTTCTTTATAATGGAAAAGCAGGAAAGTATAAACTTAAGTATTTCTTCTATGCTTTTTATCCACTTCATCTGTTATTGCTTTATTTTATTAGTTTTTTGATTCAGAGGTGATTTTATGTATCAAGTATTTGATAAAACTGAAATCTTGAAAATTGAAAAGCAGACTTGTAAAGAGACAGGATGTACTATCAGTGATTTGATGAATAGAGCTGGGGTAATGGTTACTAAAGATCTGTTAAAAAGAGTTATCAAGTCTAGAAATCAAAGGTTTCTTATTGTTGCAAACACAGGAAACAATGGTGGGGATGCTTTGGTAGTATATCTTGAGTTAAAGAAACTTGGTTTTAATGTTACTCTTTTTTGTTTAGGTGATGTTGAAAAAGCACACGAAGCTTATATGTTTTATTATAATATGTTATCTAAAGATGAGATTTTTTTTGGGTTAGAGGAGTTAGAAACAGAGATTAATAATTATGATTTGATTGTTGATGGTATTTTTGGTTATGGATTGGATAGAGATGTCGTTTCTGATTACGCTAAACTTATTGACATAATCAATAACTCAAAAAAAGAGGTTTATTCAATCGATATACCAAGTGGAATTAATTCAAATAATGGTCTAGTTATGAACAAAGCTATTAAGGCGAAATATACAGGGGTTTTGGGTTATTATAAACTTGGTAACCTGTTGAATGATGCTTTGGATTATCATGGTAATATAGAAGTCTTAGATATTGGTTTGATTGAAAAAAAATCTAACATAAATTATATTCTTAATGAAGAAGTTGACTTAAGCAAGACTAGAAAACATAATTCTCATAAGTATGACTATGGTGTGTATGGTTACATAGGATCATCTTCATTACCAGGAGCGATTAATTTATCTGCATACGCTGGTTTGAAGTCAGGTGTTGGTATGGTTGATGTATTCTATCCTCAAGAATTGGTTAGATTTTATCCGGAGATTATCTATAGAAACTTGAAAGAACTATCCGTTAAAAGATATGATGGTTTCGTTTTTGGACCAGGAATTACTGAACAAAACAATCAATATAGCAATTGTCTAAATGAAATAATTGCTAGTAAAAAAAAGGTGGTTGTTGATGCTTTCGCTATATCATATTTAAGTCCAAATAATGTATATGAAAATATCATAATTACTCCCCATCTCAAAGAGTTTTCAAGATTTATCGGTCATGATACAGACTTAATTAAAGCTAACCCAATCAAATATCTTAGTTCTTTGAAAGGAATTGTTACAGTTCTAAAAGGAAGCACGACATTCATTGCTAAAGACGGCCTGATTTATTTACTTCAAGCAAAGAACACTGGCTTAGCCAAAGCTGGGAGTGGAGATGTTTTAACTGGGATGATATCCGGGTATCTTAAAGACTTTAATCTGTTTGATGCGGCTTTAAAAGGGGTAGCTCTTCATAATTTAGCAGCTAATTATGCAAAAGAAGAATTTGGGGAAAGTTCGATGATAGCAAGTGACATTATCAATGCTATTTCTAAGGTGTTGAGATGAATATGAAGTATGTTTATGGTCCGATACCATCAAGGAGACTTGGTAGGTCATTAGGTATTTCGCCAATTGAGAAAAAAACATGTAACCTATCTTGTGTATATTGTCAACTTGGTTTAACAGACAAGATGACCAATAGCTATGTAAACACAATAAATTATTTAGATATCATTGATGAGTTAAAGTATTTTCTTAATAAAAATATTGATTTTGACTGTATAAGTATAGTTGGCGAAGGTGAACCAACGCTTTATTATGATTTGGATTTGCTAATAAAGAGTATTAAGAAAATTAGTAAAAAACCAATTTGTGTTATAACAAATGGGACTTTTTTAACTGAAGAAAAAGTTTACAATGCTTTATTATTGACTGATATTGTTTTACCATCAATCGATGCTTATGATAAGGCTAGTTTCAAGAAGATAAATAGACCTCATAAATATTTAGAGTATGATTTGATAGTTGAAAGTTTGATTAGATTCTCTAAAGAGTACACTGGGCAGATATGGCTTGAGATAATGCTGTGTCTTGGATATAACGATGACTTTGTGGCTATTGAGAGTTTTAAAGAGTTACTGGGAAGAATAAGATATGATAAACTATACTTGAATTCACCGATTAGACCTCCAGCCATTGAAACAGTTAAACCACTTGAACAAATTGACATGGAAAGAATTGCTCAAGATCTTAAGGGAATAAGCATTGATGTTTTAGCAAAACCAAATTTCTATTCAGCAATAAAAGATGATTATTTAGCACTTAGGTCTATTATAAGCCGTCATCCTATGAATCAATATGAGATAGAATGCTTTTTGAAAACAAGGCATAATTGTAAAATTGATGATGTCTTCTCAAAATTGGAAAATGATTTAAAAATAGATAAGATTGATTATAAGGGTTTTATAACTTATAGATTCAAGGTGGGTGAAAATTATGAAGTATAAAGATATTGTTCCTAAGATTGACAAATCAGCAATAATTTTATCTGGAAAAGTTATTGGAGATGTAACCCTAAAAAAAGATGTTAATGTTTGGTTCAACGCTACTATAAGAGGAGATATGGCAAGAGTTGTTATTGAAGAAGGTACCAATATTCAAGATAATGCAGTTGTACATACTAATACAGATATTCCAACTTCAATCGGAAAAATGGTTACTGTTGGACATAGCGCGATTATTCATGCTTGTACAGTTCAAGATAATGCATTGATTGGGATGGGTGCGATAATCTTAGATAAAGCTCAAGTGTGTGAAGCAGCAATGGTTGCTGCTGGAACTGTTGTTCCGCCAGGAAAGATTGTTCCTCCTAGAACTTTGGTTATGGGTAATCCCATGCGGATAGTTAGAGAACTGACTGAAGCAGAGATAGAAGCAAATATTGAGAATGCAAGAAAATATATCAAACTTGCTAAGGAATATAATCATGACTGATTTAATTGAAAAAGCCAAGATTTTTACAAAAGATTTATTAGGTACAGAAAGCACTGGGCATGATTATTATCATGCAATTAGGGTTATGAATATGGCAATATATCTAGCAGTCGGTCAAAATGTTGATTTAGATGTAATTAAGTTAGCTAGTCTATTGCATGATCTTGATGATCCAAAGATCAACAAAACCAAGAGTAGTTATGTTTCTGATTTCCTTTCTAAAAATTGCGATAAAGAAATGGCTTATAAAGTTAAGGAGATAATCTCAAGTATTTCCTATAGTTCGTGGTTAGCTGGAAAAGAAGTAGAATCTATAGAAGGTAAAATAGTTCAAGACGCAGATAGATTAGATGCTTTAGGAGCAATCGGGATAGCTAGATGCTTTTCTTACTCAGGCTTTGCTAAACGGATGATATATGATAATTCTATTGAAGATGATAGTGCAATAGCTCATTTTTATCAAAAATTATTGAAACTTGAAAGTCTTATGAATACTGAAAATGCCAAATTAATCGCTAGTAAAAGAATTGCTTTCATGAAAAATTATCTTGACGAATTTTTTAAGGAATGGAGATAGATATGGATAAGGAATATACAGTAGTAGAACTCATCGAAGGTTTGAGTTCAGGCAAATGGACGTCTAGAGATTTGGTTGAAACATATATCAAGAGAATTATTGAAATTGATCAAAATAATCAAAAGTTGAATTCAATTGCTGAGATAAATCCTGAGGTATATGAAATAGCTGATATGCTTGATGAAGAACGTAAAAAAAATCATTTAAGAAGTAAAATGCATGGGATACCGTTAGTTATCAAAGATAATATTAATACAAAAGATAAAATGCATACAAGTGCAAGTTCCTTGGTTCTTAGTGATTTTTACGCTGATAATGATGCTTTTATTGTCCGAAAACTTAGAGATGCTGGAGTAATTATTTTAGGGAAAGCAAACCTTTCAGAATTCGCTTATTTTATGAGTTATGATAATATGCCTTCAGGTTATGGTTCGAGATTTGGTCAAGTAAGAAGCCCCTATAGTAAAAAAATCGATCCATTAGGGTCATCTACTGGCTCAGCTGTAGCTGTTGCTGCAGATTTAGTTCCTATTGCAATTGGAACTGAAACAAATGGATCTCTAACTGCTCCAGCAAAACAAAACTCTTTAACTACGATTAAACCAACTGTAGGTTTGGTATCTAGAACTGGTATAATACCTATTTCACATCATCAAGATACTGCAGGACCTATAGGTAAAACTGTTGATGACTGTGCTTACTTATTACAGGTAATTTATGGTTATGATCAAGAAGATATCTATACTTATCAAATTGAAAACAAGCGCTTTAATTTTATTAAAGCTTTAGATAGGGATATATCAAAGGATCGTGTAGGTTTTATTAGATACACAAATGTAGAGTATGATGAAGAGGAGTTGACTATTGAAGAGGAAGCAAAAAGAATTTTCAGAGATAGAGAAATAGAAGTAATCGAGTTAGAAGGTTTGTTGGAAGATATTCCTAATTTTGAGACTTTGGTTTATGATTTTAAGGTTGATTTGAATCATTATCTCGCAACTAATAAACCTGTAAATATCAAGAGTTTAGGTGATATCATCAACTATAACAAAAAACATAAGGACAAATGTCTTAAATACGGTCAAAGTATATTTGAGGCAGCTGAAAAAACAAGTGGAACACTAAAAGAAGAAGAGTATCATGAGTTCTTCAGTGAAAACCGTAAGAAAGCAAGTCTTCATAGTAATCTTATTCAAGAGCAGCGACTAGATGTATTAATATCAGTTAAGAGAACCTCTCACGCTCCTGTTTTTGGAAATCCTGTGATAGCTGTGACAGCAAAACCGTTATTGGATGATAATCCCAAATCTTTATTCTTCTTTGGTGAGAAGTTCAAAGAAGATCATGTTTTACCTTTAGCAAGCTTCTATGAAACAAAAACTAAACATCGTGTAAGACCGAATTTTAAGAGGTTAGAAGAGTAGAAGAATGATATTAAGCAATAAAAAAAGTTCAACTTCAAAAACAAGTTGAACTTTTTCTTATTAAATTAAATTATTTCTTTATTAATCCTAAGCCTCTTGTTCCATCAGTAAATTCTGCGAAAACGATGTAATAAGTGCCTGCTTCTAAAGCTGCAGGGTTATCATTCCATCCACCAGCTTGATCAACATTTTCTTCTACGAATGGAGGAATGTATAATGTATCAGGTGTAAGGTTTTTGATTTCACCTGATTCAGGGCTTTGTGCCCACCAGTTTCTTTCGTCTGGTTCACCAGCTTCTGTACGGATAACTTTTACAGTTAAGTTTCCATCTAGTTCAGTAACTGTACCATCAATTTTGTAAGTTACTGACCAACCAGCAGCATCAGTTGGTAGAGTGCCTTCAACTAAATATAAGAACTTAACTCCAGATAATTCTGATTTAATTGCAGATACTCTTTCATCATTTTTAGCAATAGCTTCCATTTTTCCGCTTTCAACAGTATCCCAGCCGTTGAAATTTCCTGTAGCATAATAGTCCTTTTCTTCATTAACTAGTGGGTTGTTACATCCAACTAGAGCAAAAGTAAGAACTAAGCCAAGTAATAATACTAATACTTTTTTCATTTTCTTCTCCTTTATTTTTAAATAGTTTTATTTAAAACTTAATGTAATTATAACACTGTGATGTTTTTGTGTCAATCGCTTTCATTGTTTTGATAAAAAATGTGTAACCGCTTTTATTATTTCAAAATCACTGATGTCATTGGACCGATTGTTAAAGTTTGACCGCTTAAATTAGCCGTTTCTTGACCGACATATGCTCTTAGAACAGAAAACTCATAGTCGATATGTAAACTGAGATCGATTATGATTGTTTGATCACTGGTATTATGAAACACACCAACACTTGAATCATTCCATGTTGATATAAATCCTCCAAAATAATAGTAACCATCAAATGTTAACCTTGTATAATCTCCTCTTGCTATTTCTGGATTAGCTTTTCTAATCATTATGAGTTTCTTATAATGGTTTAGTAAAGAATCTTTATCTCGCAAATGAGATCTTACTGTACCGTTTACTTGATTCTTTGAATCGTAAGTAGAACCTATTGGGTCATTAACACTATCTCTATCTCCCCAAAGCATAGCTAATCTTCTGTTAGCGTCTGTGTTCTCATTTCCTCTTGAACCTTTCATGCCAATTTCCTCTCCATAATAGATAAAGGGATTTCCATAAGTCAATATATAGAGATTAGCTGCCATGTGCATTTGATAGTTGTCTAAACTTAAGAAACCAGCAGCTCTATTCATATCATGATTTGAGATAAATGGAGTAAGGATTGCATCTGGATTGTATCTTTCGACAAGATTGCGGTAACTATCAAGATATCCGACGTACCAGTTGATTTCATCTTGTCCTTTAGCAGTTAAAGCAACTGCACCTTGCAATTGACTCATGCCAAAATCAAAATTACTGAAAGGCTCATAATATGGTGCAATCAACGAATCTCCAGACCAAACCTCACCAACAATATAAGTGTCTTCCCTAATCTTTTTACATTCAGAGACAAACCAATTCCAAAACTCGATATTTTTTGAATCATCATTGAAGTATGGATATTTTGCCGCATCTAATCTAAATCCTTTAACACCTAATTCATACCAAAAACTTACAATGTCTATAAGCTCATCTCTTACTTCTTCACTATCGAGATTTAGTTCGGGCATTGAACTTGAAAAGTTACCTTCATAATAGTAATCACCATGGAAAAGATAATAGGTTTTTCCTGGTTCTTTTTTAGAATCTGTTACTAAGGTATAATAATCCAAATATTTGTTTGTAAAATCACCATTTTGCATAGCTGTTCTAGCTGCTTTGAACCAAGGGTGTTGATCTGAAGTATGGTTAACTACCAAATCAATGATGATATCTACATTTCTCTCTTGGGCTAAAGTCATCAGGTCTTGAAAATCTTCTAAAGTTCCATACTTTTTATCGATATCTTTATAATTTGTAACATCATACTTATGATAACTTGGAGATGGCATAATAGGCATGAACCAAATCCCTTCTATACCAAGACTCTTACCAGAAGAATCATCTCCATCATTTAAATAATCGAAGCGATTGATTACACCTCTTAAATCTCCGATACCATCTTTATTGCTATCAGAAAAAGCACCAACAAATATCTCATAGTATACACCGAACTGGTCATTAAGCTCTATGGGTTCCAACAATTCATCTTTTAGGGCATATTCACGCATAGAAGTACATTGTATTGCAGTTAAGCTAAGAATGATGATGAGAATAAAAACTATTAGTTTTTTCATTTTATCCTCCTTCCCATCTATCCTTTGACAGCACCAGCAGTAACTCCTTCGATATAGTATTTTTGCATAGAAAGGAATAAAGTTACAATCGGGATTGCTACAACAACACAACCAGCTGCAAAGAGAGTAAATACATTAGAGTCAACTCTTTCTCCATAAACCATATAATACAACCCTACAGCCACCGTATGCAGCTCTCTATTGGTTTCACCCAGAATAACTCGAGCGAAGATGAAATCCATCCAAGGTCCAATAAAGGCTAAAAGAGCTGTATAGATTATAATAGGTTTACTTAAAGGCAAGACAATTTTTCCGAATATTTGTGAGTTAGTTGCCCCGTCTAGTCTGGCTGACTCCAAAAGCGAATTAGGGATGATATCAAAGAATCCCTTAGCTACATAAAAACCTAAACCTGCTCCAGCTGAATAAACCAGCATCAATGCAAATAGTGTTTGAGTTAGTTGTAAAGCCTTCAGGATATAGTAAATAGCAATCATTGACATGAAACCAGGAAATAACCCTAGGATAATTGCGATATTAAGAAACTTTTTCCTAGCCTTGAATTTCAGTTTACTCATAACATAAGCAACAGACAAAGTCAGTAGAGTTGAAAGAATAAAAGAAACTGAACTGACCATTAAAGTATTAAGGAACCATCTTGGAAACAAAGAATCGAAAAATAATCTTCTAAAATTTTCAAGCCCAACAGATTTGGGGATGTAATGACTTACTACTATACCAATCAGTTGACCGGTTCCAGTATACTCAACCCTAAATGAGTTAAGAATAATCCATACTATAGGATAAAGCCAGATTATTGATAAAATGATTAATAAGGAATATGCTGTAATAGTTGACAATCTTTTTGCAGCTTTTGCACTTCTAAATTTTATAGGTTCATTGACAGTAGTCGTATTCGTACTCATCATTGAAATGCATCCTCCTCTTTATAAGATTTGCTTCTTCTGTAACTAAGTAAAGTAGCAGAAGCAGTAATTATGAATGTCATAATTGCAATTACGGAACCGATGTTGTAGTCACTTTGGTCTATGGTTAATTTATAGAGCCATGTTACTAAAAGATCAGTCTCGCCAGCAATATAACCACTAACAGTTGGAGCTCCACCCGTTAATAGATAGATAACATTGAAAGATGTTATGTTACCAATGAATGAAGTTATTAGGTAGGGGGTAGTAACAAATAAAATATAAGGTATTGTTATATTAAAGAAGGCTTGTCTTTTAGTTGCACCATCAATTTGGGCAGCTTCATATAATTCTGCGGGAACATTCATTAAAATACCACTTGTCATTAACATTGTATAAGGAATTCCTATCCAAATGTTAATGACGATGATAGTAATTCTAGCTGTCCAGGCACTGTTGGCATTTGCCAAGAATCTTATTGGGGCTTCGGTTATTCCTAGATTTTGTAGGATGGCGTTAATGGGCCCATATTCAGACAAGAGGTTTCTCATTGCTAGTAAAGAGATGAATTGAGGCAGGGCAATTGTCAAGATAAAGATTGTTCTCCATAATTTCTTAAACTTAACTTCTTTCTTATTGATCAGTAGAGCTAGTAAAATACCACCGATATAATTAGTTGAAGTTGCAAAGAAAGCCCAAATCAAAGTCCAAGTTAAAACAGGACCGAAACGGACAGCAATTTCTCCGGTACCAGAAAAGATGTCAAGAAAGTTTTGAAAACCAACCCAATCAAATAATACTTGACCAGCCGGTCTTTCGTGGTTGAAATTTGTGAACGCAATCAAAATCATAAAGATTGTTGGTAAAATTGTAAATACAGTAATACCGATGATTGCAGGAGTTAACATCGCAACGTGGAATCTTTCATCAAGCAATGAAGCGATATCTTGCTTAAAGCTAGTTGGTTTTTTCCCGCTAGCTAGGTCTTGGTCAGCTTTGACTGCACTTCTTATACTAGCAAAGTAAGCAGCTAAAAACATTGCAATTATCCCAAAGGTAACAACTCCAAATAAAAGCATAAGCATCGAGTTGTCAGTTCGTGAAAAAACATCACCTTCAACAGTTCCTAGTGTAAAGAAATTGCCAATAGATTTAAATCCAAGAGGTGTTCGGTTTACTTCAGGCGAACTGATAAACAGAGTTAGAAAAGCTGCTTGAATTATAAAGAATATAGAACCTTTGATGTATTGCTTGTGATAGAAGTTACCTGCGCCCATAATAAAATGAGATAGTTTGGTACCAATACTACCGTTTTTAAAGCGATTTACAAAACTGATAAATTTATCTTTAGTATTCAAAAACAAGTTCTTGTTAAAAGATAAAAAGCGAGACGTTACCCTCGGCTTCTTATTTATTTTGTTTTCTAGGTCCATGTTATATCCTCGAAAACACTAAGGTCTTAATCCAGTTTTCCACAATGATTCAACAATTTGCATCTGTGCTAATATTTGTTGATGTGTTGTGAATTCGCCATCTTTGTTTTCAAGAATATCCAATATTAAATCTGGTGCACCTTTAGAATAATAATAGGTGTTATAACGGCTTACAAATCCAAAAGGTTGAGGAATTCCATATTCAAACATCCGAACTTGAGCAGTAGCTAATTTTGCATCAAGAGTATCTGCTTGAAAAGCCTCAAATTCTTCTGCTGCATTCTTATACGCTGGGAGATTTGCTGCAACTTCAAATGACTCTTCTTGAACATCTTTTGTTGTTAAAAATAGTAAGATATCTTCTAAATATTCTTGATAGTTGCTGTCTTTTTTCATGAAGAATAGTTTTGCATCAGCGAAGGTTCCTGATTGGAATAATGTTCCAGCTTCTGCATCACCATAAGCATCTTCAGAAGTTAATGTAAATGTTGGAAGAATTGTAATTCCAAGTTTATCTTCACCAACTGCAGCTTTTGCTGCATTGAAATGCCATGCTCCACCGATAAAAGCAATAGAGATTTTATCTGATAATTCTACTTCCCAACCAGAATCACTTGGTCTCTTAGCTCCATTTGGATGATTAAAAAATCTTTGAGCCCATTTTAGTTTGGCAATAGTATCATCACCTGTACCGAAGGTATTATCTTGAACACCATTTTCATATAGTCTTAAAGAGGTGTAGCCAGTTTCTTTTTCTGTTGCTAGAAGAATAAAGGAATTGTTAAAACCATCAGTACCAGCTAAAGACAAAGCTTGCTTATTAGCAGCTACTGCAGCTTCAAGGATACCTTCCCAACTCTGCGCTTGAGTTTCTGAGACAAAATCCTTGTTATAGTAAAGGACTAAAGCTTGAGCAACATACGGAACACCGAAAGTATATTGAACTCCACCGACTGTTCCTTTGATTACATTCAAGAATGAATCAGGATTATCATTTTGAATTTGATTTAAAAGTGCTTGACTTTGAATTGGGGCAACTGCACTTGATCCAGTGATTAGTTTCCCTAAGTTATCGTGTGCTGCAGTAAAAATATCTGCACCAGCTTCAGTATCATCAAGAAATGTTGATGCTGCAGTTCCGGTGTCAACTCCAACGACTCTGATATCATGAGGGAATTCTACACCATTTTGATTTTGATAGAAAGCTTTATACTCTTCCATTTTTTGTTGATAGAAAGCTTCTGACTCAGAACCAACCCAAATAGTGAGTGGAGCTTTACCACCGCATCCAATAGCAGTAATAGCAATAATTGCAAATGTCAAAAAAACCAATAATTTTTTCATAATCACTTCTCCTTAATTAAGTTTTTACGATATATGATAATTTTATCATTTAGTAAAAGCGTTTGCAAGGGCTTGGCTTATCATCGTTTTTAAAATGGCTATAATACTAGTGTGTTATCGTTTTCATTTTTTAGTTGCTGGCAATTGTTTTTTATTTAACTATGATATAATGTAAATATAAATAGTTAGATGGAGGAGAATATGAAAAAGTTATTAGTAATTCTATTGATATTTCTTAGTTCCTTTTCACTTATATCTTATGTCAAAGCAGATGAGCAAGTAAGTGAAATATATATTCATTATTATCGCTATAATGGTGATTATACTGATTGGAATGTTTGGGCTTGGCAAAATTTACCAACTTCACTTGAGGGAAGTGGATATCCTTTTACTACAGATGAAACTGCTTCAGAGTTTAATTTTGGAGGGGTAGTAACTGTAATAAATGTTGATGAGACTTTTCCTGGTATTGAACGTTTGGGTTTAATTGTTAGAAAAGGTAATTGGCTTGAGAAAGATATTGATGCTGATCGTTTAGTTGATATTCCGGCAAACTCAGCAAACGGAGAGTTCCATATTTATTTGGTAGAAGGTGATACTAGAGTTGGAACTTCTATTGATGATCCAAATGGTCCACAAAGAAGCCCGAAGTTCAAAAACGCTTATTTCACGGATTTGAATGAGATATTCTTTTCAACAACTGAGCCAATTGAAGGGAGTAGTGTAGTTGTTAAGGAAGATGGAGTTGCTATGGGGATTAGCAGTTTCAATGTGAGCAATAATTCGGGTTCTGTTACATTAGAAGATGATTTAGATTTTTCAAAACAATATGTTATCGAAGCAACCTTCCCTTCTGATTCAAGTAAAAATGATTACTTAGTGACTTTTGATGGAATATATGATTCTGATGAATTTGAAGAAGCTTTTGGATATGATGGCGATGATTTAGGGGCTTTAGTAAGTGGTAATAAAACAACTTTTAGGTTATGGGCTCCTGTTTCTCAAGAGGTAACCTTAAATCTATATGATACAGGAACACCATTTGTTAGTGGCGGAACAGATACTCCAATAAGAACTGAAGTGATGACTCCTGATGTCAAAGGTACTTTTTTCTATGAAGAAAATACAAATTTGCATGGTTATTACTATACTTTTAGCGTTAAAAATGGTGATATCATAAATGAAGTTATTGATCCTTATGCAAAAAGTGCAGGAGTAAATGGTATCAGAGGAATGGTTGTTGATTTTTCTCAACTTAATCCTGAAGGATTTGCTTATAATGACAGAGTTGATAATATGGTTAATCCAACTGATGCGATTATCTATGAGTTACATGTTAGAGATTTGTCTACTCATTCTAGTTGGAATGGTACGGAAGCTAACAGAGGAAAATTTTTAGGTTTGATTGAAGAAGGAACTAGATATGAAGGTTATAAAACAGGTCTTGATCATATTTTAGATCTAGGTGTAACTCATGTTCAAATCCTGCCATTCTTTGATTTTGGAGTTGTCGATGAAACAAAACTTAACGATGAAGACTACAATAGTTTTAATTGGGGATATATGCCGCTAAACTTTAATGTCCCTGAAGGTTCATTCTCATCTGATCCATATGAGGGTACAAAGAGAGTAGTCGAACTAAAAGAAACAATTATGGGATTCAATGATTTTGGCATAAGAATTATCATGGATGTTGTTTATAATCATACTGGTTTAACTGCAAACTCCAATTTTGAGTTGATTGTTCCGGGTTATTACTTCCGCAAAACATCATCGGGAGCATTTAGTAATGGTTCAGGCACAGGAAATGAAACAGCTTCAGAAAGAGTTATGATGCGAAAATTTATGATTGATTCAGTTAAATTTTGGGCTTATGAATATAATATTAGTGGCTTTAGATTTGATTTAATGGCACTTCATGATATAGAAACCATGAATCTTTTAGTTGAGGCTTTACATGAAATAGATGATACTATCTTAGTTTATGGTGAACCTTGGATGGGAGGATCTACTCCTTTATCTGCAGATTATCAAGCGGGCAAAAGAAATCTTGACCAAATGCCACTTATTGGAGCTTTCAATGATGATTTAAGAGATGCCGTTAAAGGTAGTGTTTTCGCAAGAGATCAAGGAGGATTTATTCAGGGTGATTGGAGCAGTAACAATTATGCAAGAATCAAATATGGTATTGTTGGAGGAGTAGCTTATCCTGGGCTTAGTGGAAGCAGTTTATCTGCACAAAAAATTTGGCATACTGTTCCGACTAAAACTTTAAATTATGTTACAGCACATGATAACAACACCTTACATGATAAACTATATTTGACTTTAGAAACAACAAATCGTCTTAATTTGATTCCGGCATTACAAAAACAAGCTAATGCAATTGTGCTTACATCACAAGGTATTGCCTTTTTACATGCTGGTGATGAAATGCTAAGATCAAAACCTTTGATTGGAAAAGCAGGTTTTGATCACAATTCTTATGAATCACCAGATGAGATAAATCAAATTAGATGGGATCATCTGACTGATGAGACTACTCAAAATGTTTATCAGTATTATAAAGGACTTATAGCATTGAGAAAGGCACATGCATCTTTCAGGATGACTGAAGCTCAGGATGTAATTGATAATATAGATTTCATATATGAGGATATTGATGGAGTTATAGCATTCCAAATCAATAATGGTGCAAGTAATGATGAACTCGAAAATATCATGGTCATTCATAATGCGAATGATAAAGCAGTTAGAATTAAACTTCCAAGTGCAGGAGGATATCGAGTTTTAGTAAACGGTGAGGAAGCAGGTTTGGAAATACTCGAAACCTTTAAAGGAAATCAAAGTGTTAGACTATCCGCTAACTCAACTTATGTAATGTATAAAGACTTATCGGTAGAGGATTATAATCCAACAGGTTTAATCATAGGTTCAATTAGTGGAGGAGTTGTTGTTTTAGGAGCAGCAATCGTTTTAATATTGAAGAAGAAAAAGATTTTTTAATACATACAAATTATTAAATTAACTTCAGAATTTCTAAAATATAGAATTCTGAAGTTTTTCTTTTAGTTAAGTCAAAAAGCTAAGCAAAACGAGATTTCGAAGAATAATTCTTGAAAATAACAAGAAATTAAAGAAAAATAAAGCGTTTTTATAACTTGTATTCAACTTTTAAATACTAAAACTATTTTAGCTATGATATAATTATTATGGTGAACAATAATGAAACAGTATTTAAAAGAAAAAGGTGTATTACTTCTTACATTTATTTTCTTCTATATGTTAATTGAATATATTACTTTTAAGTGGGTTGATTTTAAGACTCTACCAAAATCATTTTATATTGATTTTCTTTTTGCATTGGGAGTTGGCTCTTTGTCCATGCTGTTTAAGACCTTCAAAGGGTCTGTTATTTATATTACTTCGATATTATCAATAGTTATGGCATTATTTTTAATTAATGCAACTATGTATTCTGTTTATTTTGATCTTTTTACTTTGCAACAATTGACATTGCTCAAAGAAGCAAAAACAGTTTTCAACTTTGATTTCTTATCGGTGAATTCGATTTTTACTTCACTGTTTATAGCTTTGATTTATTTTATTGTATTAAAAACTCTTTGGAAGAAGAAGTATCAGTATTGTAAAACAATCCCAAATTATTACCGAAAAACAGCTTTAGTTTTAACGTCTATATTTTTATTTATTTTTATCTCTTTTGGTAGTGGAACAAAAACATTTGAGAGATTCCTAAAAATAAACAATATAACTACTTTTAAGAGAGCTTCACTTGAAGAGTTTGGTATGCTGGGATACTATCTGAAAGAAACACAAGTAATTGTATTAGGATCTAGTTTTGAAGAGTTGCTTGATGAAGATTATGACGTAGTTCCTGTGCTTGAATCATTGCCTACAAATTTTTTTGGAGAATTTGAAGGCGCAAATATCATAACAATTATGGTCGAATCACTTCAATCATTCGCAGTAAATGAAATTTTGACTCCAAACCTATATAGATTAACACAAGAGGGTTTATATTTTCCTAATCATTACAGCGAGAATAAGACTAATGTCTCAGAAATAATTGGTATGGCAGGTCATTATCCTACAATACAGTTGTTGCCTAATATATATGATTATGATTTTTCAAATTCACTTCCATCAATTTTGTCTGAAAATTATGAAACAGCATTTTTTCATGACAATATAGGTAGTTTTTATTCGCGTTCAAGATTGATACCGATGATTGGTTTCGAAAATAATTATACGCATGATGATTTGTTCCCTAATCAGGAAAGATGGACTTGGAATGGTGATTACACTTTAGATAGTGAAACTATCGAGAAAGTAATGGAATTTATGTTCAATGAAGAAGAACCCTTCTATTATTTTTGGTCGACAATGTCAATGCATGGTCCATATGATTACGGTCCTGAGAACAAGTTGTTATTTGAACAACTGGGTTACTTTGATATGATTGATCAAGCAGAAGAGAATGGGGAATGGATTAATATTCTTCATGAGGGAGCAACCGTAGATCAATGGCGGATTAGGCACTATCAAGCTGCTGTTATGGATTTTGATGTAGCGTTAGGCAAACTTTTTAACGCATTGATAGAAAGAGATTTACTTGATAATACTATCCTTGTTTTATATGGTGATCATAATGTATATTATCATGATCTAAATTTAATGATTAACAATACAGATGCTTCAGAATACTTTAATATGGATATGTATCAAACATTCTTTGCGATATATAACCCGAGTTTAACCGCTATATACAAAGAATACAATGAAACTAATGTTATTGATAAATTTGTTAGTCCTTATAATATTGTTCCCACTCTGCTAGATTTATTAGGAAAAAGTTATAATCAACATCTGTTTTTAGGAGAGTCTGTTTTTACTGATAGACATGAAGTATTTTACTCAAATAAGCTAACAGCTTTTTTTGATATTAATATTTTCAGCAATGATGGTTATGATATAGTTTACTTAAAAGAAGAACAAGATCAGGATTATCTTGATGGTTTCTTTGCAACGTGTGAAGAGAATCGATTGAGGTTGGAAATAATTAATCATTGGTTTGATTCTACTAAGAAAATCAGAGAGTAAATTGGAGAGTTTTATTCTCTGATTTTTTTTTGAGTTCGATTATGATTTCACTTGAAAGTTATTTTAAAAGTAGTATAATATCAACGTATATTGTGAGGTGGAAAAATGTGGAATGATATATGGAGTTTTATTAGTTCAGTTCCTCTTTGGGAAGTATTATTAATCTTGTTTGCAAAGGTTATTGAGGTTGCTATAAGTACTTTAAGAATTATCTTTATTGGTAAAGGCTTAAGAAAACCAGGGACTGCTTTAGCTTTGATTGAGATTTTGCTATGGGTTTTTATCGCATCAAGAGTTATCACTGGAATGCAAGAAACTCCGATGAAAGGTATATATTATAGTATCGGGTTTGCCGCGGGTGTTTACTTAGGTTCAATCCTTGAAAACAGACTAGCGGTTGGGAAAGTTTTAATACAAGCCGTAATTATGAAGGATGAAGCAAATACTGTAATCAACACATTAAGAGACCAAGGACATGGCGTAACAAGTATTGATGCTCATGGAAAGTATAAGGAACGTGAAGTTTTGATGATATTTGCTAATAGAAAGAATAAAAATGAAATTATCAAACTTATTAGAGACAATGATGATGATGCTTTAGTGGTTGCTAATGAAGTCTCGTATCTTCAGGGTGGGTTTGTTAGCCCATGGCGAAAATTGGCTAAATAGTCTATTTGAATAATAGTTTTATCAAGAAAAAATGTAAAAATAATACTTGCAATATTTTTGTAAATCATTTACAATATATATTGCCTGTGCAGGTGTAGTTTAATGGTAAAACATCTGCTTGCCATGCAGATGATGGGGGTTCGATTCCCCTCGCTTGCTCCATAGATGGCTAGATTGTGGACTTTAATTTTTCTATAATTAAGGTCTTTTTTTATATCTAAATGAATCGAGTTGAACTAGCGGAAAATACTAGAACATTTCTATTATTTGAAAAAATAGTTTTAAGAAGAATGGAAGGACAATAATTAAAGTAAACTATCTATTATTTTTTTCATTTACTTGCAAATTAATCTTTTATGTAATAAAATACATATTAGAGGTGACTATCTATGAAATATGTTGTAAACAAGAAGAATACAAGATATTTTGCAGGCATTGAATTGATTGGAGGATTAAAGTTAGGCTCAGAGGATTATCAAAAGATCCCAAAACTTTGGAGTGATTTATTGGAGGTTTACATTAAGGATATACCTAATCAAATCAAGCCTAATAATTGTATCGGACTAGAGATGTATAGATTTGATTTTATGGAATCTAGAACTATGGACTATTATGCTCTAATTGAAATTAGTGAACTGTTTGATTGTGAAGAAGACCTTGTTACCAAAAAACTTCCAAAGGGATCTTATATAAGTTTTGAGATAAGTTTTGATAATATCCGAGATGAAGTAGAAAGAGTATATAATTTTGTAAAAAAAGAACAGATAAATGTGCATTTAGGTTTTGATGTTGAAGAATACATCCCCGGTCAAGATTATACAAAGCCCGGAGCTAAACTATATTTAACATTCAAACTTGATGAATAAAGATTAAAGGAGAGAATATGAAAGAAAACAGAGTCGCTTACAAAGAAGAAGCGAAAAGAATTATGAATGGCAGATATCAAAATGTGATTTTATATCTGTTGATAACTGGTGTTATTACCAGCGTTATCTCTTACATCGGAGAATCCTTCAACCCCCAAGTCGAAGCTGGTGTTGTTGTCGATCCAGGTAACCCTGGGTTAGCATTTCTATTTAGCATTATATTGTTCTTGATTGGTTCAGCTTTTGCATACAGTATGGCGAATGTCTTTATCGATGTTGTTGATGGAGCAGAAATTGATGTAGTTGAAAAAGTAAAAATTGGTTTTGTGAATGAATATGGTAGAAATATTATATTAACATTCGTTATGAACATATTTATCTTTTTATGGGCATTGTTATTGATAATTCCTGGAATTATCAAAGCATATGCATATTCTATGTCTTTCTATATTGCCAATAAAGAGCCTGGATTGGATGCTATGGCTTGTATTTCCAAATCGAAAGAGTATACTAAAGGATATAAAGCAGATTTGTTTGTTTTAGATTTATCATATCTTGGATGGTACATATTGGGTATCTTTACTTTAGGTATTCTATGGTTATGGATTGTTCCTAAACATATGAGTGCAAGAACGCTTTATTTTAACGAAATATATGAAGGTTCACCTAGTTTTGTTCTTCCTAAAGAAGAACCAAAGGATGAGTCATTATTCTAATTATTAACTAAAGGCCTATAGGCCTTTTTTAATGAAAAAAAAAGAGAATTTATTTTTAAAAACTAAAACTTGTGTTATAATGTTAATGATGAAAGCGCTTTTAAAAAAGGAGAAAATAATAGAAAATGACTGAAACACTAGGCAAAACAAAAACTATTGAGATGATGGCAGTTGTTAAAGATAAACCAACAGAAGGTTTTTCTTATGTAAAGAAAGAAATCAATACAGATTTGCATGAGGATGAAGTTTTAATTAAAGTAAATACAGCAAGTTTTTGTGGAACTGACTTACATATTTGGATGTATGATAATTGGGCTAAGAAAAGACTTAAACTACCTTTAACAGTAGGTCATGAGTTTAGCGGAGAAGTAGTGAAAATAGGCAGTAAAGTTAAAAGGGTCAAGCCAGGAGATATCGTTAGTGCGGAAACGCATATAATCTGCAATGAATGTGAGTTTTGTTTAAGAGATGAAGGACATATCTGTGAGAATACTTTAATAATTGGTGTTGATACTGATGGTTGTTTTGCTGATTATGTAAAAATACCTGCCCAAAATTGCTTTGTAAGTGATAAGTCTTCTAATCCTTTGCATTTATCAGTTCAAGAACCCTTAGGCAATGCAGTTCATACGGTTAACCATTTTCCAGTTGAAGGTAAAACTGTTGTGATTGTTGGATGCGGACCTATTGGTTTAATGGGGGTTGATGTTGCTAAAGCATATAAAGCAAAGACGGTTATTGCTATTGAAGTAAATGATTATCGTAGAAACTTAGCTAAAGAATTAGGTGCAGATTATGTGATTAATCCAATAACTGATGATGTTTTATCAACCATTATGAAAATTACTGATAACCGTGGAGCTGATGTTGTTTGTGAGTTTTCTGGCAACAAAACAGCAATTGAAACTGCTTTTAGATATGTAAAAGCAGGTGGTGGGCTTTCAATGCTAGGTATTCCAAGTGAAGAGATAAAAATTAACGTAGCTGATGATATAGTTTTTAAAGGGATAAGCATTTATGGAGTTGTTGGAAGAAGAATTTATGATACTTGGTATCAAGTTAAGGATTTGTTAGAAAGAAATCTTTTACATCTTGATAAGATAATAACTCATCAGTTTCCTTTAAGTGAAATAAATCAAGCAGCGATGGTGATGAATAATAAAAATTGTGGTAAAATAATATTATTTCCAGGAGTGTGATTATTATGAGTGATAGTTTAAAGTATCTTTATGAACAAGTCGAAGACCTAAAAAAAGAAGGTGTCTACCGAAAACTACCGATTAATTATGGGCCTTGTGGCAATATCATTAACCTTAACCATACAAAAGTTGTTAACCTATCTTCTAACAATTATTTGGGTTTAGCAGGTCATAAAAGAGTTAAAAAAGCAGCTGTTAAGGCAGTAAAAAAATATGGTGCTGGAACAGGTAGTGTTAGAACAATTGTAGGAAATATGGATTTACTAGAACAACTTGAAGAACTTTTAGCTGAATTTAAACGTGAAGAAGCAGTGACTTGTTTTCAATCTGGCTTAAACTGTAACATTGGAGCTATTCAAGCCATTGTTAATAAGGGAGATTTGATTATAAGCGACGAATTGAACCATGCATCAATTATTGATGGTGTAAGATTGTCAAAAGCAGATAAAGCGGTTTATAAACACTCTGATATGTATGATTTAGAAAGTATTCTAAAGGAAAGAAGAGAAAAGTATAATAATGTTTTGATAATAACAGATGGAGTTTTTTCTATGGATGGTGATTTAGCCAAATTACCTGAGATAGTTAAAATAGCTAAAAAATATAATGCTATGACCTATGTTGATGATGCGCATGGTAGTGGTGTTTTAGGAGAAAGTGGTAGAGGTACAGTTGATCATTTTAATTTGCATGGTCAAGTTGATTTTATAATTGGTACTTTATCGAAAGCTATTGGGGTTATTGGTGGTTATGTAGCTTCAAAGAAAATTGTGAAAGAATGGCTTCTTCATAGAGCTAGACCGCTATTATTTTCAACCGCACTACCCCCAGCAGCAATTGGTGCTACAATAGAGTCTGTTAAAATGTTGATGGAAAGTGAAGAATTTACAAAAAAATTATGGGATAATGCTAGATACTTCAAGGATAAGATTAAAGCATTAGGCTTTGATATTGGTCATAGTGAAACTCCAATTACTCCAATCATGGTTGGAAACGAAGCAAAAACAATGGAGTTTTCCAAAGAGTTATTAAGTAATGGAGTATTTGTCTCTGGAATTGTCTTTCCAACTGTTGCAAAAGGTAAAGGTAGACTCAGATGTATGATTAGCGCGATGCATACTCAGGATGATTTGAATTATGCTATTGGAATTTTTGAGACAGTTGGTAGAGATTTAAAGATTATCAAATAAAAACAAGTGGTTAAGCACTTGTTTTCTTTAGAGGGTGTATATGGTAAAATCAAATAGAAAATTCGTTTTATTTGGATTGATGTTTCTTTTTTTTGTTATTTTGTCTTTTTACACATATCGAGTTGTTCGTGAAGGGATACATTTCATGTTAGCATGGAATGCTTTTTTGGCTTATATTCCAGTATTGCTTGTTTTTTCCTTTAATAAATATCAAAAAAGATTTTATCTAGCTGTTCCGATTTTTCTAATTTGGTTGTTTTTTTATCCTAATAGTCTCTATTTGATTACAGATTTAATTTACATAGATTCTAGAAATTATATGATTATGGTAGGAAATTATCAAGGGTTGACATATCTAAGAGATTTCGCTGATTATTTAGCATTTATGCATCTAATTTTAGGATCCTTATTTGGCTTGGTAACAGCGATTTTTTCCTTTGATTATTTTTATGGGTTCTTTAAAAGGAAACACTTAACTTTAGGGGTAAGTTACTTTGTTTTTATTCCAATAATTATTAGTATAGCCATATATATTGGTAGATTTTTGCGTTTTAACTCTTGGGATGTGATTAGAGTAGTCCCATTAATGACCTCCTTTATTGAAAGCCTTGATACCTTCGCATGGTTGTTTATTGGTATGTTTACGATATTACAGTATCTAGTATTTGGGTATGCTCTTTTGATGAAACCATCAAACAAAAAGATAGTCGAATAAACCGACTATCTTATTTTTTTATGTAGAAGCAAAATCATTTCTCTTAAAGTTTTAGCTGCAACAACAGTTGATACGTTGGAATTATCAAGCATAGGAGATAACTCCACAATGTCTGCACCAACGATATTATTGAGTCTTTCAAAGGAAATTGTCGCATTCAAAAGCTCTTTGAATGTCATCCCGCCTGGTTCTGGAGTTCCTGTCCCAGGAAAAACTGCAGGATCTAAAACATCTAGATCTATTGTAATGTAGACAGGAAAATCTTTGATTTCCTCAATAATTTTATCTAATCCCTCAAAGTCAAACTTTCTCATAAAGGTATGGCCCTTTTTTGCAAAATCGAACTCAGTGGAATCTCCACTTCTGATGCCAAACTGATAAATTCTCCCATCACCTAAAATATCATAACATCTTCTAATAACAGTTGCATGAGATAATTTTCTACCCAAAAATTCATCTCTTAAGTCGGTATGAGCATCCAAATGGATTATTCTTAAATCCTCATATTTTTCCATCATTGCCTGAACTATTGGAAAGGTAATTAAATGTTCTCCACCAACTACCATCGGTTTTTTATTATCTTCTAGAATTTTTTTGGTCGTTAGGTAAACCATCTCTAAAGATTCTTCCACAAGGCCCATTGGCAAATCCAAATCGCCAATGTCAACTGTGTCATGTTTTTTTAAGTCCATTTCTTTGTATGGTGAATACCATTCGATTCCAATTGATTCAACTCTAATAGCATTACCAGCAAATCTTGTCCCCGGCCGATAAGAAGTAGTTGTATCTAGTGGAACTGAGAATAAAACTACTTTGCTTTCTTCATATTCTGATTTACAACTTTGAAATGATAAGTCTACTTTTTTCATTCTAAATCACCTTCATATTTAATCCAATTTTCTTTATCAACTATTTTTACAAACTGACCGTCTAAATCACTTTGGAGGGCAGAGCCTTTGTCTATGTAGAATTTTATATCAGCAATCACTTCTTCAGAAATTATTTCACCGGGAATTACAATAGGAATTCCTGGTGGATAAATCATTATCGATTCACCAGCTACTTCGTTGATCGCATCATCGAGTTTTACAATCAGTTTTGGAGCATGATAGGCATCACGAGGTCTTGCATAAGACTCTGGAAACTGATAAGTAAACTCAATCTTTGGCAAACTGTCTTTTATCTTGTAATACCTTCTCGATAATTCCTTAATAGCGAAAACTAATCGATCTAAGTCTTTTTTCGTAGTTCCTATGGTTAATATCGCAAGAATTATATGAGATTCTGCCAACTCAAGTTGGATATTAAAGTCTTTTTTTATCAGTTGATACACTTCAAATCCAGATAATCCGAGATCAGAAACTTTAATCATAATCTTTGTTTCATCAAAATCATAACATTTATTTTCTTTAAGGTAGTTTCGATCTATTACTTTAATACCTTGGATATCTTTAAGCTTTTCTCTAGCACTATGAGCTAATTCAAGCACTTTTCTTACTCTTTGTGCTCCTTGAAAATACATTGTTTTTCTTGCTACATCTAAACTTGCCATAAGCAAAGAACTAGGTGAAGTTGACTGTAGCATGTTTAGTGTAGCTCTAAGTCTTTGATGATTTATTTTTTCTCCTTGGGTTAGAATTATTGATGATTGAGTTAAAGAACCAGCTGTCTTATGCATTGATGTCGCAGAAATATCAGCTCCTGCAGACATAGCACTTATCGGTAATTCATCAGAAAAGTAAAACTGAGCTCCATGAGCTTCGTCAACCATTACAGTCATGTCTTTTTGATGTGCGTAATCAACAATCTGTTTTAAATTTGATACAACACCAAAATATGTTGGGTTGATAACAAAAACAGCCTTTGCATCTGGGTTGGCATCAATAGCTTCTTTTACATCTGTGAAACTGATATCATTGGCAATACCTAAAGAAACGTCAATGTTAGGTTTGACAAAAATCGGGATTGCACCCGAAAGAATCAACCCGTTAATAACTGATTTATGAACATTTCTAGGAAGAATAAGTTTGTCATTGGCTTTGCAAACACTCATGACCATTGCTAATATACCTGTGGTTGTTCCGTTTGTAAGGAAGTAAGATCTTTCAGCATTCATCGCTTCGGCCATTAAATCTTGAGCCTCTTTAATTACTCCAGTTGGTTTATTAAGTGTATCAAGTCCGATAGGTGCGTTTGAGTCAAGTAGGTATATTTTTTTGCCAACAAATTTACGAAGGTCATTATCGACCCTTCCCATTTTATGACCGGGCACATCGAATGGCGCAACATGCGATAAGCCGTACTCTTTTAGTTTAGTAAAAAATGGTGTTTTACTTTGTCGATTCTTATTCATTAAGCATCCCTTTCTTTTTAGATAATCAACAATGAAATGATATCATAAATAGAAAAAAAACAAAAGAAGTTTTATTCGTTTATTTAAAGTTTAAAATTAATGTGTTAGAATGTTCATAAGGAGAGACTGTAATGGCTAATCAAGATTTAGATCAAATAGAAAAAATCCGCGAAGCTTACTTTTTGCAAGGCGATGATTTAATCATTAAACAGATACCAAAAAAGCACAGCAAAAAATTTATACTTTTTCAAATTGTTTCAGAAATCTTCGATAAAGACCGAGAATACAAAGAAAAAGAGATTAATGAGCTCCTTAAGCCTATTTATCCCGATTATTGTATGGTGAGGAGATATTTGGTTGATTTCGGATTGTTAGAAAGAACCTTAGATGGTAGTGTTTATAAGAGAAGATGATAAAGACTTTTTATAGTCTTTTTTCTTTTTCACCTTCAGAAAAAAGCAGAATAAAGTTTTTTTGGTTGAACCATTGAATATTGACTTTAAAAAGTATAAAATATCTTTAAAAGAGGGTTAACTTGTCAAGAATAAGAAAGTTTCAAGAGAAGTTGAAACAAAGGACAAGATATCAACTACTTAAATCTTTGTTTTCATCTTTTTCTGTGACGGTGATAGCTTTAGTAGCTGTTATTGTAGTAATCCCCAGAAGTCCTAAAGTCAGCTTTGAAAATATCAAGGCTTTTTCTGATGAAATAGTATATCAGGTAAAAATAACTGATGAAGATAGTGTTGTAAAGAATGAAGATTTGACGATTATATTGGAAAACCAATTTGAAAAGCGGGTTAACACCCTGAGATTAGGAGATAATCTCGGTAGTTTTACTAACCTTGAAAAAGCTACTGAGTATGTCATAAAAGTAGTTTATGACAAGGGTTTTGGAGAAGAGGTTCTATCAAAAGTAAGAGTTTATACTAAAGATGATTTTGTTGCTGGTATTAGTAATTATCAGATGACTGAGTTTGATTATTATTCTACTGCTGCTGTTACAATAAAATACGGTGATACTTCTCCATACACTGATTTTAAACTGAGATATGAGTTTTATTATGGAGAAAATTTGGCATCATCAAACAATATCTTTTTAAATGAGATGCAAACAGAGGTTGAGATACCTTATGTATATTACTATTTTGAAACTTGTGTTTTGACTCTCTCAGCTGTTTACGAAGGGCAAGAAGTAATTGTTGATTCAGTGAACTTGGTTCTTCCTTATGTTTTACAAGCTTCCTTATATTTAGCATATCATGATGATGTTTCGGCTAGTTTCTATATTTACTTAGATAGTTATTTAAAAGAAGAAGTAGATTATTGGCTTGAGGTATACATGAATGATTATTTATTTCGAACAATCAAAGTATCTAAATCGAATGATGATTTTCATTCGGAGCTGTTTGTGGTTGATGGGTTAAAACCGAATCAAGCATATAGTTTTGTTTTAAATGCATCTTATCAAGATCCTTTAACTCTAAATAAAAAGTCTGCGGTTTTAGCGATTGAAGAAATAGTAACTTTAAAATCTTTTGATTATGAAATTAGGATTGTTGAAGAATTAGATATATTATATGTCGATATACGTTTAGATGGATTGGTTTTAGATCTAGCATTCTACAAAATATTTAATATAGAAGATGGTCATTATTATTATTTATACGGTGAAGAGTTTAATCTGATTGAAGAAGAAGGTTATTATGTTATAAGTTTTCAAGTTGAAAAACCAAATCAACAAGAATATACAATTGAGATAGGTTTAAAAGACAGTCGAAATATGAATGCAATCAAAATCTTATCAAAGATAGAAAAGTGAGGTGTTTAATATGAATTTCAAATCTAAGAGCAAAGAAGAAAAAAGACAGTTTATTTTGGTGATAATTATTGTTGTATTACTTTTATTAATGAGCATCCTTGTACCTCAGTTATTCCCGGGAACAAAAACAGCCGATATCATTAATAATTCTGTTGGAAAGTTCTTTAACCTGTTTACATTTTTTGGCAATAATTATGTGATAATAATCGAGTCGGTAACAATAGTCTTTTTTGTATGGTTAATAAACAAAGCATTATTGTTGTTGGTAAGTTTGTTAAAAGGAAAGAGTTTCAGGTCAGAAACTCTATCAAACCTAATTACTTCAACAATCAAGTATTTATCTGTAATAATTGCAATTTTCTTGATATTGAGCGCATGGGGAGTCCAAACACCTACTTTATTGGCTGGAGCTGGAATCATTGGCTTAGCTTTAAGTTTTGGAGCACAGAGTCTAATTGAAGATATCTTTAGTGGGCTGTTTATTATCTTTGAAAAGCAATATGCTGTTGGTGATATTGTTCAAATAGAAGATTTTCGAGGGGTTGTCAAAGAAATAGGATTAAGAGTGACAAAGTTTGAAGATTTGAATGGAGATATTAAAGTCATCAACAATTCTGATATTAGAGGAGCAATTAATACAACCACATCATTATCTCCAGCTGTTTGTGACATCTCAATCAGTTACAAAGAAGACATTAATAAAGTAGAAAAAATCATTGTAAACAATCTTGAAAAGATTAAAAGTAACTTGCCTGAGATTGTAGATGGTCCTCGTTATTTGGGTGTTCAAAAGCTTGCTGATAGTTCTGTTGTCCTTAGGGTAGTGGCTTTTTCAAACGAGAAAGACAAATATGTAGTTATGAGAGGCATTAATAAAGAACTTAAACTTCTTTTTGATAAGTTTAAGATTGAAATTCCTTTTCCACAGTTGGTTATTCATAAAGAAGAACATTTGTAGGATTTTTTCTTTTGAAATATTTCTCTCATGAAAAAAAAATATCGTATTTTTGTTAAAATATGATAATATATTTATTAGTGGGAGTGATGTGAATGAAGAAATTGGTCGGGAATTTAATGTATGGGCAATCTGGAGGTCCTACATCAGTTATTAATTCAAGTGCGTATGGTGTCATAATGGAGGCAAAGAGAAACTCTGATATTATCAAAGATGTTTTTGTTATGAAACATGGAATAGAAGGAGCTTTAAATGAAGATTTTTTCAAGATATCTGAAATTGATGAAGATAATATTGAATTATTGAAATATACTCCCGGTTCTGCTTTTGGATCAGTAAGACATAAGTTGCCAGATTTCCGTGAAGATGATACAAATTATATTCGATTACTATATATATTTAGAAAGTATAATATAAGATACTTTCTTTATAATGGTGGCAATGATTCAATGGATACATGTTCAAAGATTGCTGAATATATGGATAATATCGATTATGATGTTAGAATAATTGGTGTTCCTAAAACAATTGATAATGATTTGCCTTTTACTGATCATACTCCAGGCTATGGTTCAGCTGCTAAATTTATCGCTAATACTATTATGGAAATCCATTATGATATGCTAGCATATCCAAACGGAAAAGTAACTGTTGTCGAAATTATGGGAAGACATGCAGGCTGGTTAACAGCAGCATCAGCATTAGCAAACTCAAGTGGATTTGGGCCTGACTTAATCTATATACCGGAAGTACCTTTTTCGATTGAAAGATTTAAAAAAGAAGTAAAAGAGATTTATGGCAAGAAAAAGCAATGTTTAGTTGCAGTTTCTGAAGGCGTAACGAATGAAGAAGGCATTTTTATTTCTTCAAGTTCAGGAATGAGAGATGCTTTTGGACATTTTCAATTAGGAGGAGTTGCTTCTAAGTTAGCTTCTACCGTATCAAATGATTTAGGAATCCCTTCTCGTTCTGTTGAACTTAGTTCAACACAAAGAGCTGCTTCTCATATTCAAAGTCTCACGGATGTCAATGAAGCAATAGGGTGTGGAGAAGCTGCGGTTAGAGGAGCGATTAATGGTAAGAACAAGTTGATGGTTATTATTGATCGTATCTCAAGTGATCCATATAAAGTAGAATACAAGTTCCATGATTTAAGAGCTTGTGCAAATACTGAGAAAAAAATACCAAAATCAATGATTAATAAAACTTTAAATGGAGTTAATCAAGAGTTTATTGATTATGCACTTCCTTTGATACAAGGGGAAAATGAGAATATTTTTAAGAATGGTATTCAGCAATTTGCGAAATTTAAATAATGCCTAACTGGCATTTAGGCGGCTGTGGCGGAATGGTAGACGCGCTACTTTGAGGGGGTAGTATCCAAATGGATGTGTGAGTTCAACTCTCATCAGCCGCACCATATAAGAAGCATTGGTTTGATACAATTCGTATCAGGCCTTTTTTTGCTTTAATAAGGGCTTTTTCTTACTTTGATGAATGGGTTTTGACATCAAAAGTGTAAACGTCAAATATTAACACTCTAGCCATTTGGAGTGTTTTTTTGTATTCTAT
>CAZSVO010000010.1:0-79840 GCA_964610325.1 uncultured Candidatus Izemoplasmatales bacterium
ATACATCATTATCTACAAAGGGGGGGAGTGTGTCCTGTTTTTTCATAGCAGTGCAGGGGGTATAGAATTTAATTAATTATGTATTTGACATTAAATTACTTATATAATATATCGATTCTATGCAATAAATCCCACACATGAAACCGACTACTGCTATCAAGTATAAAAACGTCACACAAGGCATATTTGAGCCAAGTGTGACGTTGTTTTTATATTGTAGTGAATTAGTCTCTTATTCGGGATTATTAAATATTTCTGGCATATCGGAGGTTCTTCTTTCAAATGAGTGTGAAGGCTCTCCCATATGTTCTTGAATATTTCTAATATACTTTTTCATTTGATTAGCATTCTTAAAGATTTTGTATTCAACTGGAGTTAATTCAGTGTGGATATCATCAAAATGTGAAATTGTTACATGGAAATGATACATTTCTTTTCTATAGCTAAGGTAAAACAAATCTGATTTTTTTAGACTATGATAATCTTTTTTCAATTTTCCAATAAGTTTCCCAAAAATATTCTCATTTGCATAGTGATCAACCATTATCGCTTTGGAGAATGATGTAATATTTTCATTCATTAAATCATCTATATCAAGCATCAATCTTATCCTCCTCTGCTGAACCATGTTCATTGGTCCATTCATCTTGCTTTTCATCCATTCTTCTTTCCAATAAATCCAGTTCATCTTTTTTATCATTGAATGGTCTTCCAAACTTAATGATTAACAAATATCTTGCGCTATTAAGATCAGGTGGATAATACTTTTTAGTTTTCACTATTTTCTTCTTGGATTTACCATTTTGATCTTCTACTAATGTTTGTATATCTTCATGCTCAAAACCAATTGCTTTTTTATAAATAGCTCCGATAAGATTATCCTTCATGTCCGTTTCGCCTTTTGAAAAAGCTCTTGCAAATTCAACATGTCTATTTTTTAGTTTTTGAAGTGTCTTTTCAGAAATTCCTAACACTTTTGCTATTTTCTCTTGTACTACATTTTTAGAAACTAACTCTTCAATTGTTTTTAATTTTTCCTTGAGTAACCCTTGATTTTCCCATCGTTCAAATGTGTCTAATGCTTTTGCCAATAATGCCCTCTCCTTAGAAAAGGTAAACCGCTCACCTTTTACTTACCCCTATATTGTACAAGATGGATCTAATCTTGCATAGACAGCTAGTGGCGACGTTTTAATCAAAAGCACTTGATACAAAAAAGATACTCAAAGTTTCATTCGAGTATCTTTGTTATTTCTTGTTATATGATTGACATGACCGTTAACATAGATTATCGGTAATAAATACTCAAAAAAGCAGTGAAACGAAGTACGCAACAATCCGCTAATACTTTTTGATATGATTCGGAATAATATTTAAGTCTATAATTTCTTTCAAGCTCTCAATACAAGTATTATAATCAACCGACTTGTATATGAATTTTGAAGTAACGTCATTATAATCTTCTTCGTAAACTTTTTGTTCAACTATTTCTTTCAAAATTTCGTTAGGTGCAGCTTCTGGTTGACATGATAGATTTCTCTTACCAAAAAGTTGTCGGTCTTTAATAACATCCGGAACTATTTCTTGCATTAAATTTTTCTTCAGTTTTCCGCTGTTCCAAATCATATGTACATCATAAATATGTCTTGAGTAACGGTCATATTCCTTTCCTAAGTGATAATCACAAATTGCGAAAAGTTTATCAACAAAGGTTCTTTCTATTGTTTGTATGGGCATTACAAACGGAGATAACTCATATTTTTCAATTAAGTCGTTCCTATTATTTTTCTTCAAATACTTTGTAATATAATTACTAATTTCCATCTCTTTTATAGGGTATGGTCTATATACTACAATTGTTTCAACAATAATGTAAGGTACAGTGTTTTCGTCTGGCTGAAATACATTATTATATCCCACATTGTATTCATTATGGTCTCTTCTTGATCCAACTTCTTCAGGATTAATGAAGTTCATACCTAAAAACTCAATAATTTCAGTAATGATTGTTTTTAGTTTTCTTCTTTCAGCTGTTGTGATTTTATCTGTATTGAATTTTACTGATAGGTCTATATCCTCTGAAAAACGATCAATAATATCATAACATTTTGAAAGAGATGTTCCACCCTTAAATACAATTTGAATATTAGTTTCCATTTTTTGTAGTTCCTTTAGAAACAATGAAACATAATAATCTTTTTCAACCTGGAAATTACCTAACCCTAAATCATCAGCTACCGCTTGAACAATTTGTTCGAATTCTTCTTTATTTTGATGTAATAACATTCGCTCCTCCAATTTTATAGAATTTCACTTGTGCTTCTAATGGGTATTTAGAAACAATAGACTCTACTTCTTCCCCTTTTAATCTAATAACACCTAAAAACTCAAATATTTTTTTTGATGCTTTTTTTAAGTCGTGTTCACTAAGTTTTTCAAATTCATTCAACAAATCTAATACTTGAAGTAATTTATAGTTATCATCAGTTACTTCAACTCTTGGTGCGTTAACTATCAACCGATTGTTTTTTAGTGTTGTCATCCTTTTTCTATTTGATACGTTATTTGAGTAGATTGTGTTAACACTTGCGGTTTGAGATGTGAGCCCAATTTGATTTGAGAAGTTTATTCCACTCGTATATCCTATTCTCTCACCTTTTTCATTCAGAATATACTTGTTTTGAATAACGTCTGAAATATAAACTGTAGCTTTACCTAAAATGCTTTCTTTATTAGGCAAAGCGTATACACCGTTATTCACTTTTTCTAATACACCAGCCTCACTAAAGCGCTTAAATAAAGATCTAATTGTCCCTTCACTAATTTGCGGAAAGACTTTATAGATATCATTTACAAATATAGGTGTTTTGTTATCATAGTTATTTTTTATGTATTCCAGAATTATATCTTTTTTCTTTTGGTCTTTCATATCCTCACCACACTTCTTTTCAAGTATAGTATAGCATAAAAATAACAAAATGCAACGGTTTTTCAATTAGTGTATGAAATCTCGTTGCATTTGTGTGTCTTCTCTCAAATTCAATTAAAATCACTTTAGATGTTACTTCAAAAAATACTCCGTTTACTCCGTCAAAAACTCCGTTTACTTTTCTGTCATGATTCTGGTTTCTAATAAAACATTGCACTAAAGTTTTTCATACGTTCGATTCTGTCAATAGTTGACTCGTTATATACAATATTATTCGTTATTGATTCCTCTAAATATGGTTCTTTGCTCAATATTTCGTAACCTAAAGAATCCATCCAACTATTATGCTTTATACGTTTAATCGTATAGAAAATTGCTTTTCTAACGTCATCTTTGTTGTGTTTTCTAGTTATCATATACAAGAAGTCATTTAATACTGTAATCCAGTCTTCAGTTCCAGTAACGATTTCATTGTTTATTAAGACTTGAAGATAATAATTAATTTGAAAAGGGATAGTATTCGGATCGACAGATCCAATATCATGATTTATCATTCCTTTATCTTTTTTACTTTTACTTTTATTATTACTATTACTTTGTCTATCCTTGTATACAGAAATCACATCTTTGCTTACATGAATGTCATCTTTGTCAACATAGATGATATTTTGATAATCGGTTTTACTATCAATGAGTTTCATCTCTTCTTCTGATAATAAGCAACATTCTTCTAGAATCCGAACTTTTCTTCTTTTTGTCGCGTAATAATATCTTTCTTGAATTGCTTTTGATGTTAAGTATCCATTATCAAAAGATTTTCTATCAAACAAACCAACATCAAGTAAATAATTAATAATAAGTAATGCTTTATCTTCATTAATATTGATTGTTTCAGATAAACCAAACAATACATCTTCAAGATTATCATATCGCCAAAATTGTCCTTTTTCATATACCCAGGATATAAGGTACATAAAGGATGCATAACCTTCTGAACCAAATTCTCTCATCAATCTTTTGATTTTCATATTTCTAGTCATATCAACATCCACAGAAAAGAATTCAAGTCCTAGTTTAGGTTTTCCAGCCATGATTCTTTTCGCTTATTTTGATAAAGTCTTCAAGAGCTTCTTTTGTCACTCTCCAACCATGTCCAACTTTAAATGCTCTGATCTTCTTTTGGTTGATATACCTAATAATTGTTACCCTAGTAACTTTAAGAATTTCAATTAGATCATTCACATCATATAGTACAACTTTATCACTCATGTTCTTTTTCCTTTCTTTCAAACAAAAGCTTGCTCATGATTAGTTCCCCATCATTTTGAGATCTTGCTAGTGAATGATTATATATTTGGGTTGTTGATATGTCTTTATGTCTTAATATTTGTTTTGCTTCTTCTAATGTGCCGTGTCCGTATAAGATTAAATTCGTAGCTAAAGAATGTCTTAAGCTATGGGCAGTATATCTTTTATCATCAATACCCGTTTTTCTTAAAACTTCTTTAACTATGCCTCTTATGGTTCTCGTCTTAATTCGTTCTCCATGATTATTTCTACCATGGGTGATAAATAATGATTCAAATTCATCTTCTCGTAAAAAAAGATATTTCATGATGATTTGATAAACATCATCTGATATTTTGACATACAAATCTTTATCATCGTGACCCTTGCCTTGAATATACAGCTTGTACTCATCACTAATCGCAACCAAATCCCTCACATCTGCTCTTTCCACTTCGATAGTTCTTAATCCAGTGGTAGCTAACAATGCGATAATTGCATAGTTTCTTATTCCTTCGATTGATCCTGATAACTCGTTTGCTTTGTCTAACAGATTCCCCATTTCAAGAAGCGTTAATGAAGCTCTCTTAAAGGTAGGTTCTATTTTAACCCCTCTAATTCCCGTCATAATATTTCGGTAGACATCTTCTGAATCAAGGTATGTAAAGAATCCTCTTAATACAACAATTGTTTTTTGAATTGTTGCTGATTTTACTCTCTTTGATAAATACTCTTTATAGCATAAGATATCCTTTTTATTTGGCGATAAAATTGAATTTGCTTTTAAGTACTCATTAAATGATAGTAAGATCTTTAAGTATGATACTTTAGTAATCTCTTTTCGATCCAGACTCTGAATATAACCGTGGATTTGTTCTTCGAAATCAATGCCTTCTAGATTCATTGTTTAGTTCCACTTCATCTGCATATTCTTTTTCAAACCGATAGAAGTCTTCTAGGGGTATGTCTAAGACTTGAGCGATACGCCCTATTGTCAGAAAGGATACTTTCTTTCCTCGATCTCCATTTTCGATTTTGGCATAATGTTGATAAGATACTCCAGACTCTCTTGCAGTCCGCCTTTGAGAATATCCTTTATTTTGTCTTGCGTTAACCAAATACATTCTTAAATCCATTTATAGCCCTCCGTCATTTTCTTTTGTTTAACAACTGTACCTCTATAATAAAACAAAGGATAATAGAATATTTTTGAATGGACTACTTGTCTTACAAAAGACATAAAATTACACTTTATATGAAAGATTACAAAGTTCACTAAATGCTTTCTAACTGGCATACTATCCATTTCATATGGTGTAATATATTACACTTTATATGCAATTTAGATAAAGTTTTTGTTACTTTGTTAAATACGTGATAAAATATTACTAGTTGGAAGGAAGTGAAGATTATGGCAAAAGAAAAATTTGTATTTAATAATCCATATGTTGATTATTCTGGGATTGATAAAGACATTAGATTATCTAGAAATTTAACACTTGATGAAACAGTTAAACGATGTTATGGGGCCTTTACTAAGAAAACACTAATATCTTATGAACAAGGTCAAACAGATGCCAAAGCATCAAATCTAATGTTGCTTTCATATGTGTATGATACATCTATTGATGCCCTGCTAAAAAGAAAAAACAAGTACGCAATTGGCGAGACAAACATGATTACAAGATTCCAACTTGACTCGTACGGCAAATACCGTAAATCTCCACAAAATGAAAATTTTGTTTTTGATAGTAATCTCAATGATTCAAAAAAATTGGTAGCAATTGATTTGCTATCAGATTCTATATTACTTAAAATGCCTAAAGGTACCACTTTGATTGTCGATATGAATTTATTTGTTATAAGTCAAATCAGTGAGGGTGGTGTTTATGCTTTGCTAAGAGATAATGAATTCCATTATCCATCAATAGTGAGACTTACTCCTACTTCAAGACGGAAAAATACTTACACTTATTTAGATAAAAATATGATGCCAAATCAAACAGATAAAGATGGCATTGATACGCTTTTAATCGGTATCATTAAGAAAGCTATAAAAGATTTTTAAAACGTCTACACTAGATGGTCACAATTTCATTTTGAATTTGATACAATAGTGGTGGCGATAAAATTGAATTGGTCTTTTGACCTAAGATGTCCTACGCATGTTATGCGTAGGATTTTTTGTTCTTTAGAAGGAGCCTTAGTGAATTCAGACAAACAAAATCAACTTGAGTATCATTATAAGAAAGCTATGCTAGATAAACTGTATCAAGAAGGAATTATTTCCTTTATTGAATTTTATGATTCACTCCTAGTTCTCTTTGAAGAACACAAGATCCTTTTTGCAAAATAAACTCCGTATCGAATTGACTTGATAATAGTTTGTTTTAGAGCGAATATGTGTGATAACGAAATGGAGGTTATGAAATGAACGAAAGAAAAGTAATCAGAATAGATGCTACCCCAGCATTTATTCCTAGTTATGCGGGTGAACTTCCAAGAAGGAAACGCGTATGTGCCTATGCAAGAGTATCCACAGATTCAAGCGATCAGTTGAATTCTTACAATGCTCAAATCACAGAGTATACTAGTCGAATCCAAGAAAACATTGATTGGGACTTTGTGGATTTATATGCAGACGAAGGAACATCTGGGACCAGCACTAAGAAAAGAGTCAATTTCTTAAGAATGCTTGAAGATGCAAGAAATGGAAAAATCGATCTAATCCTTACAAAATCGTTGTCAAGATTCGCGAGAAACACTGTAGATTGTCTATCGATTATCCAGGAGCTGAGATTAATCAATGTCGAGGTCTTTTTTGAAAAGGAAAATCTCAGTTCCACAGATTCTAAAGTAGATCTAATGCTGACAATCTTTTCTTCAATTGCTCAGGAGGAAGCTAGAAACATTAGTGAGAATGTCAAATGGGGAATTCGTAAAAGGTACAAAGAAGGAACGATTCGAATCAATACAAGCAGATTTCTCGGGTACGACAAAAATGAGCATGGAAAAATAATTATCAATGAAGATGAGGCTAAAATAGTCAAAATGATTTTTAACTTATATATTTCAGGAATGTCCTATAGAGAAATAACCAAACATTTAATTGATAATGAAATCAAAAACGGGAGAAAAGAAGTTGTTTGGCACCCAGCCAATATTATGAATATTCTTAAGAATGAAAAATATATGGGAGATGTTCTTCTTCAAAAAAGAGTTACACTTGATTATTTATCTCATAAATCAGTAATCAATACAGGACAAGCTCCACAGTATTATATTGAAAATAATCATGAAGCCATTATTTCAAAAGAGTTATTCGATGTTGTTCAGCAAACCATCAAAAATCGTTCAACGGTTAATGATTCATCTCGTTATGGGAATCAGTTCCCATTAAGTGGAATCACTCACTGTGGCTCTTGTGGACGTGTCTTAAATAGAAACTATTATAACTATCATACAGAAAATGAAAGAGTTGTTCTAACCTGTAAAAACACTTCAAAAAAGAGAATCAAATGTGATAATCTACCCATTGATAATGAAACACTTGAAATGGTCTGTAGCGATGCCTTATTAAAACTAGATATAATCAATCCTTCTCTCATTGAAAAGATATCAGATACAATTACAAACAATTTTGATTCAAGTCAAATTATTGATTCAATAGAATTAAAACAAAGAGAAATAAGCGGTGTGGAAAATGAGATTAAAGGATTGATCAATTTAAGGATATCCGATGCATCAAATCAAAATGATAAATATCTTGTCAAAGCCTTTGAAGATAAGAAACAAGAGATTGATGATTTGCAACTTGAACTTGATGCATTACAAAATCAACTTGCTTCTCTGCATATTAACAATGAGCGCACACTTAAGTTGAATGAGTTTTTAAGAAAGACTCACATACTAAGTCGTGATGCTTTGCTCCTAGTATTCAAAAAAATCATTCAATTATCAAACCAGGAAGTGATTTTATGTATGAGTAATTTAGAAGTATCTTCTAAAGATTTCACTGACAAAATTGAACTCCTAAAAACATACGATTCACTGTTTGAATCATCAATTAAAAATGATAAGTATGGATTTCAAATCAAATACCGCATTATTGAGTTTGGAGATGAACTTATATGATTGAACTAAAGGAAGTCATTAATTATAAAGATTTATCCCTTCATGAAAAAAAGAGAAACGTCTGCGCTTATGCAAGAGTTTCTACTTCTTCTGATGTTCAACTATTAAGTTTTGATACGCAAGTGTCAACATATACCAATGAAATCATGAGCCATCCTGATTGGAATTTTGTTGGAGTGTACGCTGACGAAGGTAAAAGTGGAACAAATACAACCAAACGAGCTCAGTTCAATTTGATGATTGAAGCTGCAAGAAATGGATTAATCGATTTAATTATCACAAAATCAATCTCCAGGTTCTCTAGAAATACTGTTGATAGTATTAGGTTGATTCAAGAACTAAAAAATAAAAATGTTGAAGTGTTCTTTGAAAAAGAGAACATCTCTACTTTCGATCCAAAAATTGAGCTAATTATGTCCATCTTAAGTGGAATGGCTGAAGAAGAATCAAGATCCATTAGCGAAAATGTTAAATGGGGAAATACAAAAAGATTTGAAAAAGGAGAGTTTCATGTTGTTACTAAGAGAATGCTTGGATATGATCATGATGAATTTGGAAAACTAGTCATCAATGAACAAGAAGCTTCAACCGTTAGAAAGATCTATGAAATGTTCTTAGATGGGTTTGGAGCAACTCCTATTATGAAATATCTAGAAGATCATAACATCCCAACTACTTTTGGTAATAAACGATGGAACAAAACTGCAGTTTATGGAATCCTTAAGAATGAAAAATATACTGGAAATGCTTTGTTACAAAAAACATATCGACCATCTTTCAAGTCTAAACTTACCGTCAATAACAAAGGTGAACTTCCACAATTTTATGTAGTAGATTCACATCCAGCAATAATATCCTTAGCTACGTTTAACAAGGTACAGGAAATGAGAAAACAAAAAAGTATTAAATATCAAAAAAGTAATATCAAGGATATGGAAGAAACTTTTGGTACAAAAGATACCCCTTATACTGGTTTTGTTAGATGTGCTCATTGTGGAAAACATTTCAACATGAAAGTCAATAAGAATACGAGTTCCTTCGCAAATAGGTTTTTACAGTGTTTATCCAATGCATCAAAGAAAACATGTGTTGCTGAAACCTTATCTTGTGATGTCACAGATCAAGAGATTGTGAATCAAATCAACATAATCATCAAAAACAAGAATGCATTCTTAAACAGCTTATCTAAGGCTTTAAATAACGATGAACGACTCGTTATAGCAAAACAAGAACTAAAAGCAGCACGGGCGAAGTTATCGCTCTCAGAAACGAAGTTAAACGAGATAATATCAGAGACAGATGGTTTCCATAAAGCAGTTATCGATCAACTGAATCAAGATATTTATGATTTAAAAATGCAGGTTGCTGAACTTCAAAATAAGATAATGATAGATTTAAATGTGGAAAACTATTTGATTAGAATCAAATCACTTCTTAAAGAATATTCTCTTCCTATTAATTCAATTGAAGAGTTCCCGTACAAGAAGTTCTTCTCTAAACTGATTGTACTTGAACGTAACAAAATCATCTTTGTTATAGGTAAGCGCAGTGATTATGACAACATTGATTTATCTCAAGAATTACTATATTTTGGTTCAATTCCATATCGAATCAGAAAGACGGATTATAATGCCACACATGGTATTATATTTTTCTAAAGCGAATTTGAATCTTATAATAAAACACATCTTAAAATTAGAAAAAAACAAACTTGTGTTCTAACTTTTCTTCTTAGAATTCTAGTTTGTCTTTTTTACTATCAATATTTTATATCAACTTACATCAGAGAAAATTATATAACTGGATTTATTCACCAATAAAGTGGGCAATAATATCCACTGCTTCTTTCCACTCGATTTTACTTTGAAATAATTCTTGCTTACCTTTTTCTGTTATTGAATAGTACTTTCTTGGTTGTGAGTTTTCTGATTCTTTCCAATATGATTTAATTAGATCATCTTGTTCTAATCTTTTAAAAGTTGTATAAAGCGTAGCTTCGTTTAATGAAAAACGATGGTTAGTTTCTTCATCCATAATTTTATTGATGCGATACCCATAAGAATCCTCTCTCATTAGAATAGAAAGTAGTATTTTATCTGTGTTTCCTCTCAGAAGATCTCCGACTAAACTATTTTTTTTATCATTCATATAGTAGTTCCTCGGTTTTTCTATTTAAAATCAAGAAAGTGACCTGTATTGCTATGACGCTGATAGAATAATAGATAACAATTGAGAAATCATTCATAATACCGGTATAAAACATGAAAGAAAATGCAGTAATTAATATACCTATAAACCAACTAAAATTGAATATCAAAAATATTTTCCTTAAATATAATTGCTTATGTTTGAATGCATATGTAAACATTACTATTCCTACAACTATAATTATGAGTAATAATATAAACCCAATATTATTTGGAGTGTCCAGAAGTCTTTTCCATAAAGGTGAAGAATCGGTTAAAATAGTTCTAATTTCTTGATCTCCGCTCGGTAAAAGCACAAATCCTCGGTAATACTGTCTAGTCTCTGATAACATAGTTAAAACAATGTGAAGTAAGGAAAAGAAGAAATATTTAAGATAAATTTGCTTTTTATAAACAGAATAAACCTTGCTTTTCTTATTTTTCATTTTATCCACTATTTTTTGAAGTGGAAAGAGGGTGGTTATATTGCCAGTAACTATCTGATAACGCTTAATAATTGTTGTGTAGTTTGGCAATACGGAAAAGAAAATGAAGACAGAAAAAACGAGCCACATTAAAAAGAATATGCCTATTGGTGTGCTTTGATAAAACATCCGAATGACTAGCTTATCTAAGTTTGAAAAAAGAATAAGAAGTGTCTCCAATATCAATAGGCTAACTGAAATCACCCACATAATCATTAGTGGGAAAAGTGATTTAGTTAAACTTAACAATTCCTCCCCAAAGGAACCGATATTGTCATGAGTGAGCGCTTGTTTTGCTTGTCTAAAAAGAAATAGATAAACATATGAAAAAAGAACAATACTAACAAGTAATAATGTTAATCCTATGCCTGAATAAAAAAAGAAAGATACAATACTTATTCCAGAAAGAAAAAAAATTAAAAACTGCATCTTAATTGATATTTTGCTTGTGTCAACTTTTTTATTGATTGTGAGTTGATTTCTTATATCCCCTAATGTACTTATACATTCAAGATAGGATTCTTCTTCAGATTTTCCTTGACTCAATAAATCATGATATCTGTCAATTAGATTGCCATTAATTTCTTTAATTGCTTCTTCATTTGTGGTTCTTTCATCGTCATCAAAATGGTTCATTACAAATTCTATTAATTTCTTTTCCATTATTCCACCTACCTAATCTACCTATGCATTTATTATATATTATCATACCTAGGCTGTCAAGGTATAATTCTCAAAATATTTTCTTTTAAAATGACTAATACAAAATTCGAATCCGCTTGTATAGGTAGTTCAAATCCGGTTGAGTAATTTATCTCATCAAACGAAAAAAAAGACAAACCACAGTTCTAAAATCATCTTTTAGAATTCGAGTTTGTCTTTTAATTTAAATCTAATATCGAAAAGGTTGTTTATTTCCATAAAACAAGCCAATAATACACATAAAATGCATATTTTAAGCAATTATAGAAATAAACTCCGTATTAAATTCATGGAGGACCCTGCCGGATTTGAACCGGCGGTGAGGGAGTTGCAGTCCCGTGCCTTACCGCTTGGCTAAGGGTCCTAATAAAATATAAAGAGTAAGTTGCCTTACTCTTATCTTTCAATGGTCGGGAAGACAGGATTTGAACCTGCGACCTCCTGGTCCCAAACCAGGCGCTCTACCAAGCTAAGCTACTTCCCGAAAAAATGGCGCGCTCATCAGGAGTCGAACCCGAAACCTTTTGATCCGTAGTCAAACGCTCTATCCAATTGAGCTATGAGCGCATAAGTCGCCATATTTTTTGGATTATGCATATGTCAGATAAAAAGTTAAACAGCACATCCTAATTTAAAGGCCGATATATATATTATCAAAGATTTGTTTAAAAAGCAACTTTTTTTTATTATATTTTTTAATTGTTTTTCAATTACTTAGAATAAAATATCTAAGCAAATAGCAAGGCAAATAAAAAGCAATTATATATAATATTTATATAGGAGTTGATATTTGTGAACTATTTGTATCATAAAAATGCTATCCATATTTCTAGAGTCGATTTAAATGTACATGATATGAAAACAAGTCTTGATTTTTATAAGAATGATTTGGGTTTTTCTGTTTTAAACTCTAACAATGACTATGTATCCTTAACTCTAGACTATGAAACTGAAATAATAAGACTTTATGAGAGTAAACAAAAATCATCAAGTAATCCCAATAATTTATACCATTTTGCTTTGCTTCTTCCATCAAGAAGAGATTTAGGCAAATTCTTGCACCATCTAATTCGCAAACAAATACCAATCGATGGAGCTGCTGATCATTTAGTAAGTGAAGCAATTTACTTAAAAGATCCAGATGGTTTTGGCATTGAAGTTTATTGTGACAGGGATGACAGTGCTTGGACATATATAGATAATCATATTGAAATGGATAATCTTCCCTTTGATTATAAAGGTGTATATTATTCAATAAATGATAACGATCTATTTGTTGCTTTCCCTCCAGAAACAATTATCGGTCATTTGCATCTTCAAGTGACTAAATTCGAAGCGGTTGCTGACTTTTACCAAAAAGTGATTGGCTTCAACATTACAAACAAGCTATTTCCAAAAGCAATATTTATGAGCGATAATCAATATCACCATCATCTAGCAATAAACTCTTGGAAAAAAACTAACAAAAACGATGGGGAAGAACCGAGACTTAAATCTTTCTCGATAACTTATCCCTCATGTGAAAAGTATTTATACACTTTAAAGCAGATAAAAGAAAAGAATTTAAACCATCAAGAAACAAATGAAGGTATAATGCTTAGCGATCCGGAAAAAACCTCATTTTACATAAAGATATAGCCCTTTTTGCTCTTTGTAAAAGGGGCTCTTTATTTAAATTAGTTTCAAGCTTCTAAATATTACTATAATAATAAAAATCGTAACAATTGATACTAAAGTCGTCCAAACAACCAATTGCACCGCTAAAGCTTCATCATTTTTCATCTCTCGTGCCATCACTGCGTTAGTAACTGCTGTTGGAGATCCGAACAAAGAAATCAACGCAGGGTATACACTGCTGTCAAAATCAAAAAACTTAAAGCTCTTGGCTAATAGAATCCCTATTGTAAGTGTAATAATCGGCGCTAAAATCGAGCGAAGGAAGGTTCCGATAACTATTTGCTTTTTCAGACCATTAATAACATCAAACTTGAATGTAGCTCCTAAGACTATTAAAGCTAACGGAGAAGTAATCTGTCCAATCCACCTTATTGGCGTATAAATAAACTTAAGATTATCTTTGAGAGAGAAAACCAGTTCTTGAGTTACTTCATCTACTGGAATAAAACTTCTTATCCAAAGTGCAAGCATTCCCATTAAAACCCCAATTATTAGAGGATTTCTTGATACTTTTTTAATAGCATTAATAAACGGATTACCAATCGCTTCATCCACAAAAGTTGATAATGATATAACTGATAATGCTGTCATCAATGGAATAGCCACTAAAGCAATTATCGCGACATTGGCTACTGCACTCTGTCCTCCAATGGATTCAGCTAAAGGTATTCCAATAATTGCAAAATTAGCCCTTAAAGTGCTTTGGATAATAACTCCTTTTTGTTTTTTGTCTTCAATAAAAAAGAAAACCGCAATAAATCCTAAAGCAAATAGAATTAATATTCCAATAACTGCATAGATAATTACAGACCAATTAATATCGTCTAAACTATCTATTGAATAGATATTAAAAAACAATAAGCAAGGCAAGGCAATTCTAAACACTAACTTATTTGCTGTCTCTATGAAGTCTTGCTTTAAAAAATTACTCCTTTTAAGCAGATAACCAAAACCAATCAAAATCAGTATTGGCAAAACAGCATTCAATGCAAATAATAATGTATCCATACTCATCAATCCTTTATGTAACTTCTTTTCTTTGAGAACAATAATAAAACTAAAGCAATGACAAATCCAAGCAGTGCTAAAATTATAATAACTCTAATTTCATTGTAAGTAAACCAATAAGCCGCTAAGCCTTTGATAATCTTATCGCTTGTTATATCATAATAAACTAAAGGTTCAAGCAAACTAACAATCAAAGTAACTGCAAAAGTCAAAATAGATAAGAAAGCTAAAACCAAAGAAATCAGTTGAACCTGACCAATCGTCTTAGAAATCGGTTTTGTAATTGGATAATAGTTAAAACCAGAATTCTTGGAGTCATCTTTAAGCAAAAAATCTATAGACACATCGAAGAAATTAGATATTTTGTTCAAATACTCAATGTCAGGCATTGAAAGTCCTTGTTCCCAACTAGAAAGAACTCGTTTATTAACACCTAAGTTATCAGCGAGTTTTTCTTGTGATATTCCACACTTGTCTCTTAATTCAACTATTTTTTTGTAATACAACTTCAATTCCTCCAAGAATTTATATAAATATACCCTACAAATTATAACCCATTGCGAAAAATAAAACCAGTGATTTATTTCACTGGTTTAATTCTATATAGAACATTTCTCATAATCACATAAATCATTACTGCATTGAATACATCCTTGTTTCTTAATCAGAACGGATTTACATAGAGGACACAATTCTCTCTCCATTTTTTCTGGTTTATAGACTTGGTTTTCAATATTGATATGGGTAACATATTCTTTTTTCTTACCACTAACTTTATCGATCCAAGTTTCTTCAACATGCATCATAGGAGGTGTACCAGGATTCAAGTCTTTATTATCCGCGTTTATACCAGCTAAAATACCGATTTTTGCACAGCGGTCTCTAAAGACAGTTGCACCTTTGAACTCTTTTTCCCAAGCAACTGTATAAATATCCATTACGTCTTTTACACTAGCTTGATTTGGGATATTGAATGTAGAAGAAATTGCTGTGTCAACATATTTTTGAATTGTTGCTTGAACATTCGCTCTTTCCATGAAATCAATATTTTGCGAGGTAATTTTAGCCCATTCCGGTAAATCTTCAGGATCGATGTTCAGAGCTTTTGCCATAGCTAATGGCGTTTTCTCCCATACAGTAATTTTCTTTTCTTCATCAAACATCGAGATTATTCTTCTTGTATAACTAATTTGGAAAAATGGTTCAACACCACCGCTAACTCCTAAAATGTTTGAGATTGATCCCGTAGGAGCAATACTTAGAAGTCTTGAATTTCTCATTCCATATTTCTTTATTAAAGAATCAGTTTCTTCATCTATTGTATTTTGATAGAATCTTGATTTAGAAATTTTTTCATAGCTAAAGGCGGGAAAAGCACCTTTTTCTTTAGCGTTCAAAGCACTAGCTTTTGCAGCTTGATTAATCATTCTATTCATTAATTTATCAAGAAAATCAATAAACTCATCAGAACCATAACGTAGTTTTAGACTCAATGCCAAATCTGCTAATCCCATTACACCTAAACCTACTTCACGATACTTCTTAACATGGTCTCTTTGCTCTTTTAGCGCATGTCTATCTCCTAGAATTGTCAACAAATCATCCAATGAATAAATCATTTCTTCGACAACATGATCAAATCTTTCCCAGTCAAAATATGCTTCTTCTAAAAAAGGATTCTTTATGAATGCGTTTAGATTGATACTGCCAAGATTACAAGATCCATGAGGCATTAATGGTTGCTCTCCACAAGGATTGGTTGCTGTAAATTTGACATCATCATATTCACTTAAAAAATGATAATCATTCATTTTATCGATAAACATAATACCTGGGTCACCCATGGTATGTGCAGAATATCCAATCAATTCTAGTAATTGTCTTGCTTTAACACGTTTTTCTATCAACTCATAAGGTGTTTCAAAGCGCATAACCCAAGTTTCATCATTTTCGACTGCTTTCATAAAATCGTCAGTCAAAGCAACAGATATATTAGCTCCATTAATCTTATTTAAATCTAGTTTTGTAGTCACAAACTCAATTATATCAGGATGGTCTATATTCAAAACTAACATCAATGCTCCACGTCGATTATCTTGTTGAGTATTTAATGTAGTATGAGAATACTTTTCCGCAAAAACCATTACCCCTGGTGTAGTGTTTGAACTATTGTTAACTTTAGCTCCCTTTGGTCTGATATTAGACAAGTTCATACCCTGTCCGCCACCATAACTATATGTTCTAGCAATCTGATAATCAACTTTGTAAATACTTTCAAGATTATCTTGAGGGTCTTCAGTCACATAACAATTGCTTCCAGTTATATTACCATTTCTTCCAATAGCATAAAGGTTTCTCCCACCGAAAATTGCTTCTTTATGCCTTAGGATTTTTTCAAGTGCTGGCCTTTTAATCGATACTCTTTTGATGAAATCCTTTTTTGATTCATTATGAATCAAATACTTCTGCAAGATCATATCTTGTCTTTCATCATTGTCTGACCAAGGGTTTTCTCGATCTAACCTTTGTTTTTCACGATATTTAATATATGCCTTGGCAGTTTCATACTTTTTTGACTCCATCAAATATAATTCGACACAGTCTTGGATTTTTTCTATCGATATTTCATTTTCGCTGTTAATTAAATCCTTAGTAATATTTTTAGCTTGTTTAAGGCATTCTTGATGTGTTATATCCTCGCCTACACTCAAATATGCCTTATACATAGCATTAGCTATTTTTTCAACATCAAACTTCTCTTTAACTCCGTTTCTCTTGATAACATATCTAGTCATAACTTCTCCTCTACTCAATAAATATTTGACTTCTTTAAGAAAATAACTCATCGGTTAAAAAGCCGATGAATTAATGGACTATACAAACATTATATATGAACTCATGACTATTTAAAAGTATTTTGTTTAAAATATTTATGTTTATTTTTTTATGAAAATTTTCAATCATTTATTAGTTAAAAAGAGTCAATTTCATACTTTCAATTTATAATCAAAATTATAAAATAATATGGTATTATAATATATTAGAGAAAAATAAGGATGGTTAATTTAGATGAGTGTATTTGAAATCGGGATGTTGTTTTGCTTCGGCTTTGCTTGGCCATTGAATATCTATAAAAGTATAAAAAGTAAAAGTACAGAAGGGAAGAGTGTTTGGTTTTTGTATGTAATATTTATTGGTTATATCTTTGGAATAATTCATAAACTACTTAATGACTTTGACTTAGTAATAATTCTTTATATAATTAATGCTACTATGGTATTGATTGATATGTTGCTTTTTTATCGCAATAAAAACTTCAACGTAAACAGAACAAAAGTAATCTAACGATTACTCTTTTAATAAAATTACTTCTTGGTAACACATAATACTCTTCATTCGGTTTATAAACCATTCTGTCAACTATGGAGTAATAACCATCTTTTTCAAGATATCTTGGTAGTCTTACTTTGTTATTAGCTTTACTTCTTAAGGAACCAAAGAATGCTTTCATTGCTTCATCCACTTTTCGAATAACAGCTTGAGCTTGTTGGGTATTTAGAATTCGGTAGTTATCACTATTTCTACTTAATAATTTGTAGTTTTCAGAATAATTTAAATAACTATTAGTTTCAAAATAATGTTGTCTAACATTATTTAATGCTTCATTATATAAGTTCTTAGCTGTATGCATTAACATTAACAGGAATGTTCGTTGATTCTTTGTTAGATACAACTTGGATTTAATCGCTTTATACTTCAAGATTTTTCCTCCTTTCCTTCTGTAATTTATTACTTAAATTGTAAAATTTTTATAAAACTTTATTAAACCCTATGTATTATATATTTGGTATTACTATATAATTATGTAAATACAATTTCTTAAGAAATAAAAAATAGACCTCAACTTCAAAGTTGAGATCTTTTTTCTTTAAGTAATTCTAATGTATAATTTATCCGATCAATCACTCGATCTTTTCCCAATATTTTCAAAACATCATAAAAATTGGGTGTACTCGCTTTTCCACATGTCGCTATTCTCAAAATTTCTGCAAACTCTCCTACATGTCCAAGAAAAACATCCGGATTGCTTTTATAATCCTTGGGTTTTTTTGCAAAACCAAAATCAACCGCCAAATCTCTCATTTGACCAAACCATTGCTCTTGGTCTAAATCAAGATTCATAATATCAGAGTACTTGGTCAAAATCTCCATAATCAGATCAATGCTAAACCTATGATTGAATGGTAAAACCTTAATTAGACCGGAAAAATATCTATCATACATAAAACTTATAATAGGCAATATGTCGCTATACTTTTCATAATCCTTTCTTGGCTTTTCTTGTTCTCTTTCTATGTTGATAATCCTTTTAAAATACTCAATATCCCGATTGATTAAATCGAACAACTCATCATCATAATTCTTTGCATAATCAACCGCTCTTTTCGTGAACTGTTCCTTTGTCATAAAAGCTAATCTATCTTTTGAAATCGAACTAACCTTTTCCAAATCAAACAGCGCTCCATCCAAACTCATCTTTTTGAAATCCAATTTAAAATCAAAGATATTAGCTTGAGGATTCTCAAGACGCCACTCTTCAAAATTTGAGTTTGCTAAAGTCATCAAATACTCTAAGAATCCCTCAATTGGATACCCTTTTTCTAAGAAGTAATCAACTGAAGCTTCTTCATCTTTACGTTTTGATAACTTTCTTCTCTTCCCATCATCAACTTTCATAATAACCGGAAAATGACAGAAAACAGGCTTTTGCCACTGTAATTGTTCAAAGATTTCCAAATGAATAGGTGCAGACGGGATCCATTCTTCTCCTCTTGTAACGTGAGTAGTTCTCATGAAATGATCATCTACTACATGTGCAAAATGGTATGTAGGCAATCCATCACTCTTCATGATAACAACATCTTGAATGTTCTTAGGAAATCTAATATCTCCTCTTATTGCATCCTCTAAAACTACATAATCATCATTTTTGCCTTGAGATTTAAATCTTATTACATACTCTTGATTGTTTTTAAGTCTTTCAATAACTTCATCATCACTCAAAAATCGACATTTTGCAAATTCGTGATAGTAACCTGGCAACAACTTCTTTTCTTCCTGCTCTTTCCTAATTTCATTCAACTCTTCATGAGTACAAAAACAAGGATAAGCCAAGCCTTTCTCAAGCATTTCCTTAATGACTACATGGTAGATCCCTTTTCTTTTTGATTGAATATAAGGACCATAATTCCCTTCTTTTAGAAAGCTCTCATCGGGAATTACATTAAACTTATAAAGTTGTTCTAAAACCTTATCTCCTGAGCCCTCAATTTCCCGCTTTTGGTCAGTATCTTCTAAACGACAAAAAAACACACCATCTGTCTGTTTGGCAAAACGCCAACTAACCAAAGACGTAAACAAAGAACCAGTATGCAAGAACCCCGTTGGCGATGGAGCGAACCTAGTTACTATGCTGCCTTCTTTTAAGTTTCTTTCTGGAAAAATTCTTTCCAAATCAGATATCTTTCTATCTACTTTCGGAAAAATCAAATTAGCAATTTCTAAACTCATTTAAATAACCCTCTATTCATAACAAACTGCTTGAATCATCATCTTTTTTATTATTTCCATTATCTTTTTTACTAGTAAACGATAGTATTAATACCAAAGCTATCATTCCTATGATAATTAATCCGACAAATCCAATACCAATTCCAATACCCATAGTTACTACCCTCCTACTTGTAAATATTATATCATAAAAGCTTTGAAATCATCACTAAGATTCTTTAACTTAGTTGACTATAAACTTTTATTTTGTTAGTATTGTACTAACAAGAAAACATCTGTGAGGTATAATGATGATTAATAGCTTTTATGAAAACACTTTTCTAAAAATACTTGAAGAAGAACTAGTTCCAGCCAAGGGATGTACCGAACCAATTTCAATTGCTTTTGCTGGTGCTAAGATCCGCGAATTATTAGGATCTATCCCCGATGAAATTACCATTGAAGCCAGCGGAAACCTGATAAAAAACATCCGCTGCGTCACTGTACCTAATACAAACAATCTTGTAGGGATTGAAGCTAGCGTATTATCAGGTATTGTTGGCGGAGATTCAAGGTTAGAATTAGAAGTAATCTCTCGGTTAAAACCAAAACACTTGAATAAAATAAACGAACTACTAATCAAACGAATAGTTAAAGTAAAAATACTTGATACAAATTTAAACCTACATTACATAATGAGTGCCCGGAAAGGAAATGACCAAGCGAGCATAGAAATAAAAAACCTGCATACAAATATCGTAAATATCGTTAAAAATCACGAGATTATCTATGAAAAACAAATAAAAAAAGATTATTTTGGAGTTGAAACAGATCGATCAAAACTAACAATAGAAAACATAATCCAATTCGTGGAAAATATCGAAATATCTAAAGTTCAACCACTACTTGATAAACAAATTAAATACAATATGTCAATTGCAAATCGAGGTATCAAAGGTAACTTCGGAGTTTCAATTGGTCAAACAATTTTAAAACATGATAAAACAGTCTTCTCAAGAATCAAAGCTTATACAGCCGCTGCATCAGAAGCGAGAATGAGCGGTTGTTCTCTTCCTGTCATTACCAACTCTGGGAGCGGAAACCAAGGAATAACAGCTTCAGTTCCGGTAATTATCTTTTCAAGACACCTAAGATTAGGTAAAGAAAAACTATATCGAGCTTTATTGTTGTCAAATTTCTTAACAATTTACCAAAAAGGTTTCATCGGAAGATTATCAGCTTTTTGTGGAGCTATTTCTGCTGCAGTAGCTGCCGGAGCAACCTTCACTTATCTAAAAAATGGAGATGTTAATCAAATAAAAATGACCATAACAAATGCTTTGGCCAATGTATCTGGAGTAGTCTGTGATGGAGCAAAACCTTCCTGCGCATCAAAAATAGCAACCGGATTAGATGCAGCTATTTTGGGGCACTTCCTAGCTATGGAAAACCATCAATATAATCCCTTGACTGGCATACTTAAAAAAAGTGCTGACGAAACCATCCTTGCTGTTGGTAAAATGGCAAGTGAGGGCATGAAAGATACTGATAAAGTAATCTTGGGTATGATGTTAGATTTAGAATAAAACTTCTTTATTTAAGAAGTTTTTTTTACGATTTTATTGCAGCGATTCTTTGATATAACGGCGGATGAGTATAGTAGAACTTAACATATAAAGGATGTGGATTTAGATTAGAAAAATTCTCTCTTGAAAGTTTAATTAAAGCATTAATCATATGGAGATCACTATAGTTTTTGCTAGCAAACTCATCAGCCTGATACTCAAATTTCCTAGAAAGGAAAGATAAAGGCAAGTTAAGAAACAACATAACAATAGACAGCACAACAACATACACAATTATATTAAAACCATAATTTATTTCCGATAAACCAAATGCCAAACTGAAAATATCTTGTCTTAGAAATATCATTAATCCAAAAATATAAACAGATAACAATAATACAGTTTGAAAAATATTAAAGACTATATGTTTTCGCTTATTATGACCGATTTCATGTGCTAAAACTGCAACTACCTCTTCCTCATCCATCTTTTCGATTAAAGTGTCATAAAGAACTACTCGAGCCGTCTTCGAAAAACCAGAGAAAAAAGCATTCAGCTTTGTCGAGCGTTTAGAAGCATTCATAACACTTATTTTTCCTACCTCATACCCAACACTTTTAGCAAAAGCAAAAATCTTTGTTTTCAAAGACGAGTCCTCCAATGGTTTCAATTTATTAAAAATCGGCACAATCCATTTTGTATAGATCATATTCACAAAAACAAAAATAACTGTAACCGCAATCCAGGCCACCAAAAGGAACCAATCCCCAACACTAATAAACAAGCCGATAATCGCATAAATGGCTCCACCACCAAAAATTACTGTTAGAACTAATGCTTTAATTTTATCAATTATGAACAATGATTTTGTCATTTTATTGAATCCATATTTTTCTTCAATCTTGAATGTAGCAATGTAATCTTTAAAAATACTAATTATATATGTTATAAAATAATAAAAGCCTATTACAATAACTGTCTCTAGCATCACATTATTAGTGATGCTTTTTGCTAATGAAACGAAATATACGAAGAGATTAAATGCCAACATAATCAGTAATACAAAGAACCCGATAGCTGAAAAAACAAATGACAATTTGAAGTGTTCCATATAATACTTCTTCCAATTTTGATATTGGTCTTCATCATAAACATCTTGAACTGATTTTGGCATTGGTCTATTGCGGTTTCTATAATTAAGCATGGCTAACCAGAAAGAAAAACCCTCATAGATAACATATAAAAGTATTACTATAATCTTTATCCAAACTTCCATATTAAATTTCTCCTTTAACTACTTCTTTCATAAACTTTCTAACTTGTCTTTGATTCTTTAAAACAATCTTTCTCCCTTGACATAAAGATAGATTTTGATCATGTCTTTGTTTAATAGCTTTTGTTCTCCCATTGAACAATATCCATTTTTGAAATTCTAAGTCAAATTTCTCTTTACATCCTAAACAATCACGGGTTTTATTTCTATTTTTTAAAAAACGTTTTAGACAACGATAATAACAAGCAAAACGATTGAACTTTAGATATATAGTCATATCTGATAGAGAAAACCTTTCATTGACTATCTTTGAATAATTTCCATCAATTACCCATTCTTCATTATTGGATAAAAAATCTCTAACTATTTCAACTTGTTCTTGATAATCTCTAACTTCCCAATTACCATGAAACTGAACTGTATCTAAATGTAACAAATTCAATTTGAAATATTCTGCTAGTGACTTTGCAAGTGTAGATTTACCACTTCCAGAAAAACCGATAATCTGAATCCTCATTTTAGCCCTCCTCTATGCAAAGAACAATAAAACCATCATCACTGTGATAAAAAGTGAATAAATCAAAGCATCAGCTTTAATTATACTCCGTTCATATCTTCTATTAAGAACATTAGTTGTTATAACAAATCTCTCAATAAATCCAATATTCTCAACATCCTTTGTGCTAAGTTTAGCAAAATCAGCCTCATTATAAGGACACTTATCGCCATAAAGAATCTTACAAAGGTTTCTCATAACCAGAAAAGCTGGCAAGAAAAACCAATACTCAATGCTAATCCAATATGGTAGTTTAATTTGGAATAACCGGTACTTCCTTCCAAAGATAAAAGCTAATATTCCAAGAACAATAACCCCTATTGCCATCAATAAATCATAAGCAGGGAACAAATTAATATCCATAATTTTATATTCGATGAAACTTTGACTAAAACTCATTGTCTGCATTTGAGGCAAAATCAAAGCATTTACAATAAACCTAGGAAATAAACCAATAGAAACTATTATTATCCCTACGCCTACCAAAGCCAAATCAAGGCTAGAGAAATCAAATGTCATAGATTTATAAGCGTTCTCTGTCTTTCTTAAAAAGACATGATAAAACATTTTTGAAAAATAGCATACTGTTCCTATACTAGCGATAATAAACAAGATTTCAGCTAAGATAAAAATTTGAGAACCGTACTGATAAGCCTCAACGATTCCATGGTGTAAAATAGTTTTTGATACATACCCGTTAAACAAAGGCATGCCGATAATTCCAAACATTCCAATCAAAAACAATAAGCTTGTCAAAGGTAGTTTCTTCCATAACCCACCTAATTTGTACATATCAAGCTCTTTAGTATGGAAATATATAACTCCGGCAACCATAAACAACAACGATTTGAACAAGGCGTGATTAATAATATGATAAACTGCTCCTGTATACCCCATAGCACCTTCATACCCTAAATATAAAGCTACTCCGATACCAACCAAAATATAACCCATTTGACTTATTGAACTATACGCCAAAAGTTTCTTGATATTTGCTTGTTGCAAAGCCAAAACAACCCCTAACAACATCGTGAAGATACCAATCCAGATAATTAATGCTCCGACAATTGAAGCTGTATTCCATAATGGATTATCTATGCCAATAGAAACCTCTGCTGCTGGAAAGAAATATGTTGACGCTACTCTGATAATACCATAAGCTCCAACCTTTATCATCACACCCGATAATAAAGCACTTGCTGGTGTCGGAGCTACCGGATGAGCTCTTGGCAACCAAACATGAACTGGTGCCATACCCGCTTTAATCCCAAAACCTAATACTAAAAGCACGAGAATCCAATACTTTAAAACTACATTATCATTAATAACCTCAATAATTGATACAAACTCTAAACTTCCTACGTGAAAATACACTAAAACCAATGCAGTAAAAATCAAAAAACCACCAATCAGACCCATTACAATATAATTGAAACCTGCCCGATAAGACTCATCAGTTTGGCCATGGATAACTAACATGTATGAAGCCAAGGTCATAACCTCAAAAAACAAAAACATCGTCAACAAGTCAAAAGATGCAATCGTTCCAATAACGGAACTGTATGTTAATGCCAGAAAGAAAAAGAATCTTGTACTGTGCTTTTCTTTTGTCATATACTCATGAGCATAGACAATAACATAAAACCACACATAAGCACTTATCAACAAGATTGTATAAGCCAAGAAATCTATTTTAAAACTAATACCTAAAAATAAAAGATTAGGAAATTTATAATCTATTTCTCCAAGCAAAACCTTAGGATAAATCATAATCAACAAGAAAATAACAACAAACCCTGAGTATACTAACATTTTATCACGGTAGTTAACTAACTTATCTCCAAAAAATAACTCAAAAATAGCACTTATAAAAGGTATTAAAATAATAATGAATATCTCTATTCTTTGCCATATCAGAAAATCAAGATAACTTTTATAAATCTGGGTATTTACTAAAAATTCTGATAAACCAAACCAGTTTTGAACAAAGCCAATAAAGAATAACAACATTAACAAAGACAACCCAATCAATATCGAGTTGCTTAAAGTCATCTTATCTAATATCAATAATTTCCTTCTCTGATTCATTAACTACCTCTTCTTATATCAATATCACCATATATACAAGTATAAAGACTAAGAATGCCGCATAAATCATCGCATCCGCTTTAATAATAGAAGCCTCGTATCTTCGATTTAACACATTTGTCGTAATCACAAACCGATCTATAAATCCGATTTTCTCTATATCTTTCTCTGATAGCTTTGCAAAATCAATCTCATTATATGGACACTTATCCCCATAGATCAATTTACACAGGTTCTTCATAATAATATAAGCCGGCAAAAAGAATACATACTCGACACTTAGCCATCTTGGCAAGTGAAGATGAAACAGGTTAAATTTCTTGCCGACGATGAAAATCACAAAACCAAAGGCAATAATTCCAAAAGTCATTCCTAAATCAGCCCAAGCAAAAACATTCATTCCGACTATGTATTTTTGTATAAAATATTGGTCATAACAAGTTACGCATAATTTAGGTATTATCAGATTATTAATTATAAACATCGGGAATATTCCAATCAAAACTATCAAAATCGCTAAAGCCCACAAAGAAACATCCAGACTAGAAAAATCAAATGTTAACTTATCATAAGTTCTATCTGTCTTTCTAAAGAAAGCATAATACCCCATTTTTATAAACGAACAAGCAGTTCCAGCTGAGACAATCATAAAGATTATTTCAGCAAATATGAAGTTGCTAGAACCATATTCATAGGCTTCGACTATGCCATGATGCAAAATTGTCTTTGATACATAACCATTAAACAAAGGCATACCGCTTATTCCTAAAGCAGCTATGACAAAAACAATTGTTGTTACAGGCAGTTTTTTCCATAAACCACCTAATTTATACATATCCAATTCTTTGGTATGGAAATAGATAACACCCGCAACCATAAACAATAAGGATTTAAACAAAGCGTGATTGATAATATGATAAATTGCCCCGGTATATCCCATTGCTCCAATATATCCAAGATATAAGGAGACACCTATTCCAGTAATAATATAACCAATTTGACTTACAGAGTGATAAGCTAACATCTTTTTGATGTTTGATTGTTGCAAAGCTAAAAACACTCCCATAGCCATCGTAATTATTCCAGTCCAGATAATGATAGCCCCAATGTTTTGTGCCGATAACCATAAAGGATCTAAACTATCGGTATAAACTCCCCTTTGTGGGAAGTAATAACTAGATGCTGCTCTAATTATTCCAAATGCACCAACCTTAATCATAATACCAGAAAGCAAAGCACTAGCCGGTGTTGGTGCAACCGGATGAGCTCTTGGTAACCAGACATGAACCGGAGCCATACCGGCTTTGATGCCAAATCCAAACACAAGCAGTCCCATAATCCAATACTTTAGATTCCCGAGTTGATCTAATTTCTCGATAGCTGATTCAAACTTCAAATCTCCAATATTAAAATAAAGCAGTATCAAAGCTGTAAATATCAAGAATCCCCCAATTAAACCCATAATTATATAATTGTAACCTGCTTTATATGAATCATCATTTTGACCATGAATTACCAACATGTAAGATGCAACTGTCATGATTTCAAAAAACAAGAACATCGTCAATAAATCTCCAGAGATAATCGCTCCTAAAACCGCGCTATAAGTCGTTGCCAAAAAGAAGAAAAATCTAGTGGTTTTTTGCTCTCTTTTCATATATTCATGTGCATAAATTACAACGATAAACCAAATATATGCAGATAACAGAAGCACTATATAAGCAAGCATATCAATCCTGAAACTAATACCTAATCCCATAAAACCAGGAATATCAATACCTATAATTTCTTCTAGTGCAAAGGGATAAAGCAAAACAACCAAGATCAAAGTCAAAAAACTAGTATAAATAACATACTTATCACGGTAATCATCTGATTTCTTTGCTGCTAAAACTTCTGTAACGGCCCCGACAAAAGGTATTCCTATAATAAAGAATACAACATAGTGAATATAATTAGACATCAACAAAGCCTTATATGTCTCACTCTCAATAAAACTGGTTTGCATATTAAACCAATTTGAGGCATAACCAACAAAAAACAGTATGACAAGCAATGAAAGAGCTACCAAAACTGAATTAAGTTTTACCATTTTATCAAATATTTTTATCCTTGGAAATTCCATACTCAAACCTCATTCTATGATAACAAAATATTTACTGCAGCATCAATCAAAGGGAAAATAATATTTGGAAACAAACCGAAACCGACAATCAATATCCCTAAGATAAATAATGGAGTAATCATCGTTTTTGGTGTATTCTCAATCGACGTCATCCTATAATGATACTTTTCATTTCGGACAAAACCTAAAATTATAATCGGTAAATAGTAAATTGCATTTAACAAACTACTTACAATCAAAATCACTAAAAAGACTACTTGATTGCCATTTAATATCGCTACTCCCAAATTAAGTTTAGAGATAAACCCACTGGTAAAAGGAATACCTATCATGCCTAATGCAGCTATCGCAAACAACCCCATAGCTACCGGCATGATAAAACCTAAACCATCAAAGTCATTAACTCTTCTGGTTTTTTTATAATAGATAATTTCACCTACTGATAGAAACAGTGCAGTTTTTAACAATGCATGTGAAAAAATATGAAAAAATGCAGCTCTTAAACCCAAAAAAGAGAACAATGCAACTCCTAAAAGAATGTATCCAACTTGAGATATCGATGAATAACCAAGCATCCGCTTGACATCTTTTTGAGCAATTGCGAAAACAGAACCTAAAATCATTGCCAAACCAGCTAATACAAACATTATGATTGGAATATTCAATTGATTTAAGATATTTAAACCAAAAACTTTATATAAAACCTTGATAAGTATTAAAATATAAACCTTGATAACAATAGCTGATAGGATTGCACTTGAAGTACTCGGAGCACTCGCATGAGCATCAGGCAACCAAACATGAAAAGGAAATACAGCCGCTTTTATCGCTAAACCAATCATGATAAAAGCTAAGGAAATGACAATATTAATCGGATAAGTAGCGAATGCAACTCCAATATTTTCTGAAACTAAAGTGATATTAGTATAACCTGTAGCCATATAGATTAACGCAATCCCTAACAAGTATGAAAGCGAACCTATCTCATTCATCATCAGATACCTAAAAGATGCATTGTAAGTATCCTTCTTCTTTTTGATGCTGATAATTGCACAAGTTGTAATTGATAAAATCTCGATAAAAACATAAATATTAAATAAATCATTAGTATAAAGAATCCCAAACATTGCCATCATTAGTATAAACAAAAGCACATAATATCTTCCATACTCTTTTTTCTCAATACCCTCAGTCGCATCACCGCTAGAATAAATATAGATAATTATCGCCAAAGCGACAATCATAGTTGTAAATAAAGCTGAAAAGGGATCAACAATAAACTCTATTCCAAACTTTGCCTCATGAGCACCAAATGTATAAGATATGCTACCAACATTATTTACATACCACAACAAATATGATGAAGACAAAAACACGAACCCTAATACGAAGAACCCTAAAATAAGGGTTATTTTAAATGGTTTTCTTCTTAGTAATGGAATTAATAAAGCCATCAACAAAAACAATATTAAGTTAATTATCGGTAATTGTTCAACAATCATCATTTTCCTCGTAAAGTTGTGATAAATATAACCTGCTAAATCAAAGTGCTTATTGCCGCATCAATCAGCGGCAGAATCAAATTGGGAAATATCCCAATTGCAAGTATCAACCCCGCTAGAATAAATAGGGGAGTTATCATTGTTGTTGGTGTATGTTCAATTGCAGTGAGCCGATAATGATATTTTTCATTCCTTAAGAATGCCAAGATAATAATCGGCAAGTAATAAACGACATTTAACAAACTGCTAACAATTAAAACAACCAAGAAAATCGTGTAGTTTCCATCCAAAGCAGCTATACCAAGATTTAGTTTAGATACAAACCCACTTGTCAAAGGTATTCCTATCATTCCCAAAGCAGCTATGCTAAAAACCCCCATGGCAACAGGCATGATATATCCTAAACCATCAAAGTCGTTAACTTTTCTGGTTTTCTTATAAAAAATAATCTCTCCTACAGATAAGAACAAAGCTGTTTTCATCAAAGCATGTGAAAATATGTGGAAGAACGCTGCTCTAAGTCCAAGAAAACTAAACAGAGCAATCCCTAACAAGATATACCCTACCTGAGATACAGAAGAGTATGCCAACATCCTTTTTACATCTTTTTGAGCTATAGCAAATATCGAACCGGCAATCATTGCAGTCGCTGCTAAAACCAATAACATGATTTGAATATTTAACTCTCCTAAAATATCTAAACCAAAAACTTTATATAAAATCTTGATCAAAACCAACAGATATCCCTTACTAACTATCCCTGATAATATCGCACTTGAAGTTGAAGGAGCGCTCGAATATGCATCAGGTAACCAAACATGAAAGGGGAAAACTGCTGCCTTAATTCCAAAACCGATTACAATAAATCCTACTGCCATAATAATATTTGTTGGGTTCGCAGCAAAAACAGGACCAATACTTGAAGAAACAAGTTCGATATTTGTATATCCAGTTGCCATATAGATTAGTGCTATACCCAACAAATAAGACAATGAACCAATCTCATTCATCATCAGATATCTAAAAGCTGAAGTATAAGTATCTTTCTTCTTTTTAATACTTATGATAGAACAAGTAGTAATCGACAATATTTCAATAAAAACATATGTATTGAATAAATCATTGGTATATAAAATCCCAAACATAGACATCAACAATATAAACAACAAAACATAGTATCTCCCATACTCTGTGCTTTCAATACCTTCTGTTGCGTCACCACTAGAATATATATAAATAATCATTGCCAAACCAACTATCATTGTAGTAAAAAGCGCTGAAAAAGGATTGACTAAAAACTCAATTCCAAATTTTGCTTCATGTCCACCGAAAGTATAAGATATATCTCCAACGTTATTAACATACCAAAGAAGAAATGCTGATGACGAAAACACTAAGCCTAAAACGATAAAACCCAAAACAAGAGTAATTGTAAATGATTTTCTTTTTAAAAGAGGAATAACCAATGCCATTAACAAGAATAACAACAAGTTAATTATTGGTAATTGTTCAATAATCATTGTTTTCCTCGCTTATCAACTGAGCTAACTCTTTTTGATCAATTGTTTTATAATTCTCATAGATCCTAATAACCAAACTCAAAGAATAGACAGTAATAGAAACTACAACCACAATTCCTGTTAAGATAAAAACTGATGGTAGAGGATTAACATATGTGACATTTGGATCATCAGTAATGATTGGAACACTTCCTCCAGTTACATTACCAATTGCCACAAAAAACAAAAAAACTCCAGTTCCCATAATATTTATTCCCATAATTCGTTTAATTAAATTAGAGTGCAACCCAACAATTCTCAAACCGATCACAAAAAGAACAATAGCTCCGATAAAATTTATTTTCTCATAGATAAATTCTAACATATCATTTTGCCTCCTCATCAATCAACAAGTTGAACAATGAAATCATTGTAGAAGTTACCTTAATCCCTATACCTATCATCAAGATTGGTATAAAACCTCCAGATAGTATAGTTCCTAAATTCCCTTCAGGAAAACCAGCTTCTACATTAGTAAGAAAACTCCCAGCTAAAACCAAACCAATAAGACCTACGAAAACAAAAAGCATGATACCGCCACTTTCGGCTATTTCAGATGCTTTGTGTGTAAACTTTTTTTTACCTTTCTCACGACCAAAGACCAAAGTATATAAAACCAAAGTTGTGCCTATAATCGCTCCACCAGCAAAGCCTCCACCAGGTGAAATATGACCATTTAGAATAATAAAAATACCATACATCTGTGCAAAAGGAATAACTATTCTAGTAATATTCTTAATAATGATATCATTCATCTTCCTCTGCCTCCTTTGCCAACTCCTTATCATGTTTGGTTGATCTTAAAACCGATCCAACAGCAACAACAGAAGTGAAGAGAACAATAGTCTCTCCTAAAGTGTCAAAAGCTCTGTAATCAGCTAAAATAGCAGCTATTAAATTTGAAGCATTAGTTTTATTAGCACCTTCTTCTATATAGTGTTCAACTACTTCATTGTATGAAGGAGCATCAACTGACGGTTCTGTTGGCATTTCGATAACACCAATAATCAAAACAATCAATAAAATGATAAAAACTCCTTCAGCTAGTATTTTTCTCATTCTTCAAACCTCTTTGTCTTGCTTATAACTGCAAAGAATAAAATAGAAGTCACTCCTGCACCTATAGCTGCTTCGGTAATTGCCACATCTGGTGAATTCAATATCAACCACAAAATACTCATTACTAACGAATAGGCAGAAAACAAAATAACCGCACCAATTAAATCCTTGATTTTACCAATTGATAAGGCGCATACGATTAAAAAGATGATGATAATGACATTCAGCAATCCCATTACAAATCACCTTCCTCTTCCAACAAACCTGACTCCAATCTCTTATAAGCACTTTTTGCAATCGCATGTGCTGCCGTAGGATTAGTAATCCATACAAAAATTAAAATCAAAAGGATATTTGCCGATATAAAACTTACACCTTGCCAAATAATCAAACCTGCAAACACTAACCCAGCACCCATAGTATCACATTTTGTTGTTGCATGCATTCTTGAGAATACATCTGGCATCCGGATTAAACCAACAACTCCTACGAAAAAGAAGAATAATCCACTTACCAAGAATAATATAACAATAATGTTTAATATCACTTCTCCTACGCTCATTTCCCCAGTTTTCCTTTCATAAGAAGTTTTGCCAAACCAATAGTTGTAATAAATCCAAGCAAAGCATAAACCAAAGCAACATCAACATAAAAAGCCTGAGCAGTAATCAAAGCAATCATCGCAATAATTGTTGTTACTTTTGTTGTAATCATATTAATAGCTACAATTCTATCTTCTGCAGTTGGACCGATTATCGCGCGATATAAACCAACAAAAGTCAGTAAAATCAAAATAATAGCCCCTATAAGTACAGCCGTTTCAACCATAATCAGTCCCTCTCAATCGCAATAAATGCTTTTTCCAATTGACTTCCATCTAAATCATATACACTATCCTTTATCAAACCATGAACAACTATCTCATCTTGATTCATATCTACAGTTAATGTGCCAGGAGTCAAAGTAATCGCATTTGCAAACAATGCTTGATTCAATTCTTTTTTTAAAGGGTTGGGAATCTTTACAAAGCCAGGATCAATTTTCATTTTTCTTGATAACACAATTTTAGCTACTTCTATATTTGACTTAATAATATTTACTACCAAAACAAAAAGAAGAACAATAAGTTTTCTAAATGTTCTTAATGTTAACTTCGTAGCCTCATTTCTATTAAATATCAAATCATAATTAAACATCACAACCAAGGTTGAGGCCATGAAACCAATAACAGCTATAGTAATGTCCAATCTAAATGATAGAATAAACCAAAAAACAAGCAATAATACAAAAAGAATTACTGCCCCAGATCTCTTTGACATTCTTAACCACTCTCCTCTAATAATACCATTTTTTCCAATCGTTTTAAGTATAACGGACTAACGATGTCAAGTCAAGATTAAACCTGTTTTTAAGGCTAAAACAAGATTAATTATTGTTAGTTACTCGATTGATTTGATTGAGAATAAACCTAAAATCTGATTTCTCAAAAATCACAGGAACCGGATATAAAGGATTAGCTTCTTTATAAGCCTTGTCAACCATTAAATCAAGGTTAATACCATTAATCAAACCATTGAAAGAAACTGGGATTTTCATCTGATCTCTTAACATTTCAATCCTACTGATAAATCTATCTGTGTTTTCTACAAAAGAATCCTCAGGAGCGAACAAACCTGTTGCTTTAGATAGTTCAAGTAATTTAGAATTTATTTTGTTGCCATAATATCTTAGAACATAAGGCAAAATCACAGCATTAGCCAATCCATGAGGCACATCATAAAAACCACTAAGAGTATGAGCTATCGCATGAACATTTCCAACATAAGCTCTCGTAAAAGCAACTCCTGCTTTATATGATGCCAATTGCATATTCAGCAAAGCTGATGTATTACCATTGTATGCTTTTTCCAAATTATCAAAGATTAATACAATAGCTTCTTTAGCCATTGTTCTAGTTTTTTTCGTGTTTGCTTTTCCGATATAAGCTTCAATAGCGTGTGTCAAAGCATCCATACCTGTTGATGCTATCAAACTTTTAGGTAAAGTTTTTACTGTCTCAACATCAAGAATTGCATATTTTGGCATAAGCACAGGATCCATAATTGCATACTTATCATTATTCTCTTTATCTGAAATAACTGCAGCCAATGTTGCTTCAGACCCCGTTCCTACTGTTGTAGGTATAGCTATCAACAAAGGTATTCTTTTCAACACTTTTAAAGTTCCTCTCATCTTGGAAACTTTCATTTTCGGTCTAGCGATTCTTGCTCCTAGCAATTTAGCCAAATCGATAACCGAACCTCCTCCATAGGAAATTATACCTTGACAATTAAAATGACGATATTTCTTAACCCCCATCTCAACTTGAGTTATTGTAGGGTTAGAAGATATGTCAGAAAACACATGAAAGTTAATCTTATATTTCTTAAGATTATCCAATACTTGAACAAAATAATTAGTTTTTAATAGGAATTTATCAGTAACTATCAATAGATTATCTAGATTATTTTCCTTGATAATGTCTTGAATTTGAAGTGCTGTATACTTACCTCTTAAAACAATCGGTTCTCTAAAAGAAATAAGAAAAGATAAACAAAACATAATTTTTTGATATATCCGATATAAAATATTCTTTAGTCTCATAAACTCAAATGGCAAACCTAACAATACATCATCAAATATGAGTTTGCATCTCCTTTCTAAATAAGATATTTCATTAAAACTAATTAAAATTCCAGTTAATAATATTTTATCATATTATCACTATTTTTTTAATTCTAATTTTTCTACCATAAAAAATCTTAGGACTAGGTTTTTATGAATAAATAAATAGTTATGATTTAATTGAAAGTTTTCCAAAACTAATCTCATATTTAAAGAACTATTTACTCAATCTATATTTGTATTATAGCAACCCAAGATACCAATCATTGCTATAAGCTCAATCTATTTTATTCTCTAGATTGTTTTACTAGCAATAAATAGATAAAATCTCAGAATTTAATATAGTGTAAAATTCGCTTAATGTGACATTTCAATATGTAATCATGTAGAAATCAAACATCTCTTTTCTAGTGTTAATCCAAAAAAACAAAAAAGCTCCCATCATCAGAATGGTATTATTGGTATACCATATCTACAAATCTTAGAAGCTATCTCATTTGCTTGTGTGTAACACTACCAATTTTGATACAATTACGCACGTATAATTAAAGCTGTAAGAATTACCGGATTAATTAAATATATCCTTTCTTCTTGACTTACCTAGAAGGGTTTGTTCTATAATAACTGTATAAGCACTGTGGATCTGTAACTAATTTAGTATGCTTCGAGCATTTGGGGTGACTCAGACCACAGTTTTTTATTTTTTAAATGTTAATCAGTTAGCTAAGACTAGATCTTTTATCTTCGTGATTACATGGATAAGAAACTGTTAAGACCGCAGGCTTAAATTTCATTGAAAGAGGTGTTTCACATGTACTTGATTGGTATTGATATCTCCAAGTACAAGCATGACTGCTTCATAGCCACGGAAGCTGGAGAGATTATCAGGGATTCATTCTCCTTCGATAATGATGCAAAGGGATTTGGTCAACTATCACTTTTTTGAATGATGAATGAGTAATTGTATAATGCTTAGTTCCAGAATGTTTAGATAACAATTCAATATATGTTTTTCTAATTTTATTTTCATTCGTATATCTGTAGTCACGTTTGATCATAATATCCAACTCCCTTAAACTATTTTACTATAAAAAGGAATCATTAAAACCTCAATATTTACAATCGTGTAAATCCGTTTTAAATCGTGTATCTCAAAATGTAATCGTGTAGCGTATTTCAATTTTCTCCTATTTTTGTATCAAAATTGGTCATTATCTACCTTTAAACTAAACAATTTTAGTAAAGAAAAAATTTTGATATAGAATCTCATGTGGTATATTATCCTCTTTTGCCATGTCCCTTATCTTTTGTTTCAGTTTGCCTACTGATATCATATTAATACCTCCATATATCCTCTTACCTTACTTTCAACTTTTAGTAAACTTGCATATTTAAATAATACATTTAAATCCTTGTTTTTTCTCATTGAATATCCCTTAAATGCATTTACCACTTCTTCTTTACCTACTTTACTATTTCCCCTAACAATATCGCACAAAGTTTTTTCAATACTATAAACGTTTACTTTATGCCCATTATTTGTATGAACAGTATCTAAACCAATATTGTACAATTTATCATTTGATCGATACGTTTTAACATTATACTTCTGAACGTTTGTAATATTGTATGGCGTTGGAAATGTCATCGTATACTTTAGTGGGGTTCTATCAGTAAGACCATGGAGATACAATGCTGTACTATGTGAATAAATCCCTTTATTAAATCTTGATTGCAAGCTAAAAAGTTTATCTTCAAATGTGTTTACTGAAACATACACTCCACGTTCTACTTTCTCTAACTTACCTAGTTTTACAAGATTACTGAGATATTGTCTATGAATCCCTAAATCAGTTAACTGATTTGTTGTAATTACACCTTTATTCTTTGCGACAATTTTCATAATTTCTTTTGTCTTGCTCATGATATCACCTCCCCTTTGACTTGTATGCATATATTTTAACATTTATTATGCATATTTGTCAACTTTATAATATATATCGTATACAGAAATCGTGTAAATCCATTCTAAATCGTGTATTTTCAAATGTAATCGTGTAGAATTTATATCGAAATGTCTAAAATTCAGTAAAATCAATGTGCTTTTTAGGCTCGATAAATGTAACCGGTTTGACGCTTACAAACAACACTAAAAGGCTCAACTCCAATAAATTTTAGGAATCAAGCCTTAGTCAATTAAATATTTTATTTTTTTATGGTGTCCACTTGACAGGGACTAGTTCAATTTAATACTAACATCTTACTCTTTCTTTCTTAGTGTACACTATATGGGGTCACTATATGTTTGAAGTCATTTCAGATAACTTTGGTTTGTCTAACCTATTTTTATACAATTAATGACCCTTGACTACTTTTTGCGCACCCTTCTTAAGTAAATGAAACACTTCATCTCTTATGGTTCTTTATAGCTTACATACCAAATATTTAATCCTTCAAAACCGCAAGATTCATATAACCGTTTTGGGTTTGAATCATTATATAACCTTCCTGAAACAGTCACAAAATCAGCTTTTTTTGATAATCTATACAATAACTCTTGAACAACCATTTTTCCATATCCTTGGCGTTGATACTCAGGGAGAACTTGCACCCATTCAATAACTCCTTCTTTCGTACTCTCATCATATTCTGCGATACCACTAGCAATCATATGACCATCAATTACTACTTTAATCCAAAGTGATCTATCATATGTCGGATGACTTATCCAACGCTCAATGTCATCTTTATTCACAATAATTCTTTCATTGCTATATGAATTATTAATCTGTAGAATTAAATATTTCATGTCTTGAGCAACATTAATACTGGAGATTGATTGATGATGTTTGATAGATTTTTCTAAATAGTGTATAAGCCTAAAGTATTTTTCTATATGGTTATATAAACCTTCTTCATGATAGTCGCTTTCATGAAATATATCTATATTTTTGGGTTGCTTGAATAATAGGTGTTTCCAATATGGAATGGATAAATTCGCACATGGATTAACTAGGTATTCTTTCTTTCTCATTGTATTTTCCCTATTATTCACAACTAATATTGAACATGTCAAGTAATTTCTTATATTTGTCTTGTTCAGATAGACAGGTATCGATATAGATTTCATAAGAAGGATCTGTAAGTACGCCTTCAGGGTCATGTTTCATGTAATAAATCATCCCAGCAAAAAACATGATGAATGATACATATAGATAGCCGCCTGGTTTGAGATATCGCAAAGCTTCTAGAGTTGCCTTTTTGCTTGCTTGTGTTGAAATGAGATGATAATGGTCCCATGAGAAATACATGGTCAAATTGTTCCAAATTTAGTATAGCTAGATTTGTTGCATCACATACATGCGTTGTAATCTTAACATTGGCAAGTTTCGCTTCTCTTTGTGCAATTTTGATATTCGATTCGGATAAATCAACCAAAGTCACCTTACACCCTTTTTGTGAATAATATATAGCATACCGACCTAGACCACCTACGATATCCAAAATCGTATCACTAGTTTAATCTGCTTGTCCATCATATGTTTGGTAATCTCAAACTCAAAAGCATGGGGTGTTAACCTTCCCCAATCCTTTTCCGCGTTCTCATTATAGTACTTTTGACATCATCGGTGAACTTACTCACATTTTAATCTCCTTAAAAATTTGAACTTGTAGACTATTGCTAATCTATTCTCATTATAACATCAACCTTCGGTCTCACTTCTTTACCTCATGATAGTTGTATTCATACTGATTGATATCAAAATCTTTAATTTTTTTGTATTTTGTTGGACTTTGTTCTATCTGTTTCCCATCAATCGCATCTAATAAAATATTTTGTAGATAATTGTATTCTGCATATTCGTTAAGTGATGCCATAACAAGTGCATTTCTAAAATACTTTGCATTTTTAGCAATAACATTAACATCGAATTCGAATCCTTTTTGTTTCAAAAATAATAATCCAAACGCTGATATAACCCTCGTGTTACCTTCTCTAAATGGATGTATTTGCCAAATTTTTGCAATCATTCTTGTAAACAGATGAATGAAATCTTCTTTTGAAATATCTTTCCATTTTTGATTAAAATAGGTTGATTTTACTTTCTCTAGTTCATTCTTAATTAGGTTATAGGGTGTATAATCGACACTTAAGCCGTTTAAAATGGGTTCATTCTTAAATATATTTATTGTTCTTGTCTGCCCAGCCCATTCATAAACATTCGAAAAAAGTATTTTATGAATTTTAAAAACATCATAAATATCGATGATTTTCATATCCGTTTTCAGAATTGTTATTAAGCCAAGGGTTGACATACGATTTTCAAACTCATCTAAAATATTTCTGTCCTTGATGTTTGCTTTATTGATTAGGACATCAGTGTTCTCATATAGATAAGGATCCTTCATGACAAATTTCTTCCTAAAGCGAAGACTGTAGTTTCATAATCGATCAAGTCTTGAGCATACAATCCAAGAATCTTGTTTGCATATGTATTGACTTCCTTACCGCCAGTTAGATTAATTGCATGAGCTAACATCTCAATTTCTTTTTGCTTTTTCTGACTTGGCAGTACAATTTGAAAGGGTATTCCACGATTTATCTCGATTTGTTTTAAATACATATTAATGGCATATGACAAAGAAACGCCTAAACCATTTAGTATATGCTCTACTGAAGCTTTAAGATCATCTGATACTCTTACGTGTATAACTTCGTTTCTCATACTAATCACCTCACTATAATTGTATCACATTTGATACACATGTACAATGTTTTACAATAAAATAACTCCTGGCAGGAGTTATTTTAGCTATTTTTGTGTAACACTACCGATTTTGATACAAATTAGCACCCTCCATAATTTTTTGTAGCACCCCTGTATCAAAATTTTAGCACCCCTCCAAATATTTATAGCACCCCTACCCAGAAAAATTAGCACCCCCAGGAAGAGTTTGTAGCACCCCTAATGAAAATCTACAGCACCCCTATTTTTTACAGATTCGAAATCAGGGTTTAAATCTCACTAACTCGACTGGCTTTGGTGACCTATTTTAATACAATTACGCACGTATAATTAAAACTGTAAGAATCCAAGCTTTAATTAATTACATACTTAGTTGGTTTTTTTATTAAAGAAAAGAGCAAGATTATTGAAGATCTTGCTCTATTAATTCTTTGAATATAATACCATAGGTACTTCTGTTCTTTTCTATAGTGATCCAGTTAGTATTTCTTTCTGCTATAGGGTATATTCTTCTAGTTAGATTCAGCAAAACTAAATTCATATTCATCTAGTAAATCACTAATTTTTGTATCAATTGCATCGCTGTATGCTATTCCCATTCGGTATATTATTATGTTACTGCCATCTTTTTCAATATATATTGAAGTTATTCCTCCTTCATACCACCAAATGCGATCAAACTCTTCATAATCAAGTAGAAATTTCACTGGCTGTTGATTTTCTTCAAGATAACTAATAATCTGACTCTCAGAATCAAGATTGGAATTATCAAAATTAATTTCTGCAACCAAGTAAGATACGTTTAGTTCCTGATCGTGAGAAACAATGATTTCAATGTGTTCTTCAAAAATGATACTTGTTTCTATGGCGTCTATTTCATAGTATTGATTCACTACTTCCACCATCTGAGCAGTTAATAAAATCAATTGATCTAGAGACGAGTTAGTCATCTCACCATTATTATGATAAACAAGACTCATTGCATCTCCGCCGGGATTAATCATATATGAGAAATACATTTCATCTGACTCATCTATTAGCAAGTTTCTCAAAGACGAGGAAAGTTCAGAACTTTCTACTTTGACATCTTTATCTAAATAGTAACAATTGCCAATACTCATACAGTCTTCAATGGATTCTCCATTGGGTATACCACAGCCAGAAAATACTGATAGAATTAACAACATAGTTAAATAAATAGTTAGTTTTTTCATAACGAATCATTCTCCTTCATTTTTATTCTTTCCATCATTTATTCTATAAGTACAAACTATAAGCTATTGAAATATCAGATGTAACATTTTTTATATATGATGTTCCTCCCCATCCGTTTGCCACAGTAAAATACTTATCTGTTTTATCCAAGTAAAGATTCCCATAAATGTTAATCTTATAATAATCAATCTCTTTATAACCATACCCAATTACCATATGTGCAGCATTACTATATAGTGTGAACTCTTCAGTTAGCAAATAGTAATAGAATGGCGTCCCATAAATAGTATATAGGTCAGGAATTCCATCATAGTCCAAAGTTAAAACGCCATTATATAAAGAATAATTAGTAGAAGGATCAACACCCAATGAAATTACTACCGGATGCTCGTTATCAATTTCATCTTTATATGTAGACCACTGACTTGAAGACAGTTCTGTTCCTGAACCAAACCAAGAATTGGTGCCATTAACAATATTGGTGTGTTGTAATGTATAGTTATTGTCAGCAAAGAAAGATTCCATTGCATCATAAAAATCGGGTGGAAATGTTCCATCATATGGACCTAGGCCATATAGATACCAATTGTTTGTATTCATGTCTGTATACAAATCATTGTGATAAGTTTCCAGAAGATTTTTTTCTGCGATAGTTAATGTGGACCAAGTTTTGTAGACATAATCATAATAATATGAATATGGAGGAATTCCCACTAGCATTGTCTTGATCGGATTAAAGGAAGGAATTAAATCACTATACATTCTATCCCAATACATAATAATAGATAGTCCTGCTGTAGGATTACAATTATTAGGATAAGATGATCCTCCAATTAATGTACTCATTAATGGATAGCCATCTTCAAACGAAACATCACTAACATCCGTCTTGCTGTAGTATTCGTACTCTTCTTCATAGTCAGTATAATAGAACGATCCTGATGAAAGCGCAAAATTATTATCTGTAAAGTAATTAATTATATCCTTGTAATTATATTCAACCCCAGTAGTCGCATCTTTCAAATTAATACCATCATATTCAAAATATCCCAAATATGATACATAAATATTCTTCTCACTCACTTCAGAAAACGGTGAACTTACCCCTGTTGTGATTTCTGCGACATCTAGAGTCCAAATATTATCAATTTTTATTTTTCTAACAATTATATATCCACTAATATTATTTTCTTTGGTAACAAAAGAGTAAATACTACCATAGTTGTACAAAAATAAATCATATACTTTTTCTTTGCTAAATGATATGAAATCATTTGTTTTCGTTACAATTTTATTGCTGTTAAATACAATATCGTCAATTGCTGTTATTACGAATTTTTTTTCATTTAAATCAGAATTGACATTGGATTTCGCCTCAACAATAATATTTGTCATCATCACTGAAAACATTAATAAAATAACTATATAACCTTTTTCATTTTCTTTATCTCCTTATTAGATATCTTCAAAATATCATACGTAAGAAGGAATTAACACGGCACATCTGTCATACTTTTCAGTTTTTTCTGCTATTTTGTAGACTCAATGCATTTGGTTTTTAAAAATTCATATGCATTTATATTTGTATCTTTCAATATGGTTGAAAAGAATTTATCTCTCCTATCTTCGGCTTGATACATACAGATAATTATAGCTTTATATAACTCTTCTGAGAAAGAAATCTTATCTTCTGTTCGAAAATGGGCCAAGGCTTTGTAATAATGGAAGTATTCCAAACAGTAGACAGAAAAACCATCGTTTGCATAATCAATGGCATATTGTGACATTCTGATCAAATCAATGTATTTCTTCATCTTGCCAAGATTCTTGACAATCCAAAACAATACTTGGAGATTAAAGACGATGTTTCCTCCGGATAGAACCTTATTCTGTTCGAAAATATGAATGAGTTTGTCGAGAGTTTTTTCTCTATCCGGTTCACTATACTCCATCACCAGTCCAAGCAGGTATATCTCAAAGTCATGAAGAGCTTCGCATTTCATCAGTTCATCATATTTCATATGTTCCTTGAGTAAAGTAACCAGTTCGATTTTTGCATAGAATCCTCGATGGTAATCACACAGTATCTTACCCATTTTTGCGAGAGTTTTGCTGTCATCATCAATCAGATTCTTATTACTGATACGAGTGAAGAGTGTTTCTGCTTCTTTACTCTTTTTATTGATGACCAGATTGAAATACTCCTGTACCAGTTTCTTGCCTTTTTGAATCTCTTCCATATATTGTTGGATCAGTCTTGAGTATGGAATCTTTAATTTATTTGCCAGTTTGTCAATAATCTCAAGGGGAATCTCGGATTCGCCTTTTCTATACCGATAGTATTGTCTCTGCGAGACAACATCAAAAAGATACTCTTCTTGAGTCAGGTTTCTTTCATATCTCAGGTTTTCCATATAATTGATCAATTTCACATTATCCATAAAAATTCTCCAATATATGACAAATGTGCCGTGGTGGAATATCGTCTCTTTTTCTAATATTGAAATTAGAAGGAGGGATACATATGAAAAAATTGTTATTGGTTCTTTTGATGTTGGGTCTTTTGATTCCGTTGTTCAATCATGCATCTCAACACTCAATTGATACAACAAACCAGGTAATAAAACTTGATTATGACGATGATGATTTACCTGAATTCGTAAATTTCTAGACAGGAGGCAAAGAACATGAAATTTCAGGATCTTGAAATCGAACTCGGAGGAATAAGGGGTACCATCACTCAATACACTCGTAATCCATATGTCATCGGATATCTTGATTCATTGGAAAAATATGTCAGATTGCGAGATGCGGAAATGACAAAAAAATGCATATCAAAAATCTTGAACTGGTATTCAATTAACTATGATAGTATTCAATCAAATGAATATGTTTTCAACAAAGAAGATCATAAGAATACAAGTCAACTTCTTAAAGAAATATATAATGATATTGGTACCTTCCAAAAGTGAATAATGTTATTCTTATTATAGCACTTAAAAATATCCATATCAATACGTATGAATTTTTTTCTATGGACTGTAATACATATCAATGTCAACAGAACTATGAAGTACTCTAAAACATAATTTATCGCATCACTAATTTGATCAAATCTGTAATCGTGTAGAATTTTCCTGTAATCGTGTAAATCTCATTTCAAATCGTGTAAAATCACAAGCAAATCGTGTAAATTGCAAATCATATCGTGTAGAACATAAGTCCATTTAAAGATTTATATCCTTATTTTATCTGACTAATTCTATTTTCTATGCATGGTCAAAGTCTAGAAAAGGCTTTATTAAGGCGTAAAAAAAGGACTGATAATTGTATCAATCCTGTTCTTCTTATATGGGTTGCACTACCTATTTTGATACAAATTGACACCCTGCTGTTTATTTTGCACCCCTATCACAATTTTTAGCACCCTCACCCAAAAAGGTGGCACCCTTACATTTTTCTTATTTGGTATCTCGTTCCAAGAAAAAACCATACCAATCAAATATGATTCAATGATTATATTAGATCATTCTTCTTGAATCGCATTGTACTACTTCTCTTGACTAACTTACTAATAAAAGCTTTGGTGTTAGTTTCCATAAACCTAATCATTTCCAGATTTTCAATTTTTAGCTTTTTAGATTTTATTACAGTGAATACATTATTATCAATATCCAAAAAAGAATCGTTTGGATACCTATCAGAATGAATTACCAACGACAGAAATGTTTTTCCACCCCAATATTGAGCGACAAACATGTATCTTAACTGTTCAAATGGAATCACATCTTTATCCACTGTGAAAAATCCTTCTTGATTGCAAACTCCCTTATCATTTAGTGTCTTTATGGCGAAGTCATAGTCTATAGTAATCAGTATTTTGTTAATTTTTTCAACTTGATCTTCAACAACTCTTTTTAGTACAGATTTTCCGTATGGGATTAATATCAACAACATACTAAATAATATAATAGCCCATATGATAACAGGCAATAAGTAATATTCCGAATTGGCTATTCCCATAGGAATTGAAATCGATGCTGCAATAATTGGACCAACTATACATACAATAATAAATGGGAACAGAAAATAATAGCTGAATTTCTTCTGATAATCTGGCATGTTATCTTTTTCAAATTTTACTATATCTTTTAACTTACTCATTAGCATCGGCTCCTTTGCTTGTAATATATGGTTTTGCTCTTTTTCCCAATGATAAATATGACTTCTCTGCTTTTATCTCAGTTGTAACAATATCCTCTTTTTTTCCGTATGACATATCAAGCTCATCTAGTCCAAATTCATAGCAGCCAAAATCTTTGATTGTTGATGTAAAATCATTAACAATTCTTAATTTCCCATTATGAAAAAATAGCAGGACATCCTTATCAATTAGAAGCTGATTTGAACAATCATAACATTTGGTAACTAAATAGTCCTCGGGAACATTATAGTATTTCAGTAGCTTAATATTTACTTCAGAGATAGTTTCTCTAGAAATAGTTTCTAGTGACTGAGGTGGGTAATATCTCTCAAGTTTGTGATATGGAAAATACAATAACAATGCCGGTAAAATCAGGCTAACAAAAATAACCAAAATCGTATACCATGTCTTTCCTATAACAGGTTCTATTTTTGGTTCAAGAAAAATCATCATGTCTAAGAAGAAACTAAATGAAACCCAAAATAAGGATCCGAATATCCAACGAAACCGTCTATTGGAAATATACTTTTGTCTTTCATCTTAATCTAGTAGATTAATTCGTTTCCGAAGTAATTATTTATTAATCCGCTTTAAAAATGGGTATTTGAATCGTCTCATTGTCTCCTCCCCTTATTTATAGAAACAGATAAATGTTATATTCTAATATTAAACAATCACTATCATAATTATATACTAAAGAATCTCAAAAAACTCATATACTTTGGTAAACGTTTAGAATTTTACTGTAATCGTGTAAAATCGATGACAAATCGTGTAAATTAGGTAGTAATCGTGTAGAAGCTCTTTCACTAAACTAAATTCATCATTTTTTTTATATCTTTTTACTAATAAATTTAGAATGATAAATCCAAAAAGGCTCTATTTAGCGGAAAAAAAGGCTTGATACTTTTGTATCAAACCAATGCTTTTAATATGTCTTGTCATTACGGAGTTTTACTCTAAAATCGTTCGCGTTCGACGGAGTTTTACTCTATTTCCTACGGAGTTTTGCTTTTTTTCGGACGGAGCTTTGTTTTTTGAACATATATCAATTAGTAAATGTTAATAGAATATGTCATAAATGCATAACCATCACTAATAATTATTATGAAACATGCTCTATTTTGATGAATCTATTACCGAGTAAAACCGCTAGTAGTTACTATGAAGCTAACTATAGAAACTATCTATTACTTATTTTGTAAGAAACTGCGTCTTAAAAAAACTAAATGAGTACAATACCCAACCAAGAACAGAAATAATATGGAAAAAACATAAAAGGAAAGTGGTCTTGCATCAATTCCATTTCCTCCTAATGTATATTTTAAAGAAAGGAAACTTGCTACTATAATTAGTAAATGTATTACTACTACCAAAGCAACCATTAGAGCGTTTGAAAGCGATCTTTTTTTTCTAATAATTCCAAATAGATGCAGCATACATATAATCTCGACCAACAGGAATAGAGTAAACATATAGGTCGCTAATGCCCAAGTCGCTAAATAGTCACTCCAATCAAACAATTTGATTTCATTCAGAAAATACCATTGAGAAGATACTACTACTGGAATAATGCATATTGCCATTGCTAGAATAGAAATAATTAATTCTATATAAACTACTCTTAATTGATTCTTACTATACATCTTATTCATGATTCTCCCCCCCACAACTCATTCAACATGAAATGTTGTTGTACCATATGTGGTTGGATCATAATATCTCAAGAAAATATAAATGACATCTCCTTGCTCCAAGTACATATAATATGATGCATTTAATCCAATCCCATTATCATTATACCCTATTAAAATCATATTATCATCATATATTGTAAGATATGTATTTAATGTACCAGATGTATAAAAGTGAAAGGTTCCATTCGACGGAGCAGTAAATTTGAGGGGCTTAATGTAACTGCTTGATATATAATAAGAATAATTACCATTTATATAAACATTGGATGCATTAGACTGATTACTCTTATATATAATAAAGTTCACTCTTCCCTCTGAACTTGAGTTATACATTCTCATACGAACATAGTAAGTTCCTGAGGAAAAATATTTATATATTTTTGCATTATAATTTTCTCCAGCATCATCATATGTTGAACCACTTCCTATTTCAATGAAATTGTCATCGTACAAATTAAAGTATGTGTCATATGAAGACTTTGTTTCAATGCAGTAATTCCCAGAATTTGGTATGATTAACTTATAATATATGTATTGCCCTTTATGTATATATGATTCCTGTATATTATTTGTTTTCCAGTCAACCGTTACTGTTTTCAACAAATCGAAATACCATTGATCATAACTATAATTAGCATAACTCCATTGATATACGTTTGTTCCAACCTCAGGAGTAGTATCATTCACACTCAACACCTTAATAAAATCAGATGCTTCAGTGGTGATTTTATAATAACCGTAGTTGTGTGAAATAATCTCTGGTTTGTAATATTGAGCTGGTACAGTAGCATAATCATAAATCTGTAAATTAGCCCCATTAGACCCCGAACTGTTGACAATATCAAACCTTTTATTAGTGTTGTAAACCATATTAAAAGAAGTCGATCGATTAAGACCGCTAGCTCCATTTGGATAATAATATTCAGTCATCCAATATAATTGAGCATTATTAGCTTTTATGGTATCTAGCATAACATTTGTGCCGTTGTAGAATGTTGATGAATCAGCAGTTAGGTACAATCCTGACGCTCTATTTCTTATCATTACACCATCATAATCATATTGCCTATTGTCTGACATATTATATGCAAACCTATAAAGAATACCTGCAACTACTTCCTTAATATATGGTAATGTATTTTGTGCAGCAATATATTTCTGGCTATCATTTGACTTTGCTTCATCATAATATTGATATGCGTTTGATACTATATCATCAATTAAATCTTCTAAATCAACATTTAAATAATAATCATAATCAATGTTTGTAGGAATATCCATTTCAGATATCTGATCAATACTGTCTACATACTCTTCAAAATCTACGTGATCAGATACCATTGAACCACCATATATAGCTATTATCACCAAAGGGGCTAATCCTAATCCACAAGCCCATATTACAAGTCCTTCACTAAATCCATCTCCTACATGAACTGGGGTTCCCAAATCTTCAAGATAGTGCAAAGCTGCACCCAGCTCTCTTTGTGCTACCTTTTCGTTAAACATATATGTTTCAACTGCGTTATAATAATGTTCAAAAAACATCGATTTTGCAGTGTTTGATGAAAACACATTTCCAAAATAGTTAGTTTCACGTTGATAATGATAAAAATGTGCTTCATTAATCATCTCAGTTTCATACATATCTGGATAATCTGAATAACACTGTGTTTCATAAACTCCATTGTTATTTGTGTTAAAAAACCCAGGAAAAATTACTGAAACTTCATCTAAAGCATCTCTAGTTATTACTTGATGTGTTCCATTATTTGAATAGTCTAGTGTTTGGTCAGATACCCATTTTACACTGATTGTGGTGAATACTTTATCAAAATCATCGAGTAAACTTGGAAAATGTAAAATAACACAGTCTCTCAATTCTGAAACTTCAAAATCACCTAATAGAATATCTTTTGGAATCAATTTGATTTTATGTAATGATACTGCATTAAAATATATAGACAAAAAATTGGAAGCTAGATATTTTACATCTTCTTCTTCAAAAATGTCGATATTAATATCTTCTAAATACTTAGTAAACTTGTCTACATTACTTAGATCAAATTCTGAATATTCCTTCTTAGTATACTCAATCTCAGTTTTTGATAAAGCATTTACTTGATTTGAATTTAATGCGATTAAGTTAAGAAAAAATATAGCTGTTAGTAAACCAATGAATATTTTTTTCATTTTCTTTATCTCCTTATTAGATATCTTCAAAATATCATACGTAAGAAGGAATTAACACGGCACATCTGTCATACTTTTCAGTTTTTTCTGCTATTTTGTAGACTCAATGCATTTGGTTTTTAAAAATTCATATGCATTTATATTTGTATCTTTCAATATGGTTGAAAAGAATTTATCTCTCCTATCTTCGGCTTGATACATACAGATAATTATAGCTTTATATAACTCTTCTGAGAAAGAAATCTTATCTTCTGTTCGAAAATGGGCCAAGGCTTTGTAATAATGGAAGTATTCCAAACAGTAGACAGAAAAACCATCGTTTGCATAATCAATGGCATATTGTGACATTCTGATCAAATCAATGTATTTCTTCATCTTGCCAAGATTCTTGACAATCCAAAACAATACTTGGAGATTAAAGACGATGTTTCCTCCGGATAGAACCTTATTCTGTTCGAAAATATGAATGAGTTTGTCGAGAGTTTTTTCTCTATCCGGTTCACTATACTCCATCACCAGTCCAAGCAGGTATATCTCAAAGTCATGAAGAGCTTCGCATTTCATCAGTTCATCATATTTCATATGTTCCTTGAGTAAAGTAACCAGTTCGATTTTTGCATAGAATCCTCGATGGTAATCACACAGTATCTTACCCATTTTTGCGAGAGTTTTGCTGTCATCATCAATCAGATTCTTATTACTGATACGAGTGAAGAGTGTTTCTGCTTCTTTACTCTTTTTATTGATGACCAGATTGAAATACTCCTGTACCAGTTTCTTGCCTTTTTGAATCTCTTCCATATATTGTTGGATCAGTCTTGAGTATGGAATCTTTAATTTATTTGCCAGTTTGTCAATAATCTCAAGGGGAATCTCGGATTCGCCTTTTCTATACCGATAGTATTGTCTCTGCGAGACAACATCAAAAAGATACTCTTCTTGAGTCAGGTTTCTTTCATATCTCAGGTTTTCCATATAATTGATCAATTTCACATTATCCATAAAAATTCTCCAATATATGACAAATGTGCCGTGGTGGAATATCGTCTCTTTTTCTAATATTGAAATTAGAAGGAGGGATACATATGAAAAAATTGTTATTGGTTCTTTTGATGTTGGGTCTTTTGATTCCGTTGTTCAATCATGCATCTCAACACTCAATTGATACAACAAACCAGGTAATAAAACTTGATTATGACGATGATGATTTACCTGAATTCGTAAATTTCTAGACAGGAGGCAAAGAACATGAAATTTCAGGATCTTGAAATCGAACTCGGAGGAATAAGGGGTACCATCACTCAATACACTCGTAATCCATATGTCATCGGATATCTTGATTCATTGGAAAAATATGTCAGATTGCGAGATGCGGAAATGACAAAAAAATGCATATCAAAAATCTTGAACTGGTATTCAATTAACTATGATAGTATTCAATCAAATGAATATGTTTTCAACAAAGAAGATCATAAGAATACAAGTCAACTTCTTAAAGAAATATATAATGATATTGGTACCTTCCAAAAGTGAATAATGTTATTCTTATTATAGCACTTAAAAATATCCATATCAATACGTATGAATTTTTTTCTATGGACTGTAATACATATCAATGTCAACAGAACTATGAAGTACTCTAAAACATAATTTATCGCATCACTAATTTGATCAAATCTGTAATCGTGTAGAATTTTCCTGTAATCGTGTAAATCTCATTTCAAATCGTGTAAAATCACAAGCAAATCGTGTAAATTGCAAATCATATCGTGTAGAACATAAGTCCATTTAAAGATTTATATCCTTATTTTATCTGACTAATTCTATTTTCTATGCATGGTCAAAGTCTAGAAAAGGCTTTATTAAGGCGTAAAAAAAGGACTGATAATTGTATCAATCCTGTTCTTCTTATATGGTGCGGTTGATGGGACTTGAACCCACACGTCAAATAACACTGCCGCCTGAAGACAGCGCGTCTACCATTTCGCCACAACCGCTCTTCTGGTCGGGATGACAGGATTTGAACCTGCGACCTCTTAGTCCCGAACCAAGCGCTCTACCAAGCTGAGCCACATCCCGAATCATATTTCTAGATTTATTTTACTACTCTAATCTAGAAATACAAGAACATTTTCTATTTATTCATTATCTGATAAATTATTTAGAATCTCCTTAAACTTTTCTGCAATAACTAAATAATCAATTTTATCTAAGAAGTCTTTTAAATAGTATTTTCTCCCAACAATGATTTGGTTATTAAATCTATTATAGAACAAAGGAATTATTGGGATATCTTCTTGGTATCTATCTCTATATTTCTTTGCTAAATAAACAAACCCTCCATGGAAGACTTGAATTTCATCTTTATAACCCATCGAACTATCTTCAGGAAAAATTAAGATTGAGTTATTGGATTCTAAATGATTAAGTGTCTGTACTATAGTTTTCCTCAGTCTTAAATCGGGATATGTTGGTATAAGATAAACACCATTATATAAAATCCTTGATATCAAACCAAAGAGAGATGCTAATATAATTGATTTAATCTTGCCATATTTTAGTTTTTGACGATAAAAAACAAAATACAGATACTTCCATCTTTCTATATAATTACCAGTCATTGGAAAAGCACCCCAAGGCACTAAAATAACTGAGAAGAAAACACTGAAAATTATTGGACCTTTTGCTCCTACATGGTTAGCGATATAAATAGCTTTCTCTGGTAATTCTTGGTTTTCTATATTGACAATCTTCGGTTTCTTCTTGAAAATCCTAATTAGTAATTTAATGAACCGAATTAACAGATTATGTCGCTTGATTTTTTTGATTTTTCTCATTTGCCCTCCATAATTGCCTTTTAAATTTTAACATCTAGTTTAATAAAAACTTTTTGAAAAAATCAAAAATCTTTCTTAATAAACCAGATAAGTTATACTTATTTTGATATTTAACTAATTATAGTATTTCTATTTTATATCTTTATACCAAGTTAATCAACACCTTAGTAAAGTTATGTAAGAAATTATCTATAAAAAAATAACAGTCATATTAATTATAACTGTCATCTTTTTATGATTGAGATATAAAATTCAACGCCAAAATAATATAATCAATTCTTTAAAGCTATATCTTTTCTATAATAGAAATCATCTCGATTTATTTCTTTGATAGAATCATATGTTTTTTCTCGTGCTGCCATTATTGAGTCTGCCAAACAAACCGCAATCAAAACTCTACCTCCATTACTGATATATTGATTTTCTTTTAGTTTTGTTCCCATATGAAAAACCAATACCTCTTGATTTAAAACATCAATAATTCTGCCAACTTCATACTCATTTGGATAACCCTTGCTAGCAACTACGACTCCAACACAAGATTTCTTGTTGAAATTAATTTTAAATTCCTCGTTTTTCATAATCTTAAATATGCAATCAACCAAATCGCTCTCCATTCTAGGAAGAATCACCTCAGTTTCCGGATCACCTAATCTAGCATTAAACTCAATAACCTTTACACCTTTTTTTGTCAGCATAAGCCCTGCATACAAAAAACCTTTGAAGGGACAATTTTCCTTGACCATCCCCAATAATATAGGTTTAATTATCGTTTCTAAGGAATCCTGGATGATTTGATTATTAATCTCATTCACAGGACTATATGAACCCATACCTCCAGTATTTGGTCCCATATTATCATCATAGATTCTTTTGTAATCTTGAGCTATTTCAAAAGCACTAAAGATTTCTCCGTTAGCAAGACCAATCAAAGAGAATTCAAAACCTTCTAGATACTCCTCAATCAAGATTTGGCTATGATTTGAAAATAAAATTTTAATATTTGCTATGGCTTCATTATAATCCTTTACAATGTAAACCCCCTTACCAGCAGCTAATCCATCAGCCTTTAAAACAACAGGATAATCACATTCGCTAAGATATTTCACTGCCTGTGACTCATTATCACAAAGAGCATATTGGGCTGTTGGAATATTGTACTTGTCCATTATTTGCTTGGCAAAGAATTTTGATCCTTCAATTCTAGCTGCTTTTTTATTCGGTCCGAAAACCATTAAATTCTTTTCTTCCATCATATCGACTAAACCATCGCAAAGAGGTTGTTCATTTCCGATAATCGTTAAATCGATTTTTTCTTTTACTGCAAAATCAACTATTCCTTTATAATCCAAAGGATTTTTCTTAATGATTGAAGCCACGTCTCTCATACCGTCATTTCCAGGAATAACAAATATCTTTTCCACTGATTTTGATTGTTTAATCTTCCATGCCAAAGCATGTTCCCTTCCGCCTTGACCAATAATCAATACCCTAATCAATGTTTGAAATGCCTCATCTTTGTATAAACCATAATCATTCCATACTCATTGCAAACATCGATTGATTCTTGATCCTTAATGCTTCCTCCTGGTTGAATGATGGCTTTAATACCTGCTTTAGCTGCTAACAAAACAGAATCAGCCATTGGAAAAAATGCATCAGAAGCCAAATAAGCTCCTTTTGCTTTCTCCTTAGCTTGATCAAGAGCAATTTGACATGCACCAACTCGATTCATTTGTCCTGCGCCGATTCCTAAAGTCTTAAAATCATCTGCAATAACAATAGCATTAGATTTCACATGTTTAACTGCTTTGTAAGCAAACTTCAAATTATTGATATCATCTTCACTGGGCTTTGTCTCTGTAACGCAATAAAGTTCTTGATACAATAAATCATCTTTATCTTGTATCAAGATACCTCCTTCAACAGATACAATTTGCTTATTTGATTCTCTTGGGCTAATCTCATAGGTGAGAATACGAAGATTTTTCTTTTTACTCAACAATTCTAAAGCTGATTTCTCAAAGGATGGAGCTAATACAAGTTCGATGAACAAGTCTGCCAATTCTTTAGCTATAGATAAATCTAACTCTCTATTAAAAGCAACAATACCTCCAAAAATCGAAACAGGATCAGAATCATAAGCTTTTTGCCAAGCTTTATAGATATCATCAGAACAACCTATACCACAAGGATTCATGTGTTTCAAAGCAACACAACATGAATCCTCAAACTCACTGATGATAGTTAAGGCACAATTTGCATCTTGAATATTATTATAAGACAACTCTTTACCATGAAGTTTTACGCTTGTTGCTAAAGAGTAAGGCAGTGAATCATCATTAATATAAAAAGCAGCTGATTGATGAGGATTTTCACCGTATCTTAATTCCTGCTTCTTTGAATAAGTCAAGGTCAAGCGATTAGGAAAATCTTCCTTAGTCAAATATTTAGCAATCCATGCATCATATTGAGCAGTAAGTCTAAAAGCTTTTGCGGCTAATGATTTTTTAAAATCCAAAGGGATTTCACCAGAATCGTCGATAACTCTCAATACTTCATCATAATCAGCAGGCTCGGTAACAACTGTTACATACTTATGATTCTTAGCTCCGCTGCGAATCATTGCCGGTCCACCGATATCTATCTTCTCGATAATATCATCTTCTGAAGCAAAGACATCATCAAGCGTTTCTTTAAAACGATATAAATTTATCACTAAGATATCAAACCATTCAATTTGATTATTCTTTGCTTCTAAAATATGTTTTTCGTTATCACGAATTCCTAATAATCCACCATGAATCAAAGGATGTAATGTTTTAACCCTGCCATCAAAAATTTCAGGAAAACTTGTTAGTTCATCAACTCTTTTGCATGAAATATCACTAGATTTCAAAACATTGTATGTTCCTCCTGTCGAAACTATCTCATAGCCTCTTTCAATCAACCCCTTAACAAAAGGGATAAGATTTGTTTTATCAGTTACGCTAATCAATGCTCTTTTTTTCATACTCAGCTCCTATCAAATCATTTATAGTTTTACAAAACAATTCATGTTCTACTTTATGAATAGCTTGTTCTAAATCATCGATTGACCAATATGCTTGAATATCAATCTCCTTTTGAGTAATTATCTCTCCGGTGTCGATTCCTTCATCGATATAGAATATTGTCACACCTGTTTTATTTGCTTTTTGATTGTAAGCATCAACAATAGCTTGCTTCCCAGGAAAATGTGGCAATAATGAAGGGTGGATATTAATAATCTTTTTTGGATAAGCAGAAATTAAAGTTTTACCTAGAATCCTCATATATCCAGCTAACGCAATTAAATCTATCTTTTCTGTTTTTAATACTCTTAAAATATTATCTTCAAAATCCTTTTTAGAAAAATAATCCTTCCTTAAAAACAAGTATACTCTTATATTAAGTTTCTCTGCTCTCTTTATTGCATAAGCGTCTTCTCTATCAACTATCAAGCAATTAACTCGATAATTTATAGCTCCCTTTACCAAATGTTCAAAATTCGACCCGTTTCCTGAAGCGAATACAGCTAAATTAATCATTTTAACTTGACTCCTACCTCATTGCTAACTCTTCCTATCAATCTAGCTTCTTCCCCAAATTCATTTAGAATCTCTATTGCTTTTTTGGCATTATCTTCCCTAACAACAACCATCATGCCAATCCCCATATTGAAGACTTCAAACATTTCTTGATGTTCTATATTGCCTAGATTTTGAATCAACTTGAAAACTTCAGTAACCTCAAAACTGTCTTTAAAAATCTCAACGCCAAGATTATTTGGAATAATCCTAGGAATATTCTCGTAAAAACCCCCGCCAGTTATATGGCTGATACCTAGGATATCAACTTCTTTCATCAATCCTAAAATGGCTTTAACATAGATTCTAGTCGGTTTCAACAATTGATCTAACAATGATTCATCTATTTTGACATCATTGTCTTTAAAAAGAATTTTTCTGACCAAACTATACCCATTTGAATGAAGACCGCTTGAAGGGAGCCCGATTATCACATCTGACTCTTTTATCCTACTCCCATCAATTATCTTGCTTTTTTCAACAACGCCCACTGCAAAACCAGCTAAATCGTAATGCCCTTTAGCATACATATCTGGCATTTCCGCAGTCTCGCCACCAATCAAAGCACATTCTGCTATTTTTAACCCTTCACATATTCCTTTAATAATTGTTTCAATCTTTAACGGATTGAGACTATCAACAGCTATATAATCCAAAAAGAACAATGGTTTTGCTCCCATAGCAACTATATCATTAACACACATTGCGACTAAATCAATACCGATTGTGTCATGCTTGTCAAATTCAATCGCTAGCAATAACTTTGTTCCGACTCCATCTGTACCAGAAACAAAAACTGGTTCTTCATATTTGAAATCACTAAAATCGAACAATCCAGCAAAAGCTCCTATTTGACCCATAACACCTGCTCTATGAGTCATCTTTGCATGCTTCTTAATTCTATCAACTGCTAAGTAGCCTTTGGAAACATCTACACCTGCTGATTTATATTTTTCACTCATTAAACCAACCTCACTTCAAATCTTTATTTGCCATTGATAATTCTTCATAAATATATGTTGGATAATCCTTATTATAGCAACCAGTACAATACTGACCCTTTTTTCTGCCTATACCCTTAATCAAACCCTCAATTGATATGAAAGCTAAGGAAGTAGCTCCAATACTATCTTTTATCTCTTCTGAAGATAAAGATGCAGAAATCAACTCTTCATAAGTAGAAAAATCAACCCCATAAAAACAAGGATACTTAATTTCAGGTGAACTGATTCGCACATGAACTTCTTTAGCTCCAGCTTTTTTTATCAAAGCAATCAATTGCTTTATAGTAGTACCTCTAACAATCGAATCATCAACTAAAACCACTCTCTTACCTTTAATAACAGAACGAACTGCAGAAAGCTTAAGAACTACTCCTTGTTCTCTTAAAACTTGATTTGGTTCGATGAAGGTTCTATCTGAACTTTTATTTTTAATCAAGCCTAATTCTAATGGTATCTTCGATTCTTCAGAAAAACCAATTGCAGCACTCATCCCAGAATCCGGAACACCGATAACAATATCTGCTTCAACTTTTGCTTCTTGAGCCAAAACCTTCCCGCACCTTTTTCTAGCTTGATAGACATTAATACCTTCAATTTGACTATCCGGCCTTGCAAAATATACATATTCCATCATACACATTTGATTTTTAGTATCTTCTGAGTAAAAATCCGATTCGATACCACTCCTCTCAATTTTAAGCAGTTCTCCAGGCCTGACATCTCTTAAAAATTTTCCTCCAACCGCTTCTATTGCACAGGTTTCACTAGAAATTAGAATACCATGTTTTCCGATTTTACCTATTGATAAGGGCCTTAAACCTTGTTTGTCCAATGAAACATAGATCTCATCTTCAAAGATGAACAAAAAAGCAAATGATCCCTCAACATAAATCAAAGCCTCTTTAATCCTAGAAATCATCTTGCCTCTATTTCTCTTGATTAAGTGCGCTATTATCTCTGAATCAGATGAAGTCTGAAAAATTGACCCAATTTGCTCTAAATATAATTTTAACTTATTAGCATTCACAATATTTCCGTTATGGCACAACCCTAAAGGACCTGTTTGTGAGTGGAATAAAAAGGGTTGAACGTTAACCAATCCACCACCGCCACTTGTTGAATATCTAACATGTCCGATTGCATGAATACCTTTAAGTTTTATCAAATCTTTGCTTGAAAAAACATTTCTGACCAAACCTTCGCCTTTATATTGCCTAAGTGTCACTCCATCACTTGAGACAATTCCACATCCTTCTTGACCTCTATGCTGTAAAGCATTAAGGCCATGATATGTCAACAAAGCAGCTTTTGGATGATTATAAACACCAAAAACACCACATTCTTCATGAATATCCTTCTTTATTAATCTCAAACCATTCATACTTAACATCTTAAATACTTCTCAATCTTTTTAAAATTTCAAGATATGCCTCTTCAATATTTCCTAAATTGAACCTAAAACGATCCTTGTCAAGTTTGTATAGTGTTGATTTATCCCAAAAACGACATGTATCTGGTGAAATCTCATCAGCTAAAATAATGTTACCTTGTTTATCTTTACCAAATTCTAGTTTTAAGTCAACTAATAAAAGATCTAATTCATCTAGTTTACTTTTAAGAATATCATTAATCTTTAAAGCCAATTTCTTTATTTCCTTTAATTCGTCATGATCTGCTAATTTTAAAGCTAGTGCATGATCTTCATTTATTAAAGGATCTTGATACTCATCATTCTTATAACACATTTCATATATTGTATCTTCAGGAATTGTTCCATCTTTAATTCCTAGTCTTTTTGCCATACTGCCAGTAATCACATTACGGATTATCACTTCAATCCGATAGATATCTACAACTCTACACAACTGTTCTCTTTCATTCAATTGTTTAATAAAATGAGTTTTTATCCCTTGCTTGTTCAAGTAATCGAAAATAATATAAGTAATCTCGTTATTAACAATTCCTTTATCATGAATTGTTGATTTTTTTAAACCGTTAAAAGCTGTTGCATCATCTTTATAATGGATAATTGCATAATCAGGGTTATTGGTTCTATATACCTTTTTTGCTTTGCCTTCATAAATCATTTCTCTTTTAATTATCTCCATTTAACCCACCTCTTCTAATTGCCTCTACTGCACACAAGAATATGTTCTCATGCTTTAGTCCAGGGATATTTTTGTACAAACCTTCGATATACCGTTCTGAATGAGCCATTTTCCCTAATATTAAACCGTCTGGACTAACAATTCCTTCTACAGAACATGTTGAACCATTAGGATTGTATCTACCATCTTTTGATACTTTGCCTAACTCATCAACATATTGAGTAACTATCTGATTTTGTTCAATTAGTTTTTCCATAACACTTTCAGAAGCAACAAATCTGCCCTCGCCATGAGAGATTATTACATTATGGATGCTTCCATTATCTATCTTGTGATACCAAGGATTATTATTATTGACAACCTTTGTTTTTACAAATTTTGACACGTGCCTATTAATATTATTAATTGTCAATGTTGGACTATCCTGATAGACTTCTCCTAACTTCCCAAATGGCAATAATCCTGATTTTATCAACGCTTGAAAACCATTGCATATACCCAATATCAGCCCTTTCCTAGCCTGCAATCTTTCGATAGCTGCCTTGACTTTATTGTTTAACAGAACAGCTACTATAAACTTCCCTGACCCATCTGGTTCATCCCCTGAAGAAAAACCTCCTGGAATCATGAAGATATCACACTCATCTATTTGCTTGGAAAGATTGTTAATTGACTTATCTATTCCTTCTTTTGTTTGATTATTGAAAATAACTAAATCGACACTAGCACCAGCTTCTTCAAAAGCTCTTTTTGAATCCAACTCACAATTACTACCAGGAAAAACAACTATGCATACTTTAACTTGGCTTGACTTGATAATTGCCAACTCATGGTTATCTTTAACTGAATAACATTCAAGGTCTTCTTTAAAGTCCGATGATGTTATCGGATATAATCTTTCAAGCAATGATTTGTGACGATCAAACAAATCCGCTAACGAAATCCTATCAATCTTATACTCAATCATCGCATCATCAGTCAATTTGCCTAACAAAACAAAATCATCCCTGGAAATCAAATCAGTTGTTTCAATTACCATGCCTCCATAATTTAGTTTCACAAAATCTCTTATCTCCAAATAATCTTCAAGTTTTACACCAAGATTATTTCCAAAGCTCATTTTAATAACGGCTTCAAGCCATCCACCAAACAAGACTGATTTAGCGCTCACAATCAAACCACTACTCATCATATCCCTTATATAGTCATAGTTTTTTAAAAGTTCTTCTATGATTGGCAATTTGTCTTCGTCATACTTTGGCTTGTATAAGTATATGTGATTACCTGTTTCCTTAAACTCCGGAGAGATTACTCCATTGCTAAAAGCAGTTGTAACTGCAAAAGCAACAAAAGTTGGCGGAACATGGAGATCTTCAAAACTTCCACTCATGCTGTCCTTGCCTCCGATTGCTGGCAAATTAAAATCTATTTGTGCTTGCAACGCTCCAAGCAATGCAGACAAAACGCTTCCCCAAGCTTCATTGTCTTTTTCCAGTCTTTTGAAGTACTCTTGAAAAGAAAAGCGAATTTTTCGATAATTTCCATTTATTGCTACACATTTTGATATTGCTTCCACACAAGCTAAATATGCCCCGTGATAAGGTGACCATTCAGTAACATAAGGGTTAAAACCAAAGGTCAAAACACTAGCCAAATCACAATCTTTTCTATTTATTGGTATTCTTTGAACAGAAGCATCCACTTCTGTTCTTGATAACTTGCCTCCAAAAGGCATCAATACCGTTGTTGAACCAATAGTTGAGTCAAAATACTCAATCATACCTTGTTGTGAAGCGGTATTAATAGAAGAAATCGCGTAATTAATCGCTTCATGAAAACTTGAAGTTTGAAAATCAAAAGGTGAAATCTTACTAGAAGCTATGATTGTTGCAGAAGCTTTTTGACGGATACCATTCGTCTTTAGAAAACTCCTATCAATATTAACTACTTCAATTCCATTCTTTATCATAATCAACTTATTAGAATCATTAACAGTAGCTACATGATGCATTGTCAGATTCTCATAAACAACAAAATCCTTTAATATCTGATAATCTTTGGGGTCAATCACAACCGCCATTCTCTCTTGAGATTCAGATACCGCTAACTCAGTTGCATTCAATCCATGATACTTTATAGGAACCTTATCCAAGTTTATTATCATACCTTCAGCCAGTTCTCCTATAGCAACTGCAACTCCACCAGCTCCGAAATCATTAGCTTTTTTTATAATTTTTGTAACTTCACTATGCAAAAACAACCTTTGTAACTTTCTCTCAGTAGGAGCGTTTCCTTTTTGTACTTCACTAGATGCAACCTCAATAGATTTTTGATTATGAGATTTGCTAGAACCAGTGGCACCACCTATTCCATCTCTCCCAGTATAACCGCCTATCAATATAACATAATCGCCATTTACAGGCTTTTCCCTTTTTATATCACTCTCTTTTACAAAGCCTACAACTGCACCTAACTCCAATCTTTTTGCTTCATAACCTTTATGATATATCTCTCTAACAAGTGTAGTAGCTAATCCGATTTGATTCCCATAAGAGCTAAACCCTTCAGTCGCCTTCTTAGTGATTATTGCTTGAGGCAACTTTCCTTTTCTTGTCTTATCAATCGGCTTTAAGACATCGCCTGCTCCTGATACCCTTGTAGCTTGATATACAAATGCTCTTCCCGATAAAGGGTCTCTAATAGCTCCACCTATACATGTAGACGCTCCACCAAAGGGCTCTATCTCAGTGGGATGATTATGGGTTTCGTTCTTAAACATCAGAAGGTAATTCTCATCTTTAAAATTAACTCTTACACTACAAGCGTTAACTTCTTCAGATACTTCTATATCCTCTGCTAGATTGCTCTTGATAAGATATTTGCTGAAGATTGTAGCTAAATCCATTAATGTAATCGGTCTATCTTGATAATTTAATCTATTTCTTAACGAAATATAATTCTCATAACTCTTCTCAATTCTTTTGCTGAAAATAGATTTTTTAATCTCTACCTCTTTTAAGACAGTCTCAAAAGTAGTATGTCGGCAATGGTCTGACCAATAAGTATCTAAAACAATTACTTCGGTTTCTATTGGATTTCTACCTTTATCCTTAAAGTACTCTTGAATAAAAACCAAATCTTCGAATTTCATGGCAAAACTAGAGTTATGATGATAAATACTTAACTCGTGCAAATCCATTTCGATAAACTTATCTAATACTTTCACTGGTTTTTCTTCAGGAAAAACCGGTAAACAAGGTTTTAGAAACAAGGTTTTCTTAGTTTTTTCTATTTTATTTATAAGAAAAAGTTCTAATTTTTCTAAATCTTCCTCATCTATCTCATCAAAAACCAATACTTCAGCGCAAATTACTTCAACAGCGTCAAACCCTAACAAAGAAATGCACTGTTTTGCGGAATCTGCCCTTTGATCGAACTGACCAGGAAGATATGAGTAGCATAAATGATTTTTCATTGTTAACTCTATATACTCATAAACCAAATCTGTTGACTTTTGTGCCAAGATACTCCATAAAATCTTATCATATTGTTCTTCACTAATATTAAACAACTCATACACCGATAGTAATCTAAAATTGACTAGATTTATTCCAAGATTATCATTAATGGATTTTTGAAGCAAAATACTTTTTGCTTGAAACTCTTCTCTCTTTTCAACATAAACTCGTCTTATCATCTTATATGTCCTTATTTAGTATTTCACGAAATTTTAATCTTTCTATTTCTAAATCAGATAAATCATCCTTGCAAATAGTAATATGTCCAATTTTTCGGTTTTTTAAAGCTTTTTCTTTCCCGTACAAATGATAATTAATTGTCTTATTTTTAGATAAAATTTCCCTTGATACACTTAAGTCCTGTCCGTAAATATTAATCATCAAAGTAGGTTTTATAATCTTTGTATCTTTTAATGGCAAATTCAAGATTGCTCTTAGATGTTGTTCAAACTGGGAAACATTACATCCTTCTATTGTTAAATGCCCGCTGTTATGTACTCTTGGCGCACATTCATTTATCAAGACTTCTCCTTGCGCTGTTATGAAAAACTCTAAAGTCATTGTCCCAACTATATTGAGCTCTTCACATAACTTTTTCCCAGTACTTTCTATTTTTGCAATCATATCTGAATCGATTGTAGTAGGGATGCTAGATTCAACCAATCTTTGGTCTTTGTGAATATTCTCAATTACTGGAAAGGTTTTTATTTCATTTTCACAATTTCTGCAGACAATTAAAGAAACTTCTTTAAATATATCTACTTTACTCTCTAAAATTGACAAACCGGTCACTTTTTCTATATCTGCTTCTTTTTCAATTAAAACCTGTCCCTTACCATCATAACCTCCATGTCTTGTTTTAAGAATTGCAGGTAATCCTATTAGCTTCACTCCTGAGAATAAATCTAGATTGTTATCAATTTTAACAAATGGGACCGTTTTAAAACCTAATCTATTAATTGTCTCCTTTTCAAGCAGACGGTCTTGAGTAAATGCTAATGGAAAACTACCTTGAGGTAATCTATCAAGGATGTTTTCAAGAGAGTAAGCGGGAATGTTTTCAAATTCATATGTCAAAACATCACAGACATCATATAATTGTCTTAAAGCCTCTAAATCATCATAATCAGCAATTATCTGAGCATCAGCTATCATTGCCGCAGGACACCTTGGAGTAGGATCAAGAATAACAACACCATATCCCATTTGCCTAGCAGATATAGCTATCATTCTACCTAACTGTCCACCACCGATAATCCCAATTGTTGCTGGAGGTAAAATTGGTTTATAACTTGTCATGTAACACCTTTTCTGCTTGCTTTTTTCTAAAAATCACTAATTTTTCTTCTAAAACCTTATTATTTAACGCTAAAATTTGGCAAGCTAACAAAGCTGCATTTTTAGCCCCTGCTTCCCCAACAGCCAAACACCCCACAGGAACGCCATAAGGCATTTGAGCGATTGATAGCAAAGAGTCGATACCATTTAATTCTTTGCTTTTAATCGGTACTCCTAGTACAGGTAAAGTAGTTTTAGCAGCAACCATACCAGGTAGATGTGCTGCTCCTCCTGCTCCAGCGATAATTATCTTTATTCCTTTACTTTTTGCTTCTTCTGCATAACGAAACATCATGTCAGGTGTTCTATGCGCAGAAACAATCTGGGTCTCATAGCCTATTTGAAACTCTTCTAAAACAGCTTCAGCAACCCTCATAGTCGGATAGTCTGATTTACTCCCCATAATAATTGATACTTCTAATATCATAATTCTCCTCCAAAAAAATAAAAAATCACGAACAAAAGAAGTTCGTGATAATAACCACAAAAAAACTTCTCTTATAGTCTGTATCTTTACGGTATACAGGTAGAGACTTCGGGACCATATCTCCCAGATTATATAAGAAAAAAAGATTGAAAATAATTAAATTGTGTGATACAGTATCATTATAAGGCAGCCTAAAGCAAAAAACAAGACTTTTCATAGCCTGATTCTATTGAAAGCGCTCACTTTATTCATACATATTTTTCACTTTAACCAATAAAACAGCTTTATTATTTGTTTCTTTTATGTATAGGAGGTTTGAAATTTTGAAAAAACTATTTCTGATTTTTACAATTTCATTTTTATTAGTTATTTCTATTGGTTGCGATGAAACAACCAATATTGATAGTAATACACTCTTTCAAAATCTATATCCTGAAGAAGTTGAAACAACAACAACAACAACAACAACAACAAACATCACTAGTACTTCTGAGTTGGAGGATAAGCCCATATCTATTACGTATCCAGACTATCCTAATGATGATTTTTTTGCTTATGCATATGTTCACATATGGTTTAACCATAGTTACCCTGGATACCCACAGGCTGATAGAGAAATTATCAAAGATTACTATGAAAGAGAGAATCAAGAGTATTTTGATTTGAGCAACTTGAGCGAATCAGGACATTTTGACAACTTTTATCTCTCAACTTACACTCCCTTTACAATACTTACCTATAAAACAAAAACTGGTTTATTTGAAGATTTTCAACTTTTGCAGACGGGTTTAGAGTCTAATTTATTTAGTCAAGTTACCATTGAACTAAACACAGTAGGTTCATCACTTCAACTTACTACTCAAGTTAGTTATGAGGATCTGCTTTATAAGACAGAGAAATACTTTAATACTGAAATTCATTATGATTCTTTAAATTATGAGATTATCGAAGAATCTCAAAACCTATTACAGTTATTAGGTAATCAACCATTGATAATTTCAGAATATGATCAGTATACAGAATTAATTCCTTCCAGTTTTCAATGGTTGACTGAAAGTTTTTTTGAAAACAAAGCATTAATTTACGGTTATTTTGGCCATTCAGGATCGATGAATATCCAAGGAGTTTCAGATTTATTCTTCAATGATGAAAACAAACTTGAAGTCTCCGTTGATTTTACAGCTTCTTCTAACATGATGACTTGTGACTATCACCCTGCATATTTCCTTATATCTGTTGATAAATCAATAGTAAGTGATAATCCTGATATTGTAATTAGATTACACGGAACATATGCTAATGGTTATCTATTCGATAGACCACGGCATAACTCTATTGATTCTTAAAAATATTTATATATAATAAAAGTTGTTCTACTATCGAACAACTTTTTTAATATAGCGATATAGGTATGCTTGTTTTGATATAGTCACAATAGCATTAAGTAAAGAAAAAATCATATACCTAAAATTGATATCCTATCACAAACGTCTTAATTCTAATCTTATCTCTTTTTAAAACATTTTATTACTTAATTTTTAACTGTATATGAAATTAATATAAGTTAGTTTAGTTTGAATCATCGACTGAAAATCATTTTTTTGATTAAATCTTACTTTTATTATAGGATCATTTTAGGTTGCACTTAAGCTATATATTAGTAACTTTTTCAATTTCTTCTAGCTATAAGTTTTGGTTGACGATGAACATTATAATAACCCCAATGTTTCTCTGGTTCAAAAATATCTTCTGAACCCTTCCAAGTTTCATCAAATGCTTCAAAGAAAAAACATGTGATTTTTTGTTTTTCTGCCCAAGAATCGATTACGCTGTTATATACTTTTTGGTTATGCTCATTAGCTAAGTAATTCGGTATTTGATAGTGATTTGAAGCTGTTGGCCATCCGGTTTCAGTAATAATAATTTGTTTACTCGGATAGAGTTCTTTGATTTCTTTAAAATCTGTTTGGACGCTTGAAATTGCTTCTGGAAGAACTTTACCTTCCCAAACAGGATAAAGATGAACACTAATAAAATCAACAACTTTTGCAACTTCTTTTAACTCATTCTTCCAGTAGTGGACATTATCACAATAAGTGACTGGTAAACTTGTTTTTTCTTGTAAAGTTTTGACAAAATATAATATTCTACCTGGGCTTACGAGATTATCATTCCATAGCGGAACACTTTCATTTCCAGCCGATACGGCTAAGATGATATCTTTAAAATTCTTTGCGTAATCAATAACACTTCGTAATTCCTTTTGGTTATTTTCGATATTTCGAGCAATTTCTTCAACTGAATATCTTCCTCCCCAACTACAATTCACATTATGGATTTCGCCTAGGAGATTCATGGTTAGTAAAACTTTAAGTTTGATTTTATATTTTTTTATTGTCTTGAGAGTTCTTAAAGTATAAATTGATGCATCATACATTCTAATATAATCAAAATCTTTTTCAAGAATTCTTAAATCTTCTAGAATTTGTTCTTCATTAGGATATTGTAAATTTATTGGACTTTGTCCTTCACGATATCCTGAGTAACATATAGCTTTGCCATAAGGTATAATCATGCTTTTTCTCCTTCTGTTGTTGTTTACTTTTTAAATTTGTACTTACCATCCTTATTCCAAAGACCCCAATATCCTCCATATTCTCCCTCAGGATTAATTTTCCATGCTTCATCAAAAGATGAAAAATAAAATAAAAGAATATTTTCACTTTGGGCCCATTCAAAAGTGTTGATAAAATAGCGCATTGCATTATCATAAGATGGCATAGCACCTCCATATTGTTCACCTTTAGAAGGCCATCCTGTTTCACTTATGATAACTTGCTTGCCATTGGCATATTCTTTAGCAAGTTCATACATTTTTTTCATATATTCAACCGAAATATCTAGAGTGCAGTATTCCCAAAACGGATAACAGTTGGCGAATATAACATCACATGCATCCACAATTTCTGGATAGTTGAAATACATATAATATGCATCTACATATCCAACTGGTATATTTGGTACCGCCTTTTTAACACGATGTATATATTCTAAAAGTTGTTCTACTTCAAGGTCTTCTCGCAATAAGACTTCGTTACCGATAGCAATCATATCAGCGTGTCCTGCCTTGGCAATACTAATCAAATTAGAGATTTCAATCTCATTGTGTTCTAAATCGGCATCTATCCAAGCTCCGACCATAGTTTTTAAGTTTTTCTCATGAGCTATTCTGGGAACCTGTTCGTTTCCATGAGTAGTAGAAAACGTTCTAATCCATTGAGTATATGGACGAATTATTTCCAAACGGTCTGCTATTTGTTTTTCAGAAATAATAGTTTTATCGTTTGGATCTTGGCCTTCAAGGTAAGGACTGAAACTCAAACCTGAAATTTTATTTTTCAGTATAGTATACATCTTTTCTTCTAATTCTTGGGTGTTTTCACTTATTAATGATTGTTTCTTCAAAATATACCTATTAACATTTAAAAATCGCATTTGATTTTTTGGCTTAGACACTAGAAATCACCTCTGTTTTTTAGAAGTATTATAGCATACTTAAGATAAGTGTGCAAAGCAAATATCTATTAGCTCTTAGCAACAAGAAGAAAATTAATATAAAAAAAACAAGTCGTTATTATTCAATAGCGACTTGTAGAAGCTAACATTAGATGATTATTTTATAAGAAAATCTATAGTTCTTATAAAATCTATTACCTTTACTTCTTCCCTACTGGTTTTGCTGGAGCTGGTTTTGCTGGAGCTGGTTTTGCTGGAGCTTTTTTATCTTTAGCCATTGTTTACACCTACCTTTCTTCATTAACATATAGATATTACGTGGTGGTGTAGGCTCTTTAATAAAATGCCGTTTTTAATCCGTCAAATTACTTATTTAATGTCCGCACCATCTATGCCGACTAATTAATTTATCCAATCTCATAACACACCTAAATCGAGGGATATGCAATAGATTTTATTCGAATAATATAACTATTTTCTTGTTAAAAATTAAAGTAATTTTTATAATAAAAAAGTAAGCTATTTTTCGCTGAGTTATGTTTGTAAACCTTAGAGTCCATATTGGATTCGAACCCGTGAATGCATGCATGAAAGGTATGTAGCAAGAAATCATATAAGCACCAAATATAAATTAAATATCACTACCGCATTTAATTTTACCCCTATTTTTATCCCCATAGATTTCTTAATAAAAATCCAACTTATCCATAGACAATACATATTTATCGAAGTTTTCTTTTATATGCTCATATACTCCGAATTTTCTATTTCTGGTTTTTTCAGTTTCTAATAAGTAACCACTGTTTAACTTTAATCAGATTCTACCCATTAATAGAAGTAAACAATTCAATACTATAATAGGTCTTAGTGGTCTAGAAAGTATTCTTTTCATTTAGTCCTTCATATCTTCTAACTTGGAATTAAAGTCTAATATCAATCACTCGATATCTTAACTATTAAAAATACATCCTTGTGTTGTCTTCCTTCTGGTGACAAATAGTTAATATAAAGAATTGTTTCTTCCTCAAATATTACATGACCTATATAATTAATTATTTCTCCGTTAGCATCATAAATATCATATTCTTCTGTTCTATCAAATCTATAGTTTCCTGGAGTTAATACATATTTATAAAAGTTTTCACTATATGGGTTCATATATAGATTAGAAGAATGTTCTGTACTCAATGTAAACATTGGATTATCTATACTGGCAGCCGAGTCAAAAAATATGCCATCTATTTCTTCTTTTTCTACTTCTTGAAGTAATTGAATATGCTCCTCAATTACTAAATATGTGTAATAGTCTTCTCTAGATTTTACATATTTCATTGGATCGAACTCCATTTTCAAAGTCAGTTCAGTATCAGTTAAAAAATTAAATGTTATAACCACTTTTTCTTGGTTATCTAACCTAAATCTTTCTTCACTAAAGTAAACATTAAATATATCAGGATTAAGATCATCAAATTGTTCTATTAAAAATGTTATTGAATACTTATTGTCATCTATTTGAGCGTATGTAGCGTCATCTGGAAACACAAATTTATTTTCTTGTAAACTTTCAATAATTTCTAAAAAGTCTTCTTCAGTAGAAAACGTTTTTTTTATGCAATCATATGTATTGCCTTTTGTTTTGACATATTGTCCATCAGTATAATCCATTTCTAACTGAAAACTTTTATACTGATGCGCAAGTCCCAATAGTGGGTTATCAACCTTTACTCTAGTGAGTTGAATAGTGTAAAAATACTTATTGTTCAAATCTAGTAAAACTTTGGTTGTAAGATCAACAGGAGGGTGACTCATCCTCATTGAATCCTCATCTAAGTCATTATAAGTTCGATATTTTATATTAGATATATTAGAAACAGCTCTATAAGTTTCAAACGTACTATCAAACTTTTCTATTTCAGCATTGAAATCAGACTTTACCTGTTCTGGGTCTTTATGGCTGTACTTATTTATAGTTGAGTTATCACATGATATTATTGATAATGATATTACTAATAAGAATATACATAATACTTTCTTCATTCTGTCCGCCTTAATCTTCTAATATTATTGTTTCAATAGAAATTGAGTCTTTTTTGAACAATATATTTTTTGTTTTTTCTTTTGTCATCTATCATATTAACTATTAATAAATCAAATGTCAACAATAAACGTGATTATTAACAATTTATTAACGATTAAATATTGAGTCATTAAATAAAAAGTTTACTCTATATGGAATAAACTTGATTAGAAATCGGTACACCTTGGGAGGCTCGAACTACCGAGACGTTGTTTAAGCGTCAATGGCTCTACTAACTAATCTTTAAAGTTATATTTGACAAATACCTGACACACTAAGCATGTCATCATTTTATAAAAAAAGAACTAGCCATAATCGCTAATTCTAGATGTCTAATGGTAGGCTTTTAAAGTTAATTATTGATTCCTTTACCCTTGTTCAAATACTTATATGACTAAGCTTATTTAAGTAGTTTTAATTAAACTGTGATGTAATATCAACTGGTGTAGAACTATCAACTATTGTTCCATCACCTAATTGTCCGTATTCATTTTCTCCCCAAGTGAAGATTCTACCTTCAGACGTAATTGCTGAAGAATGAAAAAGTCCTAAAGCAACGTGAGTTATTGTTTCACCAGCGTCCAGATTAAACTGTGACGTGATATCTATTGGAATCGAACTATCAACTGTTGTCCCATCGCCCAATTTCCCAGCAAAATTAGATCCCCAGGTGAAGATTCGTCCTTCAGAAGTGATTACTGAATAATGGAAGCCTCCCAAAGACACTTGAGTAATCCTTTCTGCTTGGTTTAAGTTAAAATTAGCTGTAATATTATATGGTGTTAAAATGTCTGTTGTTGTCCCATCGCCTAATTGTCCATTGTCATTTTCTCCCCAAGTAAAGATTCGTCCCTTAGAAGTAATTACGGAAGAATGGGAGCCTCCCAAAGAGACCTGTATAATCTTTTCTTCTTCATCAAAACTAAACTGTGATGTTATGTCAATTGGTGCTGAACTATAAGTTGTTGTTCCATCGCCTAATTGTCCATTGTCATTTTGCCCCCAAGTAAAGATTCGTCCTTCAGAAGTGATTACTGAATAATGGAAGCCTCCCAAAGAGACTTGAATAATTTTTTCTCCTGGGTTTAAGTTAAACTCTGACGTAATGTCTACTGGTACTGATTCAGCAACTAATATGCCAATATCTAAAGTTTTGCCTCCCCAAGTGAATATTCGTCCATCTGAGGTTATTGCCGATGATGAAACACCATTAAAAGAGACTTGAATAATTTTTTCGTCATTATTTAAGTTAAACTGTGAAGTTACATCTACTGGGGTTAATTTATCAATTGTAGTATCGTCACCTAATTGTCCATATTGATTATTCCCCCAGGTCAATAATCTTCCTCCTGAAGTTACTGCGGCCGAATGATGATTTCCTAAAGACATTTGAATAATTATTTCTCTTGATTCTAGATTTAATTCTGAAGTAATATCTATTGGAGTTGATTTTGAAGTTCTTGTGCTATCACCCAATCCTCCATACATATTCCTTCCCCAAATATATACTTCTCCATCTTGAGTAATTAATGAAGAATGATAACCTCCTAAGAAAATTTGCGTAGTCTCATTTGTTGTTAACGTAGAATTGCAACTAATAGTAAGTAGAGGTATCAATAACAAATATAAACAAAATAAATATTTTTTCATAAATTTCCTCCTATAACTATTCTTTTTTATTATACAGTTAAAAGGCATTTTTATCAACTTGATATAGAGAATAAATTTTAGTTGTATATTAACAAAAAAAGTTAGCGTTTATCGCTAACTTTAGGCTTTTAAGCTGGTGACCCGTAGGGGTTCACTTTTTTTTCAGTGTTTATCAGACTACACTGATATAGATATCTTTATTTCATGTGTGGTTTTGGTTTCCACCATGACTTAAAAAATAGTAGGTTTAGTTATTGACTATATAAAACTAATTTTTACATATCACTTATTTTAATTGCATTTTTTCAAATTTATAAATTGTGCCAATAGATTAGGTAAATCTTCTTTAACTGTATCATAAACAACATTCATGTTAATTTGATCATAATCGTGAATGATGCGATTTCTAAAACCATACATTTCATGCCAAAGAATATTTATAGCGGAATCTTTAAGACTTGATGAAATTCTATATCTAGATATCTCACCAATTTGTGACAAATTGAACACGACTGCATCTACGAAAAGTTGATTTTGATTAAACTCTTCACTTGAATTAATCCCTTTCATATAATCCAAAATAAATTCAATATGAAAAATAATCCTTGATATTCCTTTAATATCTCTATCGCTCATAAAGGACAAGTCCTTTCATGATATTTTCATAGATTTCTGAATTATTATCAATTTAAGATAAATGGATGAGATCCACTGATTTAACCAACGCATTATTGACATCTTCAAGCAAACCAAAGAATTTTATGCCTTTTATGTTTCCATCGACTACTAAATCGATATCACTAAGTGGCTCTTGTTTACCTTTAGCATATGATCCATATAAGATAATCTTGTTTATATCATATTTAATCGTTAAAGGTAATAAAGCATCTCTGATTTGATTTACTTCATAAATGCCTTTTGTCTCGGTAACAATACCGTTCTTATTTTTGGGATATTGTTTTAAATAACTGTATACCATTTTTTCAACCCATGAACTAGGTGTGCGTTTGCCACTTTCCCAGTTTTCTATAGTTCTAAGCGGTATATCAGTGATTTCGCTCAAGTCCTTTTGGGTTAGTCCATATTCTGCTCTAGCTTCTTTAATCATTAAGTCCATACTTATTCACCTCAATCAAATTAAACCACTCATTGGGTGGTTTGTAAAGATTGATATTAGAGAGAATCTGTTAGTTCTCCACCAGGGAGACATATGAGTTCTTTATTAAGTACCCAATTTTCAAATCGCATGGAATCAGCAATAACTTGGAGAATAATATTTTTATCGAATACAATTTTTAGGTCATTAAACTCACTAATCTCAATGTACTCTACAATATTTCCAACAACATAATCTTTTATATCTTCAGTTTTTTTGAATTCTGATTTAGTCATTATCATTTATGATGATCAAACAATCGCCAACCTCCTTCTAAAAGCATATATTTAACCCCTTTATCTTTTAGTAAGAAAGTAATATTTTGATATTTGTTTAGTTCGATAACTCTCGCTCCTTTAAAATGATTTAGGTACTTTTTTATCCAATTATCCATTTATATCCCCTCTATTTGTTTTATTAATATATTTTTAATAATATCATGATTTATAGTCCATGAAAAAATTTCTAAAACTTACACCAACATAAATTGAGTTTATTGAAATAAGTTTGTAACTAAACATGAATATTCTTTCGTTGGTTATAATTTCGCTTATATTAGCATAAATTATGATTGATTTTGTATTTTTTACTAAACTCAACCCATACAACAAATTTTTCTGGATTTTTGGTCTTTAAAAGAACTGTAATTACCTGTGGATATTTTGAAAAAAAGCCCTTCCCACGGGTGAGAAGAGCGTTAACTATATACTATGGTAAGTCCGTATTGGATTCGACCCCGTGAATGAATGCATTAAAGGTAAGTGACTCTAAATTTTAGATGGCTAATAATAGAACTATTTCAAATCTGTTTTTAGAATTTGTCTAAAATTGTTAATATCTCCTGGCACTCATAAAACACATTTCGTTTATAGTCATTTGATTTTTTTAACACTCCAATCTTGAGTAAGATATCAATATTATTCCTAATAGCTTGATCATTCCAGTTATACTTAGATTTGAAGTAAGAAACATTTATTACTGGTTGAGAAATAATCTCATCAATCATCGTCCATACATAGGCGTCTTTTCTTGCGACTATGTTGTTATTCCACTTTTCTTTCACTATACTAATATCGTTGATAAGCCTATATACTTTTGGTATTATGTTTAAAGCTTTCTGACAAAATAGTTTTACAATTCTTCCATAATTACCTTCTCTAAACTCTGTTAAGGCTTCTGTATAACCTAAGCTATCTTTCACTAGTTCAGTAGATAATGGAATATTAAAGTGACTTAAAAAACCAGTTTGTTTTAAGACTATTTGAATTAAGACTCTACCGACTCTACCATTCCCATCCTCAAAAGGATGAATGTTTTCAAAATATGCATGTGAAAAAGCACTCTTTACAAATGGATGAATATCATTTCTATTAATAAATAAAGTAAAATCTTCTAAGTTTTTAGTCAAATGATTTGGATGAGGTGGTACGTAATCTGCTTCATGAGGTGAAATGCTTGATTCTCCAATCCAGTTGGGTAAATGTCTAATTTTCCCAGGATTACCTTTCTCTGAATCTTTTAACAATTCATAATGAATAGATTTAATCAAGTCTAAATCAATATTATCTTTTGAATTAAGAGCATGTATAATTGCATTTAAATTTGATGAAATAATCTTGGCTTGTGACTTACTACTGCCGCTTAATTGCGCTAAAGCAATATTCTTGTTACTAGAATTATAGTTTTCTATTTGAGAACTAGATAATGCTTCAGTTCTCAAGAGCAGTATTGGAAGTGCGAATGACTCGCTCCTCATTATAGAATCTAGCTTAACAGACTCCTCAATCACTTCCTGAAGCAACTTATTATTTTCATTATCTAAAATTATATCAAAATCTGATAAATCTTTTACTATAGCACTCTGATATTTTTGAGATAATAGATGCCTTTTTGATCTAGGTATATAAAAGATAGATTCAGATTGTTCCCATTCTCGCTCTTCATATATTACAAATTTCATATATAACTACTCCTCTCAAATGTATTATAACATAAAGAACAGAATACTCAATACTCTATTCTACTTTATAGTTATATCGTAGAATATAAAATTCTATATTCTATATTATTTAAAAACATGTCATCACACTTTTCCATATTATAACTATATAAAAATATGGTTCGGATAGAAAGTTTTTTACTCAAATAGTCTATTGAGTTTGACACATACATAACACATATTAAGCATGCCATCAAAAATAAAAAAAGAACTAGCTAAATCGCTAATTCTAGTTGTTTAAGCTGGTAATCCATACGGGATAAAGAACCCTTTGAATGCATGCGTGAAAGGTAAGTGACTCTAAAATTTTAGATAGCTAATTATAGAACTAAAAAGTCAAATTCGAATTACTTTACCCTTGTCATCCTCTTTATAATACTATTGTTAAAAAATATTAAATAGAAAAAGATGCCAGTACTCACATAATGATTTATTATATGTCTACTAACATCCTATCTAATTTAATACGATTATTTATCTTTCATTTCTTTATTCAGCATCTTTCTTTTGTTATATCAAACCCTCTAAATCTATATTTTTTAAATACCATCGTCCCAATTAACAGTAATATTATCAGGATTCCAATCAAATGCCCATTCCCACTCTTGATGTTGAAGCAGCGAACATTCACAATTGATTTCAGGTACACTAGAACCTTTAAATACATTTGATCCCATGTTTATAACAGCTAAAGGAATAGTGATACTACTTAAACTCCATGTTTCTTCAAAAGCATTGTTACTAATAGTTGTTAGTGTTGATGGTAAGTTAATACTATTTAAAGTGTATGCATAACTAAATGCATATTCTCCTATCACTATTACCCCTTCAGGTATATCTATTGTTGTTAATGAACTACAACTCTTAAATACATAATCTCCAATAATTTCAAGATTAGATCCAGCTTCAAATGTCACTGTTTCAAGCCAAGACATACCTTTAAATGCATTATATTCGATTTCTATAACTGATGCTGGAATTGTAATTGAAGTAATATCTGTGTTATCTTCAAATGCTCGTTTACCAATTATCGTTACTGGATATGTATCGATTGTATTAGGTATAGTGATAACTGTATTAACATTGCTTTCGGATATACCAACAATAATAACTGTATTATCAGTTAGTATTCTATACAAGAACTCTCCGTTATCTAATATATCCACATAATCCCAGTTAACAGTAATATTATCAGGATTCCAATCAAATGCCCATTCCCACTCTTGATGTTGAAGCAGCGAACATTCACAATTGATTTCAGGTACACTAGAACCTTTAAATACATTTGATCCCATGTTTATAACAGCTAAAGGAATAGTGATACTACTTAAACTCCATGTTTCTTCAAAAGCATTGTTACTAATAGTTGTTAGTGTTGATGGTAAGTTAATACTATTTAAAGTGTATGCATAACTAAATGCATATTCTCCTATCACTATTACCCCTTCAGGTATATCTATTGTTGTTAATGAACTACAACTCTTAAATACATAATCTCCAATAATTTCAAGATTAGATCCAGCTTCAAATGTCACTGTTTCAAGCCAAGACATACCTTTAAATGCATTATATTCGATTTCTATAACTGATGCTGGAATTGTAATTGAAGTAATATCTGTGTTATCTTCAAATGCTCGTTTACCAATTATCGTTACTGGATATGTATCGATTGTATTAGGTATAGTGATAACTGTATTAACATTGCTTTCAGATATACCAACAATAATAACTGTATTATCAGTTAGTATTCTATACAAGAATTCTCCGTTATCTATTGCATCTATCCATTCGGCTATTAAAGTAATGTTTCCGTGAATATTGTAGTTATAAGGCAGAACAATTTTTTCACCATCTAGATACCATCCGTCAAACATATATCCATCTTTTGTTGGAATTGGTAATTCTGTTATTTCTATACCGTAAATAACAGTAATATCTTCTACTACATCTCCTCCATTGCTATCAAATGTAATAGTTCTAATTTCATCGCCCCAATTAATTTGGATTACACCCTCACTCCATAATTCATGCCAACTAGGTTGCTTTTCAAAATCTTCTAAATATAAAGTGATTTGCGCTTCAGCAAATGCATATTCTCCAATAATATCAACTGATTTAGGTATTGTTATAGTACTTACATTAGCATTTCTCCAAAATGCAAATCTTGATATTTCGTTCACTAAATATGTATCTATTGTTTCTGGAATAGTGAGGTCTAGCAATTCACTATCATTTGTTCGGCCTATAATTGCAGCAGTACCATCTTCTTTAATATAGTAATAGTAATCGATACTTTCCTTAATGCCATCAACACTAAAGATAAAGTGAAAACTATTATTAACGTTAAACCAGTTTAAATTCCATGTTGATGGTATGCTGGAATTATTTATCAATAATGTCATCATTTCTGTGTGCTCAAAAACAAGATATTCAATAACAGTTACACTATCTGGTATAAATACATAAGCTAGATTAAAAATATAACTAAAGGCCATCTTTTTGATTGTTGTCACTGTCTCTGGAACTATATATACTGTACGCAAATTATTACATGGATAATGGATTAATTCTGTCATATCTTCATTGAACAAAACTCCATCTTTTGATTCGAAATAAGGATTATTTGCATCTACAACTATTGAACCGGTTCCATGAGAATGATGAAATGCTAGGTCACCTATTGTATGAACATTCTTAGGAATTACTATAATTGATGCTCTAGTACGACTAAAGGCTCTTTTCCCTATAATTTCTAAAGATTCCGGTAAATTAAAATCAATCACCCCGTTAACCATATGGAAAGCAGCTTCTTCAATATGTTTTAACCCCTCGGGTAAGTCGATACTGGTAAGAATTCGGTTAAACTCAAATGCATGATACCCAATTGTAACTACGCTATTTAAAACAGTATAATGAGTGTTTGCTTTATTAATTGGATAGGCGATTAGTTTTGTCAAATCTTTATTATACAAAACACCATCTATGGAAGTAAAATATTGATTTTCGGGAACAACATTTATTTCTTCAATTTTGAATTGATAGTCAAGATATGGATCACCAAAAAATATAATATCGAAAGTTTCAAGATTGGAACTTAAATTAAGGACCCGTAAGTTTTTAATTAGTGAAAATGCATTAGGTGATATACTTACTACTTCATTAGGCATATTAAATATTTCGCCTGGCCGATTTGCTGGATAAAGAATTAATTCATTTTCATTTGAGTATAGAACATTATCATGGGTATAATAGGTATTATTATCTCCATCGATAACTATTTCTTCTAAATGTTGATTCATTAGAATACTATCATTAATACTTGTAATAGAACTAGGAAGTGTAATCTTAATCAAGTTATCATGTCGATTAATAGCCCATTTATCGATGTTTGTTACAAAATATCCTTGGTAAGTTTCTGGAATGATTAAGTGACTTTGACTACCATAATAACCAGTAACAATATAAGTGTAATTTTCTTCATCAAAAGAGTAATCAAGATAGGCTGAAGTAGCCCATTTTGCTTTCAAAGCCAAGTTTGAGGTAATTTTTGTTCTATCATTATAAAGTTTTTCACCATCAAACCATCCCAAAAAATCATATCCGATTTTTTCAGGTATTACCATATTTATTTTACTACCGTGTAATATATTTTCTTGATCTAATACTACATTTCCTCCATTAGAATCGAATGAGATATCATAATAATTAAGCTGATATTCAGCGTAAACATTTAAATCAACTTTAACTTCAACAAAAACCTTGTCCCAACCGATAAAGCTATAACCTTCTATTACAGGTGGTGTTGGAGCGTTTGCACTAGCGCCATAAGTTACGTACTCTACGTATAATAAGTCACTATCATTATAAAATTTAACAGTATATATTTCAGGTTCCCACCTAGCATATAAAGTCATATCCTTGGTAATAGGTGTTGTATCATAAATACGTTCAGCGTTTATAGACTCGCCTAAATACCATCCATTAAAAACATAACCTGTCTTTTCTGGGATTGGTAAAACTACAGCGGAACCAAACATTATGCCTGTTATGTCATCTATTTCATCCCCACCATTAGAATTAAAGATAATTTTATAACCTTCAAAAGTTACTTCTGTTGTTGTAAGCATTGATGAAATAGTGGTAGTGATTGTTGTATCGCTAATTGTTGTTGCTTCAGAAGTAGTTACTTCTGAAGTAATCTCTGTTGTTATTGTTGTTGTTGCTGTTAAAATGTTGCTTGATAATAAATCACAACCAGACAGAGAACTAGAAAACAATAAAAAGCCAAAAAACATCAAATATTTTTTCATATTTGACCTCCAAATTTTAGATTTCTGCAATTTACATGTCTATCTTGTTATGTTAATTATACATTCACTAGATTGTGATGTCAAGACGGTTTACCAAATCACCTAAATAGCGATATTTTAGACTATAAACTTTTATAAAATCTTAAAAAGTTAGCATAAAATGCTAACTTGTTTGTTTAAGCAGGTGACCTGTACGGGATTCGAACCCGTGAATGCATGCGTGAAAGGAAAGTGACTCTAAAACTTTAGATGTCTAGTTATAGGGATAAAATACAATATTCAGCTTTTCTTACCCTTGTTATCCCCTTGATAATGGTTTTAATTGATTCTATATCTTTTTGATAGGGTACGCCATAACTTTTGAGTTTAAGTAAATTTTTTTATCTACTAAAGATAATATGATTTCATTATCCACCTTATAACCAATAGCTTTATGAAGAAGATAAAAATTCTTCGTCATGCTTAGATTTGGTGATGCGGTCTTTTTTATTTCTATTGGATACAAGTTATCATTGTATTTTATTATCAAATCTATTTCCTTCATATCTTTATCTCGATAAAAGTATATAGGCATATCTAGATATCCATTATTTTTAAATGATTTGATTATTTCAGAAACAACAAATGTTTCAAGAATTTGACCACTAATCGCGCCATTTTTCAATGTGTCTTTTGTTACCCATTTGAGTAAGTAAGATACTAATCCGGTATCTAAGAAATATAACATTGGCGTTTCAACTATACGTTTTAAAGCATTATTTGAAAAAGGGTTTATGAGCATGACAATACCTGATGCCTCAAGAACTTTAATCCAACTTTGAATGGTTTTAATGTTAACTCCTATATCTTTTGATATATTTGAATAGTTCATTAGTTGTCCAGTTCTAGCAGCTAAACTAATTAGAAATTTTGAAAACAAATCTAAATTTCTTACTTCTAATAAACTTCTGACATCTCTTTCTATATATGTTCTTACATAAGAAGCGTAGTAAAGTTGCCAATCAATATTTTCTTTTTTATATAATTCAGGCATACTTCCACGATGAATGATTTCCCATATATCATTCAGGTTATCACTGGAACGATTTGTTAGCAAATATTCGTTGTTAGGAATAAATGGATTCTTATAATTATCTTTTAATATTTCTCTTAATGAGAGACCAGAAAACTCTAAAATTCCAATTCTTCCCGCTAATGTCTCAGTTACATTATCCATTAGATGAAATGTTTGTGATCCAGTCAAAATAATCCTACCATATTCTTCACTTTCATCAACAAGTCTTTTAATTTCTGTGAACAATGACGGTGCTAGTTGGACTTCATCTATGATTAAAGGCAATGAATGATTCATAAAAAACAATTTAGGATCAGTTTTGGCAACTTCTAATTCGTTAATATCATCCAAAGTAACGTAATCATATTTTCCTTTAAATAGTTGTTTTAATGTAGTTGTTTTACCTATTTGTCTGGGACCAGTAATTAAAATAACCTTAAACATTTCTAAGGACTTAATAATTTTATCTTCTATATGTCTTGTTATGTACATGCCTCCACCCCTTTTCGGCTATCTTGTATTACAATTACATTTTAGCCGATATTAACTTGTTTGTCAAGATTAAGAAATAAAAAAAGTTAGCGATTAAGCTAACTTTATGTGTTCAAGCTGGTGACCCGTACGGGATTCGAACCCGTGAATGCATGCGTGAAAGGCATGTGAGTTAACCGTTTCTCCAACGGGCCAATATAATGGCGCCCCAACTAGGACTTGAACCTAGGACCCCATGATTAACAGTCATGTGCTCTGACCAACTGAGCTATTGAGGCAAAATTGAAAGACAGCCTGGCAACGACCTAGTCTCGCACGCAAGTACTACATTCGGCGCTGA
>CAZSVO010000011.1:0-77902 GCA_964610325.1 uncultured Candidatus Izemoplasmatales bacterium
TGATAAAGAAAACATTTTTTAAATAACTTTTGATTACATTATCATTAATTTTCACTTCATCATTTCTCTCTTTTTAAAAAATTTTCTCTAGTCATAACAAAATCAACGCTAAACTGTTCTTCTCCCAACTGATTAAACCATGGTTTGGAGTTTACTCCTAAGCAAGTAAATCCCATCTTTTCATAGAAATGTCTTGCTCTTAAATTAGAGACTGAGGTATCTAATTTAATCATATCGATCGCTTCTAAATCTTTGTTTGTAAAGATAAAATCTAACAACATCGACATATAGTTTTTCCCATAACCTTTATCTTGATAAGCAAAATCACAGATTTTGATACCAACTTCAACAAACCCATCTTCCTTATTAACTCTAGCAGACATCTCTCCTATCGATATCTCATCTTTTACTAAAACAAAGAGATATGATGTTGATTTATTGTAATAATCTATCAAATCTATAGTTTTTGATATCTCTTGTTTGAGTCCATTGGGAAATCCTGCATGAGCCATTACCCTACCATCATTCCACCAAATATTTAATTGTTTTGCATCTTCAATAGTTGCTTCTCTAATTGCAAAGTCACCTTTTCTTATCAGCATTTCATTATTGCCCCCTAACTAAACAAAAGATAGTTTAGTCTTTCTCTAAACTATCAAAAAATCAAATAGCATTATTATGCCAATCACGGATAAATCCAAGCAAACTACTATAGTTTGGACTCATAGCATTTCTAACGTAATACCCACTAGTTGCCATCCCTGTTAAAAGTGCTTCATCAGGATTTAATCCCAGTAAAATCCCCAACATGAACCCTGAATTGAAATTATCTCCAGCTCCTGTTGTTAGTTTTGGTTTTTCTACATATGGTCCTAATTCTTCATGATATTGACCCTCAATCATGCAACAAGACCTGTCAACTGGATGAATTACGATACCATGTATTCCTAAGAAGTCATACATTGAAGCACTTAAATCCGCCAAAGATATCTGCATTTGCTTAAGAGCAAAGACATCAAACAATCTCAAGACAGCAGCTATATCATAAGCTTCTTTTTTATTTAAACCCAAGATTACATTAAAATATGAGTTAAATTCTTTAAGGAGATTCAATGCTTCTAAAATCTCTTCACTTTCACGTTTTTCAGGGTCTGCTAAATCGATAAACATAAATGGTTTAACCTTTTTGGTGGGTAAATCCAAAACAATGTTTTTAAGAAGCTTTCTCCATAAATCTGTCATGTTTGGCAACATTGACCAGTTTACTGTTGCGAACATATCGCTTTCACTTATCATTTTTCTTAAAGTTGGTTCATCGATGCTAGAAACAAGTTGTTCATATGTTACATTCGCTAAAGAACTCATTTTACCAAAAATAATTTTGCCATCATCAAACTCCAAAGCATCTGAGTTTCCAGGATTTTCAATTGAATACAGTTTAACTGACTCCTCTAGGGGTTTAAAAACATCATTGATAGTTGGATATCCAAGAGTTCCAATATAGGTTATCGAAGCCTGATGTTTAGCTAAAGCATTGCACATTATCGGACCATTTCCACCTATTTTTTTATGAACTGGAACCAACTCAATATTTGTTGATAATCCTGCTGCTTTTGCAATTCGTTGTGAAAATTGATCAATTGTATCAATCCTTCTAAAACTCTCGTGGTCAAATCTCTTGTCAACAACATGGATTATCTCGTCAACGAAACCATCAAAACCAATAAGTAATTTAAGTTTTTCTGGATTTTTATTATTTAATTTTTCTATTAACTCAAGTTTTTTGAACTCCATAACACCCTCCATTTATCAATAATATTATACCTTAAAAGAGCAATATTGAAACAAAAAAAGAATAGTTTTTAAAAAAATTCTGATAAACGACAATTCCTGAGGTATAATACTTTATAACGGAGGAAACTAATGATATTTATAACAGGAGCAACTGGTCATATTGGAAATAATCTCGCTAAAAAACTATCTGAGTTAAATCAAGATTTCACTATAATATCAAGAAAGCATAATGTAGTAATCGAAGAATTCAAGGATAAAACAATCATTGCTGATATCTTTGAACTTGACACTCTTGTCAAATATCTAAAACCAAAGGACATTCTTATTCATCTAGCAGCATATATCAATCTAAAGAATGATCGAATAGATTACACATATCATGTAAACTATAAAGGCGTCAAGACTATTGCAAATTTTTGTCATCAATTTGATATCTATTTCATCTATACAAGTTCAACAGATACAATCAAAAACGAAAATTATCTTATCACCGAACCAAATCAAATCTACCCTGAAAAGCTTAAGAACCACTATCAAATTTCTAAAGCAAAAGCTACACAATACCTTTTAAATCTACAAAAAGAACAAGGTATGAAATCTCTAATTCTCTATCCATCAGCAATCATTGGAATACATGATTATAAACCTTCAGCTATCGCTAAAGAGATAATGCGCTGTAAAAAGAGAAGAGTATGCTTTTATTTTCAAGGTGGATATAACTTCATCGATGTTGAAGATTGTGTAAAATCGATAATCTCTGCAATGAACAAAAAACTTACAGGACAGTTTATTCTAAGTGGTCATTACTTGAGTCTATATCAAATGTATCAATTAATCTTTTATCATTTTAACAAAAAAGTATTGATGATAAAGATACCTAGGTATGTTGTTAAGTTTGTTTCTTTAATCAATCGCAAGTTAAGAACGATGATTAGTCCATTATTAGAAAAGCATAACTACAACAATCAAAAAATGATTGAAGAGTTAAAAATTATACCAAAGCCGATGTCCTTAACAATCGAAAATACTGTAAAGTGGTTATTGGAGGAGGAAAGATGAAAGAGCTATTAAAAGACTTATACTCAATCAAGGGTTATAACTGTGCTGAAACAATGCTTAGGGTTGCAAACAAAGAATTTAACTTAAAGCTTGATGAAAACAGTTTAAAAACTATGAAAGGGTTTGGTGGAGGATTATATGAAGAAGATCTCTGTGGTGCAATCAGTGGAGGAATAGCTGCTTTATCGATAATTTACTTTGAAAACCCTTTGAAACTAAAAGAAAAAGTCATTGGATTTAAGCTCTTAGCAAAAGAAAAACTCGGAAGTATCGATTGTAAGTATCTCAAGAAAAACCATCGCCAAGATGATAATGGTTGTTTAGATTTAATCTATAAAACTTATGAAATATTGCAATTTATAAAAGAAAAAAGATGATCAAATCATCTTCAAAGTCAAATGGTACCGGTAGTCGGACTCGAACCGACACGCTTTTAAGGGCAATGGATTTTGAGTCCATCGTGTCTACCAATTTCACCATACCGGCATAGCAATATTTATTATACACTATTTTTTTAAAAAATAAAGAAAAAAATTAGGAAAAAACCTAATTTTTTTTATCGTATACCACTTTACCATTCTTAATGGTTTTCAACACTTGGATATTTTTTATTTCTTCATGATCAGCAGAAAAGATATCTTTATCGATTTCAATAAAATCATCATGAATCTGATCATAAACAAAATCAAGATTTGTTGTTGTATAAGCAATAATAGCCTCTCTAACGCTCATTGCTTCAGAAACAATAAATGGTTTCAAATCAGGATAATCGATACTTTTCCTGGTTACAGCACAGTAGATATTATGAAATGGCGAGACGCTTTCTACAGGTGCATCAGTGCTTAAACCAGTTAAAATATGATCATACATCGATTTAAAAAGATAAGTTTCGTTAAATCTATCTCCTAAGCGTTTTTCGATGATTTTGATATCTGTATTAATAAAAATTGGTTGTATTATTGCGCCAATCCCATGATTTCTCATCAAATCAATCTGCTCAAGATTTGCTAATTGATTATGAATTATTGCATGTTTTGAATTTTTACGAGGATACTTTACCTTTGAGTTTGATATAACTGCTATCGCTTGATCAATAGCCTTATCTCCTATTGCATGGATAACTGAATCCATGTTGTTTTTATTGGCTAAATCAACAATTCTTTGTAAAGATTCATCACTATAAGTTAATATACCTGAATTTGACAAGTCATCACTATAAGGTTTTCTTAAACTAGCAGTTCTTCCACCTAACGATCCATCAGCTAAAACTTTTAAAGGTCCCAATTTAAAGTTTTTAAAACGTTTATTAGCATAACCTTGATTGATAAAGTCAACTAAAACATCATAAGGTAAATTCACTTGTTCAGTAATCTCTACATCTAAAAGACCTTCATTGTCGACCTCATTGATTGCATCGATAACAGTTTTAAAATCAACATTGAAGCTTGAAAAGTCATCACTAGCAACCTTAGTTATTCCATTTTCAAGGAGAAGATTATTTGCTTTAACTAAATATCTTTTTAAATCCTCTTTAGTTGGTTTTGGTAAGTTTGCACTGATAAGGCCTAAGGCATTTTCACTGAATATCCCTGTTTTTAAATCAAAACTACCCCCAAAAACTTGTTCAGTATACTCATTTATTCCTAAGACTTCTAGCATAGCTTGATTAACAACAGCTACGTGTCCACAGATTCGATATAAAACAATTGGCTTGTCAAAAACATCCAAATCATCTTTTGAAATCATAGCTTGTTCAATAAACCTATCTTGATTCCAACCTCTTCCAATTACAATTTCATACTCATAGTTATTCTTAATGGTATTCAAAACCTCTTTGATAGAATTTGCTTGATTCAAGTTCAAAATCTCATTATAAAAACCAAGCCCTAAAACATGCATGTGAGAATCGATAAATGCTGGTATAATCATTTGAAATCACCCCTTAATTTTTATTATATCATCCTCAAGAAGTTTTAGGATATTTATCGCTTTTAAAAAAAGAAAAACCCACAAAAAGTAGGTTTATCTGAATGAGAGTTCTAACATCTCTTCTGAGTATTGGTTTGTGTATAGCTTGTGATAAGCTCCTTGTTTCTTAATCAGTTCTTTGTGTGTGCCTGACTCAATTATCTTTCCATCTTCAAGCACCAAAATGATATCGCTATGAACTATTGTTGACAAACGATGTGCTACAATAAATGAAGTTCTTCCTTGGAGTAGTTTTGAGATTGCTCTTTGAATCAATTGCTCTGTCTCAGTATCAACACTTGAAGTTGCTTCATCAAGAATCAAGATTTTTGGATCAGCCAAAATCGCCCTAGCAAAACTTACTAATTGTTTCTGTCCCACAGACAGTCTTGATCCTCCCTCTCCACATTCAGTGTCATAACCATTTTCAAACTTCATAATAAACCAATGCGCCTCTACCGCTTTAGCAGCTGCGATAACTTCTTCATCAGAAGCACTAAGTTTGCCATAACGAATGTTCTCCATAACGCTTCCACTAAAAAGATGAGGTGTCTGCAAGACATAACCTAGATTTGAGTGTAACCAACCAAGGGAACGGTCTTTATAATCGCTACCATCAATTAAAATATGACCTTTAGTCGGCTCATAGAATCTTGATATCAAATTAACAATTGTTGTTTTTCCTGCGCCGGTGTGTCCAACTAAAGCAACAGATTGACCAGCTTTAATCTTTAAGTTAAAATCAGTTAAAACCTGTTCTCCAACTTGATACTTGAAATCTACACCTCTAAATTCTATATCTCCTACAAGTGGTTCAAAGTTTTCCAACTTATAATCAAAGATATCCCCATACTTCTCAATTACATCTGGTCTATCAACTATATCAGCCTCTGTTTCTATCAAAGATACTATTCTTTCAGCAGAAGCTTGAGCTTGTTGGAATCTAGCATAGAAGCCAGCTATATTATTAACTGGATCAAAAAATTGCCAGACATAGTTAGTAAACAGATAAAGCGTACCAATGCTTAAACCAGCTAAAACCATCTGTCCTCCAACATAATAGACCAAAGAAACTCCAAATGTAATTATCAGTAACATTGCTGGAAAATATATTCCTTGAAGCATATGAGCTCTGATTGATTTTCTTCGCATATCAGTTGTTAAGTTATCAAACTCATTAAAGTTTTTTTCTTCTAAAACCAATGTCTTTGTGGTAATCGCACCAGTTATATCTTCATTGTATGCTCCAGTAATCTTTGAGTTTACTTTTCTAATCGAGCGGTATGCTTTCAAGATATACTTTCTAAAAAAGATTGAAACCGCTGTTAAAACAGGCACTAAAATCAGAATTACCAAAGCTAACTTCCAATTAATTATAAACATAAAAATCGTTAATAATATCATCACGAACAATCCCCATGCCAAATCGATTAATCCCCAAGATAAAATCTCGCTAAGATTTCGTGAATCAGAAGTCATTCGCGCCATAATCCATCCAACCCTTGTACGGTCATAATATGAGAAAGGTAACTCTTGTAAATGATTGAAAGCTTTTTCTCTGATATTAAAGGCTAACTCGGTTTGAATTCTACCTGCAAAAATGATAAATAGATAAACCATTGTTGCTTGAACAATCATGAAAACGATAAAAAATATTATCAATAGTGGCAACTTTGAAAAATCTACTTCTGCACTGTCAATATTCGGTTTGATGATGTCATCAATTGCAAACATCGAAATGTATGGATAGATGACATCAGTAGCAGCTAAAACCACCATCGCAAGCATACCAAGAATGACATACTTCTTTAAGGGTTTCATAAATTTAAAGATTTTTTTCCATACTAACCAATCAAACTTTTGAGATGTGAAGTTCTCTTCATCGTGTAAATAATCACTCATTACAATCACTCCTCATCTTCTATCTGGAAATTGATCCTTGATTGGATTTCCCAGATATTCTTATATAAACCATTACGGTTAATTAAATCTTCATGTCTTCCGCTCTCGATAATCTTTCCATCCTCGATAACCAATATTTTATCTGCTTCAGAAGCGGTGGTTATTCGATGTGTGATTATGAAAACAGTTGAATCTTTCCACTCTTTATTTAGAGCTCTTCTAATTTGGATATCTGTCTCGGTATCAACCGCTGATAAACTATCATCAAAAACTAAAATAGGTTTTGGTTTTAGCAACATTCTTGCGATTGCTACTCGTTGTTTTTGTCCTCCTGAAAGGGTTACTCCTCGCTCCCCTACCAATGTTTTATATCCTTTTTCAAAATTCATTATATCATTATGAACCTGAGCTATCTTCGCAACATTTGAAACTCTTTCAGTATCACTCTTGTGGTCTGATATCTTAATATTGTCTTCAAGTGACTTTGAAAAAAGGAATGGTTCTTGAAGGATAACTCCAACATTCTTTCTTAGATGATGTTTCTCGATTTCCTTAATCTCTAGGTTATCAATCAGTATTTGCCCCTTTTGATAGTCTAAAAGTCGAATCAATAAATTCATCAATGTACTCTTTCCAGAACCGGTTTTACCAATAATTGCTATTGTTTCACCTTTATTCACTTTAAATGACACATCGATTATTTGATCCTCTTTAGAATCATCAAACTTGAAAGATACATTTCTAAACTCTACATTACCTTCAATAACCGGGGTTTGCTTGTTTTCTTCGTCGACATACTCCCCAGGATTTGAAATAATATGATCCAATCTAGATACTGAAACCACTGCTTTTGAAAAGTCTCCTACTAAACGACCGAGTTGTCGCATTGGCCAAATGATGTTTCCTGCATAAGCAAGAAAAGCTGTATAAACACCAATACTGATTTCTCCTCTTGAGGCAAAAATAATACCTATTAATGCGATGATAAAAAACTGAATAAAGGAAATAAAATCAGTTGAACTCCAAAAGACAGCCATTCTTTTTACTAATTTGAAATCTGAGTCAGTAAATTCTCGATTCAGATTCTTAAACTTATTTATTTCGTATGCTTCATTTGCAAAAGCCTTTACAACTCTAGCGCCTGAAACATTTTCCTGTACATGTGTGGTCATTATTGCTTCATTTTTTTCGATTTCACTAAACATCTTTTCTACTCGACTGAAGTAAAAAGCTGCACTTGTTAATAATACCGGTGCAATCACTAAAGAAATCCACATCATTGTTACATTAAGCCTTGACATATGATAAATTGATAACCCAACCAAAAGTCCTAACCGGATTACTTCAATGCTTTGTTCTGAGATAAACCTTTTATACATCTCCACATCACTAGTACATCTTTGAATAATATCACCAGTTTCAGAATGCGTTTGAAAATAATAATTTGCATCCTGAAGCTTTCGATACAGTTTGTTTCTCATATCATAAGCGACTCGTTCTGAAAAAACGCCTGAAACCGAACGTCTTATAAATATCAACAACGCTCTTAAAAGAGCTAATAATACAATAATAAGGGCTGCTAAGAACAATTCCATTGTCTTAGAATCTGCGATTAACATATCAGCAAAAAATTTAGGCAGTTTACTTCCACTTTCACTAAAACCCAATGTAACATCAATTATATGCTGTCCAAACAAAGGGATTAAAGTTCTTAAATATGATACAAAATATAATGCAACCAAAGCTGGAATCATCAATAAAGAATTCTTACCCATCCATTTAATCATTAGATGGAGATGCTTTAAGATATTTCGCTTTGGATTTTCTTGTTTTGCAATGCTCTCCATTTCTTCCTCCTTGGCAAGTGAATATTACATTTTTGTGATCACTTGCATTCCTAACAATCTCATGCCTTCATCAAGAATACTTCTTATGATTGAGATTAGGCATAATTTTGTGTTTCTCTCCAAATCATTCTCAACAATGATTTTCTCTTTGGCATAGAAACTATTAAAATAACTCGCTAGATTGAGTAAATATTTAGCTAAAACTGAAGGTGAGTACTCCACCTTTGCTTTTATCAGAATTTCCTCAAATTGTGCGATATTCTTGATTAATTCAAAACTGTGGTCATGAATAAACAATCGATAATCTAAATTGTTCAAATCATAAACATAATCTGTCAGTATTGATGTGATTCTAACAGATGTATACTGTAAGTAAGGACCAGTTTGTCCTGTAAAGTTAACCATATCTTCAAGATTGAACTCAATCTCGTTTACTCGATAATTCTTTAGATCATTAAAAATAACTGCACTTACACCAATCTTTTTAGCAATTAACTCTTTATTAGGTAAATTCGGATTCTTTTCATTGATGTATTCAAGTGATAATTTACATGCTTCATCTAAAACATCAGCTAATTTGACTATTTTGCCTTTTCTTGTAGACATCTTTTTGCCATCTTGAAGCACTAAACCAAAATTTATATGGTGAATATTGTGATAGATTTCATATCCCATCAACCTAACTACTTCTTTAAGTTGCTCAAAATGAAGTTTTTGTTCATTTCCAACGACATAGAGTACTTCATTAAAATCATAGGTTTCCAAACGATAGAATAAAGCTGCTAAATCTCTTGTAATATAGAGAGTAGAACCATCGCTTTTTTGTATTAGTGCCGGAGGAAATGCATCGCCTAAATCGACAATCATAGCTCCTTCATCCTTCACTAGCAATCCTTTTTCTTTCAGTTCATCAACAATCCTTTGCATTTTATCATTATAGAAAGCCTCGCCATCATATGAGTCAAAACTAACATCAAGCATTTCATATACCTTCATATATTCTTTTAATGAAACCTCTCTGAAATAAGACCACAATTTAACGTATTCTGGATTTCCCAACTCAAGTTCTTTAAAAATCTCTCTAGCTTTATCTTCAATCTCTGGGTTTATCTTTGCTAGTTCATGAAATTCAACATATAGCTTTACTAATTCTTCGATTGGGTTTTCTTTGACTTTTTCTTTGTCTCCATAATTTAGATATGCATAGATAATTTTTCCAAATTGAGTACCAAAATCACCTAGATGATTAATTCTGTGTACCTTATAACCTAGTTTTTCGCAAATATTGCCAATCGCATGACCGATGATAGTTGATCTCAAATGTCCAACTGAAAATGGTTTAGCGATATTTGGTGAAGAATAATCGATAACAACTGTCTGTGATAATCCGTAATTTGATTTTTCAAGAACAGTTTCTTGAGCATTTTTGATTACTGCTTTAGAAAAGGCTATACGATCAAGAGTGATATTTATAAAACCCCCAATAGTATTGATTTCCTTGAACATTAAACTATATATAGAATTATCCAAAAATATCTTCAATTGATCAATTATTTCATTCATAGGTTTTCTAAGAACTTTGACAATCGAAAAAACCGGAATTGATATATCTCCTAAATTAATGCTTTTTGGTTGTTCAACAACAACATTTATTTTTTGAGCATGTTTAGCCTCTAATGCTTCCTCAAGCTCTTTCCTGATTTCTTCCTTAATTTTATCGATCATATTAATCCCCCTACACATTAATTTTAGCATGATTAGTTAATATTTATACTGTTTTTTCTATTTCTTCATATTTGATTAACAAATCTTCTAACTCTCTTTCTATTTCTCTTGCCATCGCAGCTACTTCATTGTATTTTTCTATATTTGAGTATACTTCTTCATCAAATAATGATGATTTAATTGCTTTAAACTCTTTTTCCTTCGCTTCAATCATCTGTTCGATTTTCAGCAAGTCCTTCCCTAAATCATTACTTTTTATTTTTTTGTTTTCTTTGTTGATATCATTAACCTTGTTGCTTCTAATATTTAATAGATATTCCTCATAATTCCCGTTATAAACTAAGGCTTCAGTATCGAGTTTAATGATTTTTGTAGCAACCTTATTGATAAAATAACGATCATGAGAAATAAAGATTATCGGTCCATCATACTCCTCAAAAATATCTTCAACAACATTTTTAGAATCGATATCGAGATGATTAGTTGGTTCATCTAAAATTAAAATTTCTGGTTTTTCTAGCATCAACATCAAAATGTTTAACTTTACTAATTCACCGCCGCTTAAAACCTTAACTTTTTTGAATACTTCATCTCCTGTAAACTCTACTTTAGCCAGCAAAGTTCTAACTTCATGTAAAGTTTTTTGTGGATATACATTATGGATGGTCTCAATCAAATTCAACTCTTTATTGAGTCCTTGTAAGTTTTGTTCAAAATAACCAATTTTCATTTGTTTATAAAAACGATATGTTCCATTAAGAGGTGCAATATCTCCTAAGATTGTTTTGATTAAAGTCGTTTTTCCGGTTCCGTTATTTCCAATGATTCCAACCTTTTCAAAACCTCTGATTTTGAAGTTAATGTCTTCAATCAAAGGTAAATCATAGCCAATTGAAAGATTTTCAACCTCTAAAACATGAACATTTGTCGGTCTCTTGGTTGAGAAATTTAAGTTTAGATGTGACTTGCTTTGCTTTGGAACTTCAATTCTTTTAATCCTATCAATCTTTTTTATTCGATCCTGAGCACTTTTTGCTTTCTTAGCTTTATAGCGAAACCTATCAACAAAACTTTGAAGATGAGCTATCTCTTTTTTCTGCCTATCTGATTTTTTAAGGATAAGTTCATATCTTCTCACTTTTTCCTCTTCATAAAAATCATAGTTACCGTGATACAATTCAACTGATTGATTATCCATATCATAAATCTTATTGACAACTTTATTGATAAAATATTTATCATGAGTTATTACCAAAACAGCGCCTTTATACCGCTTAAGATATTCTTCAAGCCATTCTATAATTTCGATATCCATATGATTTGTAGGCTCATCAAGCAATAATAAATCCGGTTCAATCATCAGAAGTTTAGCGAACGCTATTCTTGTCTTTTCCCCCCCGGAAAATGTATTAATCTGTCTATCATATTCCGTTCTATCAAAACCAAATCTCGACAGTAACATATTAATCTTGGTTTGATATTCATAGCCACCCTTAATCATATACTCGTGCTCTTTATCACTGTATCTATTCAACGCTTGCTCTGAATGGTCTGACTTAAGATTTTCCGCAAGATTTTTCAACTGTTTTTCAATTTTGATAATATCTTCAAAAACTTTTAAACACTCTTCAATCAAAGTACTCTCTTCAGATTCGATTATTTTTTGAGATAAGTATCCGATTTTTGCCTGCCTAAAAATAAAAATTTCCCCAGAATCTGGGGTAATTTCATTCAATATTATCCTGACTAAAGTTGACTTACCGACACCATTCCTGCCGATAAGAGCTATTTTTTCATCACTATTAATCTCCATAGATAAATTGTTAAAAAGAACATTACCACCAAATGTTTTATTTAGGTTATTTATACGTACTAAGTTCATTGTGTCACCACCTAAACATCAAATATTTGCGGATTTCTTTTTAACCGCCATTAATATTCTACCAAACTGAAAATAAATATACAAGAAAAAAATTAATTATCCTATTTTTTTAATCTCAAGCTGGGTATATTATTGATAAAATTGCAAAAATTGTATAATAAAGTCCAATCAAAGTCAAAAGAACTCCAATGATAACCGTCATTACAACTGCATTCTTCTGTGGCTCTGAATAAGACTTATACTTGACCATTTGCATATTCTTAATTATCTTTCTTGGATTTAATACCAGTCTAAGTCCTATATACACAAAAACAAGACCAATCAAAATCCCTAGAATTTTAAGAAACATTCTTTTCTCCTTCTATTCATCTTTTAAGACGTTTTCATTTCTTTCATCAAGAATATATGGGTTTTCCATGATTTTCTTGAACTCTCTTAGAGATAGACTATTATACAAACCATCTGTTATTCTTTCATCAACAACAACACCCATTTTCATTATCTTCTTAACTGTAATTTCCTTAGTTAATTGATCAACTACTGGTTCAAACTTTTCTTTTCCCATCGAAACAAACAGACCAGTAGTTCCAAAATTATAGATATGATGGTATACTGTTTCCATTTTTATTGATTTAAGATTAACTAAAAAGATTGATGTATGAAAGGGACTAGCTTCTAAAATGCTTTTAGATAACATTCCATGTTTATCTAACCACATTAAAAATCTCACCATTACTTTAATAAAGAAATTAGGAACTCTTGTCAAAATCTTTGCAATTCTGTCGGTATTGTTAAAAGCATCATTTCCTTTATTTTCTTTGATTATCTCATTAACTCTTTCTGTCACTTCTCTAATTGATTCGCTACCATCAAAAGTTACTTTTATAGTAGTTTCTTCTGCTTGGTCAGTCAGTCTTTTTTTTACTGCTAAAGAAATCTGAATCTTATTTCTTTTATAAATCTTCCCATTCATTATAAACCGATTTAGCTTAGGTCTTAAAGAAACCACCCTAACGAAAGACGCCATGACGATGTCCATGTATGTAAGTCGCAGATTCTCTGTCTTTCTTTTATCAAGGATGTATTTATCCATTGCAGAACAATCAATCTCTTGAAGTTGCATAACCATAGCATCATTGCGATGAAACATGATGTGAGGGACAATCCTCATAAAAGGATCAATATTCTTTACTTTCTTTCCGTCACTCCGTAATCCAAACATAAAAACCCCTCCCAATTTATCTATGATTTTATCATAATTGCGATAAGTTTACAATAAAGTTTTGCTGCACAATAAATTTTGTCTCAAAAAACATTTAAACTATGTTATAATTCTATATAATCAGAATATAAGGAGAGTATTATACATGAAAATCAAAGAATATCACTATATAATAATACCGTTTTTTCTCGTTGTCCTATTCTTATTCATTTCTTATTTTGGAAATCAATGGTATGCAACAAAATTTGGTAATCCCGGAATTGATTACTCTTATATCTTTATAAGCTTCAATAACCTTGTACCTTTTCTGCCTTGGACCATATACCCTTATGTTGTGGCCTATCCGTTTTGGGCGCTGACATACATATATATTGCCTCTCGTTCAAAAGAGAATATGTATAAAGTGACTGTTATGATTCTTGTTACCTTTATCATCTGTGGAGTATGGTACTTCTTTTGGCAATCTGATGTCGAAAACTGGCGTCTAATGTCAGGTTTATTCCAAAATAATGACTACAATTTACCAAGGACTGACCTTAATTTTACAGAGAACTTGGTAATGAATATTTATCAAGCAGCCGGGCCTAGAAACGCTTTGCCATCAATGCATACATTGATGAGTTGGTGGTGTATTATCGGGCTTAGAATTGATAAATCAGTTCCTATTATCATAAAGGTAGTAATTTGGGTATTGTCACTTTCAATTATCATATCGACGCAAACACTAAAGCAGCATTATATCATTGATTTAATCGCTGGAGTAGCCTTAGCAGAAGCTGCTTATTGGCTTTTGAAAAACTCAAAACTTATAACTGTATTTAAAAATCTTATGGAGAGACTTGGAAAGAAATTAAAACTTAATGTCTAGGTGAAGAAATGAAAAAAATCTTGTTTTGTTGCGAAGACTTGATAATGGCTAACCGTTTCTCAAGGATTATGGGTGAGAATCATTATTCTTATGCCTTGACAAATCAACCGATAAGAAAAGAGGATTTGTATCTTTATAAAACAATAATTATTCATTCTTCTTATCGTTTATACCAACTTCAAAGTTTCATTGAAAATGCAATAGTCTCAAAAACTATTCACATCATCTTTGTCTCAACAAACCCTCATTCAAGTAGTTTTAATCATTTAAAAAACCAGGAGAATCTGTTGTTGCTAGATGAGTATAAGCTTGATAACGAACTGGTTTTAAGTCTTAGGATAATTGAAAAGTTCAGTCAACTGATGAATGATTTGAAAAATAAGATATCAAAAATGGAAAATTCCCTAGTTGAAACTAAGATATACTATGAATGTAAACTTTCACTTATGAAAAAAGGGTTAAGCGAAAACGAAGCACATAAAAAGATAATCAAATATGCAATGGATAGTCAAATCTCAAAATATGAAGCATGTAAGCGTTTAATTGAAGCAAATAAATCATAGTTTATTGATTTATTTGCTTTTTAAATGTATAATCAAAAAAATAGCAAAGGCGCTAAAAATCTGAAAGGTTATAATCAATTAGAAATGTATAACATTGTTCTAATTGCTTATAAGAAAAGGAAAAATGAGTAAATATTCAAAAGAGGCGATATTAAAAAACGCCAAAGAAGAAAATGTCCGCTATATCAGACTTATGTTCACTGATATCATCGGTACAATCAAGAGTGTTGAAGTCCCTGTAGGCCAATTAGAGAAAGCTCTTGATGGGAGAGTTATGTTCGACGGTTCTTCAATCGAAGGTTTCGTCCGCATTATGGAAGCTGACATGTATTTAAGACCAGATTTTGATACTTGGTTAATTCTTAGTTGGGAAGAAACTCCCTATGGTAAAGTAGCAAGACTAATCTGCGATGTCTATACTCCTGAAGGAAACCCATCTACTGCTGATCCAAGATCAAACCTGAAAAGAGTAGTAAAGAAGATGAAGGATTTAGGCTTTTCAACGCTTAACATTGGTTTTGAACCAGAGTTCTTCTTGTTCAAACTCGATGAAAAAGGAAACATCACTATGGATGTTACTGACCAAGGTGGGTATTTTGATTTATCTCCAATAGATGGTGCTGGAGACTGCCGCAGAGATATCGTTCTTGAGTTGGAAAGAATTGGTTTTACAATGGAGGCTTCTCACCATGAAGTAGCTCCGGGTCAAAATGAGATTAATTTTGAATTTTCAAATATTGTAGAAGCTTGTGATAAAGTTCAAACATTTAAGTTAGTAGTTAAGAACATTGCTAGAAGACACAATCTTCATGCAACATTTATGCCAAAACCAATAGCTAATATTAATGGTTCAGGTATGCACACCAATTGTTCTTTAGCTGATGAATCTGGAAACAACGCTTTTTACGATCCAAATGATGAGATTGGTTTGAGTCTAGTAGCAAGACAATGGTTAACTGGAATACTAAAGCATTCAAGAGCGTTTTGTGCTATAACAAATCCAACTGTTAACTCATATAAGCGTCTTGTTCCGGGATATGAAGCTCCATGTTATGTTTCATGGTCCGAACACAATCGTTCTGTTATGGTAAGAATTCCAGCAACAAGAGGAAAAACCACCAGAACAGAGATTAGATCTGTTGATACCTCTGCTAATCCATATCTTGCAATGGCAGTTATCTTAGCTTCGGGGCTAGATGGCATAGAAATGAACCTTCCTTTAGTGGGGCCTATTAACGAAAACTTATTTGCTTTGACTCAACAAGAAAGAGAAGCTTTAGGAGTTAAAAACCTCCCTGACAACCTCAAAGAGGCTATTGATCTACTCAAAGAAAGCAGCCTCATGAAAGAAACCTTAGGAAGTCATATATTTGATAAATTCATTGAGTATAAAACAAGAGAATGGGATGAATTCAGAAAAACTGTGACTGAATGGGAAATAAAAAAATACATTAAACTAATCTAAAGGGAGCCGTTTGGCTCCCTTTTTAACTTATTCTTCAATATCAATTATTCGCATTGTATTTGTTGAACCATGTTTTTGGCCCCAACCAGAAGTAATAACCAAAGTTGCTCCTACTTTAAAACCAAAATCTTTAGCGACTTGAATAGCTACTTTATCATGATACCTCAGGTCTGTTACATTATCTCCAATTGTTGCAAATACACCCCAATAGTAAGATAATCTCTGACACGTTTCAACACTATCAGTGATTGCAATTATCGGTACTCCCGGACGAAACTTGCACATTCTCTTCGCAGTACCCCCTGTTTCTGTAAATGCAATAATCACTTCTGCTTTTGGCAAAGTAATCACTGTTTGACTTACAGCTATACCAATTGCATCATTTGTTGTTGAGTGAGAAGAACGGATTGCCTTAGCAAGTCGATCTTCATAAGGAATAATATCTTCAATTGCTTTGGCGATAGTGTCCATTGTCAGTACCGATTCAATCGGATATTCGCCAACAGCAGTTTCACCAGATAACATTATCGCATCAGAACCATCTAAAATCGCATTTGCCACATCACTTGCTTCAGCTCTAGTAGGTCTTGGTGATGACATCATTGATTCTAACATATGAGTAGCAGTAATAACGGGTTTTCCAACCTCATTTGCTTTTTGGATAATCTTCTTTTGATAAATTGGTACCAATTGTGTTGATACCTCAACACCTAAATCTCCCCTTGCAACCATGATTCCATCAACAACTTCTAGTATCTCATCCAAATTGTCGACACCTTCTTGATTCTCTATTTTAGCAATCAACTCAATGTTCTCTGAATTCTCTTCAGATAAAATCTTTCTGACTGCTAAAACATCTTCTTTTCTTCTTACAAAAGATAAAGCAATGAAATCTACCTTTGATCGACAAGCAAACTTAATATCTTCATAATCTTTGTCAGAAATAAAAGGCATCGATAACTTCACATTAGGTACATTAACGCCTTTTCTACTCTTGATTACCCCAGAATTATTAACTACACAAGTGAACTCACCTACTGATTTTTCAATGACAGTCAACCTAATCTTTCCGTCATCAATCAAGAGAAAGTCACCAATGCTTATATCATCAAACAACTCAGGAGTTGAGATATGAAAAGAAGTTTTAGTTCCTAAAATATCATCTTTAACTATCTTGACCTGATCGCCAGTTTTAAAACTAGCTGAATTATCCTTAAACAACCCAGTTCTAATTTCTGGTCCTTTGGTATCTGCCATGATACCTATGAATCTATTTAAATCTTTTGAGTTCTTTCTAATCATCTCAATCCGTCTTAAATGCTCTTCAGATGAGCCATGAGAGAAATTAAGTCTTGCGACATTCATACCCGCATTGATAATCTTTCTAATCATTTCTTCAGAATCAATTGCTGGTCCGATAGTACATACAATTTTAGTTTTTCTTTTCAAAATCATCACCCCTATTACAAATCTCTAAAATAATCTTAATAAATGCTAATATTTCTGTTTACCGGGTATTACCGCCCTAATGCCACCACTTGGATCTTCAACATCAAACTCATACCTTGGAATTAGATGAATATGCAAATGCATGATTGTTTGTCCCGCTACTTTACCCTGATTACAACCAATATTGTACCCTTGAGGTTTATATAATTTCTCAAGATACTTTTTACCGAAATCCAAACCATTCTTTATTGAAGTCCATTCATCTGATGAAATATCAAAAAAACTTTCAATATGGCGTTTTGTAATCACTAAAAGATGTCCTTTACTAACAGGAAAAGAATCCTTAATAACATATACAAATTCATCTTCAAATATTTCTTTCTTTGTACTATTTATTAAATCACAAAATAAACAACTCATTTTCTGATAAAAATACTAACTCCAATTGCAATCAATACTGCTGGAACCAAATATCCTTTAAAATCTAGACCCTGTTCACTCAATAACAAAACCACTCCGATTATTAACAATACTGTGTTTCCAGTCGTCAAACCTTGTTTGTTCATTGACATGATTGCCGGAACAATTAAAAACAAAGTCCACCATCCATCAAAAAAGATATTTGCATTGAAAATTCCAAGTTGATTCAACAAGAATAATGCTCCAATCAAAATCAGTAATAATCCCAATACTTTTCTGTTACCCATCTAATATTCCCCCTTTAATTTTATGGTTTCAATTACATCAAGTAATTGATGTAAATTTTTGAGTTTATAATCTGCTAACTCACAATTTGTTGCATCATTGATTGCCACAGACTTGAAACCACCTGAATAAGCCGCTTCAATTCCAGCAATTGCATCTTCTACAACAATTGCTTTTTCCGGTTTTACATTTAGCTTTTTTGCAGCTAATTGAAAGACTTCTGGATTTGGTTTAGAATAAGTGATATCATTTCCATCGACAATCACATCAAAAACCTCTTGCAATCCAATCTGAGTTAGAATCTTTTTACAGTTTTTACTGCTAGACCCAATAGCTAGTTTTAACTCCATTTTTCTTAGACTTCTTATAACAAGATTTACATCTGGCAAAATATCATCTGGAGTTAATTCTTCAAGCAGGTCTCGATATATATTATTCTTGAAATTAGCAAGTTCAATCTTCTCTTCATTAGAATACAATTTTTGTGAATTCTCAAGAATTATTTCTAATGATTCTACTCTAGATACTCCCCGTAAACGGTTGTTTATTATCTTATCAAAATAAATGCCTTCTTTATCAGCTAGTGCCCTCCAAGCTTGATAATGCAATTCATCAGTAGAGACAATAACTCCATCTAAATCAAAAATCACAGCTTCAATCATTTTCTAACCCACCTAACTTCAGCACTATTACGCTTTAACTTTATATCTGCCTTATTATTTCCAACTTTCACTGTATACTCAAGTCTCCTAATATCTGTTGGAATCAAGCTATCTGCTAACAATAAATACTTTTTATGCTTTAAAAATGATAAACCATAAACTAAATAACAATACAATCCCCCTGATAAACCTAAATCTAGTATTTCTGTTTTAGAAAATTTATCTCCGATTGAGTTTAAATCAAAATACTGCCTGAAAACTTTGAAACTATCTTTATCATGTTCCAAATTTGCTTTTGCAATACTGTTTATTATCATTGTAAATACATCATTGTTTGCTATATCTTTGTAATAATTATAGTTTGCTTTCTTAACAATCAGCTTAAACTCATCCGGATACAAGAAAAATAACATGAAAACATCAACAAAACCAGAGGTTTTATCCTCAGAGAAAAATCCTTTATGATTCTCTAGTAAATTATCTTCATTGGGTCTTGCAACAATAATTTTTTTTCTTGCTTCTTTGATATCTAAGATTAAGAAGTTATAATCTTTTGAATCTAAGAAGACTTGCATTTCACTATGAAATTTTTGTTTAGCTAAAGATATCAAACTAAGGGTTTTTATAAAGCAATCCTTAATGAGATAATTAAGCAAGAGACTATTATCAATAATTCTATCATTGATAAAATCTTTTACTTGAAATGTCTCAAAAACCTTATTCTTCTCATCTGGATTAAGAATACCTAGAAAATATCTAGATATTTCCAAAACCATCTCAACTCCCCCTGAAGGAAGAACACTAAAATCATCAGTCTGTTCAATATAACGTTCTAAACTATAAACAATCAAAGCATTTAGATAAATATCTCCCGCATAAAGCGCGCCTTTATACCCTTGCTTTTTAGCAAAACGAATTGCATCATCTAATCTATGAACTCTATTCATGATCATCCTTTTAGCTATCTTATGGTCAGTATTTAAAAAGAATCTGAAAGAAAAAGCTTCATTGAAGCGATCATTGACATATTCTTCGTTTGTCAACCCAAATCTAGGTAAACATACTTGAGAATTGAACGGACGATGACTCAATAAATGAAAAATATTTAGTTTTGTCTGATTATTGACTATATCATTATTTACTACATCAACACTTGAATCTTTCCAAAGTTTTTTCCATGTGACTTTATTGTCTTCCAACAATTGATCAAAACCAATATTTTTAGCCTTATCAACAACTTTTATCAACTTGTCCAAATTCTGACTTTTTGTTACAGAAAACGCTGAAAATTTAGTTAAAGTATATTGCTCATCTGCAATTAAATATAGCGAATAGTGTTCATGATGGCTTCTTTTTTTTGAAAGGTTTTGTCTTCGAAAACTCTTATTAAAATCACTATATATATACAATGGCTTCAAACTTTTATTCTGCTTTGAAGATAAAGCAAATCCGCTTTCAAACTCTGGAAAATCGATATCTGAAAAACAATCAAAATAAATCTCATTGTTTTCAAAACCATGATATAGCTCAATCGCAATATTATGCTTGGCAGAGAATGTATATCTTGATGCAACTAAACTAAGTGTCTTTTGATCTACAAACTTCTCACTTGAAACCGTAATATCAATATTATCAATTGTATAAATTGTTTCTCTGAAAAATAACCCAGACTCTAAATCTAGACTCATTTTATGATCTTTCAATATGCTCTTCTTGGGATGAAGCAACTGGTTGTTTGCAAAGATTTCCAAGTGCATCGGATTAAAAACACTTACTAGTCTGTTCGTTCCTTTGCATTGGTCGACAAGTCCATTAATCTTAATATGAGCATCATCATCTAAAGTAAGTTCTTCCATGATTTGACCAACACCAATAAACCCGTTTGACAACACGAATTTTCCGTTATACTCTTTTAATTGTTCTAGATTAAAACCTCGATGTTTTATCAGAGCCATTTGAGCCTCCCAACAAATCTTTCTATTATATTATAACTTAAATCAAAGAATTCACCAAGCCAAAATTAAAACATAAACATTTAATATCTTGTTAAAAAGCAACTAATAAAAACCGATACTGATTAAAATACCCAAAACAAAGAAATAAAGAAATTTATTTGTTGCTTTTTTATGACTTATTTGTTAAAATATTAACGCGATTACTAATGGAGGTGAGATAATGGCTAATAACAAACAACAGATGAAACGTAATACTCAAAACGAAAAAAGACGTCAAGCTAATGCATCATACAAGTCTTCTTTGAAAACAGCTATCAAGAACGTTGAATTAGCAGTAACAAACGGCGAAAAAGAAAAAGCAGTTGAAGCACTAAACTTTGCTTATAAGAAAATCGATAAAAGCGTTGCTAAAGGCATTCATCATAAGAACTATGCCAACAGACAAAAAGCTCGTTTATCACATAAAGTAAATAGTTTATAAGAAAAAGCCAATCGGCTTTTTTTTATTTTACAAATAAATCATCCTTCACCAATACAAAAAAATTTTTAATCCTTTATTATTGACTGTTTTAAAAATTCTATTCTTGATGAGAAAATCCTACTTTTTTTTGCTTGATATAGTTTTAAATTGCCATAAAAAAAACTCAAAAAGTTAGAAAGTAAATACTTCTTTACTCATGAGTTATTCTATAAAAGATTTTGAAAAAAACCAATCCTTAATCATACCACTCATCGGTTGTCAAAAAAAACAGTTCCATTCCCAAATCTTTGTCAATCTTCCCAGACTTTATCTGATAATCCAAATTTTCGATTTTTCTAATATTATCATACAATAAATCATAATCTGTTTCTTTGGCGTTTTTCATCATATAATAAACCCTTCCGCTACTATATCCAAAGAATTTCTCTATATCAAGTTTAGAATACTTAATTCCTATCAGTGATTTTGTATATAGTATTTCCAAAAATTTATTGGCCAAAACAGCAATTATCTGCGTTGTCTTAACATTATGCAATATTAAGTCATTATAGACTTTAAAGACTTTATCTTTATCTTTTTCAAGTAAAGCATTCACTAAATCATAAACATTATCTTCGACTTCTCTAGATATTACAGCCATTACCATATCTGAATTAATTTCGTTATTTCCATATGAATAATAGATCAATTTCTGTAACTCGTTATTTAGATTATCAAAATTTGTATAAGCTCTATTGATGAACTGTGAGAGTGCATAAGCTTGAATTGTCATTTTATGTTTTTTAAGTTCGTTCTTGATGTATTGATAAATATCAAAACTCTTATCATCCTTTACAAAAGCTTTGGTTTCAATATTTTGATTTAAATATTTGAATATTTTACTTTTTTTGTCAATATCTGAGGTAGTAATCTGAATAACCAAAACTGTTTGGTCCAATTTCATTTCACAGAAATCGATTAGTTTTTTTGTATCCGACTCTGAAAGAGAGATTTTTTCCGTTAAAAACAAAGAGTTTTTAATAACTACACCTTTTCTCTCTGACAAAAAAGGTAAAGTCATTGCTCCTGTCAAAGCATTATCAATACCCTCTTCTTCTGCATCATATGTTTCAACATCAGATAAATCAATTTCATTTTCTCTAAAAACTTTCTCTGTTTCTTTTTTAATCGAGAAATGATCATCGCCATAAAACAAAAAACAATTCTTATTCATAGTAATTCCCTTCGATTATTCTTTACTTCATTATATCAAAAATACTATTCAAATTATATAGCTTGTTTTAATTAAATCTCATTCTATTTTTTTTATCTAACCAAAACTCTTCAATGACCACAATATCAATGTGATTTAGATAATAAAAGGTAATCGAACCCGATTCATCTGTTCTTAAAACATCTATACTGAGTTTATTGAAGTTAGTTATTGTTTTGCTTGAAGGATGCCCATACTTGTTTTTCCCAACAGATATCAATGCATAATCTGGATTGATAATTTTGAGAAAATCCTCATGACTAGAAGTATGTGAACCGTGATGTGCAACTTTTAAAACATCAACTTTTAAATCATGAGATTCGATTAGTTTCATTTCGATCTCATATTCAATATCACCTGTAAGCAACCATACATCATTAAGAATATTGAGTATCATGACAATTGAGTTATTATTCTCATTTGATCCATTATAGGCGCTAATAACCTCGAGATTAAACTTGCTACATCTTATTTCATCCCCTTCCCTTAAAACCTGATAATCAATACTCCCTATCAAATCTGTTTCTTGATTCAGAAATACTTCATCAATCAACAAACTATTATAGAGGTGATTCAATTCACCATAATGATCTTGATGAAGGTGTGAAACTATCAACATATCAAGTTTATCAATTCCTTGACTGATGAAATATTGATTTAATCTATGCATTTCATCTTTGCTTCCTGTATCGATTAAGATATCACAATGCTCATCATGAAGATGAATCGCATCACCTTGATTAACATCTAGAACTCTAATGTAACTAATAAAAGGGTTATCTTTTGCAAACATAGCTAGTAATATCGCTAAACCCAAACCCATTAATCCATACCTTCTTCTTTTATCGTGGAAGAAAACGAAGAAAAACAATAAAGATAGCCAGTATAGCGTTCTTGTAAACTGATTAGGGAAGGTGAAATCTATGAAATAATTAAAGTTGTTAGCTGATACTAAACTCGACTCAAACATCTTGATTACTATATGATATATATCACTAAATTGACTAAATATCAAAACTAAGAATGTCATTGGCAAAACAATTGTACTGACGAAAAGAACATAGATTAGATTATAAATTAGATTTAACATACCAAACTGAGCACTAAACCCAAGAGTTATAGGCAAACTGACAAAATTAGCTAATACTCCGATTTTGAATATCTGAATCGCCCTTGAGTCAGAAACAAAAAAATCTCTACCCAAAATAATGGAAATACTAATTAGGAAAGATAAAACAAAACCTTGATTGAAAACAAGATATGGGTTATATAACAAGTAACCCACCAAAATAAAAGCACTGATATCTAATCGGCTAAAGAATCTATTTTTGAAAATGAATAATCCAATAACTAATAATGAAGCTCTCATAATTGAAAAAGCAAAAGCTGTTAAAACATTGTATACTACTAACAAAACAATTATTAAATAATCTGTGATATCAGCTCTTAAATATAGCTTTTTTAGAAAGAATTTAACCGCCATTACCAACAAACCTAGATGCATGCCTGAGACTACAAATAAATGTGAAATCCCTAATTTATTTACATTATCTAAAACAAAATCATCGACTTCATCTTTTTCACCAAGCAAAAATAATTTGAGATAAGATGAAACTGATTTACTGTAGTTCGAATCCAAGTAAGCATCAAAGGCTTCTCTTATCCGATATATTGAAAAATCTTTATCGATAACTTCTATATCTTTAGCTATTATCTCATTTCTAATGTTTTTACTTTTAAGAAAACTTATATAATCAAAACCTCCTAATAAATTCATCGGGTCACGTTCATAAGATTCATAGTCAAATCTGATTTTCATTCCAATTTCATAACTAGAACTGTTATTGACATATAGGATATATTTATATCCATTTTTTACTATTAATTTATTATCCTCTATCGAGATGATAGTCCCTGAATTTACTTCTTCTATTCTATTGAAACTGTCAACTCTTAACGTTAATACTAATATTACAACAAGTGAATATATCAAAAGATTTTTACTTGAATGAATTAAAAAGATTAGATGTATCAAAAGCAATATCAATGCATAGTAAGATTTAATTGTTAAGACAAATAAAACCGATGAAATAGCTAAATGTATATATCTAGAACTGTCATACTGTAATCTTATCTTTAATCTTTTCATAAACACTAGATTTAATTCCCGAAACCAATTGAATCTCTTCGATCGAATCAAATCCTCCATGTTCATTACGGTACTCAATAATTCTCTCAGCTAATATATTTCCAATTCCTGTCAAGGTAATCAAAGTTTCAATATCTGCCGTATTAATATTAATTAGATCGCTCTTAGCTTCTTCTTCCTTGTTTAAACTAGGAATCAAGACAACACTTCCAGATAAGAGTTTCTGTTCATAATCGATTAGATAGAAGTTCGCATTTACAGTAAGTCCACCAGCAAGATTTATAAGTTCTACAACCGTAATATCCTCATAAACATAATAGATATCTGGTTTGACAACTTCACCTCTGATTGCAACATAAATCTTCTCTTTCTCGGTAATGTATGGAACATTAACCAACTGTCCTGGTTTTAAAGTTTCAGTAAAATCTATTTTACTTTTATCTGCACTTTCTAAAAGACCACCAGCTGTTTTAACAAGATCTAAAACTGTAGTACCGTTTTTCACCTCATAATATCCAGATTTTTTTATCGCTCCTTCAATGTAAACCAAGAAAGACTCCTCTTGTATTTTAGCAGGTATTATCAGCAAATACCCGTCATCAATCAGCTCAGAAAGATTAATTCTACTGATATCTGCTTTATCGGTTAGGCCTCCAGCAATCGCAATCAAATCAAAGATACGGGTATTTCTTGTTACTTGATAAACTCCTGGTTTCTTTACCTCTCCCTTGATATCAACATAAACTGATTTATTATTCTCTTCTTCATAAAACTCAGTCTCTTCTAATCTAGGTATTATTATCAACATATTTGATTCAACTAAGTCCGCTTGATTAATCGATGAAATATCTGCCTTTTCTGTTAGACCTCCAGCTTTATCAATGATATTCTTAATAATCTCTTGACCATTCAATTCATAAACTCCAGGAAATCTAACTTCTCCTCTGATCTCAACATATTGCAAATCATAACTCTTCGTATCTTGAGTTTGAAAATTATAAGGTTGATACTCAACCGTATCTTCTTTCGGATTTGTATTGTTGAAATAGATAAAACCAAAAAAACCTAAAATAATCAACGCATATCCTATCTCTTTTCTCATTTTAAACCTCCTACAAAAATATTACTGCTTTTTAGAGGTTTTTCTTTATTAAATAGACAGCTTAATTACTAAGCTGTCTAAATATCATTTATAAAGTTGTTGTAGATGATTATTTAAGATACTTGCTGAACTCTGTAGTTTTTTAGTCTCTTCTTCATTCAACTTAAGTTTTACTATATGGTCTACTCCCTCACGATTTAACATCGCAGTCAAACCAATATATACATTCTCAATATCATAAGCCCCTTCATTTAAAACTGAAATTGGCATAATTCGGTTTTCGTTGTTTAATATCGCTTTAGTAATCTTTACCAAAGCCATACCAATACCATAATAAGTGGCTCCCTTTCTCTTAATAATCTCATATGCTGCATTCTTTACTCTTTGATAAATCTTTTCCAAATCATCAAACTCGATTTGATTCATATCTTCAATAACGTCTAACATCGGTTTAGCACCTATAAAAGCTTTTGACCAAACTACAAACTCACTATCACCATGTTCACCAAAAATGTATGCATGAACGTTATCCACTGATACATTTATCTTTGCAGAAATCTCATATCTTAGTCTTGAAGTATCCAATGAAGTACCACTTCCAATAACTCTACTTGAAGGCAATCCTGATTCTTTCCAAGCTACATATGATAAGATATCAACTGGATTAGACGCCACCAATAAAATTCCATCAAAACCACTGCTAACAACTTGATTGACAACTTGTTTCATTATCAGTGCGTTTCTCCTTAACAAATCAAGTCTTGATTCTTTGTCCTTTTGATTAACACCTGCAGTAATCACAACCAAATTAGCATCTTGACAATCTAAGTAATCACCTGCAGTTATCTTCATTTTTCTTGGTGAAAAACTTAATCCGTGATTCAAATCCATTGCTTCTCCCAAAGCCTTTTCTTTATTGATATCAATCAAAACTAGTTCTTCAACTACACCTTGATTGACCAAAGAATATGCATAACTCATACCAACAAGTCCAGTTCCTATAATTACTACTTTACTTGATTCCATATCTATCACCTCATTAAAATTATACTACTATTATAATAATCATTATAGCGATGTACTCTAAAAAACGGTTTCAAAAAAACCCTGATTAATCATTCAGGGTTTTCAAGTTTTTGAACAACATAAATGGTTCTTTCTGGTAAAACTCTTTTTTCAAGAATAGAAAAACCTATCTTCTTGATTATTTTCTCATATTCTCCAGATTCATGTGTTTGTTCATATATTTTGACTTCTTCGGTTTTGTCATCAATATTTAGGGTTATTGTATGGACTATACTATGAATTTTATCCCCTTTATGGCTTTCCCAATGAAAATGATAATCCTCATCATCTTCAACATATCCATCAAAAGCATCGATAAACTCAACGGATAAAACATCAAAGATGAAAACCCCATTCATCTTAGTGCTATTATAAATGTTCGTAAAACCAAATTCTACATCTTCCAAATCAGAGAGGTGATTTACAACATCCATAGCAGCTATAACGACATCAAACTCATGATCAATCGGATCGAGCATATCATATAAAGCTATCTCTAAAGCGACTTCATCTTGCTTTGCTCGATAATTTACAATATGAAGCATCTCTTCTGATAGATCGGTTGCTAATACTTCATAACCGATTTTTGCTAACTCGATTGATAGACTTCCTGTTCCACAACCTATATCAAGTAAACTCCCCCTAGCAGAATACTTGTTCACTAAATCGAGATAATCCTGATAAACCTGTTCATCGATAAATGAATCATAGAATGTTGCTAACAAATCATAATCCATTATTCAAATCCTCAATCTCGATTCTTTTTCTTTCATAAAACAATTTCTCTATTTGATAATACTCACGATCATCTTTATACATGACATGAATAATAATATCTGATAAATCTATCAAGACCCAATGATTTTCATCTGCACCTTCAACATGCATATTAGTGATTTCTGGAAAAGCTTGCTTGATATGATTGATTGATGCATTCACTTGCCTAATACTTGATGCAGTCGCAATAACTTGATAATCAAAAAATGGTGAAAAATCCTGAAAATCATAAGTTATAATATCCTTAAGCTTCAAATCTGACAAGGCTTTAATTACTCTTTTTAACTTATCAGTCATTAAGTTCCTCCAGCACTAAATTTTTATAATACTCTATCGCTTCTAATGTCATTGGCGAAATTACCTTTTTATTCCTTTCCAAATATTTCTTGGTTATAATCATTATCTCATATACTGTTAAATCTAAACTCTTAAAAGCTTTACCTCTTAAGTCTTCACTTACAAAATCTCTAGATTCTTCAATAAAATCACTAACATAAATTACTTTTTCCAGCATGCTCATATTTTTTCTGCCACTGCAATGATAGATTATGGAGTTAAGAATATCCTCATCTTCAATCAAAAACTTTTCTTTAGCTAAAACAGCAGCAGAGTAAGCATGCATACAAGGGAGTGGTGCGTTTTTTAATTCCTCTCTTGAATAAATACTACTAGCAATTAGGGAATTTTCTTTATTACTTCTATTTTTTGTTGCATCGTGAAGTAAAGATGCTATTCTTACTTTTGTTTCATCTAAACCATAAATGCTTGCAAGACTTAATGAGACTTTTTCAACGTTTTTGATATGTTTGAGTCTTTCTTGATTATCCTTAAACTCATCCTCAAGAAAAGCATATATCTCATCAAGAATAGTTGCATCTATCATATGATTGCTAACCTAGTATATACCCCTACTACAAATGGAGCAAAGGCTCTAACGCAAAATGGAGCTCTTAATGTAACAAATCCTAACCCTGAGAAGACAATATCATACTTTTGATTATCTCTAATTCTAAACTCATGATAAATCCATTTAGGAACATCTTCATCTTTTGAGAATGGTGGAGACAATAAAGAATATAACTTCTCATGATACAGTTTATCTGCTTTTAAAGTTTTGGTGCGATGTATATTCAAAGTGTTCGCAAAATAAGTAACTACACTAATAACATCTCCCGTTTCACCAGAGATGACATCTAACCTAGCCAAACCTCCAAAAAATAGAGATTGCCCTTCATTTAACTGATAGATAATCGGTTTAATCTCGCGATTAGGAACTGTAAGTTTATAGGATGGTCTTGTCAAATAATGAGTGTACTGGTGCTTATTAATAACTCCAGGAGTGTCATAGATATATGTGTTGTCTAACAACTTAAAACCGATCATTCCTATCGTTGTTTGTGGTGACATTGATTCAGTTACGATATCAGAGGCAGCACCTAAATATCTTCGGAGAATTTGATTGACAATCTTTGATTTGCCTACATTTGTTGAACCGACGATATATACATTTCTATTTCTTTTGTATTGATATATTTTGTCCATTAACTCATCAAAATTATCTCCATACTTTGCAGAAACTAATACTGAGTCTAAAACTGTAAATCCTTGAGTTTTCAACATTAAACGAAGCCAGTTAAGGATTTTTGTATGTTTGACATTCTTTGGTAATAGATCCATCTTATTTCCAACCAACAAAACATCTTCATTACCTGTTAGCTTTTTTATCGCAGGGACAAAAGAACCAGAAAAATCAAAAATATCGACAATTTTTACAATCAGAGCATTCTCTGATTTTATTTTGTCAATGATTTTAAGATAATCTGTGTTTGAAACCATATAAGGAAATACTTCAGAATAATGTCTTATTCGATAACATCTCTGACACACTACTTCTTTTGGATTTTTAGTTTCAAACAACTTTTCCTCAACGTAGCCAGGTAATAAATCATTTGAGCTTTGGATTAAAGCACCACAACCCTTGCAATACATATCTGTCATAAACTACCTCTTTTCATGCAGCTTCAAGCGTTCGTAAAACTCAATATCATTTCTCCTTAATCTTTCCAATAATTTTTTTTCAATCTTTCGATTGTATTTTGTATACCATTTTTCATTATCTCTCTTAATAGCATCAACTACTATGACATAAAAACCCATTCTTTTCCCACCTAGAACATCGGTCATAAATTGATCTCCAATCAGACAAACTGATTTAGGATCTGGATTTCCGATTTTCTTTAAAGCTCTTCTAAACCCTGATTTAAATGGTTTTTGAGCACTATATACATATCTGCTTCTAACCATGTTTGCAAATTGTTTTACTCTATCCTTGCGATTGTTAGAGATGATAAAAACCTCAAAATCTAGGTCATGCAGTTTATCAAAAAGTTCAAATGTCTTCTTATCAGGTTTAGTCAAATCATAAGGTATTAATGTGTTGTCTAAATCAATGAATATATTTTTTATATTTTTCGTCTTCAATATTTTAAAATCGATGTCAAAAACTGTTTTTTTGTAATCATCAGGATAAAAATATTTTTTCTTAAATAGCAATTCAATCATGAAATCCCTCCAAATGCCAATTATATTATACCTAATATCTAATAAAATGTCTATTTTTTTAAAATGTTTTGTTTTACATGAGAATTGAAATAACCCTATCTTAAATCTAAAAGCATTGCATCTATCATAAACTATCATTTTAAAAATCCAAAAAACTTCTTTTTGCCATTCTTTTTCCGATAAAAGAAAAATATAGGAGTCAACTCATCCTATATTTCAAATCTTTTTATCAGATTATTGATGTTCTTTCTGTTTTTCAAATAATCGCGATCATATCTTGAAACCATCTCATAAAAAGGCTTTTGATGATTGCTAATGACTAAATGAACTAACTCATGGATTAGGACCGATCTTAAATAAACCTCATCAAATCGAGCTAAAATAGTGTTAAGATTGATTACTCTAGATTTTTTATTGCAACTTCCTAATCTTGTTTTCATTAATCTCGCTTTAAAAACTACATTGTCAAAGTTGATCTCAGGAATCTTAATTTCTTTGAGCATCTCCTTAACTCTTGTCAATAATTCTTCACGATAGAAGTTTTCAATAATTCTTTCAGAAAAACTATTTGGAACACAGATTGATTTATCAGAAACCATGACTTTTTTGAAGTCACCTATTTCTACAAATAAATCTTCTCCAAAAAGCAACATTTTTTTTCTATCATATAATTTAATCTTATGTGTTTTAGTGCTATTTTTCAAGATAAAGCGACTATGCTTTAGCAAAAGTTCTTGAACATCTAAATTTTTATGTGCTTTTGACATAGTGATTTGAATTGAATCATCTTTAACACGTAAATAGATATTTTTGTTATTCTTATAAACTATTTGATATTGAAAAACTTTCCCCGAAATTACAATTTCACTCATCCAAACCCTCAAGAAACTCGATTACAAAAGATGCAGTTTTCTTCGATACATCTCTAATTGCTTCTTTAAATGACTTAGACTGATCTTTTGAGTCTATAATGTCAGACACTCCTCTAATTGAAATGAACGGAATCGAAAACTTGTAACATGTCAAAGCAATTGCCATGCCTTCCATTTCGACACCAACAATATTAGGTACCTGTTTGCTTATCTTTGATAAATCTCTCATTTTAGTTACAAATTTATCACCAGAAACTAAGTTGCCAACGATATAATCATAACCTAAACTATCAAAGACTTTTTTTGCTTTTTCAATTGTTTCAACATCTGTTTCCACAATAAGAGGGTCAGATGCCATTTTTCCATATGGAATGTCATCAATTTCAGTTAATGATACATCAAAATATGCTATTCCCTTAGCGATGATTATATCCTTGATTTTTGCTGGAGTAATACCGCCAGCAACACCGGTGTTAATAATTTTTTTGACTTTAAAATTACTAATCAATATTGTCGTTGTTATGCTAGCGTTTACCTTTCCAATGCCCGACTTTACAATCACAACATCGTGGTGTTTTATCTTACCTATATAAAAAGTCTTATCCGCTATTACCTCTGTTCTTGCAATAATCATATGTTTGAAAAAATAAGTCAACTCGTTATCAATTGCACCGATAATTCCTATCAAATCAATCACTTCCCAACTAAAAAGAGAAATACAATCTCTCTTATTTTACTTCAACGACTTCTACACTAATCTCTTGACCAGTTTCACTTTTATAATCTATAATCTTACCTTTTTTCGAGCCTATAATCGCTTTTCCTAACGGTGATTCATTAGATATTTTCTTTTCCATTGGATTTGCTTCTAACTTACCAACAATTGTAAACTCAATTTCCATATTATTGTGAAGGAATTTTACTCTGACTGTTTTACCCATTCCGATTACTTTAGAACGATTATTCTCTCTAATAATCTCTGAGTTTTTCAGAATATTTTCAATTTCTTTAATTCTTGCTTCAATTCTAGCTTGTTCATCTCTAGCTGCATCATAATCAGCGTTTTCTGAAAGGTCGCCTTGAGATCTCGCCTCTTTCAAAGCTTCGAGATTAGCATGTCTTTTCTCACCTTTTAACTCTTCTAATTCGCTTTTTAACTGGTTAAAACCAGCTTCAGTTAACTTATATGAATTTTCCATCTTTAACTCCTTTTTAACGGATAATATTATATCATAGTTTATTTATTTAAGATAGTGATAATTTTAGCCTTTACCAAATCTACAGCTACGTCATGAGAGTAGTCATTGGGAATTATGATATCAGCATATCTTTTAGTAGGTTTTACATATGCATGGTGCATTGGTTTTACTGTTGCAAGGTATTGCATCAAGATATGTTCTAAAGTTCTTCCTCGTTCTAATGTATCTCTTTTGATTCTTCTGATAAGCCGCAAGTCTTCATCAGCTTCAACATATATTTTTATATCGATTAAATCCCTAATTCTTTCATCTTCTAAAACCAAGATTCCCTCAAGGATAATAATTTTGGCGGGATTGATTCTTTCAGTATTTTTAGCTCGGTTTAACTGGACAAAATCATAGATTGGCTTATCTATCGCCTTGCAATTGAGCAAAGATACGATATGTTCATAGAACAAATCATTATCTAATGCCATCGGATGATCATAATTCACTAATTTTCGCTCTTCCATAGTTTTTTCTGATTGATCGTTATAATAATCATCATGTCTAATCACAGCCACGCCATGTTCAGAAATATTACCAATAATCTTATTCACAACAGTGGTCTTTCCAGAAGAAGATCCTCCCGCAACAGCGATAACAATCGGTTTATTCATTTCTTACTCTCCTAATTAAACTATATTTTGGAACACTGACTTCAAAGGGTATTTTTAATATTTCTAAAGGATGTCTAGCAATCTCAATTATTTGATTCTCTTGGTTAATCAACTGTTTTACTTTAAACCTTAAAAGCGTTTTACTTGGTGTAAATATTTCTAGTATATCGCCTACCTTAAAGAAATTTCTTTGTTCAATTGTCAGAACTTTAGTCAACCTGTCATAATCGATTATAATCCCTACAAACTCTTTAGTTGGCGCTTCACTTCTTGAATTATACAGTTGCTCAGCTATGGTTGTTTCGCCTTTAAAAAATCCGTGCGAAGTCAAACGATTCTCTGCTTTCTTGATTTCTTCTTGATAATACTCCATATCCTTCAACCGCTGATTATAATAATCATCAATCAAGCAACGATATGCATTTACTACAGTTGCTATATAATGTATAGACTTCATCCTACCTTCTATTTTCAAAGAAGTAATTTTCATATCTAGCAATTTATATACAAACTCAGTAGCCTCTAAATCTTTTGATGACATCTGAAAATCAAAGTTTTCTGATAATAGCTCATTCTTCTCATATAAATCATATAACCATCTGCAAGTATGAGCACATCCCCCTCTATTAGCATCCCGTAAAGCAGTATAATTTGATAATGTGCATCTCCCTGAATATGATACACACATTCCCCCATGAATAAATACTTCTAAGTCAACTTTTGTCTTCTCACTGATAATTTTAATCTCATCAAGACTTAGTTCTCTTGCCAAAACAACTCTTTTTATTCCTTCATCAAAGAAAAAATCTGCTAAAAGTGCATTTGTGACTGAGAACTGTGTAGATAGATGTATTTCCAAATCAGTCATTCTCTTAGCTCTTTCAATAACATAAAAATCGGATACAATAATTGCATCAACTCCTAAGGAGTCTAAAGCAATCAAATAATTATCTAATCCATCCATATCTGCTTCATGAAAAACAATATTCATGGTAACATAAACAGCCTTATTAAGATTATGAGCAAAATCTACTAACTCTTTAATTGTTTCCAACTCAAAATTCGAAGCTCTAGCTCTTAAAGAAAACTGTTTACCCCCAACATAAACTGCATCAGCGCCATATAGTAAAGCGATCTTTGCCTTTTCCAATGTTCCCGCAGGTGCTAAAAGTTCAGTCTTCACTATGCTCACCTTTTATTTTCTCAGTGTATTGATAATAAAACCCTTTCGTATAAGTATCATGATACTTATCTAAGAAATCATTAACATGTAATGGATTTTCATAAGCTTTGATGGCGTTATAATACTCTTCATCTTCTAAAAAAATCCTCTCCACAATAAAATCATCAATAAATTCTTTCAAAGTGGGTAGCTCATTAAAGGATTCCAAAGGTTTATCCCTAAAAATATGAGTTCCTGCGAAATCTTCTAATATCGGATAACTGCTATCAGGTCGAAATTGCTCTTTAAGTCGATAAAAATAGTTGTCTTGAACATTGAGAATTTTAACTCCTTTATAATTGAAATAATTCTTAATCAATTTCCTTTTAGAGTAAAACATATCGATATACCCATGACCGATTAAAGATAGTTCACATGCTTTAGTCAAAGAAAACCTTCTGATTTCTTCTAAAGTCAACTCCTTGGAAATACTAATCCCCTTTATTCCCTTAAGACTAAAATATATGTTGCTAAATGTATTTGTGTTCATCGTGCCTGGTTGATAGATAACTTTATCTAAGATATCATAATCATTTGCTCTAACCATGACACTAAGATCAGCTATAATCAATCCATCAACATCAAACTCTTTGGCTTTAAGTAATATCTCATCAAGCATATCAAAATCCTCTTCATGGATTATTTTATTAATCAATAGATATACCATAATTCTATGACTTTTAATTATTGCTAAATCTTTAAACAATTCGCGATTGATTGCCTTTATAGTCAAGGGTGTATCAACTAAAATAACCTTGACACCCAAGTCAAGTAAAAACCTAATTTCATCAATATATTTCAATCTTGCAACAAGTCTCACGAAATCACCTATTTCTTAATCGATACAGATAATCCATCACCGATTTCATATATATAAGTATCAAAATCTTCTTGTTTAGTTAACCAATGGTTAAATTTATCAATTTTATTGACCAATTGTCTTTTTCTTCTTGTTTTTACTAATTCCGGATGTTCAATAACCCCATGCAATAACAGGTTATCACAGATTATTATCCCATTTTTCTTTAGTAGCTTCTTATATTTGCTGAAAAAATCCTGATACTTACCTTTTGCAGCATCGATGAAAATCAAATCGAACTCTAAATCGATATCCGTTTCTAGTGCATCACCATAAATCAAGTTGATCATGCTTTCCAACTTGGCTTTTTCTATATTTGCTAAAGCTATTTCATAAGCTCTTCTCTCTTTTTCAATCGATGTAATTTTTGCGTTTGTTGATAAAGCCATCATAATTGCGCTATAACCAATTGCAGTTCCTATTTCCAAAACACTATTTGCATTAGCTACTTTAATGAACTGAATAATAAGGTTAATAGCACAATCGGTAACTATCGGTGTATTCAAAGTTTTGGCCTGAGATAATATATCGTTAATAATCTCAGGCTTTTGTTTTTGGTTTATATCTGATAGATAACTATTCATTTTCCTCAAATTCTTCATTTTCATCCAAGAAACTCTCAAGAACTTCTTCAATCAAATCCCATTCTTCATCTGTTTCAATTGGCATTAAACTTCCTTCATCTTCATCATCAGGATTGAAACTAGCCGCGAAATACTCACCTGATTCATCATCAACCAATTGATAAACCAAATATGATTTCTTAAACTCTTCTGAATCAAAAGTCATAATTATTCTTGCTTCAATCTCTTCACCATTCTCATCAGTAATAAATAAAACATCATTATATTCTTCCATTTTAAACTCTCTTTCTGCTATCCAAATAGCCTTGCAAAATTATTGTTGCTGCAACAAAATCAACTTTTGTCTTGCGCTTTTTCCTACTTAAATCAGCTGAAACCATCATTGATTCAGCCATCTTCGATGTTAGTCTCTCATCATAAAGGTCAACTTCTAAACCCAGTTTACTTTCTAACATACTTTTGAACTCTAATGTTTTTTGTGCTTGAAAACCCAATGATCCATCCATATTCTTAGGCAGTCCCAAGACACACTTTAAGACATCTATACCTTTCAGTATATCACTTAATTGCTTAATTGCATAGTCATAATCATCACTGTTAAACCTAAGTGTTGTTAGTTTAGTAGCAATTGTTAATGATGGATCTGAGATGGCAATACCCAAGGTTTTTGACCCTAAATCTAAACCGATAATTTTCATAAGAATAAACCCTTAACATAATTAATTGCTTCTTCAACTCTATCGATATTCTTCCCTCCAGCTTGAGCAAAATCAGTTCTGCCTCCACCGTTACCTTCACAAATAATAGCTGCTGCTTTTACAATGCTACCAGCATTAAAATCTTTGTTTTTACTCTTTGCTACAAAGATAACCTTATCTTCAAATACGCTTGTTAAAAAAACAAACTCAACGATATCCTTCGCAGCAATTTCATCAACCATTTGTTTTAGTGCACCACTACTCAAATTATCAATTCTATGAATTACGACATCTTTGATTAATTCTTCAATATCTATAACATTCTCTAGCAGTTTTGCTTCTTTAAGTTTATTATAGTTTTTTTCAAGCTCTTTGACCTCTATTTGTGTCTGATGTAACAAATCTCTCTTATTAAGAACATCTTGATATGAACCTAGTGCTCTAACTTGAGGATTAAATCCAAACTTCAATTCCAAACCATCATTCTTAGCTTGGTCGATAATTTTTTGAGCTTTTCTAATCAAATTATCAATATCTTGATTAAGACCTTCAAGACTATTGGCTAAAGTATTTACTTTAACATTAGCCACTGCCTCAATTCTATAAATACCAGACCCAATTGATGATAAACTTCGAATTGCAAATCTTGAGATATCCTTGATATCATCGACATGAGTTCCGCCACAAAGGTCTAAAGTATATTTCAAATCAATTGTTCTGACTTTATCACTGTACTTCTCACCAAATTCAGCTATAGCACCTTTAGCTTTAGCTTCTTCCACTGATAAAACTTCTGTTTTTGCTTTATATGAATCGGTAATCATCTCATTGACAGCTTGTTCTACAGATAAGATTTCATCATCACTGATTGACTGATAATGATTAAAGTCAAATCTTAAACCATCAGCACTGACTGCTGAGCCTTGTTGAGAAACGTGAGGACCTAAAATATCCCTTAAAGCCTTAAACATTAGGTGAGTTGCACTATGATGATACTCTGTGAGTCTCCGATTTGGTTCATCGACCATAGCTATTACTTCTTCACCTACTAGTTCACTTCCAAGCGTATCTTTGATGTAATGCAAGAACTGTCCATTTGGTAGCTTTTCAACGTCATAAACTTCAAAATTAAAACTATCATTATAAATTAATCCTTTATCTGCTACCTGTCCACCAGATGTAGCATAAAATGGCGTTTGATCCAAGACGATTCCAACTGGAAAAACCTTAATAATTTTCGAGTTTGATTTTAAAGTATCATAGCCGATAAACTCACTTTGTTCATGAAAATTCAAGTAATCCTCATTTTGCGAACTCATCGAATCAGTGTCAACCCTTGATTGTCTAGCCCGTTCTTTTTGCTTTTCCATCTCAAATTTAAAGCCTGCTATATCAACGCTATATCCTTGTTCTAAAGCATACTCTTCGGTAAGTTCCAACGGAAAGCCATAGGTATCATATAATAAAAAAGCTTGATCTCCTGATATTTTCTCGGTTTCACAACTCGCAATTATCTCATCAAGTTTCTTCTCACCTGATGATAAAGTCTCCAAAAATTTGATTTCTTCCGTTTCAACAATTCTTTTAATTATAACAATCTTTTCAAGCAAATAAGGATAAAAGTCTTTCATCTTTCTCACGACTTCTTCAACAAGAACTGACAAAAACGGTTTATCAATTTTAAGTTGCTTACCATATTTTACTGCGCGGCGCAACAATCTCCTCAATACATAACCTCTACCTTCGTTGCTAAGCATTGCGCCATCACCAACAGCCATTACAACAGTTCTTATATGATCAGCAATAACCTTGAAAGATTTTTGACCATGATATTCAGTTTTTGCTATTTCAGATATCTTATTAATAATTGGTAAAAACAAATCTGTCTCAAAATTAGTTTTAACATTCTGTAAGACAGCTGCAAACCTTTCAAATCCAGCTCCAGTATCGATATTCTTATTGGGTAGTTCAGGATATTCAGAGCGGTCTTTACCTTCAATAGCATTAAATTGTGATAAAACTATGTTCCATAATTCTACATAACGATCATTCTCAATATCCTTTTTGATAGAATCAACACTAAAATCTCCAAACTCTTCTCCTCTATCAAAAAATATCTCTGTGCAAGGTCCACATGGCCCACTGCCAATCTCCCAGAAATTGCCTTCACAAGCGATTAAATGATCTTCTCTTATACCAAGTGACAACCACCTTTTATAGGTCTGTAAATCGCTTGGGTAATAAGTAAAATACAGTTTTTCTGGATCTAAACCAAAATAGTCCTGGTCTGTTAATATTTCATAACCATATTCGATTGCTTCATCGCGAAAGTAATCACCAATCGAAAAATTACCCATCATTTCAAAGAATGTATGGTGTCTAGCCGTATTACCAACATTTTCAATATCATTTGTCCTAATACATTTTTGAACATTGACAATTCGCGGATTTTTTGGAACAACTCTCCCATCAAAGTATTTCTTTAAAGCTGCCACTCCAGAATTCATCCATAAAAGTGTCGGGTCATTGTTTGGAATCAAAGAAGCTCCTTCTTCAACAGCATGTCCCTTACTCTTAAAAAACCTTATCCATGTTTCTCTTATTTCTTGTCCAGTTAATTTCTTCATTCTTTCACCTACCTCAAAAATAAAACCGCCCCTATGAAAAGGACGATTAATCGCGGTACCACCTTAATTCCGGAATAATCCGGCTCTTAACCTCTTAACGCGAGTAACGTGTGTTTTTACACCTCTTAGAAGGAGCTTCAAATACTCTCATGTTTGGTCTCACCAACCCCAAACTCTCTTTAACTATGAGAAGTAGATTACTAATCTTCGTCCTTGATTTACCTGTTATTATACAATAGTTTATTGCAATTTGCAAATAGATTAGAGAAAATCTGAAATCTTTACTTGCGTTTCTTCAAAACTTTGAACATGTTCCATGAAAAACTCTGGTAACAATGTTTTTCTTTGCCTGTCAACCCCTAAAACACCACGTTTATATGCTTCAAAATCACCGACTATAATCAGTTTCTCTTTAGCTCTTGTTACAGCAGTATACATCAATTTTCTTTTAAGCATTATTGTAAATGCTTTTGATAACAATAACATTACTACCTTGAACTCTGAGCCTTGTGATTTATGGATTGAAATCGCATATGCCAAACTCAAGTTCTCCAAATCTTTAGTACTATATTTAACGATATTTCCAGAAAAATCAACAATAAGTTCATCATTCAAAGTTATACCTACAACATATCCTTGATCTCCATTCATGATATTATCTTCAGGCTGATTAACAAGTTGTAAAACTTTGTCATTATACCAAAATTCTTTATCTTTATATCTTATTTTATAATCCTTATTAGCATGATTAAAAGATTGTTGAATTAAGGTGTTAATTCTGTCAATTCCATTAAAACCTTTATAAACAGGTATTAATATCTGGATATCTTCCAAAAGATTGTATCCAGAATCAATCAATGTCTTAATCCTTTCAATCAATTTAATGCTGATGAGATTATCAAAAGTTTTAATAAACTCTTTATCATGATAATTCTTAAAAATATCAACATTTATCTCTTTTGCTAAAATATCATAAGCTAAACTGATGATTTTCGAACCAAAAGCTTGGCGATGGATAACATCAAGTTCTACTACATCAAACAAATTAGAGTTAATAATACTATTTAAAACATCACCTGGTCCTACTGATGGCAATTGATTTGCATCTCCAACAACAATTACTTTGGTTGAGTAATCAATAGCACTAAACAATCTCTTTGCCAATACTACATCAAGCATTGAAGCTTCATCGATAATTAAGATTTTTGCTTCAAGATTATTGGTTTGATCATATTTAAAATTACCTTCATAATCATATCCTAACAACTTATGAATAGTTGTTGCTGGCAAGTCTGTCGCTTCAGATAAACGTTTTGCTGCTTTTCCAGTTGGAGCTGCTAATTTTAATTTATCTTTATCTAAACTATTGTTGTGAATCATCATATAGATATCGATTATTCCTTTTATTACTGTAGTTTTACCTGTACCAGGGCCACCAGTAACAACTAAAAGATTGCTGTTCATAGCTTTTGTTATAGCCTTAATTTGTGATGCTGTATATTTAATATCATTGATTACTTGAAAGTCTTCGATTAGCTTATCTAACTCATAGAAACCTTCCAACTCAGTGCTAATCTGTGATAATTTAAGTAATTTTCTAGCTAAAAACTCCTCTGAATAATACAAGTAACTCAAAGCTAAAGCATGATTTTTCCTGATTATTTTGCCAGAGCCAATAAGGATAACCAGTTGTTCCTTTATTTTATCTAAATCAATTTCTTTTTCATTATTATTTTCAAGAAATGTTTTTGTATATTCCAGTAATTGTTCTTCTTCTAAATAAGTATCTCCAAACTTATTCATATATTCATTCAATAGATAATAGATTACTGCGCTAATCCTTAGCGGTGAATCATACTTAAACCCTATCCTTAGCCCGATATCATCTGCTCTTTTAAATCCTATACCCTCAATATGTTCCATTAAAATATATGGATTTTCTTTGATTGTCTTTATAGTATCTATACCATAGTGATTAAAAATTCTCATTGCCATTTTAGGTGAAACATCAAAACCATATAGCCAAACTAAGGTTTTTTCCATCTCTTTGTTACTTACAACTTGCTCAAATATCTCATCTCTTTGCTTTTTTGTAATCTTGGGAACTTTCGCTAAAACATTCTTATCTTCAGCTATCAAATCTAAGGCATTCAATCCCAAATTTTCGATAATTAATTCTGCTTTCTTCCTACCAATCCCAAAAAAGAGTGAACTTGAAAGGTAATCGATCAGTCCTTCGTAACTATTATCGATAATTCTCTCAAAAGAAATTGCATTATATTGCAACCCATATTTTGCATGATTAGTAACTTCACCATAAAAACGATATTTGGTAATATTATCAAGTTTAGGAAAAAACCCACAAACAATTATTGTGGGTTCATAATGAATTAACTCAGACTCATCAGTATCACTAATCTTAAGTTTGATAACTGAATAAGAGTTTTCTTCGTTAAAAAATAAATATTTTTGAACAATACCATCGATATAACTCATTTTACCTCTTCATTATCGCTTCAATATCTTCGATTTCTTTTATCAAATCATTACTCAAATTTATATATCCCGAATCGGTGACTAAAATATCATCTTCAATTCTAATCCCTATTCCTTCTTCCTCGACATAGATTCCTGGTTCAACAGTCAAAACACATCCAGCCTCAAGCGGTTTAGAATAAGTCCCAACATCATGGACATCAAGACCTAAATAATGACTTACTCCATGATAATAATACTTATCAATCTCTGTTTTGTCTTTAATAATTTCTAAATCTATCATACCTTTTGCTAATTCTTCTTTTGCAAAATCATTTAGTTCTTTAACAAATACTCCCGGTTTAATCCTTTCGATTGTCGCTTTATTAACAGATAAAACAAGACGATAAAATGCCTTTTGTCTTTGAGTAAACTTCCCGTTGATGGGGAATGTTCTTGAAATATCACTAGGATATAAACCAGATATTGCTCCTAAATCAAGCAATACAAGACTACCATCGCTAATTATTTTATCATTCTCTATGTAATGAAGAATCGTTGCGTTCTTTGAACTTGCTATTATGCTATCAAATGATACACCTTGTGCTCCAATTGATTTAATAGTAAACTCGAATAAAGATTCTAAATAAGCTTCGTTAATTCCTGGTTTTGCTGCTTTATACAAAGCCTCTAAACCAATCTTAGTATAACTTATCGCTTGCTTGATTGCTTCAATCTCGGTAGCATCTTTTACGCGACGCAAATCAGCTATAATACTATTTGCATCCTTTATCAACAGTTCCGGAAAATTATCTAGAAGGCTCTTAAAATGCAAGTAGCTTATTGGCTTATGCATTTTCTTGTATCTAAACAAATCTAAATATACCCTTTCAGGTATTATTCCTAACAGGGATTGCCTCGAATCGCTTAGAATTTTGTTTGACAAGAATCCTTCAAATTCTTCAATATATAAAATATATCTCTCTTCAATTCCACTTGCTTCACTTACTTCTGCTTTTGTTAGTCTTCTCCCGAACCATTTATTTGCATAATCACTAGCTTCCTCAATGAAGATATAACTAAGATAGTTTTTATCTTTTTTTGCTAAAAACAAAATAAAATTCTCTCTCTTCAAGCCAGTCAAATAATAGAAATTTCTATTTGGAACATAAGGAAAAAACTGATCTAAAGTCTTATGCATAGCTTCGCCTGAAGCTAAAAGTGCAAATGAATTCTCTTCTAGAGAATCTAAAAATCTTTTTCTTCTTGTAATAAATACATTTTCACTCACATTATCACCTCGGTTTATTATATCATGTTTAGCTTTTATCAGTAAATACAACAATGAAACTTATTCTTCATAATTCTTAAAAATTGATTTATCATGTTTTTTGCGACTCCTTAAATAGAAGATCCATAGAGTTAAAATCACAAAATAAACCAACATCATCCATAAAACATTTAGGGGACGATTTTGAATATCAAAGATAGCACCTAGGAAAACTAAAAACGTAATAACGATTAAACGAGATACAATCGACAAAAACAAGTATTTGTGAATCTTAATTTTTGTAAATGACAAAGCATAATTTAAGATTGATGATGGTAAAAAAGGATTTGACAACAAAGCTAATACTAACCACATGCTTCTACCATTAACAGCATTTAAAAAAACTTTTCCATATTTACTTTCATTGATTTTCTTTGCAAAATACTTTCCTAAAGTTACTCTTATAATTATAAATATAATAAACATTCCCAAAAAAGAGCCAATTGTTGAAAGAATTATCGTTAAGATAGTTCCTTCAACAACTCCAAAAAGCGAAGATAATAAACTTAAACTAAAAGCAACAATAACAGTTAACGGTAAAGAGGGAATAATCGCTTCAATCAACGGTAAAAGAACACCGATAAACGGTGCTAACCAAATGTTGTTTTCTACTAAATTGTTAATCGTATCAAGCAAATCATAAAACCAATTCATCTTTACCTCAAAAAAAAGCATCCGAAGATGCTTTTAAATCTTTTGTGCAAAATACTTTAAAACACGAATCATCTGAACTGTAAATGAATACTCGTTATCATACCAAGTTAAGACTTTAACCATTTGTTTTCCATCGACTTCCATAACTTTTGTTGATTGAGCATCAAACAATGTTCCAAAAGATACACCGATTACATCCGATGAAACTATTGGGTCTTCGGTATAACCGATAACTTCTGATTGCGCATTCTTTACAGCTTGGTTTACTTCAGCTGCAGTTACCTTCTTTTCTAATTCAACTACTAAATCAACTATTGATCCAGTAATCACAGGTACTCTTAAAGCTAAACCATCCATCTTACCTTTCAATTGTGGTAAAACTAAGCCTACAGCTTTAGCAGCTCCGGTTGAAGTAGGAACGATATTAGCAGCTGCTGCACGTCCTCTTCTTGCATTGATTCCCTTAGAATGTGGTATATCGAGGGTAGCTTGATCATTTGTGTATGCATGAACTGTAGTCATAAACCCTTTAACTATCTTGAAATTATCATCAAGAACTTTTGCAATTGGTGCTAAACAGTTTGTTGTACATGATGCTGCTGAAATAATTGTTTCTTCTCCTGTTAGAGTATCTTCGTTTACACCATAAACTACAGTTGGAATTTTCCCCTTTGCTGGTGCAGAAATAACAACTTTTTTAGCTCCTGCTTTGATATGTTTTCCAGCTCCTTCTTCAGATGTGAAAAAACCTGTACATTCCAAAACAACATCTACTTCATGAGATTTCCATGGTAGTAATTCTGGGTCTCTTTGCGAGTACACAGGAACCTTTACTCCGTCTACTACAAGATCGCTACCTTCAAAACTGATTTCACGATTATATCTGCCCTGTGAACTGTCATATCTTAGTAAATACGCTAATTGCTCAGCATCTGTCAAGTCATTGATAGCTACGATCTCAAAATCATCATTACCAAACATAACTCTAAATGCTAATCTACCGATTCTTCCAAATCCATTAATTGCTACTTTTACTGCCATTTTTATTTTTCCTCCTAAATTTAAGAATACATAGATATTCTACTATATTTCGCATGTTTTTTCAATAAAGTATATCTAATAAAGCGTTTTCAAGAACTTTTCGCACAAATGTTAAAAGTGAAAAAAACGAAGATTTCTCTTCGTTTTGATTTCTTAAGCTCTTTTAGTCTCTTCCATTGCTTTTTGGATGCATTGTTTATAGTCACAATTCTCATCACACTCATCACAAGTAACGAATCTTCTAAACTCTCTAGGAATAAAAGCTCTTATTTCATCTTCATTATAGCCTGTTTGCATAATCTGATCATTGATGATTATCGGTCTTTTTAAGATTGTTGGATTATCAATAATGAAATTTGCTAATTCAGAAAACTTCATATTATCTGGTTCTAACTGACTTTCTTTGAAGATTTTTGATCTTGTAGAAATTATATCTTCAAAACCATTTTCTGAATATCTTAACATATTGATAATATCATTTCTTGTAAGTTTGATTCCGATGATATTCTTTTCTCTAAATGGAATATTATTTGTTTCTAACCATCGCTTAGCTTTTCGGCAAGAAGAACAACTTGAACTAGTATATAGCGTAATCATATTTGCACCTCGCTTCCATATAATTATATCATATATTGCATATTATTAAACTATTTTTTTTTCAAATATGATATAATATCACTAAAACATTATCTGGGAGGAAACAAAAAAATGAAATGGGATTTAACTTACCTCTTTCCTAACATAGAAGCATTTGAGGCTGGTTTTAAAGAAACATCTATCTTGATTGATAAAATGGCTAGTTTTAAAGGAAAACTTGAAAATTTTGAAGACTTCAAAAATTTCTTCATGTTACAGAAAGAATTTGAAAAAATAGGATTGAAGACATATCAATATGCTTCTTTATCAAGCGATTTGGATAAAAAGAACTCTGAAAACTCAGCTAGATTGCAAAAGGTTCAGCTCTTATTCGTTAAGCTTCAACAAGCTTTATCTTTTGAAGAACCAGAAATAATAGCTGTTGGAAAAGAAAAAATCATGAGTTTTATCGAAAGAGACGAAGCTCTTTCAGAGTTCAAATTTGCTATGGAAAAACTCTTTCGACGTCAAGAGCATATTTTAGATGATTCAAGTGAATCTTTGATTGCTAAATATACTAGACTCCTTACAGCAGGCAAAGAGTTATACTCATCTTTATCAGTAGCCGACATTGAAGGTCAAGACGTTATGTTAGATGATGACAGCATTGTAACTATAACAAACTCAAACTACCGCTCATACATCCAAAAGAGTCAGTCTAAAGAAGAAAGAAAAGATATTTTTGAGGCTGTATTTAGTTACTATGAGATGCATAAAAACACATATGCAAGTATCTATAAAACTGTTTTAGATGCTGATTTAGCTAAGAAGTCTTCAAGAAACTATGATTCCTGCTTGGAGAGTTATCTCTTCAATAACGCTATTCCAACAAGTGTTTATCATTCGCTTACAAAGGTAGCTAGAGAGAATACAGAATCCGTAAAAAAATACATTAGACTTAAAAAAGAGTATTTAGGATTAGAAGAGTATCATACATATGATCGCTTTTTGGATTTAGAAAGAAGCGAGAAAGAGTATGAATATGATGAAGCAAGAAATCTTTTCTTCAACTCTATCAAAGATTTTCCAGAACACTTTCAAGAAAAAGCCAAAGATGTTTTAAAGGACGGTTTTGTAGATGTATACGAGCAAAATGGTAAAAGAACAGGTGCTTATTCTTCTTCTATGCCTAACCTTCATCCGTATATACTTTTAAACTTCTCAAAAACATTGAATGATGTCTTCACAGTAGCTCATGAAGCTGGACATTCAATGCATTCGATGTATGCGGCACAATCTCAACCTTCAAGTTTGCAAAACTATACAATCTTTGTAGCTGAGGTTGCCTCAACATTTAATGAACACAATTTATTGGATTACATAATTAAAGAATCAAAAGCTTCAAAGAAAGAAAAAATCGCTCTTTTACAGCAGGCAATCGATGATATTATGTCTACATTCTATCGCCAAACTCTTTTTGCAATCTATGAGCTTGAAAGCCATAAACTTGTAGAAGAAAACCAACCAATAACTGCAGAAAGCCTCTCCAAAATCATGATTGATCTATATGAAGAGTTCTATGGGATGGATATTACCAAAGAAGAAGTAAAACAATATGTTTGGGCCTATATACCTCATCTATTCTATACACCTTTTTATGTATACCAATATGCAACTTCATTTGCTGCTTCACTAAAAATCTACGAAAATGTAAAAAATAACCAACCAAATGCCTTTGATAACTACATCAGTCTTCTTCAATCAGGAGGTTCAAACTATCCTATTGAGCAATTATTAAAAGCAGGGGTTGATTTAACACAAGAAGATGCTTTCATGGCCGTTGTTAATCGATTAAAAGAATTGGTTGATGAATTAGAACTTGTCATGCAAAACTAAAAGTGATATAATATTGTAAATCGATGATTTGGATTAGTAATCCTCAATTTAAACTATAGAGAAAAGGTGGTTGGTGAAAACCTTGTTCAATTGATGATGAATGGACCATTAAGTGATGTTAATAACATCCGTATATCCGCGTTAAGGATTTAAGTGCTAGATATCTAGAACTAAGGTGGTACCACGGTTATTATAATCGCCCTTTTTTAAAGGGTGATTTTTTTTAGGAGGAAAGAGAAATGAAAAGAATTGTATCCGGAATTAAACCAACCGGCACACTGACTTTAGGAAATTATCTTGGAGCAATCAAACAATTTGTAAAACTTCAAAAATCGAGACCAGAAGATGAGTTTTACCTTTTTGTTGCTGATATGCATGCTATAACAACTAGACAAAATCCAGCAGAGCTAAGAAAGAGAACTCTAGATGTTGCCGCGATGTATTTAGCTAGTGGATTAGATAAGACAAGAACTGTACTCTTTATCCAATCAGAAATTAAAGAACATGTTGAGTTGGGATACATCTTACAATCGAACACATATATTGGTGAACTAGAAAGAATGACTCAATATAAAGACAAAAGTCAAAAACAAGATATCTCCATAACATCTTCTCTTTTCACATACCCTGCTCTAATGGCCGCAGATATTTTATTGTACGATGCAGATTTTGTCCCTGTCGGTGATGATCAAAAACAACATTTAGAATTAACGAGAACTATTGCTAACCGCTTTAATAATCATTACGGCGATTTCTTTACTGTCCCAGATCCGATAATCCCAGAAGTTGGCGCTCGAATCATGGATTTGCAGAATCCAGATAAAAAAATGTCGAAATCAGATGAAGTCGACAAAGGTTATATATCTATGTTTGATGATGAAGCAACAATAAGAAGAAAGATAAGGTCTGCAGTAACTGACTCTTTAGGTAAAATTAACTATGACCCCATCAATCAAAAAGCGTTAGCAAATTTGATTACTATCTATGCTAGTTCAACAGACAGAAATATCGATGATGTAGTAGAACAATACAAGAACTCAACCTATCAAGTGTTTAAAAATGATTTAGCACAAGTTATTGTTGATGTAATCATTCCGATTCAATCTCGTTATCAAACACTTGTTAAATCCAAAGAATTACAAGAAATCCTCGATAACGGTAAAAACAAAGCTTCAGAATACGCCTTTAAAAAAATGCGTAAGTGTAAACAAAAGGTAGGTCTAGGAAGAAAATAACCGATAGAATGGTGAGAGCATATATTATTATGCTTTCATTTCATTTATCTCAGTTATCACCCTTGATATTGCCTTATAGGCATCATCTTCATCAGGACCAGAGAACGTTATCTTAACAATCTTATTAGCAGGAACACCTAAAGACATCACACCCATAATGGATTTCAAATTAATCTTTCTTTCATTGAATTCCATAATCATCTCTGATTGAAAACTGTTTGCTTTTGAAACCAACTTGGTTGCTGGCCTAGCCTGTAGACCATTGATATAAGTTATCTTGAATTTACCATCAATCATTGTTTTCCTCCATTAATTTGAGAATTAATTTGCCTTACAACATCTTCCATATCATAAGGTAAAATCATCTTGACATTTCTTCCGGTCACAAAGACTCCTTTAGCTCCGATTTCTTTAAAGCCTTCTAGATTAGTCAAACCAATTTCCTTTAAAGTACATTTTAGTCGATTTCCTTCTAAACTGATTGAAACTATATTATCAACTCCACCAAAGTTCATAATCACCGAATCTATATTGCTATAATGACTTTTATTTGGTTTTGTCTGGGGTTTGATTAAAATAATCTTTACGACAAAGAACAAAGCTGCTAAGAAAAGAATAGCTGGCCACCAATAGTTATTGTTCAACCAATCAATCACAGCTAGAAAAAAACTGTTATGCAACACGTTATCACCTCGATATTATTTTATCACATATAAATTAAAAAATATATTCATGATATAAAAAATGTCTATTATAGGTAAAAAAGTTGCAAATAGTCGGATAATAATATATAATTTGACAAGAAAGGATTGATAAAATGTCAAAGATAATTGAAGCTATTATAGAGATTCCCATGGGAACTCAAAACAAGTACGAAGTTGACAAACAAAAAAACAGGATAAAACTTAATCGAGTACTATACTCAAAAATGACCTATCCTGCTGAATATGGATTTATCGAAAAAACTTTGGCTGAAGATGGGGATCCTTTAGATATTTTGGTTTTGGCAACAACTCAAACTTTTCCCGGTTGCATCGTTGATGCTAGAGTTGTTGGTTATTTGGATATGTATGACTCAGGTGAAAGAGACGAAAAAGTTATTGCAGTTGTAGATGCAGACCCTAGATTTGATGATATCCACGATATCAGTGATATCAAGGAGTTGCAACTTAGAGAAATAAAACTCTTCTTTGAAAACTATAAAATCCTTGAGCCAGGGCACCATGTTAAAGTTATGGACTATTTCAATAGAGCAGAAGCCATAAAATTGATTGAATCTTGTCAAAAACGATACACCGAGTATATAACCAAGCAATTATAAACACAAATTATTTGTGTTTTTTTGCTTTCATAAGGAGAACATCTTGGAAATTTTTGTTTACATAATAGGAGGATTTTTAGCAGGTTTAGCTACAGGATTAGTAGGGTTAAGTGCTGCAACTATTGTAGCTCCCTTATTTGCTATAATCCTTAAAATGGATCCTTATACAGCCATCGGAATCGCTTTAGCAAGTGATGTTTTCGCATCAGCAGGGAGTGCATATATCTATACAAAGAAAAAGAATATCGATATATTAACCGCTTTATTCTATGGTTCTATCATAGTTATTTTCACTTTTTTTGGCAGCTATTTTTCTTCAGAGATAAAGCCAGATTTGCTAGGCGGTTCATTAAATATACTTGTTGTTTTTCTAGGTCTTAGATTTATCTTCTATCCGATAAAAGATAAATTGTACACTCTTAAGAGTAATCATGTAATAATCATCAAAGTATTCGCTGTTTTTGCAAGTATCTTTGTCGGTTTGACAAGCGGAGTGTTAGGAGCTGGAGGAGGTTTATCGATTCTTGCTCTTCTAACTATGGTCTTAGGATTCAACCTCAAGAAAGCTGTAGGAACAAGTGTTTTAATAATGACTTTTGTTGCCTTAATCGGAGCAATAACTCATTTTTTTATCAAACCACCAGATTTCTTAACAGTTTTTATCACATCTATTTTTGCCTTTGTTGGAGCTAATATTGCTTCTATCTTTGCAAATAGAGTAAGTGAAAAACTATTAAATCGAATCATTGGCATATTCTTATTGTGTTTTGGAGTGATACTTTTTATCATTAGCTTTTATTAACAAAAAAAGATTCAGCATTTGACCGCTGAATCTTTTTTATTTATTATGAACAACTTCTCCGTTGATCATTACCAATTTTGTTTTCGTTAGATAATGCAAAGGATGACCATCCCATACAACAATATCTGCATCTTTTCCAACTTCTATACTGCCGATACGATGATCTATATTATTTATCTTAGCAGCATCGATAGTAACTGCTTTTAATCCATCCAATTCGCTTAATCCCTCTCGAACAAAGATTCCTACTTGAGTAAGCGCGTTTGCTAGATGAATTACAGGATGATCTGTCATAATCGCAAAATCAATCCCGTGATCTTTTAGAATCTTAGCTGTTTTAAAACTTTTATTTCTTAACTCATACTTAGATTTTGAACCTAAAGTTGGTCCGATAATCACTGATTGATTATGTTCCTTTAAATAATCAGCAATCAAATGACTCTCTGTTGCATGTTCGATTGTTGCATTCAATCCGAACTCTTCAATAATCCTGATTGCAGTTACGATATCATCTTGTTGATGAGCGTGAATCTTAACAGGAAACCCTTTGAATACTCTTGACAATGATGCCCATTTGATGTTAAATTCTGGTTTCTTTGCCTCTTTTTCCTCTAACAAATTCTTCTCATATTCATCAATCTTTTCAAGATAATCTCTAGCTTTTGTCAAAGCTTCTCTGATTAGAGCTGCTGTAGCCATTCTTGTTGAAGGAGTCTGATTCTTCGAGTTATAGACACGTTTAGGATTCTCACCTAAAGCCATCTTCATTGATGATTCTTTAACTAAAACCATATCATCAACTGTTTTACCATAAGTCTTCAAAATGGTAAAAGTACCACCGATGCAATTAGCACTTCCAGGACCAGTACAAACTGATGTAACTCCACTTTCTAAAGCCTCTTGAAATGCTACATCTTGAGGTTTAATTGCATCAATAGCTCGCAACTCAGGAGTTATTGGAGAAGTATATTCATTTCCATCTGCTCCTTCAAATCCAATTGCCTCTTCGAAAATTCCAATATGACAATGAGGATCGACAATTCCTGGTGTAACATAACAGTTCATTGCATCAATAACTTTTATGCCTTCATGTTTTGATTCGTCAATATGTCCAATCTCCTTGATGGTAGAACCATCTACTAAAATATCAGTAATCTCATAATTTTTGTCAGCCATACTGATTAAATTAGCGTTTTTAATTAAATACATTGTTTCACCCTTTCTTCACTATATTAATAAATAATTGTGTTCCTTTGATTAAAGCAGCCTCATTAAGATTAAATTTTGCATTATGAATATTGTGGTTAATCTGTCCATTATGCTTAACACCTAACCAAGCAATAGCTCCCTTTTTAAGATTTATATACCTTGAGAAGTCTTCAGCTCCCATCGAAGCTTCACTCAAAACAACAACTTCATTAAAGATATCTTTTGCTGCATTAACAATCCTATCTGCTGAATCTTTACTATTGATAGTTGAATCATATCCTCTTTGATATTTGAGTTTGCATTCTCCACCATAGAAAGATGCAATATTTTGAGTGAGTATGTTCAACTCCTTTTCAATTAAATCTCTAACTTCATTATCAAAAGTTCTGATTGTTCCTTTTAATAAAACTCGATCAGGAATTATATTAAAAGCACTTCCACCTTTTACCTCTCCAATCGTGATGACTGCTTTAGAGAAAGGATTAATCATCCTAGAAACTATAGTTTGCATCCTCATGATAAAATCAGCTTGCATCACAATGGGATCAATTCCTAAATACGGATAAGCAGCATGTGTACCTTTGCCAATAAACTCAACGCTTACTATATCAGCCGCTGCCAAAGCATCTCCATAGTTCAAAGCTAAGACCCCCTCATCAAAACCAGGAGAAACATGTAAAGCAAAAAATTCTTCGACATCATCGAGTACTTTTGATTCTACGATGTAATAAGCTCCTCCAGGATCAGGGCCTTCTTCAGCTTCTTGAAAGATGAACTTAACAGTTCCTTGCCATGAGTCTCTATATTCATTGAGATATTTTGCTGCACCTAACAGCATAGCTGTATGAGCATCATGTCCACAAGCATGCATAATACCATTATTTATTGATGAATACTCTAGACCTGTCTCTTCCTGTATCTCTAAGGCATCAAAATCAGCTCTTAATCCCAAAACTCGTCCTAATCCATTCCTAATTACAGCAACTAAAGAATGCTTCCCCACATGATACACTTCATCAATTCCAAGATTTGCTAGCTCACTCTCAAGAAATCGTTCTGTATTAGAACAGTTAAATCCTATCTCGGGATTTTGATGCAAGAATCTTCGCTTCTCAATTATATACTTTTCTAAAACCTTCATTGTTATCCCCTTTCTAATCCCGTTAATCTGTTTGCAATAAAAATACCGAGTGAAAAAACTGCTAACCCTGCGATTACAGTCCAAAGATTACTTGAAATATACGCAAAAAAATCTTGGAATATCGGTGTTTGATCAGAAAAAAAATCTGCACTTCTCTGATCTCTTATTTCTAGAAATACCCCAATTACACTAGCACTCACAAACCCAAGTATCGCAAAGTAAGTCTGATGCAAGTACTTTTTAAGAGTCCAACCAATAAAGTTACTAAAAAGAAAAACTCCAATCAAAGCTCCAAACCCAAAGGGGATCAAAACTTTTAAATTATAAGAAAAGACGGAAAAATCAAAAATATTGCCAACTACATTCGAGACAATCGCAGTATAAAAACCTAGCACCAATAAAAGGGCTGAACCTGAAATTCCAGGTACGATCATTGTAATTGAAGCTATCATTCCCAATATGAATAGAAGCAGATAAGTTCCTAAAGAAAAAGTGAAATAATCCAAACCTGTATTTGTCGAGATTTTATCAAAGACTACCAACAGAATCAACAAAGCAAAAGAGATAATGAAACTAAGGTAATGACTTAACCCGATATCTTTTGTTTTTGCTTTAAGATAAATAAATTTAATCCCCCCAATAATTAATCCGATAAAAAACCATAGAACTATATATGAATTCCAATCAATTAAAATACTGAAGATTTTAGCTAAAGCAACAACTGATAGTCCAATACCCAAAAATATTGGAAAAAGTATCTTAAAAGAATTCTTAAAGTCCTTATAAAAATCACCTATAGCATTTAGCATCTTCTGGTATACACCTAAATATACAGCTAAAGTACCTCCACTAACACCAGGAATTATAAAAGCAATACCAATGATAAAACCCTTTAAAAATAGACTAATAAACATTTTCTCACCTCTTAAACTGCATCTCCTATTAAATCATAACCAATAAATGTCTTTATCTTAACTTCCACCATATCACCAATCTTATGTATCTTTTGAGATTGAAAAACAATTAAACCATCTATATCATCTGGAGCAAAGGCATAAGATCTACCATAATAGAACTTAGTTTCAGAATCATAATTTTCAACCAATGTTTTATGAACTTTGCCAACTTGCAACTTATTTCTTTTTCTAGCTATTTGCTTTTGAAGCTTCATGATTTTTTCTACTCTTTGATTTTTTGTTTCTTCATCAAGTATGCTTGGCAAATTATAAGCTAAAGTATCCTCTTCTTTTGAATATGCAAACACTCCTAAACGATCAAACTCGAACTCCTTTGTAAACTCATATAATCTATCGAAATCTTCTTCTGTTTCATTAGGAAATCCAACGATTAATGTTGTTCTTATCATTGCATCACTAATAGAAGCTCTAATTCTAAAAAGCAAATCTTTGATGAAATCTTCGTCACCTCTTCGATTCATAGCTTTGAGAACATTATTAGAAATATGTTGAATTGGAATATCGAAATAAGGTGCAATCAAATGATTGTTCCTTATTTCATCTAATAACTCATCAGTAATTTCATCTGGATAGAGATAAAGAATTCTAATTAACTCAACTCCATTGATCTTTGATAAAGCTCTTAGTAACTCCGGCAAAACAGATTTACCATATAAATCTTTGCCGTATCTTGTAGTATCTTGAGATATTAAATTGAGTTCTTTAGCTCCATTTGCTACTAACACTTCACATTCTCTTATGATTTCCATATAATCTCTTGATCGAAATCTCCCTCTTATCAAAGGAATTGCACAATAAGTACATAGATTATCACACCCCTCACTAATCTTTACATAAGGCGAATAATTGCTTGATATCAATAATCTACTCTCATATTTCAAGGGTTTAAAACTCAGCTTATCCTTAGAAAAAACTTCATCTAAAATCAGATGTATCTTTGGATAATCAACTAGAGTAATAATCCGATCTATAAAAGGCATTTTTTTTAGAATAACCTCTTTATACCTCTGTGCATAACAACCAGTAACTATCAATTTCTTCTTAAACTTATGCATTTCTCTTATCGTATCAAGAGCTTCTATTTTAGCATCTTCAATAAATCCACAAGTATTAATAAAAATTGCATCAGCATCATTTGGTTCAACGACAATCTCACAACCAGCATCTTTCAATATCGACAATATCATTTCTGAGTCTACTAAATTCTTAGCACACCCAAGACTAATAAATCCTATCTTCATCTATTACCTCATTCATAAACATTATACAGTTATTTCTGACATTTTTAAACAAGAACAAAAAACTCTTCATTAGATTGGTTGATTCAAAAATTGTGAATTATACAATTCTGCATAAACTCCTTTTTGATTCAACAACTCTTTGTGTGTACCTTGTTCAACTATTTGCCCATGATTCATAACTAAAATTAAGTTTGCTTTTTTGATAGTCGATAATCTGTGAGCAATAACAAAACTCGTTTTTCCCTCCATCATAAAACTCATAGCATTTTGAATATAACTCTCAGTTCTAGTATCGACACTTGAAGTAGCTTCATCTAAAATAAGAATTTTGGGATTAAACAAAATTGCCCTAGCAATTGTAAGTAACTGCTTTTGACCCTTAGAGATATTATCTGCATCTTCTTTCAGTATAGTATCATATCCTAAAGGTAATGTTTCTATATAATGGTGTACATGTGCTTGCTTACAAGCATAGATTATTTCTTCATCTGTAGCCTCTGGTTTTCCAAAAGCTATATTCTCTCTTATTGTGCCGGAAAACAGCCAAGTGTCCTGCAATACCATTCCAAACTGTTTTCTAAGCATTGCTCGAGGATATGCGGTTGAGTCTATCCCATCAATGATTATATTACCCTTATTTACTTCATAAAAACGCATCAGCAAATTAACTAAAGTTGTCTTACCAGCACCAGTAGGACCTACTATAGCAATTTGTTTTCCAGGTAAAACTTCAAGATCTAAATCCTTGATAAGTTCTGTGTCTTCACTATAAGAAAAATCAATATTCTTGAAAATAACATGTCCTAAAGAATCGCCTTCTTTTAAATCGAGATCCTGATAATCTTGGATTTCTTCTATTCCATCAAGCACTTCAATTATTCTTTCTGCACCAGCTATTGTTGATTGTAATTGATTGACAACATTTGCTATGTTTAAAATCGGATTAACAAAGTTCTTTTGATAGAGAATGAAAATCGTGATATCTCCTATCAATAATGGATTTGTCGCTCCAGCAAGAATACCTCCAACCAAAACTACCGCTACATAACCAATATTAGAGATAAACTCCATAATCGGTCTAATCAATCCACTTAAGAATTGCGCCCCCTTCATATCCTCAGCTAACTCTATATTAATCTTTTGAAATTTTTCATAAGAATCTTCTTCTTTACCAAACAACTTGACTATTTTGCTTGCTGAGAATACTTCCTCAATAAAACCATTCATTGTCCCAAGTTGTTTTTGTTGACGAATAAACTTTGATTGTGAACGCTTAGCAATTGCTGAAGTCGCTAATACAAAAAGAGGAAGAATTAGCAGAGCAATAATTGTTAACCTCCAAGAGATTATAAACATCATAACCAATATCCCCAAAACAGCAAATAACGAAGAGATAATATTGATTAAACTCTGTTGAATTGAGTTACTGACAACATCAACGTCATTTGAAAATACTGATAAAATATCACCAGTCTGTCGAGAATCAAAATACTTCATCGGTAATTTTTCAAGTTTTAACCTTAAGTCATTACGCATTTTTTTGCCGATGTTTATACTGACACGATTTCCGATTAGATGGACAACAATATCCATTAAGAATCGTGAAATATATAAAGAGATAACGATAATCAAGTATGTAGTAATTCTGGCAACACCTTCATCTTTAGTCAACGTTCCGATTATGATCTCTTGCAAATCATTGATGATGAATCTAGAGAAGTTAGGTGCGATTACACCTAAAAGGATTGTCGTAATAGTAATTACAATCATTATTATCAACAAAAACCGGTATTCACCAATATATTTTATCAGTCTTTTTAGAGTCCCTTTAAAATCCTTTGCTTTCTCAGCAGGACGTGAAAAAGGCATACCACTCCCTGGACCTCGTCCTTGTCGTGTGGAACGATTAGATTGCTTTTTGTTCTCACTCATAGAACTTCCTCCTCGTCCAATTGAGATAATGCAATTTCACGATAAACTTGGCAAGTACTTAGTAGTTCCTCATGCTTGCCAATTCCAACAATTCTGCCTTCTTGTAAAACTACAATTTTATCCGCATTCATGATTGTGCCTATTCTTTGAGCAACAATTAACACAGTAGCATCTTTCACTTCATTTTTCAAAGCTTGTCTCAACTTAGAATCTGTTCTAAAATCCAAAGCAGAAAAACTATCATCAAAAACATAGATTTTTGGTCTTCTAATTATTGCTCTTGCAATAGAAATTCTTTGCTTTTGTCCACCAGAAAAGTTTACTCCTCCTTGTTCAACCTCACTGTCTAGACCAGCTTCTAGTTCATCGATAAACTCTTTTGCCTGAGCTATTTCTACTGCCCTATCCAAATCCATTTCATCAGCTTGCTCATATCCAAACATTATATTAGATTTAATCGTCCCAGAAAACAATGAAGCTGTTTGTGGAACAAAACCTATCAATGAACGTAATTTACTTAATCTTATATTTTTTATATCAATACCATCTATTGTCAGCTTACCACAAGTTATGTCGAAAAATCTTGGTAAAAGATTAACAATAGTTGATTTTCCTGATCCAGTTGAACCGATGATTGCCATAGTTTCTCCGGGGTTTGCTGTAAAACTTATATTTTCAAGAACATTGACTTCAGCATCAGGGAATTTAAAGCAGACCTCTTGAAACTCAATTGAACCTAAAAAGTCATAATTATTATAAAAAGGATCTCCATTATCAGAGATAGAAGATTCTAATTCTAAAACCTCTTGAACACGTTTTGCAGATACTTCAGCTCTTGGAAACATGATAAAAACAAATGTGAGCATCAAGATACTAAATAAGATTAAACTAGCATATTGAACAATTGCAGAAACATTACCTAAACCAACATAATCAACTATTGCACCTTTTAAAACCATTCTATATGCTGTATAGGTAACCCCAAGAATAACAACATTAAAAATTAAATTGATTAATGGGTTTAAATAAGCCATAATTTTACCAGCTTTATAACTTACATCAGTCAAATCCTGATTGCTTTTATCAAACCTCAAAACATCATTTTCGCCTTGCCCAAATGCTCTTATGACTCTTACCCCTTTGATTGATTCACGGGTTACAAGTGTCAACTTATCAATTCTTTTTTGAACTAATTTAAACAGAGGAACAACTAGAATAAAGACAACAATAATCAGTCCAATCAATATCGGTACGCCAATAAATATCGGTATTGTTAATGCAGCTGACTTCTCAAAAGCAAAAATCGAGGCTCCAACGAAAATTATCGGTACTCTTAGCAACATTCTTAAAGACATAGTTAAAAAGTTTTGAACTTGAATAATATCATTTGATGCTCTAGTAATCAATGTAGATGTCCCGAATTTCTCTATTTCATTAATCGAGACAGAAGTAATTTTTTTGAAATAATCCTTGCGGATATCTCTGCCAACCATTGCAGCAACATCACTTGACAAGTACATTAAAATTATAAAAGCAACTGAAGAGATTAAAGTCACCCCTATCATATATGAACTATATTTAATAATAACAGAAAAATCAGACTGTTGAACAACTTTACAGGTATTTGGATTATCTAAAACGCTACAATAATCAATCTCTTCAAAACTGTCTGATACATCGCTGTATTCATAGTATTGTGCTGTTATCCCTTCTCCAATAATGTCACTCATGAAATCAGGTAATAAGAGCGTTCCAAAAGCCACTAATGACACCAAAAAGAAAATGATAAGCGTTTTAAACCAATAGGGCTTGAAGTATCTAAGTAGTTTCTTCATATGTGTCATCCTCTCCATAGTATTCTCTAAGTTTTCTATAAATCTTCTCTGCTAATTTCTCGATGAACTCCTGTTCTTCTTTTTCAAGGAAACTACTCATTAATTTATCCCAATCACTAATAATTTGAACTAATTTAGCTCCTATGGCTTTACCCTTATCAGTAATCGTAAGGATAAATCCCCTCTTATCCTCTGGATCGATTGTTTTCACTACATAACCATCCTCAACAAGACGTTTAATCGCTCTTGTTGTATGAGATTTATGATAGAAAAACTTTTGAATTAAGTCATTCATTTTGATCTGATTATGTTTATATATCATCTTAAGATATGGAGCTTCAGAACGATTAATCGCCATTCCTTTGAATCTTTCCTCCAAAAAACGATGATGATATTTGCTAATCATATGGTCATATTTTCTTTCCATATCTTCCTCCACTTTACTTCTGTATACAAGTATAATGCAATTTAGTTGAGTTGTCAACTAATTTTAACTAAAAAAAACTCCGATTTAATTCGGAGTTTAGACTAGAACAAATTCATTTGCATCTGCAATAGATTTATCAAATTGCAAACGATATAACTGATAGTAATGTCCTTTATTTCTTAATAATTGCTGATGATTTCCAGATTCAATAATCTTTCCTTTACGCATTACTATTATTCTATTTGCATGTTGAATCGTTGATAAACGGTGAGCCACTACTATTGTAGTTCCGATATTCATCATCTTCTTCAATGACTCTTGAATTAAGGTTTCTGTTTCAGTATCGATATTTGCTGTAGCCTCATCTAAAATCATCATTGATGGTTTATGCACCAAAGTTCTTGCAAAAGATAATAATTGCTTCTGTCCAGAAGAAAAATTATTTCCTCTTTCCCTGACTAGCTCATCATATTTATTTGGCAAGTTTTCGATAAACTTATCTGCATTTACATATCGACAAGCTGATAGGATTTCTGCATCATTAATCTCTTCATTTCTCAACCTAATATTAGACTCTATCGTACCAGAAAAAAGAAATACATCTTGTAACATTTGCCCAATGTTTTTCCTTAAACTATCGAGCTTGATCTTTTTTATGTTGATATCATCAATCAATATCTCACCTTGTTGGATATCATAATTCCTAACAATCAAACTTATAATCGTTGTCTTTCCTGAACCAGTGGCTCCAACAAGAGCCATTGTCTCTTTTGGTTTTACTACAAATGAAACATCTCTTAAAATCCAATCTCCTTCATTATAGGCAAACCATACATTCTTAAACTCTATCTTTCCTTTAAAGTCTTTCAACTCAATTGGGAAATCATCATCTTTGATAATCGGTTCTTGATCCAATATCTCAAAAATCCTTTCTCCAGCTGTAAAAGCTGCTTGCAATGTATCAAACTGTGCAGCTAAATTTTGAATAGGATTAAAAAAGCGCGTAACATACTGAGTAAAGGCAAAGAGAACTCCATAAGTTATTACTCCATCAATCACTTGATTAGACCCAACAAATAAAACGATTATGATAGCTATAATGTATAACATATACATTGTTGGTCGATATAAACTAAAGGCAAACACTCTGCCAAAGTGAGATTTGTTTAATTTTGAGTTTTTTTGTCTAAACTCTTGATACTTCTTTTCCTCGCGATTAAATATTTGTATCAATTTCATTCCTGATAAGTGTTCTGACAAGAATCCATTGATTATAGCTACGTTTGCCCTTACTCTTCGATAAGCTTTCCTAGAAAATTTGCGAAATACATAAGAAGCAATGAAAATAAACGGCGTAACACCTAAGATATATAGAGTCAATATCGGAGACTTGATGAACATAATCACAAAAACACCGATTATTGTAATTATATCTCTAAAAAAATTTATCACAACTTCAGTATAAAGAGTATTCAAAGTATCAATATCGGAAGTCGCTCTAGTTACTAATTTACCTATTGGAACTTTATTGAACTGTGATATCGACAAGCCTTCAATATGATTAAAAATGTCTTGCCTAATATTGTAGATAATCTTTTGTCCTGTCACTTGTAGGATTATCGTTTGACGATAAGCAAGATATGCTCCAATAAACAAACTCAATAGATATACAATAACAATAATAATGATTCTTAAAACTGGTACTTCTTCCATCCCTAAAGAATCCAATACATCAGAGATAAACAAAGGACCTAATAAATCGAAACCTACGACAAATAGAATAAGGATAAATGCAATTAATAAAGGTTTTAAAAACGGTAAAACATAGCGTAATAATCTTTTGATTATATCAATATCAGTCATATCTCGATTGCGATTGATATCGATATCGCTTTCATGACCCCTAGCCATTGTCAACCTCTCCTTCTATTTCTGCTTCTAATCTTTGATGAATTACGAGATTACGATACATCTCGCAACTATTCAACAATTCTTCATGTGTCCCCTTAGCTAAAACCTTTCCTTCCTCAATAAAAATAATCTGATCAGTATTCTTAATGGTAGAAATTCTATGTGCGATGAAAATTGTTGTCTTTCCTTTTCTCAAATCTTTAAGATTGGCTATTACTTGTTCCTCTGTTTTGGTATCCACAGCTGAAAAAGCGTCATCAAGGATTAAAATCTCAGGATTCTTTAAAAGTGCTCTAGCAATTGAAATTCTTTGTTTTTGACCACCAGATAAGGTAACTCCACGCTCTCCAACCATCGTTTCATATTGATTTGGAAAATCGATGATATTATCATGGATATCAGAAAAAACAGCCATTTGTTGAATTGCTTCATAATCAACATCATCTTTGCCAAATGAGATATTATTTTTAATTATATCTGAGAAAATAAAGTTTTCTTGAGGTACATACCCAATTGCATCTCTAATTGTTTTAATTGGTAAACGCATGATATCATAATCATCAATCAGTAACTCACATGTCTTTAAGTTATATAATCTAAGCAAAAGATCAACTAAAGTTGTTTTTCCAGAGCCAGTTCTTCCAATTATCCCAACTGTACTGCCCTTCTCAATAACGAAAGAGATATTTTCCAAAACATATTTATCGGATTTTGGATACTTAAAAGATAGGTTATTGAAAGTAATCTTACCCTCTAGTCTATCAACTTTTACAGCAAACTCATCATCGTGAATCTCTACTTCTGCATCTAAAAACGCTGAAACTCTATCTAAAGACGCTTTTGCTTGAGCTCGCATATTAATCAATCTACCAATCGCCATCATCGGCCAAATTAATGTTCCAAAGTACGCAATATACTTAGTTAAGTCTCCTACTGAAAATGGTATTTCTCTGTTGATAGTTCGATATACTAAAATCGCACCAAAACCAAGCATGATTACTCTAATAATATTGATAAACATCTCAACTGCAATATGTAATAACGTACTTGCTTTGATATAAGCAATATTCTTTTCCTGATTTCTTTTATTGATTTTTGCAAACTCTCGTATTTCTCTTAACTCATTTACAAAAGCCTTTATAACACTAATACCGTAGAAATTTTCCTGAGTAAAATCACTCAAGTCTTCAAAAGCTTGTTGTCTTGCTTTAAACTTCTTTCCAGTAATCTTAGAAATAAAAGTCGCCATAACTGCAATTATTAACAAAGGAATCGCAGCTAAGTAGGTAATTAATGGATCAAGAACATACATCTTATAAAATGCTAGAGTCCCTAAAACGATTATATCAAAAAGCATCAAAAGACCAGGACCAAAAGCCATCCTAATCGCATTTAAATCATTGATAAATAAAGCCATTAATCCCCCAGATTTTTTTTCTGAATAATATGTTTGACTTAATCTTTCTGCATGGGCAAACATTTTATTTCTCAACTCATAATCAATACGCCAAGAAGCACCAAATATAAATATTCTCCATAAAAATCTTCCTGCTATAATTATCAATGCATAAATACCGATATTTTTCACAAATATCGTAACTTCTTCCTTAGTGATTGTTTTTAGTTTTAGACCATCAATTATATCTCCAATGATATCAGGTATCAATAGTTGGACATAATCAACTGCAATTAATGCTGCTAGTCCCAACAAAAAGAAAAATCCATATTTTAGATAAAATTTGTTGATATGTCTCCCAAATAACATAAATCCTCCGTATTAAACTACAAAAAATAAACTTCTTATCATGGACAAGAAATTTACTTCAAAATATATAACACTCCGATTGTTCCCTTACCACAATGACTTGAAATAACACACCCTGCACTTGTTTCATAAAGATTTTCTACGGTTATTTCTTCAGCCAGTTTTAATCTTATATACTCAGCTGATTCATTTGCTAAGGAGTGAGTAATCATCATGAACTCATAATCGATGTTTTCTTTTTCTGAAAAAACTTCATTAAGCATAAGGTTAATACCGTTTCTGATATTACCTCTTCCCTTTTTACCTACCATCATTACCCCATCTCTAACTTTGATGATGGGCTTAATCTTTAACATCCCTCCAAAAAGTGCAGAGAGTGCATTTAATCTTCCACCTTTGTAAAGATAATCTAGTGTATCGATTACAAACTGTGACCTTACTTTAGGAACTAATTTTTCTACTTCAACTTTAACTTTTTCTGCACTATATCCCATTTTGATGAACTTAGCTGCTTTAAGAAGCAACAATCCTGAGCCTGAGGATAAATTAAGCGAATCAATCAAATGAATATCATCACTTTCTAAGTTTTGTTTAGCTACGTTCGCACTAGAGAAAGTAGCAGAAAACTTTGAACCAATGCCAAGATAGATGATTTCATAATCCATATCTAAATACTTTTTGAATACATTGATAAATGACCCTGGTGAAACGGCTGCTGTTTTAGGCAAAACTTTGAGATCATCAACCATTTTATACATCTGTTCAACACTCAAATCAACACCATCAAAATATGATTCTTCTTTAAAGTTTACATATAATGGCAATATTTCAATATCTAATTCTTTTATCAGTTCAATACTCAAATCACAAGTGCTATCTGATATCAATTTCACTTTTTTCATCTCTTCAACCTCAATAAGAATTATAACTAATCTTACTTGATTTGTAAACAGATAATAAATATTAATATTTTTTATCTCCCTTTGATTTAAAAGTGATATAATTATATTTGAGGTGGGATTATGTATAAAATTGATCGAAGTACTTTGGTTGAAACTATCAAGAATATGTTACTTGAAACCAATGTATCTCTTGACAAAGAAGTAACTGAATCTTTTGAAAAAGCCCTTTTCAAAGAGGAAAATGTTCTTGCAAAGAATATCTTGAAGAAGATTCTTGAAAACAGTAATATCGCTAAAGAGCTTGATATTCCACTTTGCCAAGACACAGGAATCATCGTTTGCTTTCTTGAAATTGGTCAAGAACTATACTTTGACTACTCAATCGATGATGCTATTAATACTGGTGTCAAACTTGCATATACAAAAGGCTATCTAAGAAAATCCGTGGTTATGCATCCTCTCAATAGAATCAATACGCTTGATAATACTCCAGCCATAATCCATCAAAAATTAGTTCCTGGAAATAAGTTGAATATTCACATTGCTCCTAAGGGTGGGGGAAGTGAAAATATGTCTGCATTAAAGATGTTGACACCTGCAGATGGTAAGGAAGGTATAATCGATTTTGTTTTGGATACGATAAAAAATGCTGGTGGCAAGCCATGTCCCCCATTAATTGTAGGTGTTGGTATTGGAGGAAATTTTGAAAAAGTTGCTACCTTAGCCAAAGAAGCGATTTTCAGAAAGATCGATGATGTAACCTCAAATCCTTATGATAAAGCATTAGAAGATGAACTTTTAATTAAGATTAATCAACTAGATGTCGGACCAATGGGCTTAGGAGGGTTGACTACTGCTATTGCTGTTAAAGTCAACTCATTCCCTTGTCACATAGCATCTTTACCTGTAGCGATTAATCTTCAATGCCATAGTGCAAGAAAGAAAGAGGTGACTTTAATTGGAAAAGAAATTAAACACTCCAATTGATGACCAAACAATTAAAACACTTAATGTTGGGGATGAAGTCTTGCTGAGTGGTTATATCTATACAGCAAGAGATGCTGCTCATAAACTACTAGTAGAAGCAATCACTAATAATCAATCCTTACCTTTCGAACTTAAAGATCAAGTTATCTACTATGTGGGACCAACACCGACAAAACCAGGCCAAATAATCGGAGCTTGCGGTCCTACTTCATCATACCGCATGGATAAATATAGCCCTTACTTAATGGCAAAAGGACTCAAAGTGATGATTGGTAAGGGTGAAAGAAGCGATGAATTTATCGAAGAAATAAAGCGATACTCAGCTGTTTATCTAATTGCAATCGGAGGGATTGGCGCTAAATTATCACAATGTGTTATCGAAAACGAGATGATTGCTTATGGACATTTAGAATCTGAGGCAATAAGAAGATTAAAAGTACTCAATTTTCCAGCAATTGTAGCGATTGATCACAAAGGTAATTCCATTTTTATAAAATAAAAAAACTGCTTTGAGCAATAAACTCAAAGCAGTTTTTTAATAAGCTTTAGCGTAGTAAATTATATGATTCGCTTTTCCTTTACAAACTGGACAAACTTCATCAAAATGTTTTTCATTAAACGGAATACATCTTGCGCTTGCTTGCGTATCCTCTTTAACTTTGTCCTCACAGACTTGTTTGCCACACCACATCATTTTGATATAACCCTGTTTCTCTTGGATAACTCTTTTGAACTCTTCGTAATCAGTTATTGTCCTTGTGTTCTCATTAACATTAAAAAGAGCTTTTTGATACATTATCTCATGTATTTCAGCAAGAGAGTTTATGATTTGAAGTTCTAAATCATCAAGTTTAATAACAATTTTTTCATGATTAACACGCTTCACTAAAACACAGGAGTTATTTTCAATATCTCTTGGTCCTATTTCAAGACGTAGTGGTATCCCTTTCATCTCAGATTCAGAAAACTTCCATCCAGGGCTTTTATCTGAATCGTCAATCGATACTCTTATATTAGCTTTTTTCAACCTCTTAGCCAAATCTTTAGCTTTTTCAATTACTCCTTCAACGTGTTGCATAATCGGGATAATATTTACCTGAATAGGCGCTAGATAAGGTGGCAAGACCAGCCCTGAATCATCTCCATGAACCATGATTACAGCTCCAATCAATCTCGTTGAAACACCCCACGATGTTTGATGAACATGTTTTAGTTCTCCGTCCTTATCCTGGAAAGTTATATTAAAGGCTTTTGCAAAACCTTGTCCTAGGTAATGAGTTGTACCGCTTTGCAAAGCTTTTCCATCATGCATCAAAGCTTCGATTGTATAAGTATCAACCGCACCTGCAAACTTTTCTTTATCAGTCTTTTTACCCATTACAAAAGGAATTGCCAATAATTCTTTTCCCAGACGATTATATATTTCAAGAATATCCAACGTCTCTTTTCTAGCTTCTACTTCAGTGCTATGAACTGTATGTCCTTCTTGCCATAAAAATTCTGAGCCTCTTAAAAAAGGTCTAGTGGTTTTCTCCCATCTGACAACTGAACACCATTGATTGTAAAGCTTTGGTAAGTCGCGATGAGAAGCAATAATCTTCGAATAATGATTACAGAATAAAACCTCTGACGTAGGCCTTATAATTAGCCTTTCTTGGAGCTGTTCTTTTCCTCCAATAGTAACAATTGCTGTTTCTGGAGCAAATCCTTCAACATGCTCTGCTTCTTTCAAGAAAAGTGATTCAGGAATAACCAGTGGCATATAAACATTTTGATGATTAGTATTCTTGAACTCGTTATCTAGAAAATTCTTGATATTCTCCCATAAAGCAAAACCATAAGGACGATAGATAATAAAACCTTTAGCATCACTATAATCCATAAGCTCTGCTTTAGTGCAAACATCAGTATACCAGCGAGCAAAATCATCATTTCGTGATGTTATTGCTTCTACAAACTTTTTATTTCCCATAAAAACACCTCATAATCTTTAAGTATTATATCACAACTAGATTGCTTAATAAATTGCTTTATTGACAAAACTTATAAAGTCTTCCTTATTACCATATTTAAATACATTACAATCTTCTAAAACTTGTTCAAATATTCTACCGACATCAAACTTTACAAATTCTTCTAAGTTTGATATATCTGCCTTCTTCTTGAGTTCTTCAATCCAGTCCTTGTGAACTGATAATTCTTTGAAATCGGATTCTTTGGCTTCACCTTTGAGGATTAAGCTTATTTGCTCGATTTCTCGAAGAAGTCTTCCTGGAAGAATTGCAAGTCCCATGACTTCAATCAATCCTATATTCTCTTTTTTTATATGAAATCTTGAAGGGTTAGGATGATACATGCCATAAGGCCATTCTTCATTACTGAAGTTATTCCTAAAGATTATATAGAAGTTATAGTTTGCTCCATCAAGTTTAATAATCGGAGTGACTGTATTATGTGGGCTAGATGTTTTTGCGAATATGTTGATTTCCGGTTGAGAATAATTTTGCCAGAAGTCAAAAACTTGATTTGCCATATCTAATAGTGCATTTTCATTATTAGATATCAGTCTAATCGCAGCCATGGGCCAATCCAAAACTTCTACCTCTACTCTTCTTTTCTTAAACTTTGCTAAAACCCTTGATTTTTCAATTGGAAAATCATATCTTCCGCCTTGAAAATGATGGTGACTTAGAATTGATCCACCTACTATAGGTAATCCAGCATTTGAACCAATTAAATAATGTGGGAACTTATTGATGAAATCAACTAACTCCTCAAATGTTTTTTGGTTTACGTACATGGGTGAATGTTCTTTTCTTAAAACTATTAAGTGTTCATTGAAATACGCATAAGGAGAATATTGCATCCCCCATTTATCCACTTCATGGTTTAAACTCAAACTGATAACCCGATGATTAGACCTAGGAGCTAAAGCAGTGCTTTGATAAACACCAACGTTCTCCATACAAAGAGGGCAGATAGGATACTGATCCTTGTTGTTGTTTTGTTTTATGATATCCAATGGGTCTTTTTCAGGTTTAGATAAGTTTATGGTTATATTTAAATTCCCATATTTACCCAGATAGTCATATCTTATATTTTTCTCAATTCTTTGAGTTTTTATATAGTTTGTAGCTATAGAAAAATCATGAAAAAAATTCGTAGCTGTCAATGGTCCTATTTTATATTTTTCATAAAACATTCGATTGAGTTCACTAGGTCTTGGTAAAAGACAATCAACAATCTGAGCTTCAAAAGCATCTAAGGTATTGATTGTTAAGTTATCAATTACTCCATTCTCATAAGCAAAATTCAAAATGTCTTTAAGAATAGTAAAGACATCTTCTTTTTCATAATCTATCCGTTCAAATCTATAGATATTTAGGAGTTTGATGATTTTATTGCTTGCATAATACGTATCATCAGTCTTTAAAAAACCTTTTTCAATTCCATAATCTAAGAGTTGATTAATTCTTTTATTTATCATTTTTAAACCTCTTATAGCCATGTGGATGAGCTTTATGAAAATTCCATGCTGTTTGGATTATTTTTGAGATATCTTGTTTTACTTCCCAACCTAGAATTTCTTTCGCTTTTTTATTACTTGCGATAAGCTTGTCTGGATCTCCAGGCCTTCTATCACCAATCCTAGCTGGTATAGAATGTTTAGTAATATCTCTTGCTGCAGATAAAATTTCCAAGTTTGAATAACCATTTTGAGATCCTAAATTAAAGACATTTGATGAATTACTAGACTCTAAGTATTTCAATGCTTCAAGATGTGCATCTACCAAATCTTCAACGTGGATGTAATCGCGAATACATGTTCCGTCCAATGTGTTATAATCATCTCCAAATACAGTCAGATATTCTCTTTTTCCAAGAGGAACTTGTAAAACTATTGGGATTAGATGTGTTTCTGGATTATGATCCTCACCAATCGAATAATCGCTACTTGCTCCAGCTACATTAAAATATCTAAGAGACACATACTTTATTTCATAAGCTTCATCAGCCCATTTGAACATTCTTTCCATAAACAGTTTGCTTTCACCATAAGGATTAGTCGGAATGGTTTCATAACTTTCATCAATTGGCATCTTGTCATGAGTCCCATAAACAGCTGCAGTTGATGAAAAAACGATTTTCTTCACATTAAACTTTTGCATCTTTTGCAATAATCTAATTGCTCCAATAACGTTGTTATCAAAGTATTTAAGTGGATCATTCATCGATTCTCCAACCAAACTAAAAGCACAAAAATGGACACATGCATCAAACTCATTTTCCATAAAAACATTATCTAAAAAGGCTTCATCTCGAATATCACCATAATAAAACCTACATTTCTCATCAAGAGCTTCTTTGTGGCCGGTAGAAAGATTATCCACAACAACTACAGTGTTTTTTTCAACCGCTTTTTTTACAAAATGGCTACCGATATAACCTGCTCCTCCCAATACCAATAATCTCATAAAATCTCTCCCTTATCAATAACTGAAAAACCCTTGAAAATACCTGTTCTTGGTAAACTAACATATCTCATGACATCCTTTTTTATCGGATGAGTAAACTCAATTTCATAAGCATATAATCCTAACACATATCCATTTGTTGTTTCTCCATATTTACCATCATTATATATTTGATGATTTCTAGAAGCAAATTGCACTCTTATCTGATGAAATCTACCTGTCAACAAATCAATATTTACCAAAGACCAATCTAAACCATTAATTTCTAAATTCTCTAAAACCGAAAAACTTACTTTTGAATGTTTTCCTTTTCCTTCACAAACCACTAAAGCTTTGTTATTAACTTCATCCTTAATCAAATAATCTTCCCAAACAAAAGTTTGATTTAATGGCAATTTCCCTCTTACAACTGCTAAATATCGCTTAGTAAAATCATGCTCTCTTAACTGTTCGCTCAATCTTTTAGCTGCTTTAGATGTTTTTGCAAAAACCATTACCCCACCAACATTTGTATCAAGTCTATGAACTAGACCGAGATAAACATTTCCTGGTTTATCATACTTTTCCTTTAAATAACTTTTAATTAGATTAAGCATGTCTTCCAAATCTAAAGAACCTGCTTGAGATAAAACCCCAGCAGGTTTTATACATACTATAACATGATTGTCTTCATAAAGAACTTCTAATCTCATAAATCACCAATAAAAATATATTCTTATTTTATCATATTTATTCAAAAAAACTAAGCTAATTTCAGCTTAGTTCTAATATTAAGGATTTACCCTATTAGGTCCTCGATACAAGAAAGTAACATCCCTGATACTTTCAACTTCAAACAATCTCATCAAGAATCTTGTTAGTCCAAAGCCATATCCTCCATGAGGTGGCATTCCATACTTGAAGAAATTTAAGTAGAAATCAAGAGACTCTAAACTCATATCTTTTTCCAAAGCTTGTTTTTTCAAAACATCAATTCTATGCTCTCTTTGTGCTCCTGTTGTAATCTCAATACCCTTGTATAGAAGGTCAAATGATTTTGTCATTTTAGTTTCTGAATCCAACATATGATAAAATGGTCTCGCAGCAAAAGGATAGTCAATCACGAATACAAACTCGCTGTTGTAGTTCTTTTTGGTATATAAGCAAATCAACTCCTCTTCTTTACGATCGAAGTCATGTTCTTTCTCGCCGAAATATTTATAGTTTTCTTGAATTATCCTTTTCGCCTCGTAAAAAGCAATTCTTGGAAATCTAACCGAAGGAACTAAAATATCTTTCTTAAAGACATTATTAAACTCCTCGTTAATCTCTTCTGAAAGTTTATTCATGACATATACTAGTTTTTCTTCTTCCAAATCCATTACATCATGATGTGATTTAATCCAAGAAATTTCACAGTCAACAGAAGTAAATTCAGTTGCGTGGTAAGCTGTATGCGAATTTTCAGCTCTAAAAACTGGTCCAATTTCAAACACATTATTAAAACCAGCAGCCATTGCCATTTGTTTATAAAATTGAGGTGACTGCGCTAAATATACTTTTTTTCCGAAATAATCTAAAGAAAAAACTTCTGCTCCAGACTCTGATGCAGTCCCTAAAATCTTAGGAGAATGAATTTCAAGAAAACGGTTTTTGACCCAATACTCTCTCATAGCCATTTCTGCAATAGTTTGGCCCTTGAAGATAAGGTAGTTTTTATCCAAGCGTAAATCAAGAAAACGATTGTCTAGTCTTAAATCTTGTTTTGACTTATTGTTATAATCCAAGATATCAATCGGTAGTTCTTCTTCACTTCTTGAAGTTATTTCAAAATAATTAGGGATGACTTCCATTCCTCTTAATTTTACCTTTTCTTGCTTACTTAAAATTCCTCTAACAAGCACTGTGCTTTCCTTAGTTAATGTAGATATAATCTTATTTATTTCAAGATTTTCATCATTTTTTTCTACGGTAATTTGAATTTTATCACTAGAATCCCGTAAAACAACAAACTGAACGTATTGCAAATCACGGATTTTATCTACAAAACCCTGTAACTCTACAACTTGACCATGATATTTTTCTAAATCTTTAAACAATATTTTTCCCATAAATTAGCCTCTTTTTATCAAACAATTGCTTAAATTATAGCACAAAGACAATAGATATTCAATTAAAGATTATTTGTTTTTTTATGCGTTAAGCACTTATTTTTTTTATTTTAATGTATAATATTCTATAAGGAGAGAAAAAATGAATATTGAAAAATATAATCAATTTATCAGTGCTTTGAACAAAGAATTTAAAGATGATTGTATTATCTTAATTCTTCAACTTTTAGATGAGGGTGTCTGTCTTAGAGAAGTCTATGAAGATTATTTGATACCCGGACTTGCAAACTACAATTGTGATGATGAATTTGAAGAGATATGTATCTGGAAAGAACACACGAGAACTTCAATCATCAGAACAATTTTAGAAGCTACTTACCCATATTTGATTAAACAAAAAGAAACGCCAATAGGCAAAACTGTTGTTGTAGCTTGTCCTGAACAAGAATATCATGAAATTGGAGCAATCATAGCTACTAATTATTTTACAATGCTTGGATTTGATGCAAAATATATCGGTGCTAATACTCCCTCTGAAGAAATAATTTCAGCTGTTAGAATTATGAATCCTGATTTTTTAGCTTTGAGCATAACTAATTATTATAACATTGTAGTAACAAAACGCTTAACGCAAAAACTAAAAAATCAATTTCAAGATTTGAAAATAATTATCGGTGGTTTAGCCACCCAAAATGAAAACACCAGAAAGCAAATAGAATATGATTATCTATTGTTATCTTATGATGATATCTTGAAATTCAAGGAGGAAATCAAATGAAGTTGGCTTTTCAAATTGCGAAGAGATTTTTACTTGCATCAAAGAAACAGACAATGGTGATAATATTAGGTATAGCAATTGGTGTTAGTGTCCAGGTGTTTATTGGAGCTTTAATATCTGGTCTTCAAGAATCACTTGTTGATACTACAATAGGTTCAAGATCTCAAATAACCATTTCTATAGAAGATGAATATATTGATAACTACAATTTAATTATCCCTCAAGTTGAAGAGAGTTCATCTAACATAAAAGTTGTATCACCAACCTTGACAATTAGCGGATCAATGATAAAAGATGATAAATCTGAAATAATTGTGTTTAGAGGTTTTGACTATTCAAGCGCTGATGCAATTTACAAATTCTCAGAAAAATTAACAGAGGGAAAACTACCTCAAAGCGATAAAGAAATTGCTTTGGGTGTTAATCTAAAGAATCTCTTGAGTCTGTCATTGAATGATAAAGTTACTTTTTCATCTCCTACATTAGGAACTGAAGAATTGACTGTCGTCGGATTCTTTGATTTTAAAGTCAATGAGATTAATAACACATGGTCAATATCTACAATAAATACAGTACAAGATATCCTCCAAGAAGGTGATGTTGTCTCCAATCTTGAAATACATCTATTAGAAGTCTTTGATGCAGAAGCAACTTCTTCAGAAATTAAAGGGATTTTGAGCGATGATTATTCTATTAAAGATTGGATAAGTGAAAATCAGCAGTTGTTATCTGGCCTTCAAGGTCAAAGCGTGTCATCATTGATGATACAAATCTTTGTTATAATATCTGTTGTTTTAGGAATTTCATCAACATTAGCAATTACAGTATTGCAAAAATCAAAACAATTAGGAATCTTAAAAGCTATGGGAATCAAGGATAAAGACGCAAGTTTCATCTTCTTATTTGAAGGTCTTATTCTAGGGGTTTTTGGGGCAATATTCGGGATTTTAATCGGGATAATCTTGCTATTGTCATTTACAACTTTTAGTGGTACCGATATTCCAATATCTATTAGTCCTGCTTTTGTAACTCTTTCAGCAAGCATTGCGATTTTCGCATCAACCTTAGCCGCTTTGAGTCCAGCAATTAAATCGTCAAAACTAACTGTCATCGAGGTGATTAGAAATGGATAATATCTTAAGCCTAAAGAAAATTTCAAAAATCTATGGAGAAAAAACAAAAAATCCAACTCAAGTATTGTTTGATGTTGACCTTGAGTTCAAAGAGAATTCATTTAACTCAATCATTGGGCAAAGTGGATCAGGAAAATCGACTCTACTGAACATTATCGGCTCTTTAGATAGGCCTAGTGGTGGTGATATATTATTTAGAGGTAAGTCACTTAAGAATCTAAACAACAATCAGTTGGCAAAATATCGTAATGAAACATTAGGATTTATCTTTCAATTCCATTATTTACTCCCTGAATTTAGTGCTTTAGAGAATGTATTAATGCCTTATCGTATCAGTAAAAAAGCGATTACCGATGAAATAATCGATAGAGCAAAAGAATTGTTAGATATTGTTGGATTGTCAAAATATCATGATAATTTAGCAACTAATCTTTCTGGTGGACAGCAACAAAGAGTTGCTATAGCTAGAAGTTTAATCAATAATCCAAGCATAGTTTTAGCAGATGAGCCAACAGGAAATCTTGATAGCGATACTACGGAAACAGTTTATCAGTTGCTCAGGCAGATTAATCAACAGTTTAAAACAACCTTTATAATTATCACCCATGATCGACATATTGCTGAAAAAACCGATAGAGTAATCGAAATCAAAGATGGTAAAATCAACCTTGACATTCAAAAATAATAAAAAGACAGCATCCTTAAAAAGGGAAACTGTCTTTTTTATCTATATACTAAAGCTTCGGTTGATTGACCACGATTTGTGGAAAAGGAATCTCTATACCGTTTTTATCTAGAATCTCTTTAATACCTTGGCGAATTGCTCTTTCAATACCATAATGAGTTTCTGTAGCACATCTAATTATCACCGTAAGGTTGACAGAACTATCAGCTAACTTTGTCACACCTAAAACTACTGGGTTTTCAAGAATATTTGGATACAACTCTTTGTATTTTGGCAACTCTTGATTTAAGATATCTATCGTCTTTTGGATATCTTCTCCATAAGCTATTCCAAACTCTACAATTGCAACTGAAGGTGATATTGAGTAATTAATTGAATCATTTATTGAACCATTAGCAAAAATTTTTATATCTTGTTTCCAATTTCTAACTCTAGTTGATTTCAAACCGATATCTACTACTTCTCCTTTGAAACCATTGATTTCTACAATATCCCCTACATCAAAGTGATGTTCAAAAATAATAAAGAATCCAGCAATAAAATCTTTTATTAGATTTTGCGCTCCTAAACCTATAACTAAACCTAATATACCTAATCCTGCTAATGCTGGCAAAACATCAACTCCCCAGATTGATAATACAACAAGAATAGCGATAAGTTTAATTGAATAGTTAACTAAACTACTAGTCACTTTAAGCATAGTCTGCTTTCTTTTTTGCTTTGGCCCTGCCTTTGACGCACTTCTAACTAAAAACATCTTAAATAATTTAAGTAAGAAAGAAGTCGCTAATACTACAATACCAGTAACAACTATATCCCCTATTTTGTCGATAAACCAAGTTGATAAACTTGTCCAAGCATCTAACAAATAGGAAGAATAATCAAAACCCCAAATAAACAGTACAAATGCTAAAGCACTGATGAAAACCATCAATAGCAAAAGATAAATACCAATTAAAACCAGCTTTGAAAAGTTTTCTGCTCGTTTATTAATGAATTTATTAATATACAAAAAAGATCCAATAACTATTACCAACGAAACAATAGTCAACAAAACATTAACTCCAGTTATGCCTGCCAAAATCATACTCTACCTCCAAATTATCAATAACATTATAACAAAAAAATAAAAAACAAGCAAACTTAGAAATAATGATTACAATTTACAAAAACTTTCTTAAAATCCTGAGTTTTGCAGTAGTACAACAAATAGCATGACAAAACTATAAAGAAAAACATTTTTCTTGATACTTTATTATATATGAAAAAACGTTAATGGTAAAAACATCTAAAAATGTATATTCAGAAATTTGGATGTTAATCTAAAATAAATGTACTCGTAGAACAAAAAAATATCAAACACTATTTTATTTCTTAGGCAATTTTACCCATATTATATATTTCAATCACCTCAAACTAAATCGTATATTTAGTAATGTAATCGTATAGAAATTATATGATAACACCAAAAATCAGTGAAATCAAAATACTTCTTTGTCTTCTTAATATATTCAATAATGGAGAAGAAGACTCATAAAACGTAATAAAAAGGCCTGATACTTAATCGTATCAGACCAATACTCTTCTAATGTGTAATACTACCTAAATTAATACATCAGCGCACCCTTAGGCTGTTTTTACGCACCCTTTAGGAAATTTACACACCTTTAATGAAGATAAACTCATCCTAAATACAGTTATTTCGTAAGTAACTTTAGGGTTTTTAATAATCTATCTTTTAGAATTTTTAAATCATCACCTGATACTCTATGTTTGTCATTATACATCTCTTCTTTAGGCGTCCACCACACAGGCCCTCTTATTGGCATATCTCCTGTGTTTCTTGGAAACAAATGAAAGTGAACATGTGCATCTCCATTACCTAATAATTCAGCATTCATTTTTTCTGCATCAAATGCCATTTGCACAGCTTCGTTAACAATTGACATTTCTTCTAAATATTTTAATTTGAAATCCCTATCTAAATGATGAAGTTCAGTCACATGTTTTTTACATAAAAATAATGTATATCCTCTAAATCTTTGATGATCACCGATTACGACATAACCTGTTTCCAATTCTTTTACAAAATAAGAATTTTCATTGTTTTTTATCATTTCTATTCTTTCACAAATTAAACAGCCCATTTATTTATCTCCTGCTACTCTATATTATTTCTGTTATGATATTTTTAAGTCCTTTATTCTACGTATTAATATTATTGTTTTAAACAGCCTAGCGGTATAACATAAATACCATCTTCTCTTTGATATCCCAGTTCGGTGTTTGTAAGTATCATCAAAAATGAAGGTTTTGTTTTTTTATGAATGCTCGTTAATTTTAGAAGATTTGAAGCTGCTTTTTCAACTTCATTTTCTCCTAATTTTACCTCGATACCTGCCCATCTACCATCCTTTAACTCAATAATTAAATCTACTTCTAATCCAGATGAGTCATTATAATGATATACTTCACCATCTAACGTTTGCGCATATACCCTTATATCTCTCGTACAGATAGATTCAAAAAAGAATCCAAATGTTTCAAAGTCTTGTTTTAATTTTTCTACTGATAAACCAAGTGATGCTACAGCAATACTCGGATCGATAAATTGCTTTTTATCAGATGTCCTAATTGTGCTAGCGCTCCTGATGGCAGGAGACCAAGCTTTAATATTTTCTATAATATATAATCTTTGAAGTGCGTTTGTATAGGTCTCATATGTTTTATAGTCAATTGAAATACCTTCATTTTCTTGATCTTTATATATAGTTTTACTGGTTGCTAATGTAGAAATATTTCTAGCGTAACTTCTAATCAATTTTCTTATTTTTTCTTTGTCTTTTTTAGTACCGTCAACTTCATCTACATCTTTTGATATAATACTTTCAAGTAAGTCTTTAGGAATAGCTAGTTGTTCTTTTATTGGTAACTCTAAACTGCCTGGCCAACCTCCGCGACAAATTAACTGAGCAATATCATTGATACTTGTTTTTGATTTAGTTACATTGATTTTTTTGCCATCAAATAAATCACTCAATGATACAGTTCCTATAGAATCTCCACTTTCAAATAAACTCATTGGACGCATGTATATTGAATTAATTCTTCCTGTTCCCGTATGTGAAATCTTGATATTTTGTTTCTTTGTAGACCCTGTTAACAAATAAGCACCTTTATGTTTATTATCATCTATATCAAGTCTAACAAAATCCCAAATTTCCGGGACTTCTTGCCATTCATCAAAAAGAATTGGTTTTTCACCAGATAGCACTTCGTCTTTTGAGATGGTTGCTAATGTTTGGTATTGTTTTTTTGTAATTGGGTTTTGTAATTTTATGATTGTTTTAGAATAAAGTTCAGCAGTCGTTGATTTGCCAGTCCACTTTGGGCCTTCGATAACTACGGCTCCACTGTATTTCATTTTATTCTCTATTTCTTTCTCAATGATTCTTCTCTTATAATTATTAGGTATCATAGTTATTACCTCCACTTATAGTATACACCAATTCCAACAATTGTAAAGTTTATATTCCAATTATTATGGTTATTTTATTCCAATTAATATCTACATTTTTCGTTTGAAGTTAAACTACACTATATAATCGTGTAAATTGACCTCAATTCGTGTAAATCCTCTAGTAATCGTGTAAGCATATATTAATCATCTATAAAATAGCATCAAAAATCAATCCTCCCCACCGACAAATACTTTATACATTTTGGAAAGTAAGAAGATTTCTCCCTTTCTGAAAATAAAAAAGCTCCCTTCATCAGAGTGGTATGGTTATTATACCATATCTCCAACTTTTGGAAGCTATTTCATTTCAATATGGGTTGTATGACCTATTTTGCTACAATTTTACACGTATAATTAAAGCTGTAAGAATTACAGGATTAATTAAATATA
>CAZSVO010000012.1:0-59053 GCA_964610325.1 uncultured Candidatus Izemoplasmatales bacterium
TAACAAAATGTTGATATCTAAATGTATACTAAAATCTTACATGATACAATTGTATCAGGCCTTTTTTTGCCCTATATAGGGCCGTTTTTCTGTTCTCTAATATTTTTGATAGACTAAAAAGTAATTGATTTTTACAATGTTTTGAATGTTTGTATAGAATTTTTACACGATTACACCTTGATTTACACGATTAGATATTTATGATATACTATTTTTGATTTCAAAAATATGCGCTGATTTAATATAGGAGTAAGAAAATGAAGAAGTTGAATAAATTCGAGTTGTATTTGGGAGTAAATAATACAGATAGTTATATTAATTTTTTTAATAACAATGAACAAAAATCAACACCGATAAATGAAATGATGCTTCAATTAAAGAGGGAAAAGTCTATCAAATGGAGTATTTTAAATCCAGGATATTCTTTAGGTTTAGCTCACATGTATTTAGGTGCATTAAATCAATTATTTAAAGATGATAATTTTGTAATGACAACCAATAAATTGGAGGATTTGCTTAACAAGGTTAAAATCCACAAAATAAATGATAAAGTCAAATTTGATAAATTAATTGATAAGTTAAACCATCTAAGAAATTCAATAGCTCATCACAGGTTTGATATATATATTGAAGAAAATAATAGCAGTGCAATGCATTGATGTGGATTATTAACGTAATCTGGCCATAGTTTTATGATTTAAGAAAGGATTGATAACATGTCGGATAGCTTTATGATTGAAAAAAAAGGTTATATCATAAGTTTCATCGGAACAGAAAGCAATGTAAAAAGTACTGATGAAATAGAGTTGAGCGAATTTTCAGATTATGAGATAAAAAATAAAAACATCCAAGTCAGATTATTACATTCTATAGATAGTTATAGTTCAATTTTTACTAATGACGAAAAGATGAGTTATTTAATCGAGACACTATTAAGGGTAGAGAAGTACAAGTTTAATCTAAAGTGGAAAAGTCTTTCATTTATGACGGTGATGATTATTTTATTGCTAATTCTGATACCCTTGATTGGCAGCATTCAATCTCTACTTTTTAGAATATTCTTTTATGTATTACTTACATTGTTTTTTGTGACTTGTGCCTTTATCGTGACAAGAAAAAACACTAAAGTTTCGTTTGATTTCAAAAAATCAATGAAATAAATGGTATTTATTGGTTAGTTTCAACGTTAAATATAGTTAAGAGCTGTAATAACCGCTTTAAGAGTAAATGCTCAAGTAGCGATAATTTTACCTATTATAGTAAGTTTGGTAATTTTATACTCATCTTCAGCATTCTCGTATAACTTGTATAAAAAGAACGGAAATATATATAATAATTGAGCAAGTTAATTTTAATATTTGATGGCTTATATGTTTGAAGTATAAAGAATCAATGAAATGATGACACAAAAAAATAGTTATTGATTTTAGAAAGTAGTAATTTGTTTCTAAAGAGGGATTTAGCACAACAAAGTGCTGAGTGCCTTTTTTCTTTATATTTAATTGCAAGTTAACAAAGATATTTATTCTGGGCAATCGAAAAACTAGAATGATGGATCTGTCAATAACATTTAAATTTTGTACATAAAACACTCTAGAATAATGTACATATTGAATTCCTTATCTATTTGACAATATGGCGAATCAATAAAAGACAATATGGCGAATAATATATTGACAATATGGCGAATTAATGTATAATACAAAGTAAGGTGGTGACATTTATGTATTTGCATAGACTCATAGAGAAGTCAATTGAAGATAAACTATCATATATTGGCGCGATTCAAATTGAAGGACCAAAATGGTGTGGTAAATCAACGACAGCAACTAGATTTGCGAAAACAGTTGTTAAGCTACAAGATCCAATAGTTTTTAAGAGATATCAAGTTTTTGCATCAACTGGAATCACAGATTTATTATATGGTGAAAAACCTATCTTGTTTGATGAATGGCAAAAAATTCCTGAATTATGGGATTTTATTAGACTTGACGTCGATGAGAAACAAGGTAACCCAGGTCAGTATATACTCACTGGTTCAGCTAAACCAATTGAAGATCCAAATAGACATTCTGGTGCAGGAAGAATTGCTAAAATCGTAATGAGACCCATGTCTTTATTTGAATCAAAAGATTCTACTGGACAAGTGTCTATAGAAAAATTATTCAATGATCCCTCATATCAGGTTCGTGGAGAATCAAAATTGACCGTCATGGATCAGGTTAATTTAGTATGTCGTGGTGGATGGCCAGGTGTCACAGGATTACCCTTAGCACAAGCCATCAAATATATTAGTGATTATTATAAAGCGTTAGTAAATATTGACATCATTGACGTAGACGGAGTCAAGAGAAATCCTAGTCGAGCTAAATCAATTTTAAGAACTTATGCAAGAAATATATCCACTTTAACCGATTATCAAACAATGCTAAGGGATTTAGAGAATATCGGAGAAGGTGTTGACAAAACAACACTTGCTTCATACTTAAGTGCTTTTGAGAAATTATTCATTATTGAGAATGTTGATGCTTGGACACCAAAACTAAGGAGTGCAACTCGAATTCGAATGAGTCAAAAGAAGCAATTTATTGATCCATCGATTGCTGCATTGGCATTAGGTGCCACACCCAATGATCTGGGATCTGATATGGAGACATTTGGATTTTTCTTTGAATCTATGGTTATAAGAGATTTACGAGTATATCTCGATAAATTAGGTGGTACAGTGTTTCATTATCGTGACAAGAACAATTTAGAAATTGATTCTATTTTGAAACTTAGTGATGATAGATGGGCAGCTGTAGAGGTAAAAGTTGGAGGAAATCAACTTGATGAAGCTGCTGCAAATCTAATAAAACTAAAAGAAAGAATTGATACTGAGCATATGAAAGTACCATCATTCTTGATGATTTTATATGGAGGAACAACTGCATATAGGAGAGCAGATGGTGTATATGTAGTTCCAATCGGGTGTCTTAAAGACTGAGTTGGGCAACTAGTTAATATTTTCTAGGGGGGCTAAAATTTAGCTAGGGTGACTAACTATAAGAAGTCAAGAACAATTTGCACTTGTCAAGAGAAAGTAGACATGTATCAAACCTTAATGAAACCCTAGTTGAGATTTAAACTAAGCTGGGGTTTTGTATTTTAAGGCATAAGAAAAACGATGATTATTGTAATAGTAGACATATTTTTTTATAGATTCATGAACATCATTGGATTCTCCTGAGTTTAAATCATTGAAGGGTTTTTCTTTGATCCAACCATTTACACGATTACTCAGCAATTTAACGAATATTTATTAAATCATTATTTATTACAGAATATTCCCAAAAAAATAAAAATATTGAAGTTATGGGAATGCAGTGGTATAATATGTGTGGTGATGATAATGAAAATTATAGAAAGAAAACAATACTTGAATGAATTACTATCATTAAAAAATAAACCAGATATTAAAATCATAACAGGTGTAAGACGAGCTGGAAAGTCAATGTTGTTGAGTGAATACATTAAGGTGCTCAAGAGTATTGAAGAAGACGCAAATATCATTTTAGTAGATTTTAATCGGATTATATTTGATGAGATTAAGGAATATAAAAAATTAAACAATTATATTAGAGAAAGACATTTGCCCAATGTGAATAATTATGTATTCATCGATGAAGTTCAAATGTGTGATAAATTTGAATTAGCTGTAAACGATCTTTATGAATCAAAAGAGTTTGATATCTATATTACGGGTTCTAATGCATTTTTGTTATCAAGCGATTTAGCAACGATCTTCACAGGTAGATACTTCGAGATAAAAGTATTACCATTTTCATTTTCAGAGTATTGTGAATATTATGGATATAATAACATAAATGATGCTTTTGACAAATATACTATCGAAGGTGGATTTGCTGGAAGTTATCTTTACGATACAGAGAAACAAAAATCTGATTATATTGCTAATGTTTTGGATGTTGTTATTTTAAAAGATATCATGAAGAGAAATGGTGTGACTGATAAAGTAGCAATGGAGAATATTGTGGCATTTCTTTTAGACAATATCTCAAATCTTACCACACCAAGTAAAATAACGAATAGACTCAATGAAGATGGTATAGCAATTGACCATAAAACGGTAGGAAATTATATATCCTATCTGTGTGAGGGGTTTGTATTCTACAAAATCAAGAGGTTTGATATTCGCGGGAATGGGTATTTAAAGACAAATGAAAAGTACTATTTAGTAGATCAAGGATTTCGATTTGCCAAACTTGGAAAAAGATATTTTGATTATGGAAGACTTTACGAAAATATAGTCGCTTTGGAATTATTAAGAAGAGGGTTCGATATTTATGTTGGAAAACTATATCAAAAGGAAATTGATTTTGTTGCAATCAGAGGAACTGATAAACTATATATTCAAGTATCTGATAATATTTCTAGAGAAGAAACTATTGAAAGAGAATTAACGCCTTTAAGACAAATTAATGATTCCTATCCGAAGATTTTAATAGCAAATACAAGGCATGATGACTATGACATAGGCGGAATTAGAGTTTTTGATATTGCGAGATGGTTAAGCCATAATCAAGACAAATAGAAATTTAGCTAAGTATTTGTAATAGTTAATTGGAGGGGAATTAATGATGAATGTTCACATAAATATAGAAAATAATGAAGATATAAAAATTTTCAAAGAAAAGGCTTCTTCTTTTTATGATTCGGTTCTCAAAGAGATACATTATGAAAGTGGTAGTACTAGAGACCATGAAAGCAATTCACTACATCCATTCGATACACTAGCTGAAGTGAAAATGATATTTGAAAGTCAATGTAACAAAGGCAAGATAATTGAATTAATCTTTGAACACACTGAAAGATTGAATCTTGTTTCTACATCATTAAATTATGATTCATCGTTTGAAAATCCTTCAATTTTCTTTTATGAGAATTCTATATATTTTTCTAGATATGAAAATGATGTATTGAAACTAGATGAATCTTCTTGTGAAAATACTTGGTTAAAGGCAAAGAATGCAAAATATATCATTATATAAAATTTAGTGATATGGTTTTTGAACAGCGATTTACTGTATTAGATGCATCGAAATGAAGGGGTAAACAACTTTTTCTAGGGTGCTAATTTGTATCAAAATAGGTCATGCAACACACGATGATTATAGCAAGATTATCATATAGAGAAAACGGCTTAAAATAGCCTTTTTTTTCATGAATGAAACTCACAATAACATACATCGAGAAAGCTATGAGATTTGAAATTCACTGGATTTATAAGTTACTCTTATCTAGGAACTCACTTACTTATATTGATTTGTAAGCGTCAAACCCGCTTTCGTTTCTTCTATGTTTTTTATGTGTTGAATGATAAATTTTCGTTAAATAAAAAATAACACTTGACAAAAATGCAATATATAGTTTACAATATAAATGTAATATATATGTTGCATTATAACTTGGAGGTAATCAGTCATGCTAAGAAATTTCATCAAAGAGGCAAGACAGGAAATTGAAATGACGCAAGAGTCGTTGGCAGAAAAAGTTGGTGTTACACGACAAACCATTGGGTTAATTGAAAAACAAAAATTTAATCCAACCATCACTTTATGTCTGCATATATCGCGCGCTTTAAACAAAACACTTAATGAATTATTTATTTGGGAGGAAAGAAAAAATGAGAAATGATGAACGATTAATTCAAACATTACAAGCAATTAAAACGATAGGATATCATATTCTTTGGTTTGGGCTATTTGCCATATTACTTTTTCGGTGGTTTTATTTGGAACAATCATTGATGGATACAATTGATATTTTTATCTTGTGGATAGGAGCATCTATGATAATTTTCATATTAAGTGCAGCAAGAGGCATACCTATGTCTTATCCTATGAGCATTACAAAAAAAGAAAGGAAACTGATGATTTTGACAGTTTCATTATCTTCAGCAGTACTTTCAGCGATATTGGTTGCTATCGTAAACGGAGAGATAAGAAGAATCATCTTAGCATTTGGTTTTACACTTATTATTACAACATCTATCTTTTTGATATATGATGGTATACATCGTTTATGGGAAAAAAAGATTGATGAGTCTAAGTAGCAAGTGATCAATTAATTATCAAAGAATAAATAGATAAAGGAGGGTATTTTATGTATACATACAAAGTTGAAATCTATAAGGTTAAAGATGCAGAAACTTCAATGAATAAGCTAGCTAAAGACGGTTGGAGAGTTATTGCTGTCTCACCAAATATGGTAATGGGTTATGGAATAGTAGTAACTTATGAAAGAAAAATAGATTAAGTAGCTTTCACATTTTTGATAATGCTACGTAATTGCATTAAAATAGGTGATAAAACTCAACTTTATGTTTGATTGCTAATGGCCGTCAGTGACCTCTGTTATCCCGAAGAAGATGTATTGCTGTTGGCGTTCACTAATGGCTATTGGCACAAAGTTAAAAGATATGAGACCAGTTTTCTAAAGAGAACTGGTCTTTTTTTAAAGGGTAAGCTTTCGTATATCATTCAAAGGAAATAATTATCAGACGTTTGATTTTACTTTGTATTCATAATTTACAAATAACTTATTGACGCTTTTTTACTCAAGAGTTTTTGTATTAAACTGCTATAGATATTTGTTAAGAATAAAAAGCGTATTTTTTCTTATAACCTCTTGTATTTTTAAACAACTTATTCTATAATTAGTCTAGTGGTATTACCACCAGTAAATAGGAGGTTATTATGAACAATGTAAGTAATGTAAAAGAACCAAAAAATTTATCTAAAAGAGTTCAATGGTTAAGAGATTACTATTTTGAGGGGGTAAAAAGAGAATGGAATAATGAATATCGGTGTTACACCACTGGAAAGCATCATGATTTTCTATTTGATGAAATATCATATTATATAGTTCCTGAAACGATTTCATTTTACCAAACATTTACTTCATCAAGTCTACAAAGTGGAGAGGTTATTGATTTGCCAAAAGATTTTTGGGAATTTTCTCTTAAAGAAAGAAGAGCTATCTTTTTAAGAGAGGTAATGGTTAATTACATGCCAAAACATATTTTACCTGGAGATTTATTATGTGGTAGCAATTTTAATACATTCACTTCGCATTGTTTGACAAAAAAACAAGCTAAGGAAAGAAATAAACTTGTCTACGGCAAATATGGTTCAAGAGAAACATTCTTGGACTATTATTACCGTGGTTTTGGTAATGTTGGTTCAACGTGTGGACATTTGATACCTAACTACCCAAAAATATTGAATGAAGGCTTTGAGACTGTTTATGAAGAGATTAAAACCGAGTATAATACTTTAAGTTTAAAAGAACAAAACTCCAAACCAGGTGAGCAACTTAAAGCAATGATGATTGCTAGTCAAATGCCAAGGGATATAGCAATTAAATATAAAGAATTATGTCTTGAGCTTTCACTGGTTGAACAAGATATCGAAAGAAAAAAAGAACTTATCATGATGGCAAACAACCTTGAAGTTGTACCATGGAAGAAAGCAGAAAACTTTTTTCAAGCAGTTCAATCGTTATGGCTAACACATATGTTGGTGATGAGCGATGAAAACTATCCTGGTCCTGGTGTATCATTTGGACGACTAGATCAGTTCTTGTATCCGTTTTATAAGAAATCAATTGAAGATGGCATGACTCATGAATTTATGAAAGAAATTCTTGGATGTTTCTGGTTTCACTGTAACACAGCATATGATGCTCAGATTAGAGTTGGAAATAATGGGATAACTGCAGGGTTCGGACAATTATTTAATCTATCTGGGATGGACAAATATGGAAATGACACATCAAATGAGCTAACATATTTATTATTAGATGTGATTGATGATATGTCACCAATTTTAGAACCAAAACCAAATGTAAGACTACATAAAAATTCCCCTGAAAAACTTTTAGATCGTGTAGTTGAAATGATTTCTGAAAGTCAAGGCGCGCCATTTTTGCTCAATTTTGACGAAAGATCAATGGCAGGTATGTTAAAAGAAGCTGAAATGGCTAATGTAAAAGAATACATCAATCTTTCTAATGTTCATGAATATGCTTCAGTTGGCTGTTTAGAAAACACTATGTGTGGAAATGATCGTTCTGGTACTGTTGATAATAACTTAAATTTATATAAAGCTGTTGAACTAGCCTTTAATCAAGGGAAAGCAATTACTGAAAAATACAATGATGCCTTAATGAAACCATTAAAAATCAAGCAGATAGGTCCTAAAACAAAAGCTTTATCAGATATGAAATCATTTGATGATTTCTATGATGCTGTTAAGCAGCAAACTGCTTATATTGTCAAAAAAAGTGTAGATCAATTTGAAAAATCAGAGTATAACCGATCAAAATTTGGTAATACACCATACCTTTCAACTTTAGTTAAGGGAACTGTTAAGTCACATAAAGATGTTACTGAAGGTGGTGCGGAACTGGCTTTTGTAACCATTGAGGGAGTTACATTTGCAACAACTGTTGACTCACTTTTAGCTGTTAAGTATCTTGTTTATGATGAGAAGTTTTGTGATTTAGAAACACTTAAACAAGCTTTGATTAGTAATTGGGAAGGATATGAAAAACTAAGACAAATAGTAAAAAATAGAGCACCAAAGTACGGAAGAGATGATGACGCTGCAGATCTTTTAGCTCAAAATTATATGGAGTTTTTTGCAAATGAAACATGGAAATATAAGACTAAATCTACAAACCGTCAATTTAGACCAGGAATGCTTTCTTGGAATTATTGGGTCGGGGCTGGGTATATTCTACCTGCATCACCAGATGGAAGAAAAAATGGTGAATTCTTCTCTAATGCAATCTGCCCAGCAAATGGTGCGGATACAGAAGGACCAACAGCAAATTCGAATTCTGTAGGAAAAGCATTGGGTGGAAAATCTGAACAAGGTGATTTTGAAAACTATCTGAATTGTTTACCAAATGGCGCGAGTCATACGATTTCGTTCAATTCTTCTATGTTGAAGAACAAAAACCATAAAGAAAAATTTAAAGCATTTCTGAAAGGATATATCGAAAATGGGGGAACAGCGCTTCAAATCAATGTTCTTGATCCCAAAATGCTTTTAGATGCACAAGTTCATCCTGAAAATTATAAAAATCTACTAGTTCGAGTTACTGGTTATAATGCTTATTTCGTAACTGTAGGTAGAGAACTTCAAAATGAAATTATCGCTCGAGAAGTTCATAAGGAGTGTTAAAATGAGGATACTTAACATTCAAAGAATGTCGACAGAAGATGGACCAGGTCTAAGAACAAGCGTATTTTTCAAGGGATGCCCTTTAAAATGCGCTTGGTGTCATAATCCAGAATCAATTTCATATCAACTTGATAAAGAATGGATAGAATCTAGTTGTATTTTATGTTTAGACTGTGAAAGTATCTGTCCTAATGGTGCAATTAAATTTATTGATAATCAAATTTTTATAGACAGAGATCTTTGCACTATGTGTAAAAAATGTCTTGATATATGTCCTACAAAAGCTTTGAAATTAGTAGGTAGGGATATAACAGTATATCAGTTATATAAAGAATTGATTAAAGATAAAGCGTATTTTAGTCATGGGGGTGGAATAACATTATCTGGTGGAGAAGTGTTAATCCAGACCAAAGAAGTACTAGAACTCGTAAAACTTCTCAAAAATGATGGTATCCATATTGCTATCGATACTTCAGGGTACATAGATTTTTCAAGTATTCAAGAATTATCGCCTTATATTGATTTATTCCTTTACGATCTGAAACTAGATTCTAATGAAAAACATATAGAATTTTGTGGAACGGGTAATCAGTTGATAAAAGATAATTTGATAAAATTGAATAAATTAGCAAAAAGAATTTGGATTCGAACACCAATAATACCTGACTCAACTGATTCAAAAGATAATATTGAAAGCATTGCAAGATTTTTAAAAGATGAGTCTATAGTTTTTGAAAAATGGGAATTATGTGCATTCAATAATCTTTGTAAAGATAAGTATAAAAGATTGTATATCAACTGGCAATATGAGAACTCTTCACTTATAGAAAAGAATAAACTAGAAGAATTGCAAGATATAGCTAGAGCTATTATTCCTCATAAAGAAATATATTCAGTTGGAATAACTAAATTGGAGGTCACTAATGAATAAAGTATTATCAGAAGAAATGAGAAAAGAATTTGAGAAGACGATAAAAATCGGCTTGGTAGCAACCATAGATGAACAGGAAAAACCACACATCACAGTTTTATCAACACTTATGGGAAAAGATGATAAAGAAATGATGATAGGCAAGTTTGTAGAAGGACTTAGTAAAGAATTTATGCTCAATAGATCAAAATGTGGTTTTTTGATTATGAACACTGATAAAAAGTTTTGGTATGGACTTATGGATTACACATATCAAAAAAAGGAAGGTGAGGATTATATAAACTATAATAATCAACCACTATATCGCTACAACTCATATTTTGGGATAAATACAGTTTATTATTTCAATCTAAAAGAAATCAGTGATGAGTTAGCATTGCCGATGACAAGAGTAATTTTCAATTCTTTACTAACATTGTTTTTTAAGAAAAAGCATCAAGGCGATGCAAAAAAAAGGGTAATGAATTATTGGACGAAGAAATTTACTAGCAAACTTGATACATTGACATTTTTATCATATGTAAATGATGAAGGATATCCTGAAATAATACCAATTATTCAAGCACAATCAGCATCTAGTTCCAGAATAGTATTTAGAAACCAACCGTATAAGGATCAACTAATGAAAATTAGAATAGATCAAGATATCGCTATTTTAGCTTTTAGTATGACCATGGAGACAGTTTTATTAAAAGGTAGGTTTTCAGGTTTTGATAAACTTGGATTAGGTTATTTAGACATTAAACGTGTCTATAATTCAATGCCGCCAACGCACAAATATATCTATGAGGAGCCTGTCATTCATGCCTAAAGAAAAGAACAAAACAGTCGAAGTTGTTAAAGATATTCAAAAATCAATTATCAATGGGCAGTTAAATCCAGGAGACAAATTAGAACCATTAAGGGAGTTGGCAGATAAATATCATACGAGTCGATCAGTTATAAATTCAGCAATCCATATTTTAACTACAAAAGGTTATCTTAAAATTGTACCAAGACATTATGTTCAAATTAATGACTTTTTATATTCTGGTAGTTTAGAGATAATGCAAGATATTTATTTTGAATCAAATCAAGAACTCAAAATAAAAATAATTAAGGAAACTCTCAATATCAGATTACTAGCTGAAATAGAAGCAATTAGTCAAATTATTAACAATAATTATTCTTTAGATAATTTAAAGGACATACTACTAAAAGAGAAAAATGTTTTAAGGAATGAATTAGTTGATATTGAGGAAATGGTTTTGCTTGACTGTGATTTTCATGAAACTTTAGTAAAATCTTCTGGGAATACAGTTCTGTTTTTACTTTTTATGGCATTCAAAGAAATTGAACTAGACCTAGTTAGAAAGTTTTATAATTCAAGATCAAGATTTCAAGAAGTAGTTCAAATTCATGATGAACTAGTGTTATTGTTAGAAGATAAGAATAAAGGTAAAGCTGTTGAAATTTGGGAGAAATTACTGAAACAAGGTGCAGAAGTAGTTCTTAGTGAACAATAATTAATAGGGATTTATAGTTATGTGGGAATGAATTAATAGCATTTTTTTCTAATTAAAATTCTTGATTCTATAAATCTATCTAAATCTAATTTAACAAGTTATGTTTTTAAATCTTACTGTTTAATTCTTTGATAATCTTTTTCATTAACTTCTTTATTAAAAATAGTTAAGTTATTGTGACCATTTTAAAAGCTTCGTTAAGATATTACTTGTTAATCAAAACATTCTTTGTTATAATTAATCAAAATAGCGTATAAAGCTTGAATATGGCAAGCAGTTTCTACCTTAAACCGTAAAATTAAGACTACGCAATAAAACCAAGTATGGTTTTTTTGCGTAAGCAAAAGAACCATATTTTTTTGGAGGGTAATGAATGAAAAAAGGATTGACATTTGATGATGTATTGATTTTACCAGGAGAGTCAAACGTTTTGCCTAGCGAAGTAGATATTAGCTCAAAGATTGTAAAAGGATTGAAACTTAATATACCGATTGTTTCTGCAGCTATGGACACTGTGACAGAAGCTAAACTTGCTATTGCTTTAGCAAGAGAAGGAGGTATAGGTTTTATTCATAAGAATATGAGTATAACTGAACAAGCCAAACAGGTCGATTATGTTAAAAGAAGTGAATCAGGAATGATTAAAAATCCAATTACTTTAAGAGCAGATAATACTCTTGCTGAAGCAGAGAAGATTATGTCTACTTATAAGATATCAGGTATTCCAATTATCGATGAAGTTGGAAAGCTTAAGGGTATTGTCACTAATCGTGATTTAAGATATCGAAAACTTGATAATACTTTGATTGAAAAAGTAATGACAAAAGAGAATTTGATCACAGCTTCAATTAACACAACACTTGACCAAGCAAAAGAGATTTTGATGGAACATCGCTTGGAAAAACTCTTGATTGTGGATGATGAGATGTACTTAAGAGGATTGATTACATCAAAAGACATCGATAATATATTAGCATATCCCAAAGCTGCAAAAGATAATCAGGGAAGATTGCTTTGTGGAGGTGCAGTAGGTGTTTCTGATGATGTTTTAGAAAGAGTTAAAGCTTTAGTTGAGGCATCGGTTGATGTCGTTACTGTAGATAGTGCTCATGGACATTCACAAGGAGTGATTGATACTGTAAAAATGATAAGAAAACACTTTCCTGACCTAAAACTAATTGCTGGAAATATAGTAACAAAAGAAGCTGCATTAGCGTTAAAAGAGGCTGGAGTTGATGGTGTTAAGGTTGGAGTTGGACCGGGTTCTATCTGTACAACAAGAGTTGTTGCTGGGGTTGGATGTCCCCAAATTAGTGCTATTCTTGATGTTTTAGAAGCTTTAAAGGGGACTGAAGTCACTATTATAGCTGATGGTGGTATAAAATATAGCGGTGACATAACAAAAGCCTTGGCTGCAGGAGCAGATACGGTTATGTTAGGCTCTTTGCTAGCGGGAACGAAAGAAAGTCCTGGAGAAGAAATAATTTATCAAGGTAGAGCTTATAAAACCTATGTTGGAATGGGTTCTTTAGCGGCAATGAATCGTGGTTCAAGTGATCGTTATTTTCAAAAGGGTAGTGGCGAAGTAAAAAAACTTGTTCCTGAAGGAATTGAAGGAAGAGTACCTTATCGTGGTGAGGTTGGAGATGTCTTGTATCAATTAGCTGGAGGTTTAAGATCAGGAATGGGATATATAGGTGCTAAAAATATAGAGGAGTTAAAGAAAAAATCTGTTTTTGTGGAAATCTCTTCGCAAGGATTAAAAGAGAGTCATCCACATGATGTGACAATAACAAGAGCTGCACCTAATTATTCGGGAGATAATCCATGGACACAATCTTAATAGTTGATTATGGCTCACAATACAATATGTTGATATCAAGAAGAATAAGAGAGATGAAAGTCTATTCTTTGGTAGTACCTTTTGATGCGGATATTGTGATAAGCGAAGATATTAAAGGAATAATTTTATCTGGAGGACCTAATTCTGTTTATGATGATTTTTCTCCTCAAATGAATAGAGTGATTATCGATTCTGGGTTACCAATTTTAGGTATATGTTATGGAATGCAATTATTGGTAAAAGAGTTCAATGGTAAAGTATCTCCTGGTGATAAAAGGGAGTACGGGAAGAATCAACTAGAAAATATTGTTTTTGGTCAACTTAATTATAATATGGCAAAGGCATCAACAGTTTGGATGTCTCATTCAGATCAAACAGAGCAAATGCCTGAAGGGTTTACTATCTTAGCAAAATCTCAGAATGCTATAGCAATGATAGAGAATAAGGATAAGCAAGTATATGGAGTTCAATTTCATCCTGAAGTAACTCACACAAGTGAGGGGAAATTATTGCTTGAAAATTTTGTTTTTGATATTTGTAAAGTAAATGCGAATTGGAATATTGATGATTTTGTTACTTCTAGGATTGAAAAGATCCAAGAAATTGTTAAAGAGGAATCAGTAATCTTAGGTTTATCTGGAGGAGTAGATTCTACAGTTTGTGCAGCTTTAATCTCTAGAGCTATTGGCAAAAGGTTAACTTGTATATTTGTCGATACTGGTTTGCTTAGAAAAAATGAAGCTATTGAGGTTATGGATGGTTATGGAGTACTTAAAGATATTTCGATAGTTAAAGTTGATGCAAGCAAAAGATTTTTTGATGCTTTAAAAGGTATAGAAGATCCCGAAACAAAAAGAAAAATCATTGGAAGATTGTTTTTTGAAGTTTTTGAGGAGGAAAAAGCAAAATATAAAGATGCAGCCTTCTTAGCTCAAGGAACAATTTATCCAGACGTAATTGAATCAATATCTGTAAAAGGACCTTCAGAAACAATAAAAAGTCATCATAATGTTGGGGGTCTCCCCGAACAGATGACTTTTAAGGTTTTAGAACCCTTGCGAGAGTTGTTTAAAGATGAAGTTAGAAAAGTTGGGTTAAGCCTTGGGTTAAACCGTGAGATTGTTTATAGACATCCTTTTCCAGGACCTGGACTTGGTATTAGGATTATTGGAGAGGTTACAGAAGAAAAAGTTAAGATTCTTCAAAGTGCTGATGCGATATTTATAGAAGAGTTAAGAAGCAATCAATTATATGATAAGGTTTCACAAGCTTTTGTAGTTTTACTACCTGTAAAAACTGTAGGTGTTATGGGAGATAAGCGTACCTTTGAACAAGTTGCTTGTATTAGATCTGTAAACAGTCATGATTTTATGACGGCTGATGTTTCAAGACTATCATATGATTTTTTAGAAAATACTGCTACTAGAATAGTTAATGAAGTTAAAGGTATTAATCGAGTTGTTTATGATATAACTTCAAAACCACCAGGTACGATTGAGTGGGAGTAACTGGCTTTTAAGTCTGAAACAATTGTTTCAGGCTTTTTTTTAAAATTATCTTGGTGGGATTTAATTGTTGTGATAGAATTATAGAGGTTTAATAAGTTATTTAATGTGTGGTGATATGATGATTAGGATTATTGACTCAATTGAAAAGATTAGAAAATTGTTTGAGATTTCTAAGATTTCAAAGCAAAATTGGGAAGAATATTTTCTTAATACTTGTCCAAAGCTAATTTCAACCATTTATGAGGATGCTGATAAATACAACTACGATGAACAGATAATACCTTTATTTGAAAATATTAGAAGTAATCCTTCAAGACTTGATAACTTACATATGAATTTCATGTTAGCTGTTAAGGATTTAGAAATTAGAATGGTTGATATATTGGGTGAGACTATCGACTTTACAATCATATTCTATCTAGGCTTAGGAAATGCAGCAGGTTGGGCTTTTAGACAAGGTGATGATGGTTACTTATTATTAGGTGTTGAAAAGATTATAGAGTTAAATTGGGATGAGTTATTAGATTTGCAGGCTTTGTTGTATCATGAAGCTGGGCATTTGATACATCAAAAGTATCAAGTTGATGATTTAGATAAAGACTATGATGGAGTTTGGAGATTATATATTGAAGGATTGGCAATGGTAATAGAACAAGAACTGCTGATGAATGAATCATATTTCCATCAGAATAAAGCAGGTTGGTTAGAAAGTATTAGAAGATTAGAAAATATATATATTAATGATTTTAGAAGAAGAGTAAATTTAAGATTATCAACAGATGATTACTTTGGTGATTGGTGTAATGTTTTTGATATATCTGATGTTGGGTATTATCTTGGACATAAATTTGTAAGAAGATTGTTAGAAAAGTATAGTTTAAATGAGTTGTTAAAAATGGATAAATTGAAGGTTGAAGAAGAGTTTGGTTTGCTTTTTTGAGGTGTTTTATGAGAGGATTAATCGGTGATAAAGCTTTTTATAAGCGTTTATTTGCGGTATCATTACCGATTGTTTTACAACAACTATTGACTTCAAGTTTACAGTTGATAGATAATTTAATGGTTGGTAGTTTAGGTGAACTAGCAATTGGTGCTGTATCAGTTGTCAATCAGCTATATTTTGTGATAATTTTAATTACATTTGGAGCTTTAGGTGGTGCTGGTATATATACCGCACAATATTTTGGTTCTAAAGAGTTTGAAAAGTTAAAGCAAACGTTTAGATTTAAATTGATTGTTTCTTTATTTTTGATTATTTTATCTTTAATTGTCTTTACTATTTTTGGGAGAATCTTGATTTCTCAATTTACTGAAAATGCTGTAACCTTAGATAATGGAATGAAATATCTCAATATAGTTAAATGGGGGATGTTGCCTTGGGCGTTTTCAATTGCAATTTCAACAACATTTAGAGAGATAGGTATTACCAAGCCTTTATTAAAGATTACTTTAGCTGCAATAATAACTAATACAGTACTTAATTATCTTTTAATATTCGGAAAGTTCGGGATGCCAGAACTTGGGATAGAAGGGGCAGCAATAGCAACTTTTTTTGCTAGAGTTATCGAATTTTTGCTGATGATGTACTTTTTAGTAAAACAAGGAAAAGTATTTAATACAAAACTATTTCAAATATTCAAGATTGATGGATATGTTATCAAGGCAATAAGCATTATGGCTTTACCTCTGTTATTGAATGAGTTTTTCTGGTCTATGGGACAAACAATGTTTTTACAATCATATTCATTAAGAGGAGATAACGCTTTGGCTGCTATGAATATTACCAATGCTATTAGTCAATTGGTTTTTGTAACTTTTGGTGGAATAGGAACTGGTATAGCGGTTTTGGTTGGAAATACTTTAGGTATGAACCAATTAGATGTAGCTAGGGATAATGCCAAAAAAGTCATAGCTTTTGCTGTAGCTTTTGCTTTTGTTACTGGGATTGTTTTGTTTATATTAAGTTTCTTCATGCTTGATTTTTATGATGTTTCTGATGTGACTAGACGAATAGCTCGAAGTAATATCAGAATCAATGCGATATTTATCCCAGTTTTTTCTTTTAATGTCTCTATGTATTTTACCTTGAGATCTGGTGGTGATACGAAATCGACGATGATGATGGATTCAGGGTATATGTGGGTTGTTCAAGTTCCAATTATATTTATTTTAGCGAGAGTAACAAATTTGAATGTCATTATGTTGTTTTTAATCGTTCAATTATTTGAATTACCGAAAATGGTGTTTGCTTTGTCTAGATATAGAAAAGAGCATTGGGTAAGGAACTTAGCGATTGAAAATCAGAAGAATGCTAATAATTTGATTGTTGAAACCAATATTTCAGGATAAAGACTTGACTTATCATTCAGTTTTTTCTATAATGATGATAATACGAAGAGAAGGATAATGAATAAGATCAGTATATCTAGAGAGTTAGTGTTTGGTGAAAACTAATTGTACTTTTATTCTATCTACCTTTGAGTGGGATTAATAATCTCCGCATTTCTTGCGTTATAAGAGTCAAGTGCCAGGTTATTCTGGAACTAAGGTGGTACCACGGAATATTTCGTCCTTTACATGATGTGAAGGACTTTTTTTAAAGGAGAAGAAAAAAATGTTAGATATTGAGATGATTATTAAAAACCCCGAGGATGTTAAAAAAGCATTGAAGAAGAGAAACTTTGATGTTGATTTTGGAGGTTTTATTGAACTAAGAGAGACAAGAAACGCTTTAATCCAAAGAATCGAAGAAGTGAGAGCTTTAAGAAATAAGTTGTCTAAAAGTATTGGTGAGTATAAAAGAAATAAACTTGACACAACTGAGCTTTTTAAAGAGATTGATAATATTAAAGATGCTGTAACCAAAGATGAAGAAGAACTAGCTAAGATAGAAGAGCTAATTACTGAATTTTTACTGAAAATCCCTAATATCCCTGATGAAGATTTATTGTCTGGTGATAAGGAAAACAATGTAGTGGTTGCAGTCAACAAAGATAAACCAGAGTTTGATTTTCCTATTAAAGATCATGTTGAATTAGCAACTTCACTTGGTTTAATTGATTATGAAAGAGCTGCAAAAATTAGTGGAAGAGGAACATGGATTTATACAAATCTTGGAGCAAGACTCGAGTGGGCTTTGTTAAACTTTTTTATTGATCAGCATTTACAAGATGACTATGAATTTTTGTTGTTGCCGCATCTTCTTAATTATCAAAGCGGTTTGACTGCTGGTCAGTTTCCTAAGTTTCAGGATGAAGTGTTTTGGCTAGAGAATGAAAGCCCGAAAAAATTTATCCTTCCCACCGCTGAAACCGCATTGATAAATGTTCACCGAGATGAAATAATGGATTTAAAGAAGTTGCCAAAAAAGTATTTTTCTTATACACCTTGTTATCGAAAAGAAGCAGGTAGTTACCGTTCAGAAGAACGAGGGATGATTAGAGGCTATCAGTTTAATAAAGTTGAGATGGTTCAGTTTACAACACCTGATATGAGTGATGATGCTTTCTTGGAATTAATGGTAAAGGCTGAAAGTTTAATGAAGCAATTGGGATTACACTTCCAGGTTTCGAAACTTGCAGCTGGTGACATTTCTTTTGCGATGGCGAGAACTTTTGATATTGAGGTTTGGCTACCAAGTATCGGGATTTATAAGGAAGTTTCTTCAGTATCTAACTCAAGAGATTTTCAAGCAAGAAGAGGAATGATCAGGTATCGAAAAGATGATGGAAAGATTGATTATTGTCATACTTTAAATGGTTCGGGTTTAGCTACATCAAGGCTTTTACCAGCAATTCTTGAACAAAATCAACTCGCTGATGGTTCAGTGGTTGTTCCTAAGGTTTTAGTTCCTTATATGGGTGGAGTAGAAGTATTGAAAAAGGTGAAATAAATGGTTATAGATCGAGTAAAGTCAGTAGTTCACTTGAACAATCTTCTTGATAATTATAATCTGTTAAGAAAAATCTATGGTGGTAAGGAGATATATGCTGTTGTTAAAGCAGATGCATATGGTCACGGTGCTATAGAGTGCTCAAGATTTCTTGAGAAGAATAACTGCAAACATTTTGCAGTTACGGCTTTAAAAGAAGCGATTGAACTGAGAAATAATGGAATTACTTCAGAGATTCTAATTTTTGGTTATACAGATTGTTTGAATGTCAGGTTGATTGATGAATACAATCTTGTGCAGACAGTTCACAGTTTTGATTATGCCAACAAATTAAATAGCTATGGTAAAAAGATAAATATTAATCTAAACATTGATACTGGAATGAGTCGTTTTGGAATATATTTACATGATGAACTTGATATTTTGAATGTCAAAGAAGAGATTAAGAAGATTGCTGCTCTAGATAATATTTGCATCAAAGGTATTTACACTCATTTTACTTCATCTGAGAGTGATAGAGATTTTACGTTATTCCAAAAAAAACTTTTCGACAAACTATTGATATCTCTTGAAGAAAATAAAATAAGTTATGGAAAAACTCATATTGCTAATTCATCAGCAATCATTGGTTTACATGATTTAAACTATGACTTGGCTAGAAGTGGCATAGCACTATATGGATACCCTCCGATAAAGAGCAAGGAGAGGTTTAAACCTGTTTTGGAGTTGTATGCTAGGGTTATCCAATTAAAAGATCTTAAAGCTAAAGATACTGTCAGTTATGGAAGAACTTTTCTAGTCGAAAAGGATATGAGAATCGCTACAGTTGCTATTGGGTATGCGGATGGTTATAGTAGGCATTTTAGTAATAATGATTATTTTGTTTACAAAGGCTATAAACTTAGAGTATTAGGTAGAGTTTGTATGGGTTTAACAATGATAGATGTAACTTCAGTGCCTATTGAAGAGGGAGATTGGGTAGAGGTTTTTGGTTTAAATAAACCACTTGAAGATATGGCTGAAAGAATCGGTACAATAACTTATGAGTTGCTAACTAATTTAGCAAAACCAAGAATGAACCGAGTTTATTAGTAGAAACTACTAAAGAAAGTTATATGTTTGTCATTTTCTTATTTAAAAACACAAAAAGATGATTTTTTATACTAAATAATCGTCTTTTTTTTAATTTTAAACTAGAAAAACTTGAAATAGATTACTCTGCGTGATATAGTAATATCAGTTTTTAAGCAAAAAAAATTAACTAGAAAGGTTGTTGAGATGGATAAAGAATATCTAAAAGAATTAGTAATTGGTGATTTAGTAGCTAAAATACCAATAGTACAAGGCGGGATGGGTGTAGGAGTTTCTCTTGCAAATTTAGCTGCAGCAGTTGCGAATGAAGGCGGAATAGGTGTTATTTCAGCTGCTGGTATTGGAATGTTTTATAAGAAGTATGAAGATTTTGAAGAAAATAATATCTTTGGACTTCGGGAAGAAATTAGAAGAGCAAAAAGATTGAGCAAAGGAATTATCGGGGTGAATATCATGGTTGCTTTAACCAATTTTTCTGAGTTGGTAAATGCAGCTATTGAAGAAAATATAGATATCATATTTGCTGGAGCGGGATTAGCTCTTGACTTACCTAAATATTTAAAAAATGGTGCGAAGACAAAACTAGTACCAATTGTTTCATCAGCTAGAGCTGCTCGTTTAATTGCTAATAAATGGTTTTCCAAGTATAATTATCTACCGGATGCTTTTGTTTTAGAAGGACCCTTAGCTGGTGGTCATCTAGGATTTAAAAAAGATCAATTAGATAACTCTGATTATGAGTTAGAAAAATTGCTGTTTGAACTTAAAGAGACTCAATCTATCATTGAAGTACAACATAATAAGAAAATCCCGATAATTGCTGGAGGTGGAATCTATAGTGGACAAGATGTCTTTTATTTCTTAGAAAGAGGAGCTGATGCTTGTCAAATGGGCACTAGATTTGTAACCACATGGGAATGTGATGCAGACATTGCTTTTAAAGAGGCTTATATCGCAGCAAAAAAAGAAGATATCGTATATATCGATAGCCCTGTAGGCTTGCCTGGAAGAGCGATTAATAATTCATTTTTAAAAGATGTTAAAGAGGGTTTAAAGCATCCTTTTAGCTGTCCGTATAATTGTATAATTACCTGTGAGAAAGAGAAAGCACCTTATTGTATAACTTTAGCATTGATAAATGCTAAAAACGGTAAACTCAAGAATGGTTTTGCTTTTGCAGGTGCAAATGCATATAAAACAGATCGAATAATCTCAGTTAAAGAATTGTTTGCTGATTTAGTGGCAGAGATTAAAGTTGCTTATTCAAAGAATATTAAAATTGCTAAACATTTAGAATAGAAAAATGGTCGTTCTCAATCTGAGTCCGACCATTTGTTTTATTTCTTAAGAAATTGTATTTACATAGTTATATAGTAATACCAAATATATAATACATAGGGTTTAATAAAGTTTTATAAAAATTTTACAATTTAAGTAATAAATTACAGAAGGAAAGGAGGAAAAATCTTGAAGTATAAAGCGATTAAATCCAAGTTGTATCTAACAAAGAATCAACGAACATTCCTGTTAATGTTAATGCATACAGCTAAGAACTTATATAATGAAGCATTAAATAATGTTAGACAACATTATTTTGAAACAAGTTCTATAAAATATTTGTGTACGGTTAAATCATCTGTTAATTCTGGATGGAAAGCAGTGACTAGTTGATTGTTCTCTCTAGCAGCTACAATCAATCCATCAACTATTGCTAAGACCTCAACATTATCACCATAGGCTTCAATGTAAGGAGCCCTGATAAAAACGAAAGGCACATTGGTTATGTTATTAAAACTACCAAAGGTTCTAAAAGAACCAAGCTGTCTTCCATAAGCATTTTTCTTAGCGATGATATTCATTGTTTGAAGGTAAGAAGTATCATGATTGTTAACTTTTTTTGCTAGGAGTAACAATCCAGCACAAGTACCTAAAACAGGTAAGTTATTGATTATTTTTTGTTTTAGTTTATCGTACAAGTTGAGATCTTTTAAAAGTTTGTACATAGTGGTACTCTCACCACCTGGAAGGATAATACCATCCATTTCTTGGTCTAAATCTTTCAATTGTCTGATCATAAATGATTCAACATTGAGTTTGTTTAGCATTTTTTGATGTTCGATGAATGCTCCTTGTAATGCTAAAACTCCAATTCGCATTTTACTTTCCTCGCTCACGCATTAAAAGGTCTATTTCTTCTTCATTTATTCCAACCATAGCCTCACCTAGATTCTCTGAGATTTGAGCTAGGATAATTGGATCGTTGTAATTAGTAACAGCTTTTACTATTGCTTGAGCTCTTCTAGCAGGGTCGCCAGATTTAAAGATTCCTGAACCAACAAAAACTCCTTCAGCTCCTAGTTGCATCATCAAGGCTGCATCGGCAGGTGTAGCAACACCTCCAGCAGCAAAATTAACAACAGGTAGCTTTCCTTCTTTGTGGACAGATTGCAATAGGTCATAAGGTATGGCAAGTTTCTTTGCTAAATCGAATAACTCATCTTCTCTAGTAGAAACTACTTGTCTGATTTGGCTTTGGATTAAACGCATGTGAGTAACTGCTTGAACTATATCACCTGTTCCAGGTTCGCCTTTAGTTCTAATCATCGCTGCACCTTCAGAGATTCTTCTTAGTGCTTCACCCAAATCTTTTGCTCCACAAACGAAGGGAACTGAGAATTGGGTTTTGTCGATATGATAGACATTATCGGCTGGAGACAATACTTCAGACTCATCAATATAGTCTATTTCTAATGCTTCTAAAATCTGAGCTTCTACAAAATGACCAATTCTAACTTTTGCCATAACGGGAATTGTAACTGCAGATTGGATTTCTTTGATAAGTTTAGGATCAGACATTCTTGATACTCCTCCTGCAGCTCTGATATCGGCAGGAATTCTTTCTAAAGCCATAACAGCACAAGCTCCCGCTTCTTGAGCGATTTTCGCTTGCTTTGCATTTGTCACATCCATTATGACTCCACCTTTTAACATTTGTGCTAATTCTTTATTTAATTGATAACGTTCATTCATTATTTTTCCTCCTGTACTTGACAAATCATATCTATTCATCTATATTATAACTATAACTGATATGTTTTAAATACTCAGATTTAATAAAAATGAAAGGGTCAGTTTATGTTAACATTCTTTCTAGAGAAACGAAGTAGAACAGCTCTTTATGAGCAATTGTATACTCAAATAAAAAAAGCGATTGAGAATAACCTACTACATATTAATGAGAAATTGCCATCAAAAAGAAAATTGGCGAATCATCTTAAAATATCACAGACGACAGTAGAAACCGCCTATATGCAATTATTGGCAGAAGGTTATATAAAGTCAGTTCCGAAAGTGGGTTTTTTTGTTGCGACTAACATAGATCTACCAAATAAAATCAAAAAGAAAGAAATTGTAATTCAAATGTACAAAGAAAAGACATATCTTTATGATTTTAAAACAAACCAAATTGATGCCAATAATTTTCCTTACGAAAAATTTGCAAGAATTGAAAGAGAAATCATGTTAGACAAATTTAAAGATAATGTTAATAGAGGAGATATTTTTGGAAATTTTGACTTTAGAAAAAAAATATCAGAGATTTTGTTTTCATATCGAGGGATAAATGCTTCTTATGAGCAAATAGTGATTGGAAGTGGATCTGAACATCTTATTTCATTAATTGTACTCCTTTTAGGAAGAGATAAGGTTTATGCAGTTGAAGACCCTTCATATGTTAAAAACTATTATCTTTACCAAGCATACGGAGTTAAAGTAAAGCCAATTGGACTAGATGAGGAAGGAATAAGTATTGACAGATTGCAAAAAGAAAGTGTTGATGTTATTCATACCACCCCATCCCATCAGTTTCCTAAAGGAATTGTTACTTCAATTAACAGAAGAATGGAACTGTTAAGGTATGTAAAATCAAAAAATGATCGCTATATTATCGAAGATGATTATGATAGTGAGTTTCGTTTTTTTGGAAATCCAATACCGGCAATGCAAGGATTGGATAATGAAGGTAAAGTAATCTATATGAACTCATTTTCAAAGACATTAGCTCCAAGTTTTAGAATAAGTTTTATGGTATTGCCTGATAAATTAGCAAGGCTTTATAGAGAGAAGTTTTCTTTCTTTAGTTGTTCGGTTCCTACAATTGATCAATTAGTTTTGGAAAGATTTATTTCTATCGGTGAATATGATAAACATCTCAACCGAATGAAAACTAACTATAAGAGTAAAAGAGACACCTTGATTAGTTTGTTGGAAAACTCTAAATACAGCGATAAAATCAAGATTTATGGAGAGGAGTCTGGATTGCATTTTCTTGTTGATATCAAAACTGAAATTACTGAATTTGATTTAGTGGAAAAAGCAAAAAAAGAAGGGGTAAGAGTTTATGGGCTCTATGAATACTCGCTTGAGAAATGTGTTAATCAACCGATAAAAACTATAGTTTTTGGATACTCTAATATGAGTAAAATTGAGATGGAGGAAGCCTGTATGCGCCTTGAGATTGCTTGGAAAAATATTTGAAATTTTGCTTTTGTATGAAAGCGCTTTATGATAAAATAGTCAATGTAGAAAGTGGTGATAAAATGAGGGTTGATGAGCATCCTATACTTACATTCAAGAATGAAGAAAAGCTGTTTTTTACTTACAACGGTAAAAAACTCCAAGGTTTTAAAGGTGATACTATCGCTGCTGCATTAGTTGATAATGGAATTATGCATTTTTCTAACAGCATAATCCATAAACGGCCGCGAGGTTTTTATTGTGCAATTGGCAATTGTGGCTCATGCAATATGACAGTTAATGGCATTGATAATGTCAAGACCTGTATGACTCTATTAGAAGAGGGCATGATTGTCGTTAGCCAGGTTACGGAGGAATTGGCGAATGATATATAAAGACTTGGTTGTCATTGGTGGTGGGCCGGCAGGTTTGTCAGCTTGCAAGGTTGCTTTAGAAGCCGATATGAAGGTTGCTTTGTTTGAAAGAAGTTTTGATTTAGGGGGACAATTAGTTAAACAGACACATAAGTTTTTTGGCTCTGAATCTCAATATGCAAAAACAAGAGGGATAGATATTGCTAAAATTCTTATAGATGAGATTAAGAATGAAGGTAACTTAGAGATTTTTCTCGATGCTACAGTTGTTGGGTTATATAAAGACAATATAATAACAGTTTATCAAAAAGATAAATATTTTAAGGTTAAAGCAAAAGCAATAATTATTGCTACAGGAGCATCAGAGAAATTTCTAGGATTTGAAAATAATGATTTACCAGGTATATATGGTGCAGGAGCTGTTCAAACTTTAATGAACATCCACGGTGTTTTACCAGGCAAAGAAGTTGTAATGGTTGGTAGTGGTAATATTGGTTTGATTGTTTCTTATCAATTGATGCAAGCAGGAGTCAAAGTAAAAGCCGTTGTTGAAGCGAGTAAGAATATTGGTGGATATTTGGTGCATGCATCTAAGTTAAAACGCCTTGGAGTTGACATTCTAACTTCAACGACAATAACTAAAGCTCTTGGATTTGATGCAGTTGAAGGTGTTGAAATTGTCAAACTAGATGATTTATGGCAGAGAATTAAAGGTACAGAAGAAGTATTAAACTGTGATACAATCTGTATTAGTGTTGGTTTATCACCGATGCATCAATTGTTATCAATGGCAGAAGCAAATATGATTTACGTCAATGAATTAGGTGGGTTAGTACCTATCAAAACTTGTGATTATGAGACGTCATTGCCTCACGTTTATGCTTGTGGTGATGTAACTGGAATAGAAGAAGCTTCAAGCGCGATGGTTGAAGGAAAGATTTGTGGCTTGATGGCCGCAAGGCATCTTGGATTTATTCATCCCAATGATGAAGCTTTAGAGTTTGAATTAAATAATCAATTGTGTATATTAAGACAAGGGCCATGTGGAGAGAAAATTAGATGTGGATTAAAAAAGGTAGGTGAGATTTATGATTAATCAAGATGGAGTAGCAACAAGAGATTTGGTAAAATCTAAATTTCCCGAACTGAAGGTCTTAACTAGACCCAAAGCAATAATTGAATGCTATACTGAAATACCATGCAATCCCTGTGCTACTAGTTGTCCGTTTGATGCAATAACTATTGGAGAAGATATCAATCAAGTTCCGAAAATTGACTTTGATAAATGTACAGGGTGTTCAAGTTGTATCTATGCTTGTCCGGGATTAGCTATTATGGTGGTGATGATAAAGAATGGTAAAGCATACTTCAAGATTCCTTATGAGTTTACTCCATTACCAAAGGTTGGCGAGAAATGGTTAGCAGTTGATCGCAGCGGCAAGATACTGGATAAACCATGTTTGATTGAAAATGTGATGATCACTAAGAAAACAGACCGTACTGCGGTTGTGACCATTTCCATCGAACAACCTTATCTTTATGACTTTGTTACTATAAGGAGACCATATGAATAAAAAAGATATTATAATCTGTCGCTGTGAAGATATTACATTGGCTGATATCCATGAGTGTTTAGAAATGGGTTATGAAACATTCGAGGACTTGAAAAGGATTTTAAGAGTAGGTATGGGACCTTGTCAAAGTCAAAATTGTGCTCATTTGATTCAAACTGAAATTGCAAATTATCTGAAAATAAATCGTGAAGATGTAAAATTACAAAAAACAAGACCTTTGATTACAGGTGTAGTCTTAAAAGACATTGCTAAAGCAAAGGAGCAAGAAGATGAATAAGGCCAGTATTGTTATAGTAGGAGCTGGAATCAGTGGCTTAAGTGCAGCATATAATCTTGCTAAAGCTGGTATGAAGGATGTTGTTGTGATTGATAAGGATTACTTTACTAATGGAGCAACAGGAAGATGTGGGGCTGGAGTAAGACAGCAATGGGCAACTAAACTTAATTGTATTCTAGCAAAGAAATCAATTGAGTTCTTTGCTAGAGCAAATCAAGAACTTAATTATCACAAAGATATTGAGTTTAAACAAGAAGGTTATCTGATTTTAGCTACAAATGAAAAAGAAGACTTGCAATTTAGCAAGAATGTTAAGCTACAAAACTCAATTGGAATTGAAAGCGAGAAGTTGACTATAGAAGAGGCTTTAAAAATCGTACCTCATTTGAATAAAGACGCTTTTGTTTCTGCAACATTTTGTAAAACAGACGGTCATGTCAATCCGTTTTTAATGAGTGAAGCGTATTATTTAGAAGCTAAACGTTTGGGAGTACAATTCTATTTTTTTGAAGAGGTAAAAAGCATTATTGTAAAAGATAAAACCATCTATAAAGTTGTGACTGATAAAAGAGAAATCTTAACTGATAAAGTATTAAATGCTGCTGGAGGATTTGCAAAAGAAGTTGGGGAAATGGTTGGAGTTGATATCCCAGTTTTTTCAGAAAATCATGAGATTTTAGTAACTGAACCAACTAAACCGATGCAAGGTCCGATGGTGATGAGTTTTTCTAAAAATATCTATTGTCAACAGGTTCCGCATGGCAGTTTTTTAATGGGAAGAAGTAATCCTGATGCTAAACCATCTCATGATATCTCATCATCCTTTGAGTTTCTTGATGAAATGGCTTTAACGGTTTCAGATATTCTTCCTGAAGTAGCAAAACTAAGAGTGATTAGGACTTGGGGTGGCTCTTATAATGTATCTCCAGATCGACAACCGATTATCTCAGATACTTTGCTTGTCAAAGGATTTTATATGGCATGTGGTTTTTCAGGGCATGGATTTATGTTTGCTCCAATTACAGGGGAATTATTAAGAGAAATGATTTTGGGTCAAGAACTTGATGAATATGCTAAAGATTTGCATATTGATCGTTTTAAAGATAATATAGCTACTGATTACGAACACTCAGTAGTATAAAGAAGGGAATGAAAATTTTATGGCTATTTATGATTACAGAACGGAACCATTAACAGATTTTTCTAAACAGGAGAATGTTTTACTTTATCAAGAAGCAATCAAAAAGGTTAGAAGCTACTTAGGAAAGAAATATCCTTTGATTATCAATGGAGAGAAAGTTTTTACTGACAAATTTGTCAAATCTCTTAATCCTGCCAATCACAAAGAGATAATTGGAGAGATTTCACAAGCGGGAATTAAAGAAGCAGAGTTGGCGATGAGAAAAGCTTTGGAAGCTTTTGAGACTTGGAAGAAAGTTAATCCCAAGGTAAGAGCGGATGTTTTGTTTAAAGCAGCTAATATCATGAGGAGAAGAAAACATGAAATGTCAGCTTTGATGACCTTGGAAGCTGGAAAACCATGGGCTGAAGCTGATGCTGATACAGCTGAAGCTATTGATTTCTTAGAGTATTATGGAAGACAGATGTTGCAACTAGATAGAATTGATGATGTTGTTTTAAGCAGAAGAGATCTTGAAAGAAATGAATATAGATATATTCCTTTAGGCGTGGGTGCTGTTATTGCTCCTTGGAACTTCCCTTTAGCGATTCTAACTGGTATGACTTCAGCGGCTATTGTAAGTGGAAATACAGTTTTATTGAAACCAGCCTCAACCACTCAAGTAATTGCTTTTAAGTTGATGGAAATCTTAGAAGAGTCAGGTATGCCAAGTGGTGTGGTTAACTTTATACCAGGTCGAGGATCTGAGATTGGAGATTTCATTGTAAAACATCCAAAGACGAGATTTATTTCTTTTACAGGTTCAAAACAGGTTGGTATCGATATCTATGAGAATGCAGCTAAAGTACAAGAGGGTCAAATTTGGCTTAAAAGAGTAATTGCTGAAATGGGTGGAAAAGATGCTATTTTAGTCGATGAAGGAATTGATCCGGATATGGCAGCTGATGCGATTGTTAAAAGTGCTTTTGGATTCTCAGGTCAGAAATGTTCTGCTTGTTCTAGAGCAATAATTCATGAAGCGGTTTATGATGATGTTGTCAGTCTTATAAAAGTCAAGACAGAAAAGATTAATCTTGGTGACCCAGTAATCTATTCAAACAATATGGGTCCTGTAAATGATCACAATGCTTTTAAGAAGATAAGTGAGTATATTGAAATCGGGAATAAAGAAGGAAAACTTCTGACTGGTGGAATTAGCAATGATGAAACTGGATATTTTATCCAACCAACTGTTTTTATTGATTGTTCAGAAGATTCAAGATTGATGCATGAAGAAATATTTGGGCCTGTCTTGGCAGTATGTAAAGTTTCTTCTTTTTATAAAGGTCTTGAAGTAGTAAACAATACAGAGTATGGATTGACAGGAGCAGTTATTTCAAACAATAGAATGAATCTTGAAAAAGCTAGAGAGGACTTCCATGTAGGCAATCTATATTTTAATAGAAAATGTACTGGTGCTATTGTTGGTTATCAACCTTTTGGAGGATTCAACATGAGTGGAACTGATTCAAAAGCTGGTGGACCAGATTATCTGATACTGCATATGCAAGGAAAAACAGTTTCAGAAGCATTGTAAAAAAAACTTGACTTAGATTTAAAAGTATTGTATATTATTTTAAGAAGTCTTATTAGAAAAGGGTGATGTATTATGTTGGTAAGATTATTTGTTAAAATTTCATATACATCAGCAAGCAAATAAAGTCTTTTATTTAGATATTCTTAAGGACCGTTTTGCGGTCCTTTTTGTTTGCTTGTTGATGGTAATCAAATCTAGAATGAAAGGAGGGATTAGTCATTAATAAGCAAACAGTAAAATCGTTAATAGAAGCACAGGTTATTATTGCATATAAAGAGAGATATATTATAGAAAGCAATAATACCCATTATCAAGCTGAAGTGAGTGGGAGGTATAAGTATTTAAACTTTAACAAGTCTGATTTTCCACAGGTCGGCGATATGGTTAGATTTAGAATGGCTGATGATAGTTTGGCAATTATTGAGGAACTTTGTCAAAGAAAAAGTGTTTTAGAACGTCTTGATGTTGGTAAATCAAAAGAAAGACAAATCTTAGCCGCAAATATTGACTTAGTTTTTATCTGTCTATCGATGAACAAGGATTTTAATTTAACAAAATTACAAAATTTTTTAGCAATTACTACAAAGCAAAACTATGAAACAATCGTGCTTTTGACAAAGAGTGATCTTTGTGATAATAAAGAGGAATTTGTTAATCAAGCAAAAGAAATAACTGATTCTTTGATAATTCCTGTTAGTATATATAACAATGAAGAAATCATGAAACTTAAAGATGTGATGAAAAACAAGATAAGTGTTTTTTTGGGAAGTAGCGGTGTAGGAAAATCATCATTAATCAACCAAATTTTAGAAAAAGATTATCTTAAAACAGAGGATATACGGGTTTCAGATGCTCAAGGAAGGCATACTACTGTCAATCGCGAGTTGATTAGAATAGATGATTCTACAGCTGTTATAGATACACCAGGAATTAGAGTTATCAGTGCTGCAAGTGTTTCAGAAGAAGCTTTTGAAGATGTTCTTAATCTAGCGGATGGTTGTAGATTCAAGGATTGTTCACATCGCTTTGAAATCGGCTGCATGGTTAAAAAAGCTATAAATGAAGGACTTTTAAGTCAAGATAGATTGAATTTATATCTAAAAGCAATGAAAGTAAATGCTTTTATTGAAAAAAGAGAAGCGACAAGAAAACAGCTTTTTGAAAAAAGGTTCAAGCGCAAATAGAAGACTGCTGGTAAAATCCAGCAGTTTTTAAGCATATAATTTGTTTCGAATTCGAAATAATGTTATAATTGTTTTAGAAAGAGGTGGTAATATGCTAACAACTTTTAAAGCAACAGCTTTGAAGTTAGATGAAGGTATGCAAGTTTTGACAGAATCCCAGGGTTTTAAGATTATCTTTGATGAACCAGAAAGAATGGGTGGTACAAATAAAGGTGTTAACCCCATGGCAGGATTACTTAGTGTAATGGGGGCATGTCAGGTTGTTGTGGCAACAATGTTTGCCAAGCAATTCAACATAAGTTTCACAGAATTTTATCTCGATGTTGAAGGGGATATGGATATGGCTGGAATAATGCAAAAAGCAGATGTAAGAACGGGCTTTTCAGAAATTAGATTCAAGATGCACTTTAAATCTGATAACAGCAAAGAAGAACTTGAAGATTTTGCGAAGTTTATCGAGAAGAATTGCCCGATAAGTGATAGTTTAGCTAATGGCGTCAAATTAGTAAATCTTGGTATAGTTAAGGAGTAAGTGTGAGATGATGGAAAATTTACAAACATTGATACTTAGAAGGTCAGTTTATGATTTGAATAAAGATATTAAAGTAAAGAAAGAAGAGATAGTTAATGTTTTAGAAACTGTATTGAAGCATACACCTTCAGCGTATAATTCACAAAGCCAAAGAATGGTTTTATTAGTGGATAAGTATCATGAAATTTTTTGGGATATGGTTAAATCAGCGATTAAAAAGGTTACTAGTGAACAAGATTTTGAAAAATCAGCAGCTAAGATGAACATGTTTAAAGCTGCTTATGGAACTGTTTTGTTTTTTGATGATTTTGAAACTACGGAAGGATTAACAAGAAAGTTTCCATTGTATAAAAAGAATTTCCTTGATTGGGCCAGACAACAAAACGGAATGATGCAGATAAATGTGTGGAATTCATTTGCAAGTTTAGGTTTAGGAGCATCTTTACAACACTACAATGAATTGATTCAAGATGAGGTTAAGAGTGTTTTCAAACTTCCTGGAAATTGGGTTTTGGATGCTCAAATGCCTTTTGGAAACATTGTTAAGCTTCCAGTTGATAAAGACAAGTTAGATTTAAAAGAGAGATTTATTATTCTTGAGTAAAGCGTTTTCATGAATTTTTTTGTTGAGTTAAGCTAATCCTTTGTTTATAATTAAATCAAGTTAATATTTGGTCGTATAAATTCGATAATATGGTTCGAACGTCTCTACCTTGTCACCGTAAAAGACAAGACTACGGCTATTCACTCAAATTTATTAAACCCAGGAGTTTTGTTTATTTGTTTGCCTAGCCTTAGATTATTTCTAAGGCTTTTATTATGGCCAAATATTAAAAAAAACAGAGTAAATGGAGGATATTGTGGAAAAAATTGTATCAAGTTTAAACAAGTTCTTTAAGATTAAGGAACGCGATTCATCAATCTCTAAAGAGTTGATTGGTGGAGTAACAATCTTCTTAGCAATGGTTTATGTCTTACCAGTTAACGCTGGAATGTTAAGTGCAACCGGGATGGGATTTGCGGCAGTATTTGCAGCTACAGCTATAGCTGCAGCAGTAGCTTCACTTGTGATGGGGCTTTATGCTAATTATCCAGTAGGTTTGGCTTCAGGTATGGGTGTTAATGCATTTTTTACTTATACTGTCTGTGATGCTTTGAATTTTACTTGGCAAGAAGCTTTAGCAGCAGTAATGATCAGTGGTGTTTTGTTCTTAGTTTTATCAGTCACTGGTTTGAGAAGAATGGTTATCAATGCTATTCCTAAGGATTTAAAATTGGCTGTTGGAGCAGGTATTGGTTTCTTTATTGCTTTTATTGGGTTTAAAAATGCTGGTATCATCGTCTCTCATGGATCAACATTTGTTGAACTTGGAAATTTAGCACATCCAACAGTATTATTAGGGATTTTTGGGTTATTCTTAGTTTTTGGATTATATGCTTTAAACAAACGTATTAGTAGCTTTGCGATTATTATCTCGATATTGCTTACAGGTATAGTAGGAGTAGTATTAGGGGCTATATTCCCTGGTTTAGAAGGTTTGATGCCAGTTTTAGGTGGAGTTAATCTTGGTGGAATCGGTGATGTTCAGTCAACATTTGGACAAGCTTTTACTGCTTTAGGTTCACTTCTTAGCAAACCAACTGCTTATGCTGTTATCTTTACTTTCTTATTTGTGGATTTCTTTGATACCGCTGGAACTTTAGTAGCTGTAGGTCATGATGCAGGGTTATTGGATGAGAATGGTGAATTAATTGATGGAGACAAAGCGCTTTTAGCTGATGCTACTGGAACAATTGTTGGAGCTATTGTTGGCACATCAACTGTTACATCATATATCGAGTCTACTACAGGGATTGAATCAGGTGCTAGAACAGGATTGTCTGCAACTGTAGTTGGGATATTGTTTATTGTGAGTTTACTTTTCTACCCACTGTTTTCATTTGTTGGTGGTATTGAAGTTGAACCTGGTGTTTACTTCTCTCCAGTTACATCGATGGCTTTGGTTTTTGTTGGAGCTTTGATGATTTCTTCATTGAAAGACATCAACTGGAATGATACAATAGTTGTTTCAGCTACGTTTATAACAATTGTGACGATGGTCTTATCTTTCTCAATTGCAGAAGGAATAGCTTTTGGTTTCATTTTCTATGCTTTCATGATGTCTTTGACAAAAAGAAGAAAAGATGTGTCTTTGGTAATGTATATACTAGCGGCACTGTTTGTTATCAACTTTGTTATTAAGTTTTTAATTTTAGTTTAAAAATTGAAGGTGGAAATTTTTCCATCTTTTTTTTAAAGAAAAATATAAGGAGGAAATTATGAGTGAAAAAATGATTATTGGAGTAAATGAAAAGCCTAATAAGGCGAAATGGCTGGTTCTTAGTTTGCAACATGTGTTTGCAATGTTTGGCGCAACAATATTGGTTCCTTATTTAACAGGATTGCCAATTAGTGTTGCATTATTCTCTTCAGGTATGGGAACATTGATTTATATCCTTTGTACAAAAGCAAAGGTACCGGTATATCTAGGTAGCTCGTTTGCATATATCGGTGTTATTGGTGCAGTTAGTGGTTATGACGAGTTTGGAGTGGGTAATTATGCATCAGCACTAACTGGTCTTTTGACAGTAGGTCTTGTTTATGTAGTTATTGCTGTTTTGATTAAACTTATTGGAACTAGATGGCTTCATAAGGTTTTACCTCCAATAGTAATTGGACCGATGATTATGATTATTGGTCTCAGTCTTTCAACTGTAGCTGTTAGGAACTCAGGATTAGCAGGAGGAAGTTGGAAAGATATGGTAGTAGCTGCTTTTGCTTTTGTAACCGTAATTGTGATTGCAATCAAAGCAAAAGGTTTCTTGAGAATAATCCCATTCTTATGTGGGATTGTTGGTGGATATATTTTAGCTGTCATCTTAGGAATTGTTGATTTTAGCGAAGTCAATCGAGTTTTAACGGAACCTTTGGAGTGGTTTAGGATTCCTGAGTTTATGTTCTTGAGTTTTAGGGATGGAAATATGAAGGTTTTAGGTTCTAACATTACTTTCTATCAAATGAATTTTGCTGCAGTTTTAACAATCGCGCCATTAGCATTTGTAACAGCAGCAGAACATATCGGTGATCATGCTGTTTTATCAAAGATTGTTGATAAGGATTTCTTGACAGATCCAGGTTTAGATAAAACTTTAATGGGTGATGGTTTGGCAACTGCTTTTGCAGCTATGGTTGGTGGACCAGCAAATACGACTTATGGTGAAAATACTTCTGTTGTTGGAATGACTAAGGTCGCAAGTGTTTATGTTATTGCTGGAGCAGCAATTATCGCTATCTTACTCTCATTTATCAATGTTTTTACAACACTAGTTGCATCAATACCTGCAAGTGTAATGGGAGGTATGTCAATAATACTTTATGGATTTATTGCAGCGAATGGATTAAAGATTCTTTTGGATAGTAAAGTTGATTTGAAATCAATGAGAAATATCATTATTGTGGCTGCAATGTTGGTTATTGGTTTAGGTCAAGCAAAGATTGCTTTTAGTGGTTTTCAGATTTATGGAATGAGTTTAGCTGCTATTGTTGGTATAGTTTTAAATATAGTTTTACCTGAAGATAAAAAAGCTGTTTAAATTTATACTGTGATATTTAAATTAAGTGATAATGATTGTATAATATACATAGTTATCACTTAATTATTTTTTTGAGGTGGTTTTATGGTAGAACTATCTGATATATATCAAAGTAAGACAACAAATTTAACAATACCTAAACAAACTACAGAATTGAAAACTTATGATTTTTCTGGTTTTAAGAATGTAAAAAAAATTACAATTACAAGAAATGTTGAAAGTATCGAAAAGGGTTTGTTTAAAGATTTTACATTTTTGAAAAAAGTTTATTTTGTAAGGGATTCACGAGTTGAGATATTGCCACAAGAAGTTTTTGCAAATTGTCGCAACCTGTCAGATATCGTCTTGCCTAGTTGTTTGATAACCATAAGTGCGAATGCTTTTTTAAACTGCATTAATTTGCTGAGCATAACGATTCCTGAATCAGTAAAAATCATCCATGAAGATGCTTTTAAAGGTATGACAACTTGTCAAAACATCAATGTATTTAAAGATTATGGAAAACTTAATAGTGCAGCTTCTATAAACTTTCAAAATCCAAACCAAGAATCGACATATAAAATTAATAAATCAGCACAGCGAAGGTATTTTGCTGTTGTATGTAAATGTGGTCATGTTGGAAGTGATAGATTCATTCCCATTACTTTCGCGATTATCGCAAAGAATCGTAAAGAAGCCTCTGAAATAGCTTCAAAAATGCCAAGAGTAAAGAAAAATCATAAGTTCAGGATAATCTCAAATACGGAGATAGATTATCAGAGTTATCTAAGACTTAAGAAAAAAAATGATGAAGACCCCTATTTAAATATTAAAAGCAAGTCACAACAAAGAAAAATTGCTAATCAAATTAATCAAAGAACGATGAAAGAGGATAAAGATAGCAAATCTAACAAGACTGTTTCAAGTGGTAAAAAACATTTTGATGGCAAAGAAGAAATCAGGAACTTTAGAAAGTATCATAAACATCATCCAAAAAAATAAATAAGCAGGTGAATACAATGTGTGGTAGATACTCAATTTCTGTTTCAAAAAAGGAACTATCTGAATACTTAGAGAAATATTATAATATAGAATTGCTGGATGAAAAGATTGAATTACCTAGATATAATATTGCTCCGTCACAGAGTGCTTTGTCTATAATCAATGATAAGACAAAGTATCGTGTTGGTCTTTTGAAATGGGGTTTTACCCCAGATTTTGCTAAAGATGACAAAATGAGTATTATCAATGCTAGAATGGAGACTATCGATACTTTACCAAGTTTTAAAAAATCATTCTTAGAAAGAAGATGTTTGATAATTGCGGATGGGTTCTATGAATGGGAAAGAAGTACCTCTACAAAAACACCTTATCGTTTTGCCTTAAGAAATAAGAAATTATTTGCTTTTGCTGGTCTTTGGGGAGTTTTTAAAGATAGTTTAGGCAATAAAACATATAATTGCACAATCATAACAACAAAAGCCAATGAACTCATCAGTTCAATACATGATCGAATGCCAGTGATTCTTGATGAAGAAAAGGCTAAGATTTGGTTAGACCCAAATATTAAAGATGCAAATGCCTTAAAGCAGATACTTAATCCATATGATTCTTCAGAGATGGAGTTATATCAAGTTTCAACTCGTGTTAATAGCCCTAAAAATGATGATGCAGAGCTAATCAAACCAATAAAAAAACTGGCTGAATAGCCAGTAAGTGGTTAAAGGGAGATTTTATAACAGTCTAGATTATCTTGTTTTAAACTTTCTGATTTGATGAATCCCATCTTTTCTAAGTAAGATTTATGGTTTTGGTTATTTGTAAAAGTAATCAAGTTGCTAAAGCCTTTGCTTAAGAACAGTTGCTTTTGTTGGGAGTAAACATATTTTCCGATTAAGAAATCACGATAAGCTGGTGAGACATAATCAATCTCGATTTTTAGAGTGTCTTGATTATACCTACTACCTACAAACACACCAGCAGGAATTAGATCTCTTAAGATGTAAAAACTTATATCAGCATTATCGATATCAACAGTTAAAACATCAAGGTATTTTTCTATATCAAATTGATAATATTGGAGAAAATATTCAAAGTATTTAGAATTTTGTTCGATTTCAAGAATTTTAAAAAATGTTTGCTTGTTAGCCATTTTTATTAAATAATAGATGTTTATTCCCACAGTACCGATATTCAAGATAGCTACAGGGTAGGCTTTTATCAAAATCCCATAAATAACAAAGGTCAAAGAACCAAAAAGATTGATCCATCTTAACTTCTTGACTGAACTCATCAATAGAGATATCAATATTATTATTGATGCGAGATAACCTATATATTCCATTTAATCCTCCTTTTTGCCTTGAATATTATAACATATTAAAAACATTTGTAAAGTTCTTTTTATTTGGTATTTCTTAACTGATATAATTCACAAATTTAATAGATTAAGTAGAAATGAGGTAGAAGTTATTATGAACCATTTAATCAAGAAAAAGCAAGACTTATTGAATGATTTAGGATTGTTGAATGAACCAGGATATGCGACAAAGGAAGTGTTTAATTACAATAAATTGAATATTAAAGCTTCAAAATGGCGAATTAAGGAATGGGATTATTATTGTGCTATTTCTAAGGACTATGCATTTAGTTTCACAATAGCTGATTTGGGTTACTTAAGTTTGATTAATGCGAGTTTATTGGATTTTTTAACTGGAAAAGAAACTAAAAAAACCAAGATGAAGTTTTTAACTTTTGGTAAGATGAAACTACCCGACTCTGCAGATCATGGAGATGTTTTTTTCTGTGATAAAACTCATAATTTTAAATTTATTAATCATGATAATGAAAGAATAATTGATGTTAAAATTAAGAATTTTAGTGAAAATTTTGATTTCAATGCCAAGCTAAGTTTTAAAAAATATCCAAAAGATGATAGGATGTTGATAGCGACACCATTTAAAGAGAATCCGACTAGATTCTATTATAATCAAAAAATTAATTGTATGAATGTCTCTGGGAAGGTTTCAATTGGAAACAAAGAATATCATTTTGATGAATTAAATGATTTTGGTGTTTTGGATTGGGGAAGAGGTGTTTGGACATATAAGAATACTTGGTATTGGGGTTCTTTATCATGTCTTGTAGAAAATAAACGTTTTGGATTTAACATTGGTTATGGTTTTGGAAATACCGAAAAAGCAACCGAGAATATGTTGTTTTATGATGGAGTTGCTCATAAACTTAACAATGTGATATTTAAAATTGATGAGACCGACTATTTAAAACCATGGATTTTTTTAGCAGACGATGATAGGATGAACTTAGTTATGACGCCTATACTCGATCGGTTAGATTATGCAAATCTTCTGATTATTAAAAACAATGGACATCAAGTCTTTGGTAAGTTTAATGGATATGTTATCTTAGATGATGGCACTAAACTTCTGATTAAAGATAAGATTGGTTTTGCAGAAAAAATTACTAATCATTACTAATATTTTAATTATATTAATATAAGTTAAGTTCTGGTTAACTATATTATTTTCAAGATAACCATGAAGTGAAGTACCACTTAATCTTAAGTTAAGTAATAACGTTTTGCATTAAAAGAATTTTTCTTATATACTTTATTTAGGAGGTATGATTATGCCTGAAGTAATCGATAATATCAAAGTTGGAGAGTTTATTAAAACCCTTTTAAAAGAAAACAACATGACACAAGAGTCTTTAGCACAGAAACTGATGATATCAAAATCAGCTGTTTCTCAGAATTTAAATGGTAAATCATCTTTTGATATGCAAAATTTGATGAGTATTGCTAAGATATTCAATATTTCACTTGATGATTTATTGAAGTGCAAAAAAAAGCAAGATCAAGATTATATCTCAGAATATGTTAAGTTTGCTTCTAAAGGACTCGATGAGATAAAGAAGTATTCAGCAAAAGACTTGCAGATACAAGAACCAGATATTTATGGAAGAGTTCTTGTAGATTACTTGATTGATGGCGATGTCTTAGATGTCTTTAGTTACTTGCATGATCAAGATGTAGAATTTGTCAAGGATTACTATCATAGAGCTAAAGAAATCTATTTAAAGGTTTTGTTATATTGTTTACGCAATAAACTTCATAATCCCATAAAATATATCAGAAGATATGCAATCATTAACAATGGATTTGATATTAATCAAACCTTTTATGGAATTGAGATTTGGAGTCTTATCAACAATGATGATTCAAGAAAATTGATCCGTCAAATGATTGACTTAAAAATTGAACAAGAAACAATTTTTATGGGAATCAAAAGAAATCGCTTAGTAAGAGTCATCACAAAAGATATGTGGGTTGAAAGTATAGGGTCTTATAAACTTGATATTGTCTTGGATGAATACATTAAAAACTTTACAGATGAAAATGATTTTTATGATTTCACTAAAAGCATGCTGCTATATGAATATTATAAAGGTGTTGATTTATTTGTTAAGAAATATTTCTCAAAAGAGATGTCAGATGGTTTGAAAAGTGCTTTTAACTTTCAAAGAACTATTAATCTGGTAATCGAAAAAGATGATTTTGAACTATTTAAAATGATGGTTGATAGAAGAATATATGAAAGTTTAACTGAGGTTATAGTTCAAACTGTTGAAAAAGATCAAAAAGAGTTCTATAACTATTGTCTAAAAGGTTTTGAGAATAAGGTTTATGAAGTAATCGATTATAACAAAGTAGGTTATGTTGCAATCAAGAAAAGAAATCTCGAAGTTTTAGATTTAATCAAACAGAATCTGGATAAAAGATCTTTAAATTATTTGCTTTCTGAAGTAAAAAAAGAAGATATCAAAACATTGTATTATCTTCTTGATTTAGGCGCTGAATTTGATTTTAAGTATTATAATTTGAGTACTATGGCAAATGTTAACGCCATTATCAAATATCTTTTGAAGAAAGAAGGTAAGTAAGATGACTTTTATCAAAGAAAATATTGAAGTGTTTATGGTTGCGGGTTTCTTTTCAATAGTAGTCTTACTGTTAATTGTTCTAAGGTTTAACTTCTATCTTTCCAAGTTTTTCTCGAATAAGAAATTCAAGGTATATAGTACCTATACTTATGAACCAACAAATTCATTTCAAAGCTTTAAACTAAATATCTTCAATAATAATGTTAATGATTCAAGGATAATAGCTTTTGGATATATCTATAAGAATCATAGTATTGATTATTATAAGACTTATCTTAAAAATAACTCTTTACCAGCGGATTCTAAACTCATTATTTCTTCTAGGGATTGTATTACTTCTGATATCGAAGTTTCACAACTAAAAACAATTGTTTCAGATATGAATAGAGGTAAAAGAAAAGTTCATAAGATATGTAGTTTTGTTAGTGATGCTTCAGGAATGACATTCAAATCAAAAGCTTATTCAGTTTCAAAACAGATATCTATTCAGTTGAACAATGACTATTTAGATGAATTAGCAAAGAAAAGAATCCTTAAACAAAAAATGAAAGAAGAAAAGAAAGCTTTCAGAAGGAAAGTGAAAATTGAAAAGAGACTTAAGAGAAAAGAATTATATGAAAAATGGAAACTTAGATTGAAAAGTATTTTTCACATAAAAAAATCAAGTTAAGCATAAAAAAAAGGGAATTTAATCAAATTCACCTTTTTTTATTTCATATTTAGAAATTTTTCTCTATTTTGTAAATACTCAAGTGATGTTAAAACTGACTCCTTTATTGCTTGATCGATATCATCTTCACTTACATTCATCTGGGTTTTGATGTATTTGTTATCGATATAAGCTCTTCTAGTCATGATCTCAGCTAAACTTTTGAATGACAAACCTGATTCAATATTACTCTTCTTGAATTTTCTTTTTTGAAAAAATAGGAATATCTTAAAAATCCACTTAGGAATTGAAACAATTCTTTTATCTTTTAACCCTAAATGTTTATGAAATATTCTAATCATCTGACGCCAACTCATGTTATAGTATCCCACCGGAATATTCTTTACACCTTTTGCGTTTTCAGTAGCTGATGCGATAACTTGACCAACTTGGTTAACGGTCAACATTGCAGTTCCACCCATGGGATAAAAGGTGAAAGGTTTCATTTTTTGGATTTTTTCAACTAAGAATACCCAAACTGGTTTTCTTCCAGGTTGTGAGCCAAAAACATAAGGTAGTTCAAGAACGGTAACAGCAAAATCATTATCAGCAAAACTGAACGCTTCATTAGCTTGGTCGACTCGTGATTTTATATAAGGGTTATTCTCGTAAAGATATAGGTTTTCATATAAACGATCTAGATAACTAAAATATGAACCAAGGATGATAGCTTTTTTTACTTTGCATTCTTTAGCAAGTTTTAGCAGTCGTTTCAAAGGGGTAATATTCTTTTTGACATAATAATCATAAAGCGGTTTTTCGCCTTCGATTCTTTCATCAACTCCTGTAGCAAAAATCAAGGCATCTTGTCCTTCTAAATGAGATTTTAGTTCTTCATCACTCATTGTTTCATAATCAGCAAAAACAACTTCAAGCTCAGGAGGCAATTCAAGATTTTCTTGAATTTCAGATAGAGATATTGTTTTAACTTTATGATTTCGTTTTATAAGTTCTTTGGTGCCAGCTAAACCTAAAAGACCAGTGCCACCGATAATCAATATTTTCATTTTAACCTCTTTGTTCATATAGTTTTAAAGCCATGTAAGCAGCAGCTAATGCAGGATCGATAATCGGTCCAGTAATTTCAATATTTTTGCTGATAGCTTTGATGTTTTCATGAAGTTTCTCTTGAAAATAGCCTTTTGAGTTGCCTAGACTACCAACAACCACTAGTTTTGTTTGATTAAAACCAAGTTTTTTGTAAACCGCTTCAACAGCTAAGGATAATTCATGAGTAGCTACATCACAGATCTTCATCGCATGTTTATTCCCTAAGTTGGCATGTTTAGTACAATAAGGTGCTAAAGCAGCTGTTTTAGTTCGTGAACTATGGTATTCATCCATCAACTTAATGATATCTGTAGCTTTTGTGAAGTTTAATTCTTGAGCTAAATCTTCAGAGAAATCATCACTTTTGCGTCGATTATCAAAAGTTCTAATCAGATGTCTTAAAGCTTCAACACCTAAATGATAGGCACTTCCAAGTTCACCTTCTTTATAACCCCATCCGCCTGCTTTATGTTGTGAATGGTTATTCTTACCAAAAGCGACCATTCCTGTGCCGCAGATTAAAGTCATTCCTTCATCAAAACATAAACCACTGTAAAGAGCATTTTCCATATCATTTCTAGCTTTAACTAAAGTTTCAGAATTTATGAAAGGCATTCTTTTGATTATCGACTCAACATTTAAGAAGTCTTCTTCAAAAACAATACCGCCTAAACCTGCGAAAACAGAAACGATTGTTGTAGAAGGAGTGATAAAAGGTTTTATAGCGTTTAAGATATTATTGTAAGTTGTAGATTCACAAACAGTATCTATCGAAGATGGACCTTCAGTGTTTTCAAAAAGAATTTCTCTTTTATGATTGATAATAACAATTTTTGTTTTTGTCCCACCACCATCTATACCTAGAAATAATTGCATTAGTTATCCTCCTTTATACTACAATAATACATTATCTAATTAATTAATAAAAGTCAAACAGTTTTTCCTGTTTTAGATGTCAAATTCAAATGAAATCGCTTTACAAATGTATTATAAATGTGCTAAAATGTATTATACTGACCGAGGAGATGATTTTGTGAATTTAATATTAGGAGATAAAAAACCCTTGTATTCAAAAATCAGAGATGATCTAAAACAAAAGATAGATAATGGCTATTGGAAAGAAGGAGACTTGATTCCACCTGAGACTGAGTTAGCAAAAACATATGGGATAAGCAGAGTCACAATCAGAAAGTCAATCTCTCAATTAGTAGAGGAAAACTATCTAGTAAGAACAGCCGGATATGGAACGACTGTTTTGAAAACGAAACCAAATCAAAGCATCTTTACGATGATTCAAAGCAACACCAATGAAATGAGAGAGATGGGTTTGCCCTGTACTACGATATCAGCTGAACTTGAAATGATTAAAGCTGATCAGTATTTAGCAAAAATCTTTAGTATTAACGTAGGTGATGACTTATATAATCTCAGAAGAGTAAGAGGAGCTAAAGTTCCAATTTTATATTCTGATACATACCTCTTGCCAATCATTAAGATTCCGGATAAGAAGGATGTCTTGTTTGGGTCTTTATATGAGTTTTTGGCGGGACATAATATCTTTTTCAACAAGTTTGAAGAGAATGTTAAAGCAGTTAAACAGACTAAGAGAATAATGAGTCTTTTGCGTGTTGATGAGATGACACCGATTCTTAGAAGAGATAGATATGCTTATGATGATTATAATCAATTAATTGAATATACAAAAAACTTTTATAATTCAAATCTTTATGAGTATCGAACAAGAATTATATACCGCAAGAAGTAGTTTGCGGTATTTTTTTAACTTTATTCTAAATGTATTATAAATGTATTGAATTTATCAAAAAACTGTGTTATAGTTAGATAAAAGCCTTTACACAGGAGAGTATTATGAGGAAAATAAATTTTGTGGGTTTAATACTGATGGTATTTCTTTTTGGCTGTTGGACCAATAACACAGATCTATCCACAAATTATGAACTTTGTGATTATGAGTTTTCTGAGATTTATAACGAAGAAATAGCGATAGAAGCGCTAGATATTCCTTACTCAGAACATAAAGGTCCAATTGAATATTTTATTAGTCCGTGTAAAGATTTTGATATAACTTTGACTTTAGGTAAAGCGATGATAAAGTCTCATCAACTGATTTTTTCTTTTTCTGCAATTTATCCGATTGAGTTTGTTAACATATTAACTAATGATTTAGAAGAAGTAAATGTCGATGTATCCATAGATGGACAAAGATTTGCTAGAGTGCTTACTGAATCTTCTTTAGTCGATAACAAGTTATCTTTAGATAATGTTTTGGCAAAAAAGGTCAGGATTTCGTTTTTAGCTGAAAAGGATGAATATGAGATTAAGGATATCTATTTTTTATTGGGTGAAGGCATGATTATAAAAGAAGAAACTGAGTTAAGTTCAGCTTTTTTGCGTTTTAATGGTTGGAGTGGTGCTGATGGTATTTTTAGTTTCGACCTAAGTAATGGAGGAGACAAGATAAATCAAGCACATAGTACAACTGGTTTTGTTTTCTCGGATACTATCATCGGTGAAGTTTATCCCAATAACTATGTTAGAAAGACTTCGGCAATAATCAATAATAGTTTCGGTTATTTAGATAATCAACAACCGCTTAGTTATGATGCGTTTAATTTTGATTATCAATTAGTTGGCGGCTTGGCTCAGTCAGTTCTTTTTCCGGATGAATATATTGGGAAAAGAGGTAGGAATTTACTTGATAATGAAGGGTTATCAGTTTCCTTTAGCAAAGATGCAAGTCTAACAAACATTGATGAAGGTATAATGTTTCTATCCGACAAGGTTCAAACTGAACTGGTTATAGATTTTAAGAAAAGTTATGATATTGGTAGTATGTATCTTTGGAATTACAATCAAAATATTGACTATGGGGCTAAAGAAATCGAGTTGTTATACTCTATAGATAGTTATTCATATTATTCAATTGATGATTTCATCTTAAACAGGGCGAATGGAGGTTTAGAAGAGAAATACACATTTAACTATTTGTTCTCTGATGTTTTTGCTAGATACATCAAGATTAAGATTAATTCTTCTTACGATGATGAATATGTTGGATTGGGAAAACTGATGTTTTTTGATAAGGAAGGAAATTATTTATTCGGTTCTGTTGAATCACAGGATGAGATTATTGACTTAACTGATAATGAAAAGAGTTCGAGATTATGGTTGCAAGACGGGTTTGTGCATGATGAAAAGATTTATCTTTTTCCTTTGCTCGTTAAAGATTATCAGGATTTCTTTAGAGTTTATAATGTTGGTTTGATTCAAATGGATATTGTTGATGAAAGGTTTGATTACTCAAATGCCATTTATCATTCAACACCACTTATGGCTTATCCAAAGACCGGTGGTGTGGTTTATTTTGGTGCTGGAGTAATGGATAATACAGATATTGACGGGTATATCTATGTCTATGGTTATCTAGATGATGGTGAAAGAAATTTAGTAGTTGCAAGGTTTAATCCTTGGGATGTTTTGAACTTTAATGAATGGGAGTTTCTAAACAATCAAGGGTGGCTTAAGAATATGACCAACTTAAGAAAACTTAAAACCGGTGTTTCAGCTGAACTTAGTGTCACTTATATTGAAAGAGGTACTTTTGCAGGTAAGTATATGTTGGTTTCCATGGAAAACACTACTTCAGGAAATATTGTATATTCTCTATCATCATCACCGATAGGAGAGTTCAGTGATTTCAAGAGGATTTATACCACCACTGAATCAAGTTATCTAAGAGGAGCATTTACATATAATGCTAAGTTGCATCCAAATTTGAGTACAGATGAGAAACTGATTATTTCTTATAATGTCAATACAACTATTCTGACAGCTTTAGTTGATGCAAGAATATACTATCCAAGATTTATCTCGATTACATTTGTAGGAAAAGGAGACGAAAATGAATAAAGGTGAGATTATTAAATCAGTTGTTTTAAAAAAGGGAGACAACACAATTGAGTTTGATAGAATATATCCGATTGAAAAATTATCAATTGAAGCAAAGTATCTAATCAATGAGTCTGAGCAGACAGAATTCTTTGGAGTGTATTATGCAGATACTTTAGTTATAGAATCAAGTAAAGAACAATCTATTGATATTATATTAGGCGAAGGATATCTTGCATCCAAGGCTTTTGATTGGGAAAGTAAGTTTTTGACTGAAGATATTTGGTTGGGTGGAGATGGGATTTTCTCATTCAATCTTGAAGATGGGCTTGATTGTTTTGATCAAGAGCAATACAAAAAAACATTATTTGTCTTTGGAGACACTTTTGTTGGCACATACGATTCAAAAACTAAAAAAAGATTACAGCCACATTTAATGCCAAACAATAGTTTTGCTTATCTAAATCAAAAAAGTATTGAATTTCTTGTAAATCGTGGTGATTATGGAAATATCAAGGGATTTTTTGAGATGGATGAAGACCTAGATTTTAGCGGTTCTGTTCCTGCTAATCTGATTAGGTATGACCGTTTAGAGGAAAACATAGGGTGGTTAAGTGGCTTTAACCCCAAAAACTGTCAACTGATATTTGATTTGCACCGGACAAGGCACGTGACTAGTATCGAGGTTTTTAATTATTACTCTGAAGAAATGAATTATTTATCAAAACGAGGCGTTAAGGATTTGGTTCTCTTTGGATCTAATGATTGTGGTGATTGGAATGATTTAGGTTATTTCAGTCTAGTTGAAGCTGATAGGAAAAATCATTCGCAAAGATTAGAACTAGATGATAGTTTCCGTTATTATAAATTTATACTTAAGTCAAATCATAATGATCAAAACTTTAAAGAGGGATTATTCGGTTTAAGTTTGGTCAAGTTTTATTGCCAGGATTTTTTGTATCGTGATATTACAGTTAAAGCTAACAGCATATTAACTCTTGAAAGAGATCACTCCTGGATTTGGCTCCAAGATGGGGTTGTAATTGATAATTATCTCTATTTCTTCCCATTGGTTGTTAACTCGGATTTAAATCAACCTGAAGGTTTACAGTTTTGCGTAAAAGGAGTATCTTTGTTTAAAGTACCGATTATAGATAAAGAAGTAGATTATCGAAATAGAACTCAAAAAATGGCTCCATTATTGTTAGATTATCAAGGTTCTCAATATTTATTTGGTTGTGCAATCTATGCGAATACTAATTCTTCAGGAGCAACCAATGGTGATGGTTATATCTATGTTTATGGTTATAAAACGACTTATGGGATGAGAGAATTGATTCTTGCTAGAGTGAAACCCAAAGATTTTGAGTTCTTCGATGATTGGGAATTCTTTAACGGAAAAGGTTTTGTTAAAGATATTTTGGAAGTTAAACCATTGCTTGAACATGTATCTTGTGAGATGAGTGTCAGCAAAATACTTTTAGGGAAGTTCAAAGATAAGTATTTAGCAGTGTTTACTTATGATACAAATACTCCATATATAGCGATTGCTTTATCTGATAATCTTACAGGTCCTTTTTCTAAACCACAGATAATCTATAAGACTACTGAGCAAGAAGAGTTTAAGTCGACAACTTATACATATAATGCCAAAGCACATCCTCATCTTTCAATGAGCGAAAAAGTTTTAGTTAGTTATAACACAAACACTTATAATTTTGAACACAATATGTCTAATCGGATGATATATAATCCAAGGTTTATTTATTTGTTGATGACATAACAAGGAGCAATCTATGAAAAAACTGTTATTAAACCGTAAACAAAGCAATCGAATCAAAGCGATAGTTTTGCACATTGTGCTTATAGTATCGAGTTTTGGTTTTGTTTTTCCGTTTTTATGGATGTTGTTTACGGCTTTAAAAACACCTCAAGAATTATTGCAAGGCACTTCAGTGTTTTTCCCAAAAGATCCACAATGGTCAAACTTTATTCAAGCTGTAAGGTCTATACCTTTTCTCCTTTATTTGAAGAATAGTTTGATCATTGTGATATTGGTAATGATTGGAACTCTTTTTTCAGCAACCACAGCAGCTTATGCTTTTGCTAAGTTGCGGTGGAAGGGTAGAGATAAATGGTTTATCGTAATGCTAGCAACCATGATGATTCCGATTCAGGTTATATTGATTCCTACTTATATAATGTATTCTTTAATTGGTTGGTTAGGAACGAGATTACCTTTGATAGTCCCAGCTTTCTTTGGGGGAGGAGCAGCATTTTATATTTTTTTGTTAAGACAGTTTTATAAAGGAATTCCTAAAGAGTTAAGTGAAAGTGCTATTATTGATGGAGCGACTCATATTCAGATTTTTGTTAAGATAATGTTGCCACTTACAAAGCCAGCAATCATTACAGTGGCTTTATTCACTTTTATGGCAACTTGGAATGATTATTTTGGACCATTGATCTTTTTATCTAATCCAGATCATTGGACTTTAGCTATTGGTTTAAGAGCGTTTCAAACTCAGTTTGGAGGTAGGTTTGATCTGATGATGGCTGCTTCGATTTTAATTATGTTGCCAACATTGATAATTTTCTTTTTGGCTCAGAAGAGTTTTATAGAAGGTATTACCTTTACAGGTATTAAAGGATAAGGAGGTTGTATATGAAAAAGTTTTTGGTTTTGTTTACTTTGTTTGTTTTTGGTTTGGTTTTGATGGGTTGTAATGGAGGTGAAGCTGAAGGTAAGATTGAGATTGAGTTTTGGCACATGTCACCGGTTGGTAGTGAGTCATATTCGGGGATGAGAGCTATTATTACACAGTTTAATGAGAGTCAGGAAGATTATTTTGTTAAGGGCAAAGGATTCTCTTTTTGGGATTACTGGGATAAGATTAATGTTGCAGTATCCTCTAAAACTGCTCCAGATATCGGTTTATCTACGATAGATGATGTTGTAAGCAGGGCAAGAGCAGGTGTATTGTTTAATATTTCTGAATTGATTGAAAGTGATGATTCAGGTTATTTGCAGATTGAATTAGATGAGTTTAGACAATCCCAATTAGATTTTGCGACTTTTGAAGGAGATTTGTTTGCTATGCCTTTTACAGCAACAACAAGAGCTTTGTTTTACAATATGGACATGTTTCTAGAACTGGGTTTAACCGAAGAAGATGTTCCTGAAACTTGGTCAGAGCTTAAAACAGTTGCAAAGATGTTTGATATTGTTGATGATGGAACAATTGAAAGACTTGGTTTTGATCCTTCATACGGAGATGCTACATATCATGGTTGGTTATGGCAAAAAGGTTTAGATTTCTTTGATGAAGAATTGAATCCAACTTTGAATACTCAAGGACATATCGACGTTTTGAATTGGATTATTGATTTTAATGATGATTTGTCACGCTCTCAATTAACATCTTTTGGAGAAGCAAATCAGTTGTTGGGATTAAATCCTTTTGCTGCAGAAAAAGTAGCAATGATTATTGGAAACGATGGTTTATACCAAACAATTATAAATGCAGGTGCAGATTTCTCTTATGGTGTTGCACCTATCCCGATTCCAGATGAAGATGGTATTAGAGTTAATTGGGGAAGTGGGTTTAGTATCGAAATGTATGATAACAAAAAGAATGATAATGATCGACTAAACGGAGCATTTATGTTCTATAAATACCTTTTATCAAAAGAAGTTCAAATAGAGTTATCTGAGGTTAATGGTTGGATTTTATCACATATAAGTGCAATGGAAGAGTTTGTAGAAGGCAAACCGATAATGCAATTATTGCTTGAAGAAGTAAATTATGCGGTTGATAAGGTTTATGTACCTTATGCTCCAAGTTGGCATGGTAATGACTGGCAACCGTATTATACACAAGCTCTTGACAGATCATTAACACCTGAAGCAGCTCTTTTACAAGCTAGAAATCATTATTTGGAGAAACAACAGAACTACAATACGGTAAATTAGAGGTAATCACATGAAAGCAAGTTCAATCCAACAATTGAAAAAACAAGAAAACTTTATGGGATATCTTTTTGCGTTTCCCTGGTTGTTTGGTTTGATTGTTTTAGGTGCTTTTCCTATTTTAGCATCTTTCTTTATCAGTTTTACAAACTATGATATGAATCAAGCACCTAGATGGATTGGAATTAAGAATTATGTCATTCTTTTTTCAAATGACAGTATTTTTTGGAAGAGTCTTGGTAATACTGTTTATCATGTAGCAATTGCAATACCTTTGGGATTAATGGTAGGTTTAGCTTTAGCGTTATTGTTAAATAATAAGATTAAAGGAATGTCGATATATAGAACGCTTTTCTATTTGCCAAATGTCGTTAGTATTGTTGCGATGAGCTTGTTATGGCTTTGGCTGTTTCAACCAAGTTTTGGGGTAATTAATGAACTTTTGTCGCCTTTTTATAAGCTTTTTGATATGGAACCACTGAGATGGCATCAAGCAGCTTCAACAGCCAAATTAACGTTGATTTTAATGGGGTTGTGGACTGCTGGAGGTTCGATGGTAATTTATCTTGCACAAATGCAAGATATACCGATTAGTTTATATGAGTCAGCTGAAGTTGATGGAGCGAATTGGTTTAAGAAAACTCTTTATATCACCCTTCCTTTGATGACTCCTTCGATATTCTTTAATTTTATAATGGGAATCATCGGAGGCTTTCAAGTATTTACAATTGCTTATATCATGACAGGAGGAGGACCTTCTCGTTCTACTTATTATTATGCTTATTATCTTTTTGATAAAATGATGAGTGATAGAGCGATGGGTATGGCAAGTGCAATGGCATGGATTTTGTTAGTAATAGTTTTAATCATAACCATTATAGCTTTACGTCTTAATAAATATGTTGTTTATTTAGGGGAAGAAAGCTAAAAAAATAAAAAAGGAGAAGATTATGAAAAAAAGAATGTTATTATTGGTTGTAATGGTGTTAGGTTTAGTGGCATTAGCAGGTTGTTGGCCAGGGGAAATTGGTATTACAACAGTCTTTAATGCTGATGGTTCAGGAACTAGAACAATTGTTTTAGATGTTATGGATGATGGATTATCAGCTGAACCAATTATTAATCCGGATGATCCAGAACAGACAGAAGGTAAAGGAGCGGTACTTAATAATAAGTATATCACTGGGGGTGTTGTAGCAATCAACACATGGCTTCAAGAAAATGCTCCTGATTTCATTACTGTTGAAGAAGCTAGAGTTGATGGGTATCACAGATATTTTACTTTGACTTATTCTTGGGATGACTTTGATGATTTTATTGATAAGTATAAAGCTTTGGTAAATCTTTCACCAAATTTAAGTTGGACAGACTTTGATGCGGCAGAATTACCTAAGTTAGAAGTAAAAGGCGGTTATAGCAAAACTTTAACTTTCACTGAATCAAAAGCAATTGTTGAAGCATCTTTAGACTGGGCAATCGATGGTATCTATAACGATATCTATGATGAAGCCGATTTAGCTGGTTGGGTTGGCAAGGCAGATATCAGTGTTTTAGCTGGATATACTGTGGTTATTAATGACGAAAAGTATGAAGAACTGAGATATTATGATCCGGATGCAGAAGATGGAGATTTTACAGGAAAGATTATCTTTGTTGAAAGTGATGATTTTACTTTGACTGGTTCATTCGCTAACACAGGGTTAATCGTTGGAACAATCATTGGCGCTATGGCTTTGATTGGTGGAGCAGTGTTTGTTGTTTTAAAATTTAAAAAATAGTTTGATTGGAGGATAATATGCTTAAAGAGTATTATAAGAGATTCATAGATATTGCATATGCTTGCTTTTTATGGGTTTTGTTTAGCTTTTTAGGCATTTTGATTACTTTTGGTGCAGCTTCTTGCGCTATGTTTAGAGTAGTTTTTCAAACATTCAAGACTAAAGAGCCCACTAATGTCATGAGATTATTTTCACGGAGTTTTAAAGAGAACCTGATAATTTCGACATTAGTGTGGCTTATTTTAGTCGCTTTGTTTATTCCGCTATACCTGATGTATCTTTATGCAGTTGACTCAGGCAAATCGGTATTTTTAGTTTTGAGCATTGTTGGTTTTTATCAACTACTGGTGATTTTTATCTTTAGTTTTCCTTTGATAGCAGTGTTTAAAACTAAAAATAATCTACAGATGATAAAAAATATTTTGATAATGGCTAATTCAAATCTTTTAACCAACATCAAATTAATTGGATCTTTAGCTTTTTCAGTTTTTCTGGTTTTGTATGTTCATCAAGTTTTAATTGTTTTAGCTATCCCACTATACGCTTTTCTAATAGCATTTCATCTTAAAAAAATTATCGATCCAATGATAATCAGCATTAACGACGACAAAAAAGGAGATTAAAAATGAGCTATATTAGTTTTGAAAATAAATATGATAAGTTTCCAACAACAAAGATAAAGAAAGATAAATGTGGATTTTACGGAATGATATCAGAAATAATCTCTGAACTAGCAAAGTTTAAGAAAGGGATTATTTGTTTTGAAACTTATCCAGGTGTAGATCAAGCAGTTCTAAAAGAAAAATTGATTAATAAATTAAATCCAGATAAGATAATTAATGTTGAGAACTATCGTTTGTCTTATGATGAAATAGATGCTTTAATAGGTAGACATCTTTTCAATGATCGAGTTTTTGGGCTTTACTCTCATCATCAAATTGAAGATTTTTATAACCTAGAAACGATAAGTAAAGTCAAGAAGAAGATTAATACTGATCAGTTAACAGTTGTCTATGGGTTTGGTGCTTTTTTGCTTGGTTATGATTGTTTAGTTATGGTTAGTCTTACTAGGTGGGAAATTCAACTGAGATATCGTAATGGATTAGCGAATTTTACAGCTGATAATCCCGATGATGATATCTTGTTAAAGTATAAACGTGGTTATTTTATTGAATGGAGAGTAGCTGATAGAATAAAGGATAGGCTTAATGAAAGGTTTAATTATCTTTTAGATTATACAGTTCTTTCTAAACCAAAAATGATAAATAAAGAAAATTATGAGTTAAGTTTAGATCAGATTACTAAAAAACCCTTTAGAATTGTACCATATTTTGACCCAGGGGTTTGGGGTGGTCAATGGATGAAAGAAGTGTGTTTGCTCGATGAATCAGAAGAGAATTTTGCTTGGAGTTTTGATGGCGTGCCTGAAGAAAACAGTATTCGTTTAGGTTTTGGTGATGATTTTATTGAGTTGCCTGCTCAGGATTTAGTTTTATTTAGAGCTAAAGAGTTTATGGGAAAAAGAGTTTTAGCAAGGTTCGGCAAGAAATTCCCGATTAGATTTGACTTTTTGGATACGATTCACGGACAAAACTTGAGTTTACAGGTTCATCCGCAAACTGATTATATTATGGAAACTTTTGGAATGACTTATACACAAGATGAATCGTATTATTTTTTAGATGCATTAGATGATGCCGTTTGTTATGTCGGTTTCAAAAAAAATATCAATGTTGATAATTTTAAAAATGATTTGATTAAAGCAAATCGTGGCGAGATTGATTTTGATGATGAGTTGTATATCAATAAGATTCCTGTTAAGAAACATGACCATTTACTTTTACCAGCCGGTACAGTTCATGGAAGCGGGAAAAACTCAATGGTACTTGAGATATCCTCTTGTGTTTACATCTTTACTTTCAAACTTTGGGATTGGGGAAGATTAGGACTTGATGGATTACCAAGACCTGTTCATTTGGAACATGGTTTTAAAAATATTGATTTTTCACGTGATAGTGATTTTATTAAAAACGAGTGTTATAATAGATTCGAAAAAGTTAATGATATAGAGGAAATCACAGGATTGCACGAACTAGAATTTATTGAGACAAGACGCTATACGATTACTGATTATTACGATATTGTCACTGACAATACCGTAAATGTCTGTAATCTTGTTGAAGGCAAGTCTTTGATGATTGAGTCTTTGGATGGAAGTTTTGATTCTTTTATAGTTCACTATGCAGAAACTTTTTATATACCAGCAACTATTTCGAAGTTTAGGTTTAAAGCTTTAGAAGGAAAATGTATTGTGATAAGGGCAAAGGTGAGATAAATGATTGATTTGTCAGTTTATATCATTACAATTGTTGTTTTGATAGTTTTTAGTTTTGGAGTTTTTTTGTATGGAAAGAAAAAAGGCAAGGATGATTTTTTAAAACTTCTTTTAATGGCAGGCTTTGTAAATAAGATTGAAGCTTTTGAGTGTTTTAACAAATATTCTAATGCTGAAGGTATCGTTTTTATTGGGGATTCAATTACACAAGATTTTAATGTCTATGAGTATTTCAAAGGATTCAATGTTTACAACCGTGGAATTGGCGGAGATACATCAAAAGGTGTTTTGGAAAGATTAAGTAATAGTGTTTTTGATTTGCGTCCTAAAAAGGTATTCTTACAGATAGGAACAAATGATTTTGAGTTGTTTAAAAGTAATCCTGAGGAGATTTTTAAGAATATTAAATCAATCGTTAAGGCTTTTAAAGAATATGATTCAAAATTACAAGTTTATATAATCAGTGTTTATCCTGTTAATCAAAATATGCACAAAGATACAGTAGGGAGAAGAAACAATCAGGATATCAAGAAACTTAATACTCTTCTTAAAGAAATAAAATCCGTGCAATTCATAGATTTATATGCTAAATTATTAGATGGTGAGGATTTGAATCCTGAATACTCGATCGAAGGTTTGCATTTGAATCAAAAGGGATATGAGTTAATTAGAGAGAATCTCTTGCCTTATCTAGAACAATAGGAGAAGTATATGATTTTATTTTTAGAGCCGATTTTTAAAGAAAGACTTTGGGGTAAAGACAATCTGCAAAAAGAATTTGACTTTGATATCCCCTCTGATAAAACTGGAGAGGCCTGGTTGATTTCTGGTCATCTTAACGGTCAAACAAGGATTATCAACGGCCCCTTTGCTTCAATGTATCTGAATGATTTTTATCAAAAATATCGTAACGAGTATTTTTGTAAGGACTTAGAACCTTCATTTCCCTTGTTGATAAAGATTCTTGATGCTAACGATAAGTTGAGCATTCAAGTTCATCCGGATGACGAGTATGCACTTGAAAATGAGAATGAGCTAGGTAAAACTGAGTGTTGGTTTGTTTTAAAAGCTTTTGAAGGAGCGAATATAATAAAAGGTCATAACGCCTCGTCAAAAGAAGAGTTTTATCAAAGGCTAATGGCCAACGATCTCAATCTTTTTAAATATGTGCCTATTAGAAAGAATGATTTCCATCTTATCAATTCTAGAACTGTTCATGCGATAAACCAAGGAATAATGATTTATGAGATTCAGCAATCATCGGATTGTACTTATCGAATTTATGACTATAATCGAAAGAATCCAGATGGAAGTTTTAGAGAATTGCATTTGGATAAAGCATTAGATGTGATTGATTACCCTGAGCAAGAGAACTTGCAAGTTGAAACTGAAGTTAATTCTGATGATTACAATTTGAAACATCTAGCTAAAAATCGTTATTTTGAAGTTGATTACCTGAAATTAGCAGGAGAGTACACTACCGTTAATAGAACTTATCTTCTGGCAACAGTTATTAATGGTGAAGGCTATATCAACGATCAAAGAATCAGGAAGAGTGATAGTTTCATTATAACAAGTGATACATTAAGTATTACCATCAAAGGTAATCTTGAGATGATAATTACCAAAAGACCAAAGATTTCTTAACTAAGAAGTCTTTTCTAATTGATTTTAATAACGCATAGTGATAAGATTTCTTTAAGGAGTAATATATTATGAATGAATCTAAGTTTAAAGACTTATATATTCGCAATAATCTTATTAATGATTTACCTGAAGCAATAACTTTCTTAAATAATCTTGAGCATATAAGTGGTAACTTAGATGAAATTGATGAAACTGTTTTAGATAAAATTATTGAATATCTAGTTTTTAATAACCAAAACAGCATCAATAATTTTATCATCTTGATGCGTTATTACCGTGTGATGCAAAATGATAGATTGTATATTCACTTGACTAAATATACAGGAATAATTGATGTGTTTGAAAACATTTTAAAGAGACTAAAGTCAAAGGTTAATCAAGAGATTTATCAAAAGATTACTTTAGGCATAAACTTACCTGTTTTAGGGACTTCTCCTTATGAATTGCCAAATTACACTGAAGATTTAATGAAACGTTTATCTAGTTTTTTGGATGAAGAGACGAAAAAAAAAGTGCTGACTGGTAACAACCATGGTTTAAGTGAAGACTCACAATTAAGTGAAAAGATTGAATATGAAAACTCTAATAGTCTTAACGAATATCTCTCAAGCAGACATAAAAGAAAGGTTTTAGAGTTAACAAAGCACTATCAAGAAAGCAGAATCTGGTTTGAACAAGTAATTACTGAGGAAGTGATTGCTCATGTAAAAAGCAATCAAGAAATACTCTCAGCTAAGTTGGAAAACAATTGTTTGTATATCACGAAGATACCGTATGACACCTTAGCTTACCTAACCTCTTTAGATAAAACTACAAAACGCTATCATGGTTGTCATTGTCCTTTTGCAAGGGAAGCAATTCTTAAAAACAAGACACAAGTAGATCAGTTGTTTTGTTATTGCAGTGCTGGCTTTGCAAAATTTCCATTTGAGGTGATTCTTGGTCAAAAACTACCGATCAAAGTTTTGGAATCAATTATTGGTGGAAGTGAGATTTGTCGATTTGAAATTAATCTTGAAAATATTGAATATAAAAAGTAAAAGTCGCAAACGATAAGCGACTTTTACTATTTATTAAATCTGCTCAAGAACTCAATCGTTCTTTTTTCTTTAGGGTTGGTGAATATTTCCATTGGTTTGCCTTGTTCATGCACTACTCCTTCATTCATGAAAATCACTCTATCTGAAACTTCTTTGGCAAAACTCATTTCGTGAGTGACGATTATCATGGTTATCTTAGTTTTAGCTAAGTCTTTAATGGTTTCTAAAACTTCTCCAACCATTTCCGGATCTAAAGCACTAGTAGGTTCATCAAAAAGGATTACTTCAGGATTCATCATCAGAGCTCTCGCTATTGCAACCCGCTGTTTTTGCCCCCCTGATAGTTGTTTAGGATACTTATTTGCAAAGTCTTGCATGTTTACTAAAGCTAATGTTTCAAGAGCTTTTTTGTTTGTTTCAACCTTTGTTTTCTTAAGTACTTTTTTAGGAGCTAAGGTCAAATTATCCAAGACAGATAAGTTTTCAAAAAGATTGAAAGACTGAAATACCATGGTAATTTTAGTTCTTAACTTTTGTAAATTGGCATGATTAGTAAAATGATTTTTACCTTCAAACAGGATTTCTCCTGATGAGGGTTGTTCTAAAAAATTAATACATCTTAGCAATGTGCTTTTCCCAGAACCAGATTGGCCGATAATTGAGACAATTTCACCTTTAGTTATCAAAAGGTCTATTCCTTTTAAAACTTTTTCTAAGCCATAGGATTTGTGTAAATTCTTAATTTCAATTATATTCATTGTCTTCACCTCAAGAAGAACTAGTTAGTTCTTTAGGTTGCATGCCCATTCTTCTTTCGATGAATGAAAGAAAATTGGTGGTCGATAAAGTCAAGACTAAATAGATTAAAGCAACAATAGCATAAGCTTCAAGTTGACGATAATGCATCCCAGTAATTTTTTTTGTTTGATTGAATAATTCAAAAATGCCGATTACAGATAATACTGCAGTATCCTTGATATTGATAACAAACTCATTGCCAATAGCTGGAATTGAGTTTTTAATTGCTTGGGGAAAGATTATAAACAGCATAGTCTGTGAATAGGTAAGTCCTACACTATATCCAGCTTCAGTCTGACCTTTGTCAATTGCTTGAATTGAACCTCTGATAATCTCTGCAATATAGGCTGCAGTGTTGATAGAAACGACAAATAGTCCGCATAATAAAGGATTGCCAAACAATCCAAAACCATACCAAAAGAAACTAGCTTGAACTATCATTGGCGTTCCACGAAAAACAGTTATATAAAGCGATGCAGCTCTATTCATAGTCTTTTTCATCAATTTTTTAAGAGTTGATTCGAACTCATCAGATTGAATCATTTTAGCAGTAGCAACTACTAAAGCTAAGAAAAAACCGATAATCGTCCCACTTAAAGCTAATAACAAGGTTAACAATGCTCCTTGAAAAAACATTGTGCCATAAGTTACTAAGGTATATAAACTTCCTCCAAGAAAACTATCTGGAATAATCGGATTAACATAACCGTAGTAATGATATAGAAAACTCTCATCACCAACTGAAAAGGTAGCATTTATTGTAAAGGCATGATTGCCTCTTAAGATACTTGGACTTTTGATAAGGGTTACTTTTTTGACTTCGATATCACCTGTTCTTAAACTGATAATTTGTGAATCTTGAGATACTTCTAAGTATTCTGAAACAATCAAATATGAAATTTCTATATTTTCATATTTGATTGGTAAGTAAAAATCAGTTATTGTGCGGTTCAATCGATCTTGATTCATGGTTTGGAAATTAAAATCAGAATAAAATTTGATGTTTTCTATTGCCTCTTGAATTTCTGGGTTTTGGGGATAATTAAGTTCTTGACTTTCAATTATACTTTTTGGAAAAGCATTAACAATGATTAGAAAAGCAGCTATAAATAAAACTGCTTTTCCTAAAAAAATTTTCATGTTATTGTTGTCTTGTTATGGCTTGATTCATTAATTCCTCGCGAGTTTCTAAACTAATCTCAGATAAAATCTGGTTGATTTGAGCTAGTAAACTTTCTTCACCCAAACGTAAAGCAATTGAAACAGCGCTGTCTTCATAAGTTACATCAAAGCCGAGTCCTTCATCAAACTCAATAAAGGTAAGTAAGGGATTTGTTTGCGTAATTGCTATGGCTACTGGTAGTTCAAGAATTGTGATATCATAGGTTCCTTGATTGATTGCGGTGATAATTGTTGGGACATCAGGCAAAGGGTTTGCATGATTTGCACCAATTAGTTGGGTAGCTAAATCATCGTAGATAGTTTGTGCTTGACAAACTACATTGGCCATCGAAAAGTCATTGATAGAATTAGCGTTGAGATAAATTGAGTCATTTCTTAAAACAATTACATGAGTTGATTGATAATACTCATCTGTAAAGGCTACGGTTTGAGCTCTTTGAGCTGTTGGACTCATGCCGGCTATTATAAGATCAATCTCTTGTGAGGTTACTAAAGAGGGAATTAACCCATCCCAATCAACTGCCTTTATGACTAAATCCATATCAAGTGCTTGAGCGATTAAGCGGGCAACTTCTACATCATATCCATCGACGTAATTATTAGAACCATAGAGTCTAACAGCACTTTCAGAAGCATTGCTTTCTGACACTGTCCAATTGAATGGAGCATAAGCTGCTTCCATTCCCACAATAATTTGCTCTCGATTTGGAGTTGTCGATGTTGTATCACATGCGACAAATACAATTGAGAGTAACATAAGTAAAACTAGTAAAGCAATTTTTTTCATTTTCTTCCTCCTAAATTTTTTTTGTAAAAAAAAACTGGGGTGTGGAGATAATAGTTGATTGAAATCTAGTTAACATGAC
>CAZSVO010000013.1:0-52380 GCA_964610325.1 uncultured Candidatus Izemoplasmatales bacterium
TATATTCAAGAAGTAAATAATGACATGATAAGACTCTTTGATACTTATCAAAAACCTCATTTTTATGGAGAGATTGGTATCGATTGGCAGTCTGGAAATAATACTTATAATCTCGACCCTTATGGAGTGACTTTAAGACAAGCACAATGGAGTGGGATTATGTCTAGTTCCGGGAGTGCAAATCAATGGTGGTGGGATTCTTGGGTTGAAAAACATAATCTCTGGTCCAAAATGCAAGGGGCTTCTGTCTTTGCAAAAATGGTCGATGTTGCAAATAAAGAATATACCCTATTGCAAACTCAAAATTCTCTTTCGATAAACAATTCTAGTATCGGTATTTTGGGTTATAAATTAGAAAATACAATCTATGGATATCTATTTAACCGCCATTGGTCTTATTCAAATCATAGTCCGGAACTAATTGAAAATATAATTGTTAATATACCATTTCCAAATGGTGAATACAACTTGTCAATTTATGATACCTTAACAGGTGAATTAATCAATGAAACAACAGTTTTGGTTGAAGAATATTTGTTCATTCTAGAAATAGATTCAATCCAAACAGATTTTGCTTTTATTTTAAGTAAGGAGAAAAACATATGAAGAAAATCTTAAATTTAATGTTGATTGGGTTTTTATTGATTGTTGTTATTGGATGTAATAACACAACAACTGAAAATACCCAATCAACAAACACAACGCAAACAACAGCTTCATCAACAACAAACTCGACGCAGTCTTCAACTACAAATACAACTGCACCTATAACCCCAACCTATTGGGATCAAAATGCTAATGGTATCCCTGATTGGACTGAAGAAGAGATAACTTTAACATATTCGACTTGGCAACATACCTCAGCTGATATTGTGACTATTGAATCATTGATGATCAATGCTTTTATGGAAAAATATCCAAATATAACAGTAGAGATTCAATTGATGGGAAACTCATCTGAAGAATGGGATGCAAACTTTATTGCGGCCAGTGAATCAGGGACTTTACCAGATGTGTTTTTAATCAATAGAATCGCAAGTTTTTTACCTTACAATATTTTAGCAGATATTACTGAAATGTATGAATTTGATCCCGATACACAATATATGTTTGAATCGGTAAAAGATTTAGGTATTTACAAAGATAAACGATATGCGATTCCAACATTTATCTATCCGAGCCTTTGGATAGTCAATCTCGATATCTTGGATGCAGCAGGTGTTTTACCACCAAGCTATGATTGGACCTATCAACAAATGGAAGCAATCGCACAAGCAACAACAAATGAAAACTATCATATTATCGGTCAATATGGGGCAACTTTCTATTCAAGAGAATTACCAAAAGTCTTAAAGTTAGAAGCAGCAACAAACTTAGCTGAACTAGAAGCAGCTAAAAAATGGCAGTCCTATTCATTTGATGGTTCAGGTTTTAATTTTGATGATCCAGTCTTTCTTTCAGCCATGAATCGTTTAAGTGACGGTATCAATGCTGGTTATATAATCCCTTCATTAGGACCAGATGTATTAGAAGAATGGTACTTAGATCCAGGATATCAACCAACATATAACGGAAAAGTTGCGATTTGGAAGGAACCTTCTTGGTCTGTTAAAAACCATTTTGATCAGATGTTGTTTAATTGGGATATCTATCCCGGACCAAATGGAGTTACTGGTGGAAATACTGATATCGCTGGAATAGCTTCAACATCTGAACATAAACAAGCAGCTTATCAATTATTGAAATGGATGTCTTTTAGCGAAGAAGGCTTATTAAAACGATATGAGTTATTTGAAACTTTCTCTGATCAAGTCTTTATTTCAGCAAATAACTATGGATATCCTGTTGTTGATTACGGAATTGATGGATTTGGTGTAAACAAAATTTGGGAAACTATCCCTTATGGAATTACCGCTCCTGGTTTGGTTTCTCCTGAGTTCATCGAATCGCTTAAAAACGGTGCTTTTTGGATTAATAAAGAAACAGTTGGTTGGGAAGAAGCCGATTCTGTAGCCTACCAATATCTCTATGATGCTATGGTAGGTGAAACGACATATGCAGCAATCAAAGATACCTTGCAATTAGAAGCAAACCGCGCTTTCTTACAAGCAAGAGAGATTTTGGATGTATTGATTGGCGATTTGAATTAAAAACTGTCTGTAAGCAAAGGAGAACTATGAAAAGAATATTTTTGTTGATATTTTTATTGATTAATTTATTTATCCTTGGGAGCATAAGGATCTCCTTTGTTTATGCAGATAGTTCAACTAGTATTGAAGACGCTTTTGATATTAGTTCTTTTAGAAATAATACTTACTTAAGAAAACTTAAAGCTTGGGAAGAGAGTTATGAAGAGGTAAACATAGAGGAACAAAGATTTTCAATTTCTAATTATATACTAAGCAATCCTGATTTGGACTTTTTTCATGACATTGAATATCAAAACACAATTACAAACTTAGAAAAAAATGATGTTTTTACATATGAATTAGAGGTTGAAAAAAGTGGTTTATATCACTTAGGATTAGACTTCTTTCTAAATGAAGAGTTTTATACGATTCCATCAGTGATGATTATCATCAATGATGAAATACTTTATAACGAATTGAACGAAGTAAAACTCGAAGTTTTTTGGGAGAGTGTCCCCTTAGAGGAAGAGTACCGATACAACATCTATGGAAATGAGTTATTACCTAAGGTTAAATCAGTTAATAAGTGGCAAAAATATTACTATCAACATACTAATGCTTTAACGCATGACCCTTTGTTGTTTTTACTTGAAGAAGGGGTTAATAAAATAGAGATTGTGGCTTTGAATCTTGGGTTTTACTTAGGAGATTTATATTTAAAAACCAAGGATTCAAAAATTGATTATCAAACTTATAAAGAAAATAATAGTGAGTTACCTTTTGAAAATCTTGAGGAAATGATAGTAATTCAAGGTCAAGACTTCTCATATAAGAATGATTTAGAGATTAAATCTAGTTATTATAAAGAGAGTAAAATGACTCCTTATACTTATAAACATACAGTTTTAAACCGTCTTGATGGTCAATCAATGGCTAGAGGTGGTATGAAAGTAGTTTATCAATTTGATATTGAGGTAGCAGGATATTACAATATAGCTTTGAAAGCTTTGCAAAATGATAATTATGGAGTTGCTGTTGCTAAAAATATTTATATTGATAATCAATTGCTATTTGAAGAACTTTCAGGAGTATTGTTTTCTTCTTCAAGAACCTGGCAAAATATTGTTTTAGGTGAAGAAGAAGCTTATCAATTTTATTTTGAAGTTGGCAAACATGAAATAGCAATTGAATCAACTAATCATATCTATGCAAATGATATTGATGAACTAAACTATATCATGGATGATATTTCATCAATAAGTCTTTTGGTTAAGACTATTACTGGTGGAAATATCAATGATACAGTTGATTGGGATGTTTTGAAGTATATACCTGATTTAGTTACAAGACTTGAAAATTATGCTAATAAACTAGAAGAAATCTATCAAAAGATTTCAAATCTTGATAGCAGTAAAAGCGCTGGTGAGATAACTACTTTAAATGTTGCTGCTAAACAATTGCGAAGAATTGCTAGAAATCCCAATAGAATTGGATCGAAATTGAATGAGTTTTCTGATGGCAGTGGTTCAGCTTATCAATTGATTGGGAATGGAATTACCTATTTGCTTTCTCAACCTTTGTCGATTGATTGTATTTATATCTATAATAATGTAGATTTACCAAAGGCTAATGGGAATTTTTTTGTAAAACTTTGGGATGGAATTAGAAGTTTCTTTTATTCATTCTTTGATACTCGTTATAATAACAGAAGAGTTTCCGATGAGACATTGGAAGTTTGGGTTTCGCAGTCAAGTTTATATTTAGATATCATTCAGAGCATGATTGATCAAGACTTCAGTCAAAAAACAGGTATTGAAGTGCGTTGTTCGATTCTAAACAACATTCAAAAAATCGTGCTTTCAAATGCAACTGATGCAAACCCTGATGTTGTTTTATCGATTGATAATTGGAACCCCTATGCTTATGCTCTAAGAGGAATATTAACTGATTTATCTGAATTTGAGGATTTTGATCTTGTCAGCAAGAATTATTATGCTAATAATTTTGCTCCGGTTATCTTTGAAGATGGAGTATATTCAATACCTGAAACACAAAGTGTTTATCTAATGTATTACCGTAAGGATATCTTTAGTTATCTAGAGTTAGACCCGCCTGATACTTGGTCTGATGTTATTGATATGCTGCCGATTCTACAATCCCATAAAATGAATTTCTATCATCCTTTAGGTGGGGATTCATCATATAAGGGATATGGATTAATGGCTCCAATAATCTATCAGTTTGGTGGAGAAATATATAGTGAAAACGGAGTTGAGTCAATGCTTAGAGATGAGCAAACGATTCAAGCAGTTAAATTTGCGACTGAATTATTTACAATTTATAATCTGCCTTTACAAGTAAGTTCCTTCTTTGAACATTTCCGTTCTGGTTCGATGCCAATTGGCATATCGACTATTGATTTATATTTACAGCTTAAATATGCTGCGCCAGAATTATCAGGTCAATGGGATGTTTTAGTTATTCCTGGAAATGACTTAAATAATGATGGTGTTATTAAAAGATATGCGCCAACCTATGGAAAAGTATCGATGCTTTTCTCTAATAGCGATAAGCAAAATGAAGGTTGGGAATTGATTAAATGGTGGAATTCTACGGAAACTCAGATTAAGTTTATGCAAAATATTAAAACTTCATTAGGCGAGAAGTTCTTGGTTTTGAGTGCCAATATGGAAGCTTTAGAAGCATCTGTTTGGGATGAGGGGATTAAGAACGTTACCATGGAACAAGCTTCATGGGCAAGGATTCCTGCTGTTACACCGGGAAGTTATATTGTCGAGCGTGAACTGTCAAATATTTGGAATAAAGTAGTCATCGATAAGATGAATCCATTGATTGCTATTAACCAATCAATACCGCGAGTGGAAAGAGAATTATCTAGAAAAGCAGATGAGTTTGGTTATGTCTCTTTGAATAATCCTATAGGGAAAGATTATATCATACCGATAGATGATAATATCAGACGTTGGATAAAGGAGGCATATGATGAAGAAAACTAGAAAAATCAAGTTTAATGATGCATATTTTTTCATCATTCCTTATTTCTTAATTTTCTTTACCTTTGTAATAGCTTTAATCGTTATTTCGGTTATCTTATCACTAACTTATTATGACACGATAAATTTTCCTAGTTTTGTAGGATTAAGAAATTATATTAATCTGTTTACTCAAGATAGTGACTTCATGCAATATGCTTTACCAACAACCATAAAGTATGCTTTGATAATTGGCCCTGGTGGATACATAATCTCTTTTTTCATGGCTTGGTTACTATCGCAAATATCACATAAGGTTAGAACAGTTTTAGCGATAATTCTTTATTCACCATCGCTTACTAGTGGAGTCTTGATGGCTGTGATTTGGAAGGTGATGTTTTCTGGTGATACAAGAGGTTACCTCAATTATTTTCTTTTGAATCTTGGTTTTATTAACCAACCATTACAATGGCTCCAAAACACACATATGATTTTTGGAATTATGATTTTTGTTGGGTTATGGTCTTCGATGTCAGTTGGCTTTTTAGCAATGCTTTCTGGAATTTTAAATATCGATAAAGATCTTTATGAAGCAGCTTATGTCGATGGTTTAAGAAACCGTTGGCAAGAGATATTTTATATCACTATTCCTTCAATAAAACCACAGATGCTTTTTGGTGCGGTAATGGCAGTGGTTGGTACTTTTAATGCTGCTGGTTTAGCTGCAGCTTTATCTGGGTCTTATCCACCACCTCAATTAGCAGGATGGTTAATTGTTGATCACATGAACGATTTTGGCTTTGGTCGTTATGAGATGGGTTATGCATCAGCTATGTCAGTTGTTTTATTGTCGATGGTTATGGTCTTTTATTATGCTTCTGTAAGGCTTTTTGGGGAGCGTAAAGTCAGATGAAGAAGAATAAAGAAATTCTCTCTAAAACTGAGAAATTAAGAAGAAAACTCCTCAAAAAAGCCAAGAGAAATTATCGAAAGTTTCAGGGTATTAAGATAAATCCTAATTATTTTCACAAGTCACAAATCAAGTTTATCTTTTTGATGTTGCCAATGCTTATAGTGACCATTTTACCAATTGTCTATATCATCTCTCACGCCTTTAAATCACTTTCAGAACTCTATGCTTACCCACCAAGAATCTTTGCTTCAAGAATTACTTTAGATAATTTTAGGAATCTTATTCTAGCTACTTCACAAACTGGAGTTCCTTTTGTAAGGTATCTATTCAACTCAATTTTATCAAGTTCTTTAACGATTGTTTTTACAATCTTAATCGGCTCTTTAGCTGCATATTCTTTTTCTTTTCTAGCATACCGTTTCAAAAAGACCTTATTTGCTTTAAATCAATTAGCAATTATGATTGTCCCTGTAGCGATTGCAGTGCCAAGGTTTATTGTGATGAGTGAACTTGGTTTGACCAATAACTTGCTCAGTCATATCATCCCCCTCTTAGCAATGCCTGTAGGTGTTTTCTTGGTTAAACAGTTTATGGATCAGGTTCCAAGAGAACTATATGAATCTGCAAAAATTGATGGTGCAACTAATTGGCAAATTTATCTAAAGATTGTTTTGCCATTAGTAAAACCAGCGATTATGACAATCGCAATCTTGGCTTTTCAAGCCTCTTGGAACAATATCGAAACATCATCGCTATATGTTGATGATGAAGCTTTGAAAACATTACCATACTATTTTTCAACATTAACCCTAGGCACAAGTGCTATCGCAGCTCAAGGGATGAGTGCAGTAGCTTCATTGATTATCTTTGTGCCAAATATCGTTTTATTTATCTTGTTACAAAAGAATGTTATGAATACGATGGCTTATTCAGGAATTAAGTGATATGACAAAAAAAAGAGTAGTAGTTTTATTATTGGTTTTACTTAATTTCATCATGTTTGTTCAATTCAACACTGTAAGAGTAGAAGCTTCTTCAGCTTACTATACCTATACGTTGAACCGGAATAACCAATTAGTCCCAACAAATGAAGCATATGAAGCGGTTTTTGCAATTAGAAAACTGTCTGATGACTCAACGCTTTCAGGGGCTAAGGATTTGTTTATTGACAGCGATGATTATCTTTATATTGCTGATACCGGAAACAAACGGATTGTCGTTTTAGATCCTAACTTAGAGGTCTTATTTAGTTTTGGCCAAGATGTGATGATTAAACCGATGGGTATTCATGTTGTCGATGATTATATTTATGTTGCTGATTATGGACAAGGTGTTGTAAATTCTGATATTGGGACTATCTATAAGTATTTCTTTGATAAAGTAAATAATCAAGTCAGTTTAGAAAACTCTTTTTCTTCGCCAACAAGCCCAATATTAGAAGCAGAAAACTTTGTGTTTAGACCATTAAAAATAGCAGTTGACAAGTCACATACCATGTATGTTGTTAACGAGGGTACTACATCTGGTGTCTTAATGATTAATGAGAATAATCGATTTATTGACTATTTTGCTTCTAACTCACTAAACTTAAGTCTAATGGAAAGATTAGAGAGAATTGTTTTTCAAAATAATGAGAATGTCTATCTTAAGAAGAATGTTCCTACACCTATATTCAATATCGCTTTGGATTACTCTGGATATTTTTACACGATAACTCAAGATAATAATCAGGATGTATCTGGGAATAATATTAAAAAGGTTAATATTGGTGGGATAAACTATTTTGATGAAAGAATGTATGTATTAAATGATTTAGTCGATGCTTGGCCAGGTCATCAAGAAAATGTTTATGCTGTATCGTCTAATGGATATCTTTTTGAATATGACAATCAAGGTAACTTGTTGTTTTCTTGGGGAGGCAAGGGTGTTGGCAATGATAAACTCGGTTTATTTATGTCAGCTTCTTCACTTGCAGTAGATTCTAAAAACAATATTTATGTTTTGGATGACCATGGTAATAGAAACGCTATCCATATCTTCAGGGAAACACCTTTTGCTAGTAAAATACATGAAGCACTAGACCTATATAATAATGCGAAGTACGAAGAATCAATCGAAGTATGGCAAGAAGTTTTAAGGTATAACTCGATGTTAGATATAGCTTATCGAGGAGTTGGACTTGGTTATATGATGAGCACTGAATATGAACAAGCTTTAGAACAATTTAGGATCTCAAATGATAAAGAACAATACTCTGATGCTTTTTGGGAGATTAGAAATCTAAGGTTGATTGATAACATGGATAAGATAATTTATGGCATCTTGAGTATATTAGTTTTAGTAATTGTGATAAAACAGTTAAATCGTAAAACTGAAATTTTCGCTTTTGTTGGTGTTACAAAAAACAAAATTATTAGTAATAGGGTAATCAATGAAGTTTTACATATGTTTTACTTTTTGAAAAATCCCGCTGATGCATGTTACAACGTCAAGACAGAGAAGCGTTCAAAAGTGAGTTCAGCCTTAATCATTCTAGGATTCTTGTTTATAATTTATACTGTTGGGTTGGTTTATACTGGCTTTGTCTTCAACCAAGTTATCTTAGAAGAAACAATTCTTATAAAAGAGATATTTAAAGTGTTGATTCCTTTTATTATCTTTGTTTTTTCAAACTATTTGATGAGTTCTTTAATGGAAGGGGAAGGGACTTTCAAAGCGATTTTTATCAATACTACAGGAGCTTTAATGCCGATATTGATAATTTATCCATTCTTGATTCTAATATCAAATTATTTGACATTAAATGAAGGTTTTATTTATCATTTTGGTTTATTTATTATGATTCTTTGGTCGGTTATTTTATTATATTTTAACACCAAAGAAACCCATAATTTTTCTGTTTCACAAACATTTGTAAACATATTCTTAAGTATTTTGTTCATGGTTATTATAATCATAGTCCTTTTAATAGTTTATTTGATGATTACACAAGTCAGCAACTTTTTAATCGATATCATCAAGGAGGTGATTTTGCGTGAATAAAAAGAAAATCATCTTAATCCTTGGTCTTGTTGTAATGAGTATACTTGTGTATTATATCGAAGTTTCATCAAAACTAAGAATCCAAGGGAATGAATATTTAATTGAAAATAGTTATAATATTTCACCAACTTCTAACTTTTTCTCACAACCAGAAAATCAAGAACAGATCACTTTACCCAATGATTATGCTTTTGAACTAGCACTCAAAGGTTTTAAGTTTGTTTCTGAAACACAAGATTTAAAGTTATATGTAAAAGAGAATATTTTTGCGATTGCGATATACGATAAGAATTCTGGTTATATTTGGTACTCAATTAAACCAAATTACATGCAATATGGATTATCTGGAACAAATAGATTCTTTGTAGAATCTGGTGTAGTGATTGAGTATTATAACCTTGATAATATTTTAATTGATGATTCTAAATCATATCTGTCAGGCCCTAAATATAATGTTGAGGTTGAATATGAGTATTTAGATAATGGTGTCCTAGCAAAACTTGATTTTGAAGATTTAGGGATTAAGTTTGATGTTTTAGTAACAATTCAAGCGGATGTTTTATCAGTCTTGTTACCGATAGATTCGTTGATTGAAGAAGATGTAAGCAAAACAATGTTGAATTTAGATGGTTCAACATATGAAAAAATAACTAAATATCGCTTAAAATCAGTTTTCTTATTCCCTTATTTTGGATCTGGTAATTATGAAATCAATGGTTACTCAATGATTCCTGATGGAAGTGGAGCTTTAATTAGATACTCTGAACAAAGTCATTCAACAGCATATATCAAAAGAATATATGGTATAGATGAAGGAGTAAGAAGGTATCGTGTCGATGAAGCATCATCGCATATCAAACCTGAATTTAGTGCTTCAATGCCGATTTTTGGGGTAAATCATGGTTACAATCAAGCTGCTTTTCTTGCGGTTGTTAGTCAGGGTGATGGTTATAGTGAAATTCATTCCTATCCTTATGGTTATAATACCTATCCTTTTAATACAACTTTTGCAAAGTTTATTGTTAGGGAAAGATTTACAATTGATACATCAGCTAATGACAGTTTTCAAATGGTAAACACTTTACCTTACCCAACAGATTTTCAAGTCGATTATTACTTTTTAGCTAATGATAAAGCTAATTACAGCAATATGGCTTTAAAGTATAAGGAAGTATTAGGTATTAGCGATAAGCAAACAGAATTTGGTTTAAACATAACACTTTTAGGTCAAGATTATAAAAACGGTCTATTTGGTCGGGATTTTGTCAAAATGACTGATTATGAAGATGTTTTAATGATTGCTAAAGATTTGAACTCATCGGGAGTATTGGATTTAGGTATCCAATACACGGGTTGGAACAAGGGTGGGTTTTATGGTAATACTACTCCTAAAGTTAAGACTTCAAATCTTTTAGGAAGTAAGCAAGACTTTATAGATTTGATGGATTATTTAGAAGGAAATAAAATAACTATATCATTTATGGAAAATCCAATTCTAGCTTATGAAAACACTTTAGGTTCTTCAATTATTAGAAAGACCACATTGTCTGTATTTGCAACAAACAACTCAAGAACTTCTTTGATTAGTACTATGTACTTTAGAAATCCTCAAAATTTAGCAAAGGAGTTATTGAAAAAGCAAAATGATTATCAAGCATTAGGAATAAACAATTTGTCGTTATCTGCAGTGGGGAATGCACTATTCTCTTATCGGTACAATAACGAGTATTATTACCGAAATCAAATGATTGATATTCTTAGAGAAGAATTCCTTAAACTAGGTGAGTTTAAGATTGAAGTGACTATGCCAAACGCATATTTGTTCGATTTGATTTCAGGGTATCATAACATCCCAATTGAATCTAATAAGTATGCTTATGTAACTGACTCGATACCTTTTATCCAAATGGTTTTAAGCAACTCAGTAAAAATGTATTCACCATATGTAAACTATGTTTCAGATTACCGTTTAATGGCACTAAGATTGATTGAATTTAGTATCAATCCGGCATTCTTAATAACTAAAGAATCTACTCATTTACTTAGATATACAAATTCAGAACATATCTATACATCAGAGTATCGCCTTTGGAAAGAAACAATTTTATATTTCAATGAGATGGTCAATGAGGTTTTTAACAGTATCGAGGGAAGTGAGATAATCAATCATCGTTATCTTGATTATGGGATTGCAGAAGTTGTTTATGCAAATAATAAAGTAATTTACATCAATTATACAGAATCAGATTATCAAATAAATGATAGTATGATTATTCCAAGTGCCTTTTATCTAGTGGGTGACATCTCATGAGAAAATTTGCTTGGTTATCATTAGTTAAACGAGTTAAGAATATTTTGAAAGCTATTAAAAAGTATTTTGGTTTATTTTTAAAGTATATTGGTTTTATCTGGTTAAAACAACGGTTTCAAAGAATACCTAATCGTTATAAAAAAATGATTTACGGATTGTTATTTATTGCTCCTTGGTTGATTGGTTTGGTCTATATTTCTATTCCAATCTTCTTAAAATCAATTAGAATGGCTTTATCTGATAAATATTACTTTATTACTGGAGTTGGTTGGCAAATAACAGGTAAATGGTATGAGTTCACTCAGTTTGAAAGAATCTTTACTGAAGAGCCATATCATTTAAGTCAGATTAGTGCAACTTTTGAAGATGTTTTATTAGTTGTTCCTCTAGTAGTTATCTTTGCTTTGATTTTAGCTTTGATGCTAAATCAAAAAATCAAAGGAATTGGAATATTTAGAACAATCTTTTTCATTCCAGTAATTCTATTATCAGGTAATATGCTGATGAACTTTGAAAGAAATAGTCTTTTAACTGTTCCTGCTATTGCTAATGGAACTATTTCATCATTTATGACTGATTATTTTCCTGATTTGTTTAATGAAGTACTTTTGAATGCTTTTGGTCAGATTGTTTTGATTCTCTGGCTTTCAGGTGTGCAAATCTTGATTTTTCTTGCTGGTCTTCAAAAAATGGATAAATCAATCTATGAAGCCGCAAGGATTGATGGAGCATCAATCTGGGAACTATTTTGGAAGATTACACTTCCTGCAATGATTCCTTTAATCTATATCAATATTATCTATACAACGATAATTTATGCCAATTTAAGCAATAATGCGTTAATTCAACTGATTACTAGTAGCAGTGATGAATCTAGATCATTAGCAGGTACATTAACAGATGAAATTAATTATGGTAGAGCTTATTCAGCTGCCTTATCATGGATCCTATTTGGAATTGAACTGACAGTTATTGGTTTTTATTCATTAGTTGTTAGATTAAGTTCAAAAAAATACGATTAAAAGGAGAAAATTTATGGAAAAAATCAAAAAAATTCTCTTTGGTCGTAATGAGCAAAGTGGATTGATATTTAAAATAGTTATTTATCTGCTTTTAATTGGCGTATCCTTTATCTTTTTATATCCTTTACTAGCAATGTTTGCTAGATCATTGATGACATTAGAAGACCTAATCAATTCAACAGTATCCTGGATTCCTAGAAATCCAACCCTTAAAAACTATCAAACTGCTTTTATATGGATGCAGTTCATAAAGGCTTTAACTGATTCTCTTCAAGTTAGTATCATGCCAACATTAGCTACTGTTATCTCATCTGCGTTGATCGGTTATGGTTTTGGTAGGTTTGATTTTTATGGAAAGAAAATCTTAATGTTTTTAATGATTGCATTGTTCTTAATCCCTAGTGTTCTAACTTACATACCTACTACTGTACTTTATAGAGATTTCAAAATATTAGGTATAGAAGTTAAGTTGATGGATTCATTGAAAGCATTTTGGGTTCCTGCATTGTTTGGAAATGGAATCAGACAGACTATCTTCATCTTGATCTTTTATCAATTCTTTAGAATCATCCCCGATGAACTATTTGAAGCAGCAGAAGTAGATGGTTCTAGTACTTTAAGAACATTTATCACCATAGCAATTCCTTTAGTAGGTCCTGCATTTTTAATCTGTGGTTTATACTCATTTGTTTGGTATTGGAATGAAACAGCATTAGCTAGGCTTTACTTTGGTTCGGAGTATACAACCTTACCGATGAGTTTAGATTCGTTTATTGCGACTTATTCATCGATGTACTCTCAAGGACAACTAAGTATGGACGCAGCATCACAAACATATAACATCGGCGTTCAATATGCAATGACTTTAATCTCGATACTACCACTTTTAATCGTTTATCTTTTTGCACAGAAATGGTTTATAGAAGGTGTTGACCGTTCCGGAATAGCCGGAAATTAACATAAATAGAAATATTAATTTTATATGGAGGAAAGTAATGAAGAAATTAGTTTTATTTTTAATGGTAACTTTGTTTTTTGCAGGCATTGTTGCTTGTAATGGTATTACTACTGAGACTACAACAACAACAGATACCACAACACAAACAACTCAAAGCACAACTTCAGAGTCGACCACACAAACAACAACTTCCGAGTCTTCTACACAGAGTCAAACAACCAGTGAAGTAACGGATACATATCCGGTTATTACTGGGGCAGATGATATTACAATTGAAAAAAACTCACAGTTTATACCGCTTCAAGGTGTTGAAGCATACGACGAAGAAGACGGAGATTTAACAAGCAGAATCACTTATAGTGGTAATGTGAATCCGATGGCTGTTGGCGTTTATACAGCTACTTATACAGTTGTTGATAATGATGGTAATATTACTACTGTCAATCGAACTGTTACAGTTGTCTTCACTGATACACAAGGACCTTTATTGGTTGGCGTGGGTGATGTGACTATTTATCTGGGCGAGGAATTTGATCCTTTAGTTGGAGTAAGCGCTAATGATACTGTAGACGGCGTGGTCGCAGTAACATATGAATCTAATCTTGATATCTGGCAAGTTGGAACATATCAGATTACTTACTCAGCAAAAGATAACTCAGATAATGAAACTACAAAAGTTAGAAATGTAACTGTCACTATGGGAGATTTTGTCTTTGGTGAGCAAACTTCCTATGAGATGAGTGCTCTTATTTTTGACCAAGGTGTTTATTCAACTCCTGTTTTTAGTGGTGGTGTAATCAACGATACGATCGCTGATTTTACCTATATCAAAGTTGAAGTTATCACCTTAGCTCAAACAGCTGGTGATATAACCATCGCTTTAGGCGACCTGGTTGGAAGTCATCAAACTCTAACACTGACTACTAATCATGATGTTTTTGAAGTTTATTATGTGATTACACAACCTTTAGTAGATGCAGTCTTTACAATTACAGGAGCTATGAGCTTTTCAGATTTAGAAGTAAGAGTACAATTTGCTGAAATCAGAGATATGGTAGCTCCAGTATTGAGTGTTCCTACTCCTGAAGTGGCTTATGCCCTTAATTACTCTTTGGAAGGCTTAGAAGCAATTTTAAGAAATAGAGTAACAGCTGTTGACAATATTGATGGAAATATTACTTCAACAATTGAAATTGACTATCAAGATTTAGATTTGACAACAGTAGGTGAATATGAGGTCATTTATTCAGTAACTGATAGTGGGAACAATGTAACTACTTATACAAGAACAGTAGTTATCGGTAACTTGATCGATTCAGGCTTTATCTCCGATCCAAACTTTGCTAATCAAGGAGATGGTTTATGGAGAGAAAAATCGAACAATGGTCAAGCAACGATAACTTATGATGAAGTAGAAGGTACAATGATTGTTACTGTAACATCTCTTGGTGATTGGTTATCAGCTGCTGGTACATACCTAAAAGAGAACTCAAACGGACTAGAAGCAGGACAATGGTATATGTTTACCTTCACAGTAAAAACAACTATTGATAGAACTATGGGCTTTAGAATGGGTCTTGCGACTAATGAAGCAAATGGTTGGGTTGATGATTTTGATGGTAGAAGTGATATTAGATTATCATTAAATAGCGAATATCAAACTTTTAACTTTTTCTTCAAACTTGATTCGATTTCTTCTACAGCTGGCTATCAAGAGTTCTTAATTGAAATGAATCTCGGTAATTTGAATTACTCAAATATCGGTAAAGACGGAGTAACAACCTTTAAAGATGTTTACATGTATAAGGTTGCGACAAGTTTTGATCCACCAACTTATACAACTCATCAAGCAGCTAATTTGCCTGTTAAGTTTACAGAAGGTGATACAGAACCTAATTGGCTTGATTATGTTACGTTCTATGATATGAGTAAAAATGTTCTAGTACCAACAGTTAATGCAACCGCTGTAAACATGAGCGTTGCCGGAACTTATGATATTATCTTTAGTGCTACTGATTCCAATGACTTAACAACTACTTATACATTGCAAATTGAAGTCTTTACAGCAGCGAATGCTGATGTTTTAGGCCCAGTTGTAACTTTAAAAGACGGTATACCGACAACAATTGACCAATTCACTAATATTTCTGTACCATTGCATCAATTGGTCGATGCAATAGATGCAGTTGATGGAGTTATAGAGGTTCTACCAGAAATGGTTGATGATGGTGGTTTAGACTTCAATGTAGCTGGGATTTATACTGTAACATACACAGTTTATGACAAATCAGGTAATATTACTGAGTTTGATGTAGAAGTAACTGTGACAGATAAACAAGGTCCAGTTATTACAATCGGTGATCAAACTTTAAATATCTTTGATGCATTCGATCCGTTAGATTTGTTGGTAGTAGAAGACAATATTGATGGAATTATTGATAATAGCTTTGTAACAATAACTGGTTTAGATCAATTCCTTGATCAAGGTATTGCTGTTTTGGCAGGTAGTTTTGAAGTTACATTTGAAGTTAGCGACAGTGCTGGAAATCTAACTTCTAAAACTATTACTGTTTATGTATCAGATTTGCTTTGGGATGAGTCATCAAGAACAGAGTTAGGAACTCCTGATGAAGGTCCAACTCATTCAACTGTTAATTATGATGCTGTTGAAGAAGCTTATTTGATTACTAATATCAATACCGCAACAGAAACTTGGGACCGGGCAAGATGGGTTTACTATTTCTCTAATCAAGAGTTAGAACAAGGTCAAACCTATAAATTTGAAATTATGGTAAAAGCAACAACTGCAACTGACCTATACTTTAGAATTGGTGCAAATCTTTATGAAGAACCATGGATTGATAATTTTGAAGGTGGATTAACATCGATTTCGATTACATCTGAATATGCATTATATCAAGTAATCTTTACAGTTGATAAAGATATGCCAAATGGAAATGCAAAATTCCAGTTTATGTATGGGTATTTATCTTCAGATTCCACTAATACAATTTATATAAAACAATTTGATTTAGTTAAAGAAGCAAAACCAACTTACAAGAACGTCTTTGATTTAAATACACCTGATGAAGTATATCATAGTAATCTAGTTGTTAATTTCGAAGAGGAAGCAATGCAAATAGTTAATATGGTTAAGCTTACTAATGATTGGGATCCAGGCAGAATAGTTTATTATCTTGATGATACTTTGTTTATCAAGGATATGACTTATCGAATTGTTTTCACAGTTAAAGCTGACACAGCAACTGATTTATTACTTAGAATTGGTTCAACTCTTTGGGAAGAACCATGGATTGACAATTTTGAAGGTGGATTACAAACAATTAGTATTACTGAAGAGTATGTAACTTATGAATTCTTGTTTGTTGCAACAAAAGATATTCCAAATGGAAATGCAAAATTCCAATTCATGTATGGTTATTTAGATACTGATAATGGAAATAGTATTTACATTAAAGATTTTAGAATGGAAGAGTTAGTTGTACCTTATGAAGCAGATGCTTTAATAGTTGATGATTTCAATTATGCAGATGAAACAGCTTTTGAGGCTGAATGGACTTATCGTTCAAGTGGTACTAATTATCCAACTCATGATGATATGTATTTGGATATAGAAGAGCAATTAATGGTGTTCACAATGCCACAAACTGCTAATAATGGTTGGATTCTAGCAAGAAAATATGATTCATTATCTAGTTTAGGAGTAACTGATGAATACACAAAACTAGCATTCTATATAACAAATAATACTAATGCAACACAAATAGCTGTGTGGTTATATTGGTCTGGTTCACAGAACTCTTATTTAATAAATCTACCAGCAACAGGAGAAAGTGGATGGGTAGTTATAGATGTGTTTAGTGCATCAGGTAAGCTACCATCAGAAATTACTGATTTTGGTTTAGGATTTAACAACTGGGCAGGAGACAATCAAGTTACAGGTAGTTTCTCTATCAGTCTTATAGCAGCAGTAAAAGATGTCCAAGAACTAACGTATTTAGTCGAAGAAGAAGTTGTTATTGATGATAAAGTTGATTATGTTTTAGTTGATGATTTCGATTATGCAGATGAAACAGCTTTTGAAGCCGTTTGGACAGAAAGAACGAATGGAACTAATTATCCAATATCTGACAAAATGAATTTAGTCGATGGTTCTATGGTGTTTACATTACCACAAACAGCTAATAATGGCTGGATACTTGCAAGAAGATATGAAACATTGCTTAATCTGGGTGGAGATAACTCAACTAAGTATTTAGCATTCTTGATGACTAACAATACAAACCAAACCACTGCTTCTGTATGGTTGTATTGGTCAGGAAATCAAAATAATTATCAAATAACCTTACCTGCACCAGGAACAACTGGATTTGCTTATATCAATGTCACTTCTTCTGGAAAAACTGTTTCAGAAATCATTGATTTTGCCTTTGGCTTTAATAACTGGGCTGGAGATAATCAAGTGAATGGTAGTTATGAAATTCATAAGATTATTCTCGTCAAAGATATGATGGATTTATTAAAAATCAAAGAGAATATCATTGTTTACAACAATTTCCAAAGATATATCGATGATGCAGATTATCAAGCGCAAACACAGGATAATATTGAAGGAACAAGAATTGGTGGTGGAGCTTTTGTAAAGAGTAACGCTACATTAGTTATTGATGGAGATAACAAATACATAATTCAAAATGTATCTGCAAACAGTGGTACTAATGGTCTAAAGATCAGAATAACAAAAGCTGATATACCATCTCATATAAACTATATTGCGATTTATATAAAGGCAACTGATACCACTAATATGGTTAAGTTCCAATCATTTATCTATACTGAAGCAGGTGCATTCAATGAAATTACTTCAAGCATAATCGGTGATTTCCAAGAATTAGTAAATGGAACTTACGTTTATATTCCAGTAAGTGCTTTAAAAGATGATACAGTAATTATTTCTTTGGTTGTTAACTGTTCATCAGGAGCTACAGGTCAATTGATATTTGATAATATTTTATTGACAAAAGAATTCTTAGTTTTTGAAAACGAAGCTCCAGTTGTTAGTATCAGTCAAGAAGATCTTGCTTTAATCTCAGGAATGACTCTGATTGCTGGCGAAAATATCGAAGCTTTTTTACCGACATTATTGAGTATGATTGATATTGTTGATGCAGAAGATGGAATAATTTCACCAACTGCACAAATGGTTGATTTAGGTGGTTTGGATTTAACAAATCCAGTAATGGGAGATTATCTTTTAACTATTCAAACAGGTGATTCCTTAGGTCTTGACTCAAATCTACTTACTATCAATATTCAAATCTTGACAATGCTAGAAGACTTTGAAGGGTTTGCTGATGATACTGATTTCAAGGCTAACTGGTCAAGAATTGAAGCGTTTAGAGTTAGTGGTGGTTCATGGGGTTTAACAGCAGCAACACTTGAAACTGTTGAAGATAATAAAGTATTACAATTTAATTATGGACCCGGAACAAATGGAATTAAGTTTGATATTACAAAAACTGAGCTTTTAGCTCTTGGAGCTGAATATATTGGAATCTTCATTGAAACCTCTTTAGAGTTGACAGGAAGCAGTCGTTTCCAGGCCTTCTACTATACTAGCAGTGGTTTTACTGAGATTACTCCTTACGGTCAAATTACATACACTGATGAAGGAACTTACTTCTTTGTTAAAGTATCTGATTTGGATGAAAACACAATAGCGATTAGTTTAATGGTAAATCTTGCTTCTTCTAATAACGGTACGATGTATTTAGATAATATAGTTATCAAATAATTAATTAATTAAAGATTTAAAAGGGTTGTATCTAGACGATATGACCCTTTTTTATGCTAAGCCACAAACATAAGATATAGAAAAAATTGCTGTGTATCATTTAATTATCTTCTCAAATGTTGTATATTACAGTTAATTGATAAAGAGGTGAGCTATGAAGAATAAACAGAATATACCTTAGGTATTATTATTTCTTTTTTTCTGATATTAGTTGTTTTTATCTTTAATGTTACATCATGAGTATTATGATGCTTCAGGTTATCCTGAGGGTCTTGCTGGTGAAGAAATCCAACTTCAAGCGAGAATTATCTGTATTGCAGATGCTTATGAGGTAATGACTTCAGATAGACCTTATCGAAAAGCTTTGTCTAATGAAGTAGCTATCGAAGAGTTGAAAAAGTACAAAGGGAAGCAATTTGATCCGAAATTAGTCGATGTTTATATTGAAAAAGTATTAAAATAAAGAAAAAAAACCTATATGATATACGTTTTGTATATTTTATAGGTTTTTTATTTCTATACATGGATTTCTTTGATAATAAAATCCTTTCCAGTAATTACTGAATACTCTTTATTTGAGCATAAAGGGCAAGTAGAATTATTTTCCAATAAAGCATAGTTGAAACCACATTTCAAGCATTGACCAATACCAGGTGTAACATCAAGTTTTAGTTTTGTATCTTTTAGCTTAGAGTATTCAACAGCAATTGGATAAACATCCTCAAGATACCTAGGATATACACCAGATAACTCGCCAACTTGTAAAACTAAGGTATCGATTTTAGAAATATTGTTTTCTTCCATGTACTTTTCCATAGTTTTAACAATCTGAATAACGATTCCTAACTCATGCATTCTTTTCAACTCGTTTAAATTTTGTCTTAAATTGACGTATTGCTATTCTGACTTTTCTCTTTAATGCATGTTTAATAACTACTTTCTTTAAATCTGAGAAATCAACGCCTTGCTCATCTCTTGTCTTAACGAGTTTTATCGCATCAAATTTACATCTAGTAGTACAAGCACCACAACCAATACACATAAACTCATCAACTATCGTTATTCCACACGCCAAACAACGATTTGTTTCTTTTTTAACTTGCTCTTCAGTTAAAGTACCTCTTGGATCTTCAAATGAACCAACAAGTTTTTTGATTTTTTTTGTATAGGTTCTTTCTCTTTGGACATGGTCATAACCACTGTAGTTAACTTTTGTTTTATCCATTGCAATATAGTTATTGCGTTTACGGCCATAAACCAATGATTGTCCCCTTTGAACAAAGCGATGAATTGATATTGATGCTTCCTTACCTAAAGCAATTGCATCAATTGCATATTTTGGGCCTGTAACGATGTCACCTCCAGCAAAGATGTCTGGATCAGTTGATTGTAAAGTGAAACTATCAACTATAATCGTTTGGTTAGGATTGATTTTAACTTCTGTTCCTTTTAGTAAATCCTTCCATACAATTGATTGGCCAATAGCTACTAACACATGATCTGCTTCAATGGTTAAGATATCTTCTTCATCAAAAATAGGATTGAACTTCTTAAACTCATCAATTACTTGTTTGCATCTCTTAAATTCTACTGCAACAACTAAACCATTTTCAACGATCAATCGATTAGGTCCATAACCATTCTTAATCTCGATATTTTCATGGATTGCTTCATGGATTTCGTCTTGTAAAGCAGGCATTGTTTCTCTTGATTCTAAACAAATCAAAGTAGTTTCTTTTGAGCCGTATCTAACAGCGGTTCTTGCAACATCAATCGCAACATTACCTCCACCGATGACAACAGTTTTCCCTTTAAGTTTTGGTTCAGTCTTCAAAGCTACATTTCTTAAAAACTCTACACCGGTTTTAACATTGATTACATCTTCATGTTCAAGTCCTAGTGATTTACCACCTTGAGCACCGATAGCTATATAAAAAGCTTTGAAACCGTCTTTTCTAAGTGTTGAAATAGTAATGTCTTTACCAACTTCAACTCCAGTTTTAAATTCGACACCTAATTCTTTTAATACGTCAATCTCAGCGTTAATTACGTCTTTTTCTAATCTAAATGCAGGAATACCTAAGTTAAGCATACCGCCTAAGGTTTTCTCTTTTTCAAAAACAGTGACTTTATAACCTTCAACAGCTAGATAATAAGCACACGATAACCCAGAAGGTCCTGCACCAATAACAGCTATTGACTTGTCTTGAAAATTATGTTTTATCTCTGGAATGAAACGATGTTTATCGTGCAAGTCTTGTTCAGCTATAAACTTCTTAATATCATCAATAGCAACTGCTTCATCAAGATTACCTCTTGTACAAGCTGATTCACATAAGGCAGGACATACTCTACCACAGACTGCGGGGAAAGGATTATCTTTCTTTATCAATTCAAGAGCTTCTTTATATCTACCTAAAGACGCTAATTTTACATAAGCAGGAATAGAGATATGCGCAGGGCATTCAGTTTTACAAGGAACTGTGCCAGTTTCTAGAGTTTCTTTTCGGTTAATTCTAAAATCTGGATTAAACTTTTCTAATGACCAAGGACTATTAAAAGGTACATCTTTATGAATTGGGGTTTGATCTTGAATAGAAGAACAAAGTTTTTCACCAAGTTTAATGGCATTTGTTGGACAAACATCAACACATTCTCCACAACCTACACATTTATCTTTGTCGACATTAGCAGTATAGTTAGATCTAACCATATCAGGATTGTTATACATAGTTGCTGCTCTTAGGGCATAGCAAGAGCAATAACAACAATTGCAAATAGCATGAGTATGGCCTTCTCCTTCGGTATTAGGTATTTGATGCATCAAGCCATTCTTCTCAGCGCGAGCCATGATTTCATAGGCCTCTTCTTTAGTAATCTCTCTAGCTCTTTTTGTCCTGATATAGTATTCTGCTGCATCATCCATTTGGATACACATATCTTCTTTTAAATGTCCACAACCTTCACCATTCTCTTCACGTGATGTGCGGCATGAACAGTCTGAAACAGAAATAACTCTTGCATTTTCAATATATTTAGAAATTTCTTCAGAACTTGCAACTCTTGATGTCCCATCCAAAGCTGATTCTATTGGAATAACTCTCATCAGACCTTTTCCAATCGGAATATTTCCATATCCCACTGGATTCCTAAGTAAACCATAATCATCAAAGGCTCTAGCAATCTGTGGGTATTTCCTGACATTTTCTTTGTTATTAACTACCATTTCAAAGATGCCTGGAACCCAGGTTTCGCGCCAAAACTTATCTACGCCATCTTTCTTGTTGATAGTGGATACACCTGCCATAGCTAAATCCCAAAGCAATTTTCTTGTTTTTTCAAGATCTTTATTAGCCTTTTTTGCTAATTCTTCAACAGTTAAAGGGTTTCTAAACTCTAGACAAAGAGCAACTTCAGCCATTTCTTCATCGACAACTTTCTCTAATAACATATAACGAGGATCATCATAAGAAAAACCCTTTTTAGAATCCATTTTTAAACCAGAAACCAAATGACAAAACTCTAATAATTTTACATTCTTATCCATTTTTATCTCTCCATTCTATAACTTTGTTAAACAAGAACTCACTCCATTGCTCCATCCCTTCACCAGAGATAGCTGATATCTTAAAAATCTTAATATCTGGATTCAATTTTTTTACACTTGCTTCTAAAGCAGCAAAATCAAAATTAAAGACACTCACTGTATCAATCTTACTAATCAAAAGTACATCTACACAGCCAAACATCTTTGGGTATTTCAAAGGTTTATCGTCACCTTCGGGAACAGATAGAATCATTACTCGAAGATTTTGACCTAAGTCATAGCCGGCAGGACAGATAAGATTACCGATATTTTCAACAACAATAAGATCTAGTTTCTCAGATTTAATATCTTCTAAACCAGCTCTTACCATTAAAGCATCTAAATGGCAACTGCCACCATTGTGGATTTGGTTAACTTCAACACCTGTCTCTTGAATTCTACAAGCATCTACATCACTATCAATATCCGCCTCAACAATTCCAATCTTTAACTTATCTTTTAGTCTCTTGATTGTAGAGACTAACATTGTGGTTTTGCCAGAACCAGGTGAACTCATTAAATTCATGAGATAAGTGTTTTGTTTCTTTAGGATTGCTCTATTTTCATTTGCCTCTAAATCATTATTAGAGTAAATACTTTTTTTAACTTCAATAATTCTAATTTTATCCATCACACACTAACCTCCTTAAACCCATAATACTTAGCTGAGTATTTCATAGTAATTTCTTTATTTCGATATTCAAAAAACCAATAGACTAAATAAATAGCATGAAGTACTAAATTAATCACTCCCCAATACTTGAGTACTTCAACATTAAACCAAGAAGAAGAACCCATTACTGGTGTAAATACATCATATGAAGCTCTAATCAATATATGAATTGCTAGGGTATAAATTCTACCCATCAACCATAAATCAGAACGCTTTTTAAACAACATCCAAACTTGAATTATTAGCAGAATACATAGACTTGATGCGAAATATAATGAGTTCTCCGCATAGACAAAACAAGCATTCCAACTAACATATAACAAACACCATGCTACTGGTATTTCAGCTATTAATTCAGCAAAGTTGTTTTTACCGTCATACTTTGCTATATACCATCGTTTTTTTGTTGGTAAAGGTAAGGTAATGATTAATATAACTCCACATAATGCATTAAAGATATTGCCCATTTGAATATCTGTAAACGTTGCTTCTGCGATATTCAAAGCTACTATGCCATAAAATATCCATAACGGCCATCTTCTAATTAAACCCTTAAAACGGTTGCTCAAGCCTCCGTTTGCTAATCTTACAAAAGAAACGAAACAGATGGGAAGTAAAACACTTATTGTTTTAGCCCACCTAAAGAAACCTTCTAAATTGATAAACCACAGTGGAATTGATAACAATGCTAAAATAAAAAACCAAAAATAAAACTTTTGTTTTTCCCGAGTGTATTCCAGAAATAAGAATAAAAATAATAAATATACACCCATAGAAACAATATAACTTAATGCAGACATTTTTCCCTCCTAAAGATTGATTATTTTTACCAAGATAATTATACTTTAAAATCATTACTGTAATCTATAGCTAGCAGACGGTATAGATAGCTTATTTGTCATAGTTTTCTATTTTATACAAAACAATTAATAGCTAATATGTCATATTTCTTCTTTGTAAAATCTTTAAGTTATTGTATAATAATAAAGGTGATTAAATGAGAGACAAATGTATAGATGTATTTGCAGAATACAATTTACCTTTAGAAACCTACTTTTTCGAGTGTCAGAATCACGAAATATCTGCACATAAAGATCTTGAGATAATCTGGGTTTTAAAGGGTAAAGCATATCTAGAAGTAGCAGGTATTGAATATGAAATGGTCAGTAAAACCGTTTTTTTAGTTTATCATAATAAAGAGCATTCTTTAAAAACGGAAAAAGGTACTATTGTCATAGCTTATCGCTTAAATAACGATTATCTTCATCAACGTGGTTTATTTTTTGAAAGAATCCCTTATCAAGGTAGAGTTCATACCTTTGAGTATCTTGCGGATAAGTACCGTCAGGTTCCATTATTGCTAGTACAATTTTTAAAGTTGTTGTTGTCAAATGCAAATCAAGAAATCATCTATTACAAAATTGTTGCTTATTATAACTTTTATGTTAATGAGATTTATAATATTTTGCTAAAGGAAAGATACTTAGATGTTAAGACTATTGATTATGATGAATATCTAATCCGGTCACAAAAAATCGTTCAGTTTATTGAAAACAATTACCACAAGCAAATTGAACTAAATGACTTAAAGGAAATTCTCAAATTGTCAAAATCTAGAATATCTCATTTCATCAAAGAGACATTTGGACTTTCATTTCAAGATTTTCTTCAAAATGTTCGCTTAAATCATGCGATAAGACTTATAATTGAGACTGATCAACCAATAGCTCATATTTCTGAGAGTTCTGGATTCTCTGACCAAAAATACCTTAACAAACTGATGAAAAAACAGTTTAGTAAAACTGCACTTCAATATCGAAAGAGCTATAAAAAACCATTAGAGGTAAATAATAGATTTAGTTCCAAAAACTATAATTTTATCCAAGAAATCAGAAAGTGTTTGAAGAATCTCGAAGAAGATAAACGCTTTAAAGTCTTATTTGAAATTGAACCAATAATTTAAAAAGAGAAGACAAAGTATTTATCTTAAGTCTTCTTTTGTTTTATAGCAAAAGTGTTTATCTAATCAAAATTCAATTTAGTGTTACCAAGGATTTAGTAAATTCTTAGATGTCTAATCCTCTTATATAACTGAACTTTAATAATTTCAAATCTGATAAGAGATTGGAAAGAAGAAGTATTTAACAGATTTCTTTTGTATTTTAGTGATAAAAACTCATCCTCAGTTATCAAGTTTAAAATTAGATAAAAATTACCTTTATCTTTTTTTGATAAAATGATATAATTACTTGTAAGCGTTTTCTGTAAATTTGGAAAACTTTATTTTTGTGTAAAGGTCAAGAGAGGAGCAATGATAGTCTTAGCTATGGCTATTACAAAACAAATGAAAAACATTACATTTCTCACGGGATACTATGGTTCGGGTAAATCTGAACTAGCTATAAATTTAGCCTTAAAAAACAAAGTCGATTATGTTGTTGATTTAGATATTATAAATCCCTACTTTAGAACAAGAGAACAAGAAGATTTATTAAGAAGACATAACATTGAGGTTATCTCAAGTGACTTAGATTATAAGACACATGTTGATTTGCCATATATCTCGAAAAGAGTCTTTATCCCTTTCAATAATTCGGATGTAAAAGCAATCTATGATTTGGGAGGAAATGATCACGGAGCTAAGTTGCTAAGACAATTTGATAACTCGAAGAATTTTGAAGTCGATTTGTTTTTGGTTGTAAACATCTTTAGACAAGAAACTGATACCGTTATAAAAATTATTGAGTTAATCAATAAAATTGAAGGTAGTGGAGGGTTTAAAGTTACTGGATTAATCAATAACACAAATCTCTTAAGAGATACTACTTTAGATGATATCTTAGAAGGTGAAAAGATTATCAAAGAAGTATCAAGAAATAAAGAAGTGCCAATTGTTTATACAGCAATTTGGGAAAAAATCTATGCAGATAATTTAGTATTTCAAGGTGAGATACTAAAATTAAAATTATATTTTAGAAAGAATTGGTTATGAGGAGGAATAAAAGTGCCAAAAGGAAGAGTAACATTTAACGATGAACTATGTAAAGGTTGCGGCTTATGTGTTGAATACTGTCCGACACATATTCTTTACCAAGACATGAAATCATTAAACAAAGCAGGCTATAACCTAATCAGAGTTTCAGACCCTGATAAATGTATTGGTTGTGCTTTTTGTGCGATGATGTGTCCAGATTCTGTTATTAAAGTCGAGGTGAACAAATAATGGCAAAAGTATTGATGAAGGGCAACGAAGCAATTGCTTTAGCTGCTATTAAAGGAGGAGTGGATGCATTTTATGGTTATCCGATAACCCCTCAAAATGAGATACCTGAATATTTGTCAAAACATATGTTAGCTAATGGCAGAGTATTCTTGCAAGCTGAATCAGAGGTTTCGGCTATTAATATGGTTTATGGAGCTGCTGGTGCTGGCAAAAGAGTAATGACTTCAAGTTCAAGCCCTGGTATTGCTTTAAAACAAGAAGGAATCTCTTATATTTGTGCTGCAGAATTACCTTGTGTGATTGTATCTGTTATGCGAGGAGGTCCTGGTTTGGGAGGTATTCAACCTTCACAAGGTGACTATTATCAAGCTACCAGAGGTGGCGGAAATGGTGATTATAAGCTTATTGTTTTTGCACCTGAAAGTATCCAAGAAGCCATCGATACTTTAAAAGAAGCTTTTGATATTGCTGACTACTATAGAAACCCTGTAATGGTTTTAGTAGATGGTTTGATTGGGCAAATGATGGAATCAGTGGATTTTGATCATCCGGTTAAGGAAAGATTTATTCCAACAAAGGATTGGGCTACCACGGGAACAAAGGATCATCCTGGCAGAAGAAATGTAGCTAATTCATTGCATTTAGATCCAGCTTTGCTTGAACAACACAATTTTCATTTAGCAAAAAAATATAAGCAAGTCAAAAAGAATGAAACAAGATATGAATTAATCAACTTCGAAAATCCAGAGTATGTTATCGTCGCTTATGGTACTATGGCAAGAATTTGTCGTTCAAGCATTGAAATGTTGAAAGAAATCGGGATAGAGGTCGGTATGATAAGACCAATTAGTCTCTTTCCTTATCCTGAAGTTGCTTTTGATTTAATTCCTGAGTCAACAAAGGGAATATTGTGTTGTGAACTCAGTATGGGACAAATGCTTGATGATGTTTTAATTGCTAATAATGGTAGAAAAAGAGTTGGTTTCTTCGGACGTGCAGGCGGAATGGTTCCTGACCCAGAAGAAATAGTTGATGCAATTAAGAATTTTGATAAAAAGGTGGTGAAATAAATGTTTGAAGTTAAATATGAAAAATCACAAGGTTTAACAGATACACCACTAACATATTGTCCGGGATGTACGCATGGTATAGTCCATAAATTAGTAGCTGAAGCATTGGTGGAGTTAGGCATTTTAGACAGATCAATCGCGATAGCTTCTGTTGGCTGTTCGGTCTTTTCTTATCAATTCTTTAATTGTGATGCTCAACAAGCACCACATGGAAGAGCATGTGCATTAGCTACAGGGATAAAAAGAGTTTTGCCAGAGAATATTGTTTTCACTTATCAAGGAGATGGAGACTTAGCAAGTATTGGGATTGCTGAAACTATCCATGCAGCAAATAGAGGAGAAAACATTACTGTAATATTTATCAATAATGCTATTTATGGAATGACTGGTGGTCAAATGGCTCCAACTTCATTAATCGGTCAAAAAACCACTACTTCTCAAGATGGAAGAGATGCATTGCATCATGGTACCCCAATTAAAATCAGTGAAATGTTTTCAAGTATAGATGGAGTAGCATATTTAGAAAGAGTAGCTGTTTTTGATCCTAAAGGTGTTATTAACGCTAAAAAAGCGATTAAGAAAGCTTTTAAGTATCAAGTAGAAAACAGAGGTTTTACTATGATAGAAGTTATATCAACATGCCCAGTTAACTGGGGCATGAAACCAATCGACTCGATGAATTGGGCAAAAGAGAAGATGTTACCGGTTTTCCCATTGAAGATTTTTAAGGATAAAGGTGATCATAATGCCTAAGACAAGTAATATTAAGGTCGCTGGTTTTGGTGGTCAAGGAGTTATGCTTTTCGGCCAGATTCTTGCTTACAGTGCTACAAAAGATGAATTGTTCGGTTTATGGTTTCCCTCTTATGGGCCTGAAACAAGGGGAGGAACAGCCAATTGTGCAGTAATTATTTCTGATATTCAAATCAATTCACCAGTCTTTAAGAACGCTGATCATCTAGTAGCTTTTAACTTGCCATCTCTGGAAAAATTCAGAAAGCACATGGTTAAGGATGGATTGATTCTTTATAATTCATCTTTGGTTGATAACGAAGTTCTTGAAGACAACTGTATAGTTGTTGGTATTCCTGTTAATGATATTGCAATAGAACTTGGAAATATTAAAGTAGCCAACATTGTGATGTTAGGGGCTTACCTTGAATTAACTAAGCTATTCTCTGATGAGACGATTCACTCGATAATTAAGAAGGTTTTTGGTGAAAGAAAAGCTGATTTAATTGAAATAAATATGTTAGCACTTGAAAAAGGTAAGGAATTTATTAAGAACTTAGGAGTTAAATATGCTTAAGTCTGTTGATGAATTGAGAGTTTTAGCAAAGAAGGTCAACCTAAAAAGAATGGCTGTTGTCTATGCTCATGATGACCATGTAATTGAATCTGTTAAGCATGCTCATGAACTATCAATCATTGAACCGATTTTAATCGGAGATGAAAGCAAAATACTTGAACTTATTAAAGAGTACTCTTTAAAGAAACCTTACCAAGTAATCAATTGTTTAGATGCTGACTTAGCTACAAAAATAGCTTTAGATATGGTTAATAACAAAGAAGTAGATATCTTAATGAAAGGTTTGATTGACACAAAGGTTCTTTTAAAAGGTGTTGTTAATAGTGAGTATGGGATTAAAGATGCAAAGCTTTTAAGCCATGTTGGAATAGTAAGTTATCCTCAATTTGATCGCGTACTATTTGCAACTGATGGAGCGATGAATATTTCTCCTGATGTAGAACAAAAGATATTGATTATTGAAACAGCTGTTAAATTAGCGAAGTCTTTAGGATATACTAAGCCTAAGGTAGGACTAGTTTCAGCAGTTGAAAAAGTAAATCCGAAAATTCAATCTACTTTAGATGCCTTAGCGATTGTAAACTACTATAAAGATAAGGATATTGATTTTTATATCGATGGACCATTTGCTGTTGATAACCTCGTTTCAAAAGAATCATGTGAACATAAAGGAATCACTAGTATAGTCGGTGGTGATTGTGATATTCTGGTTTTTCCTAATTTAGACGGTGGGAATATTTTTTACAAGACCAGCGTATTTTTAGCTCAAGGTAAATCAGCAGGTTTAATCTTAGGAGCAAAAGTTCCGATTGTTTTAACTTCAAGAGCAGATAACGCAGAAGCAAAACTAAACTCTATTATATTGGCGGTGTTAAATCATGAAGGACTATCTAATCCTAGTAATTAATCCAGGTTCAACTTCTACAAAAGTTGCACTTTATTTAAATGATAAGCATATTAAAGAAAAGACGCTAAGACATTCTATTAAAGATTTGAGTCCATACAATACAATTATTGATCAACTTGATTTCAGAAAAGAAGTTATTCTTGAGTTTCTAGAAAGTCAAGATTATCATCTTTCCCAGATAGATGTATTTGTTGGTAGAGGTGGAATGATGAAACCACTTAAGAATGGCGGAACATATCGAGTAACTTCTGATATGATCGATGACTTAAAGTATTTAAGATATGGTTCTCACGCATCAAATCTTGGAGCGCTGTTAGCTGATGAGTTTGCTAGTAAATATGATAAACCAGCATTTATAGTCAATCCTGTCTGTATCGATGAATTTGAAGATATCGCTAGAATTAGTGGACAGAAATTGATAAAGAGAAGATCATTATTTCACGCTTTGAACCAAAAAGCTATTGCGATGCGCTTTGCTGATGAAATCAAGAAACCCTATGATAAAATCAATGTTATAGTCGCCCATTTAGGCGGTGGAATAAGTGTTGGTCTTCATAAACAAGGCAGGGTTGTAGATTGCAATAATGCTTTAGGTGGAGATGGTCCTTTTTCTCCTGAGAGAACTGGAACAATCCCTACTTATCCTTTAGTAGATATCTGTTTTAGTGGAGATTATACGAAAGAAGAAGTGAAGAAACTTCTTGTGGGTGGAGGCGGTTTAGCTTCATACCTTGGTACTACAGATGCAAGAGAAGTAGAAAACATGGTGTTAGATGGTGATAGTGAAGCAAAATTAGTTTATGAAGCTATGGCTTACAATGTTATCAAAGAAATTGGTGCAATGTATTTTGTTTGCAAGGGCAACATCGATGGTATTTTGATTACTGGAGGTATTGCTTATAGTAAATACTTCATCAACTATCTTAAAGAGCATATCGACCCTGTTTTACCGATTAAAGTATATCCAGGTGAAGGTGAAATGCGCGCTCTTGTTGAAGGTGCATTACGCGTTATGAATAGTATTGAAGAAGCGAGAATATATAGTGATTAAGGCTTGATTAAAAAGCCTTTTTCTTTTGTAGTATAACTATATTTTATTTTTTTTAGTAACTCAATTGAATAAATAAATATTAAGTATTATAATAAACCTAATAGAAGAGGATTTTTATGAAGGAAATTAAAAGATTTGTTCTAAGGTTTTATAAGCATATATTGACTGTTTTTGTCATTCTTGCTCTACCTTTAATTTACCTATTTGTTTACTATACCGGGGGTATCAAGTATGTTTACTCACATACGATGTATATCCCCATTTTAATTGCCGGGATATTTTTTGGTTTAAAGTTTGGGTTACTTGTTGCTTTAGTTGGCGGAATACTATTAGGTCCTTTGATGCCGATTGATGTGTTTTTAGATGAAGACCAATTATTTATCAATTGGTTTTATCGACTCCTAGTATTTCTTTCAATTGGTGGTTTAAGTGGTTTTTTTGCTGATAGACTGAGAAAGTTAAACCTAGCAAATGAAAGATTATTTGCTTATAATGTGGAAACAAATATACCAAATATCAATTATTTATTAAAAATGGATGATTTTCATATCGAAGGAAAATGCTTGTTATCAACTGTTTTAATAAATAATAAAACTAGTATCTATGAAGTGTTGGGGACAGAGATTTACAACAAAGTCATCTATCAATTATATCAAAAACTAAGTGAAGCTTTCCCAGAAAAAACAGTTATTATTCAAGCTGATTCAGAAAAGCTTTGGATTGTCTTCCCTTCAAAAGATTTAATTGAAGACTCAAAATTGATTTCTCAATCACTTATCAATGAACTGGAAATAGATAAGATTAAGATATATATTGATTATTCAATCGGAGTAACTGAAATAAGTAATTTCAAGGATTGCAAATCTTTAGTTATGTTTCGTGATTCAGATAAACTGGCTGGCCATGCAAAGAAAAATAACCTTCCTTATGTCTTGTTTGATAAAGCGATGCTTGATAATAAGTTTAATTTTAATCTTTTAGGGCTTTTCTCTGGCGCTTTAAAAGGACATGAAACTTATTTGGTTTATCAACCACTAATCAACTCAAAAACTGGCAGTATTATGGGTTTAGAGGCATTGATTAGATGGAATAGTAAAATGCATGGGCTTATTATGCCAAATGATTTTATTCCTTTAGTAGAATCAACTCAGTTAATTCATCCTATGACTTCTTGGGTAATAAGAGAGGTGATGAGAAAACAAAAGAGTTTTAAAGAAAACGGCTTAACTTTTAATTGCTCAATCAATTTATCTGTCAAGAATCTTTATGATCCAAATTTCTATAACCATGTAATGCAAATATTAAGAGAGGAAGAGGCTGATCCAAGTTACATTATTTTTGAAGTGACGGAAACCATTTTGCTTAAGGAAGTAGAACAAAGTAAAGAAACCATCTCTATGCTAAAGAATGCAGGATTTAAATTTGCTATAGATGATTTTGGAAAAGGATACTCATCTTTGACTTATCTCTGTCAATTTTCAATTGATATATTAAAAATTGATAGATACTTTATGTCAAATATCGCTGAAAACAAATCGGTATATGAAATTGTGAGTTCAACTGTAAAACTAGCTCATCAATTAAATCTACAGATAGTAGCTGAAGGTATTGAAACCAAGGAAGTCTTTGATATTGTTTCTGAGTTAGGCTGTGATTATATACAAGGATACTATATCGCAAAGCCGATTGAGGAAGTGAATATTATCAAATGGTGTTTAGAGTATAATAGAAACTTAAATATTAATAACGAAAAATAATTTTAGGCGTTGATCCCAACGCTTTTTATTTGATATTTGAAATTTTTTTGTTGATAGTTTATAATAAATATGAATCTAAAAAGATGGGATTTTTATATTCCGATGTTCTTTATAGAATAAATTATTTTGAAAGGAGGCAATCCGAAACATTTATGTTTTGGACCAATATTAAATGAAATTTTTAAAAGACAATAGCATTTTAGATATTCAAGAAGCAAAACCAGAAAATGCAGAAGAAATCCTAAACTTGCTAAAACAAATCGGTTCTGAGACTGACTTTTTATTACTAGATGAAACAGGATTACATAAAACTTTAGAAGAAGAAAAAGCTTTTTTAGAAAAAGCAAATACATCAATCACTACCAAATTTTTTATCGGTCTTGTCAATGGTAAAGTTGTTGCTGATTGTGGGATAATGGGTCACCATACAAAAAAAACCAAGCATAATGTCGATCTTGGAATCAGTGTTTTGAAAGATTTTTGGCACAAAGGTGTAGGACGCCATATGTTAGAACATACTATTAATTATGCGAGAATTACCGCAGAAATTAAGAACATATATCTAGAGGTTAGAGCTGATAATTTAAATGCAATAAAACTCTATGAAAGTCTTGGATTCAAGAAAGTAGGCACTATGCCTGATAAAGTATTTTCAAACGGAAAGTATTTTGATGAATTGATTTATTTATTACAAATTTAAAAAAAGTTTAAAGAATTTCTAAGTAGATTTTCTTTAAACTTTAGTGATAAATTAATTCAGTAGTTTTTAATCTAATCGATTATTGTAAACATGTGTTTAGCGACGCATGTTTTTTTATAATCGAAAGATTTCTATCTTTTTCTATATTCCTTTAAAACTCTTTTAAGTTCTCTTTTATAGTTTAACTTGCTTTGTTTCATCGTGTACATCAACCTATCAGCCTCTTCTAAAACCTTCTTCATTGTGTTGAGCTCTTTACTAGAAGCTGAAATTGCATATGAGAACTGAAAAGACTCTAAAAATGATTTGTCTGAATTAATAAGCTTTAGTTTCTCTAAAACCGAATCGATAAAAGATTGATTTTTTTCGATTGCTAGTATTAAAAATTCATCTCCACCCAATCTTATTACATAGGTATTCTCATCTTTGCAAATCTGCTTTAACTCAGAAGCAAAGCGCATTAACAAATCATCACCTTTATCATGCCCTAGATAATCATTAAAAAGTTTTAAGCCATCTAAATCTAACAAAACAATGTGGTAATTAACAAGTTCATCATCTAGTTTATTGCGAATATCCTCTAGAAAGTTTCGGTTGTAAACCTTAGTCATTAAATCATGAGTTTTTACATAGTTCATATCATTAATATACTTAAGATTTGCAGTTTGATCAAAGAATAAATAGAAAGTTCCTGATTTTTTAAAGAATGGCAAATGAATCGGTTTTTCAAGGAAATTGAAGTACATAATATCTTCTTTAAAATCTCCAGTTATCTCATGGCTTTCTTTAAATAAAACAGCTTTTTTCTCAATAATTTCCAAAAGTTCTTGATAGTGAACATCGAAATTAATATCGACATCAAAAGAGTTAATGAATTCTTTTGAGGCGTCAACTATAAAACCAGCTTCATTGACAATCAAGTACTTCTCTCTTAGATGATCTAAAATAAATCTGTTTCGATTTAAACCAAGAATTAGTTTTAAATCACGAATATAGAAAACATAGTAAAGAGTAGTTAAAAATACAATTATCGTAATCAGAGTTGGATCGATAGTAAAGGTATTGACAAAAATATGAATGATATTTAAGATTATTCCAATGATAATAGCAACTGATATGAAAATAAGAGGAAACAAATCAGAACGATGCTTGAGACGATTGATTAATCGTCCAATTATTCGATAAATAATAACTATAAGCAAAGCATAACTAATTAATGTATGAATGTAAAAGAAGATGCCTAAAGGAGCATTTATAAAAATTTCTAAACTTATATTGTCACTTATTGGAAGAATAACTAGTAGTTGATGTATATGATTAGTCAATGATAATATTAAGTTTGCAATGAAAATAAGCCATAATAATATTAAGACTAGTGGTTTTATCTGTTTATTGAAAACTTTTGAGATTGCTAAATAAAGAGTGATTGTAAAAAGCATAACAACTGGAAATATCAATAAGGAAAGAAAGTAAATTGTATAGGAATCTTCACTTACAAGTCTAAAAAAGTCTATTAGCCACCATAAAAGCAAAACGTAACTTACATATCTAAAGTTATGATAGCGATTATTAACCTTAAAAAGGTCACCCTGAAATAAAGGACCAAGTATCACAACACCAAGAAAAAGATAAATAAACCATAAGAAAATGCTCATAATAAACTCCTATCTTTATTATACACAAATATAACATAAAAAGAGATTATTTAACTAAATATTGATTGTTTTTTTTATAATATACCGAAAAATTAGATTTTTCCAATGAATTTTCCTATGTTTAAATTTTATCTAAAAAAATCGATTTGAAAATATTGACAGTTTAGTAAGATGTGATATAATATTATTAGCACTCAACTAATCAAAGTGCTAATAATCTAATGAAAGGGATGATTTACTTATGTTAAAACCACTGCATGAAAATATCGTTCTTAAAAAAGAAAAAACTGAAAAGAAAACTGCTAGTGGGATTATTCTAACTGGAGATCAAAAAGAAACTCCAGATTTTGCAATGGTGGTTGCTGTTGGGGAAGGGTTGTTAATTGACGGGAAGAGAAAAGTTCCTGAAGTTAAAATTGGCGACAAAGTTGTTTACAAGAAGTATTCAACAACAGAAATCAAAATTGACGAAGAAGAATATCTAATTATTGCTGAAAAAGATATTCTAGCAATTATCAAGGAGTGAGAAAAATGGCAAAAGAAATCAAATATGCAAAAGAAGCTAGAGATGCTATGCTTAGGGGTGTGGACAAGTTAGCTGATGCTGTCAAGGTTACATTAGGACCAAAAGGAAGAAATGTTGTTTTAGACAAAAGTTATGGGTCACCTTTAATAACAAATGATGGTGTTACGATTGCAAAAGAAATCGAGCTGACTAATGTTTTTGAGAATATGGGAGCTAAATTGGTATATGAAGCAGCTAACAAAACCAATGATGTAGCAGGCGATGGCACAACATCAGCAACTGTCTTAACTCAATCAATGATTCATAAGGGAATCGCTCATGTAAATAAGGGTTCTAATCCTGTGTTTATGAGAGAAGGTATGGAAATAGCAGCAAAAGAGGTTTCTAAACGTTTGTTAGCTAGAACCCATAAGATTGAAACCGATGAAGATATCGCCTCTGTAGCAACCATCTCTTCAGGTATGGTTGAAGTCGGTGAGATTATCTCTAAAGCAATGGCTAAGGTCAGTAGAGATGGTGTTATCTCTGTTGATGAGTCTAAAGGCTTTGATACCTATCTTGAAGTAGTTGAAGGTATGCAATATGACAAGGGTTATGTTTCACCTTATATGGTAACTGATAGAGAAAAAATGGAAGTTGTTTTAGAAAACCCTTATATTCTTGTAACTGACCAAAAAATTAACAGCATCAAGGAAATCTTGCCTTTACTTGAAGAAATCGTTCAAAGTTCTAAACCTTTATTGATTATAGCTGATGATATTGAAAATGAAGTAGTATCAACATTAATCGTCAATAAGTTAAGAGGTACATTTAATGTAGTGGCTACTAAAGCACCTGGTTTTGGTGACAATAGAAAAGAGATTTTAGAGGATATAGCTACTTTAACTAAAGCGAAATTCTATGCTAAAGATTTAAACCAAGAAATCAAAGATATCAAGATTGTAGATTTAGGTTTAGCAAAAAAAGTTGTCATTACTAAAGACAATACAACAATTATGGATGGTCAAGGAAATAAAGATGCCCTTAAAGCAAGAATCGAAGAGATAAAATCAAGAATTGCTCAATCAGATAGTGAGTATGACAAGAAGAAATATAATGAAAGACTAGGAAAACTTACCAATGGTGTAGCAGTTATTAAAGTAGGAGCAACTACAGAATCTGAACTAAAAGAAAAGAAGTTAAAAATTGAAGATGCGTTGAATGCTACAAAAGCTGCTGTTGAAGAAGGTATTGTTATCGGTGGTGGAGCAGCTTTAGTTGAAATCTATAATGAGATTAAAGAAGAGTTAAAATCTGAAGTTGTCGATGTTCAAAAAGGCATTAATGTCGTCGTTGAAAGTCTTTTAACACCAATTATGCAAATTGCTGATAACTCAGGATATGATGCATTAGAAATAGTTGAGTTACAGAAAAAAGCGGAAAAGAATATTGGATTCAATGCTAAAACAGGGGAATGGGTAGATATGTATAAGGCAGGAATTGTTGATCCAACTAAGGTTACTAGATCTGCAATCTTGAATGCCGCATCAATAGCTAGTCTCTTTATAACTTCTGAAGTTGCAGTTGCAAATATTAAAGAAAAAGAAGAACCACAGATGCCTCAAGGCATGTATTGATAACTTAATAATATAAAGAAATGTCTCCAATCATAATTGATAGATATGCAATGTATCTTTTGCTAATTGCATAAATGTGATTGGAGATTTTTTTATATTTAAGTTTTTTGTTTTCGGTATACAAAAACGTATAAAATTTGATATAATGATTATATAAAAAAAACAAGGAGGATAGTTTATGAAATATGTATGTGATATCTGCGGATGGATTTATGATCCTGAATTAGGGGATCCAGATGGTGGAATTGAGCCAGGAACAGCTTTTGAAGACATACCTGAGGATTGGGTTTGCCCAGAATGCGGAGTAACAAAAGAGAATTTTAGTCCTCTAGATTAATTGCTATGAAGGATTTTTTTAAGGACTTTCGTGCTTTTATTGCCAAAGGAAATGCTTTGGATTTAGCTGTAGGTCTAATTATCGGGACTGCTTTTAATGCTATAGTTAGAAGTTTGGTCAATGATATAATTAATCCATTAATTTCTTTACTTTTTAAAGCTGATTTATCTAATCTTTACATCGTTCTAAGAGGTAGTGCTATCTATGATTCAGACACTGGTAATCTAGTTTTGAGTGAAGATGCAGTTTTATTGACTTATGGAAACTTTTTAAGCAACCTTTTGGATTTTTTGATTATTGCTTTTGCAATTTTCATCGCAATTCGTCTAGTAAAGCGTCTTGAAAGCAAAATTAATGAGCTAAAAGAATTGATAATGCCTCTAGAAGAAGAAAACGGAGAAGCAAAATGAAAACTATCGATATCTCTAAATGGAACAGAAAAAAATATTATGAGTATTATAAGAATTATCAATACCCATTGTTTTCCATTAATGTAGATATCGATATTTCTTTGCTGATTAAATACATTAAAAGCAAAGAACTAAGTTTCTTTTCTAGTTTCTTATATGTTGTAATGAAAGCCATCAATCAAATCGATGAATTTAAGTACAGAATTAGAGAAGATACCGTAATTTTGCACGATGTTGTCCATCCAAGTTATACGGTTTTAAATGATGAAGATAACTATGTTTTTTGCAATACGGATTTCACTGATAGTTTTAATGAATTCATTAAAAATGTAAAAAATAGTATTGACATTGCCAAAAAAGGTGATAACCTAGAAGATGATGAATCTAAAGATGATTTGATTTTCATATCTTCTTTGCCTTGGATAAGTTTTCAATCGGTAACACATCCAATTGATACAGCTAATCCAGATAGTTTTCCTAGAGTAACTTTTGGAAAATATCGATTAGAAAACAATATTTACAAAATACCTCTATCAATTGCTGCACATCACGGTCTATGTGATGGATTACATGTTGCAAGATTTCTTAAAATTCTAGATGAAGAAATAAAAGATTTAACTAAAAATTGAATATTGGCTAATTACTTAGGTGCATAACAGGGAATTGAGTGTAAATCTCAAGCTGTGCCAGCAACCGTGATTCTGACTGTTCTTAATGATTTACCCATTGCTTTAGCGAGAAGGGAAAAGAGCAGGTTGAAGATAAGTCGGGAGACCTACCTAATTAATTAAATACATTAAGGGAGATTTAAAAGATGAAGACATTAAAAAGAATTGTACTGGGCTCTTTACTATTCTTGTCAGTCGTTTTTGTTGGTGCATGCACTATGGAAACTACGACAAAAAGCGCCAACACAACCGAAACCTCAACAGTCACCGATAGTTTGGCAGTTACTGGAAGCTCAACAGTTACTGAATCCTCAACAGTTACTGAAACCTCAACAGTTACTGAAACTAAAATTACTGTTGAAATTATTACCTCAGGTGACAATCCGTTAACAGAGGCAGTTGAAACTGAATATGTATCGAATTCTTTAGTAATAACTTTTACTGAAGAAGATAGTCTCATGCAACTACTCCAAGCGAATTTCACTGTCTATTGCGCCGATGCATTTGGCCAAAAAGATGAGACTTGTTCCTATGAAGGTAGTTTCGGTAGATATCTAGTAGGAATTGACACCTTAGATGCAACTTCTGTCACAAATGGCTATATAGCCTTTTATATTGATGGAAGTTATGCTATGACTGGTGTTGATTCAACTCCACTAGAAGACGGTAAGGTCTATAGTTTTAAACTTGAAACTTACTAGGTTAAATATGATAAGAAGCATCACCCTTGCGGGGATGCTTCTCGCCATATTATTTGTCCAAGAACAGTTTTTGATCCTAATTCCACAATTTCAATTTACTGTTGTATTAATCATGGTTTATGCTTTTATCTTCCCTTATAGAATTCTTGTCCCAATGATTGTGGCATATGTTTTGCTTGATAACATGTATATGTCTAGTTTAAACCTTTTATATTTTATTCCAATGTTATTTGGTTGGTTATTACTTGCTGTTGTATCTAGAATGATTCGGAATAAACCTTTCTATTCTCAAGTAATATTAGCTGTTATTTTTGGTTTTGTATACGGCTGGTTATATCTACCTGCAAGAATGATCGAACAAGGAATTCACATATTTTGGCCGTACTTGATTGCTGATTTACCATTTGAAATAATGATGGCTGCAAGCAACTTGATAACTGTTTTATTAGTTTATGAACCCTTAAAATTCAGTCTTTCGAACCTATTACAGATAAATAATCGTAAATAATTAGATGTTTCCTTGCAAAAACATCTTTTTTATTATAGAATTTACTTAATAGATTTGAGGTGTGCAATGATAAAAATGCTTTCGGCTATTGTTTATCATATTGGAGAGGTTAAGCTGCATTATATTAACCTTTTTGTTTACGTTCAAGATTATCTGGTTGGAGCATTAATAGGTTTAATTATCGCTTTTGTTTCAATTATTGCATATCTAAGTTTCTTTAAAACGAAGAAGACTCAAAACAACTATCAAGAATTACTATCAAAAAGAATTCTTGAGAACTACTCAGGATTTGCATACTCTTGTCTGATTGATGAGGATTGGACGATGAAATACCTAAGTACAAATGCTTATAAAATCTTAGGTTATGCCAACGATGATCTTATCGATAATAAAGTCATTTCATACAATGATCTTATTCATCCCGATTTTAAAAACTATTTATATGAAAAATGGAAAACTGTTATTGAGAATAATCAAGATTTTAATGAGGAATACAAAATAGTAACAAAATCCAATGAGGTGAGGTGGGTAAGAGAAAAAGGTTTTGTCGTTTATGATAACTTTTTCAATCCTATCTATCTTGAGGGATTCATTGAAGATATAACCGAAGAAAAGATTGCCATATTAGAAAAGAACATGATTGACAATAGATATACATCTTTTATCGATAATCTTGATTTCCCTGTCTTAATCTATCACAATCATCATATCATAAAAGCAAATTATCAAGCTGTGAGTTTTTTCAAAGCGAAAGGAAAAGCAGATTTAGAAGGGATTCATGTCGAGAAACTCCTTGATCAAAATTACTTTGATTATTATCGTAAAAGAGTAGAGCAGATTGAAAAAACTAAATCTCCAAACTTACCGACTAACTATAAGTTTAAATTATTTGATGATACTTTAAAAAGTGCTTCTTTACAAACAATACCCTATTTTGTCGACAATGAACTATATCTACATGTTATTTTATTTGAACTTTCTGACAATATTCTAAGCAACCAACAACTTAGAAAAATCCAAAGAAGAAACCGAGATTTAATCCTTTATATGAACGATGGTATTGGTGTGTTTCAGACAATACCTGAAAAGAAAGAAGGAAAACTTATTTTTTCAAATAAGAAGTTTAATGATTTTGTTTCAAAACATCAAAGGAATTTAATCTACATGAGTTTTGATGAGTTATTTCCTTTTTTTAGCAAAAGTGAGAAAACAAAGATTTTTAGTGTTTTAAATAAAACTGTCTATGAAAAAGAAATCCATGATAGAAATACCAACCATTACTATATCTATCGCTTCTACTCAAATGAAGAATTAGAGTTAATAGTACAGATTAATGATGTAACTGACTTGAAACTAGCCACAAGTAAATATAATCAAGAAAAGCAGAATGTAAACTATATAATTGAGGAAACAGGAATTATTACTTGGGAATGGAATTATAAAACAGGCGATATAGTCCTAAGTGATAACTGGTTTGACTTACTTGACTTCACTGATTTTACTAATAATCATGTTAAATTTGCAGATGTCTTTAGCTTAATACATCCAGAAGATAAAGACAAAACAGAAGAAGAGTTAGAAAAGTATCTCCAAGGAGAAGATAGTTTTTTTAATATTGAAATGAGGATTTCGAATAGTAAGGATGATTTTATCTGGTGTCTTTTAAGAGGTAGTGTGATTGAAAGTGATGAACTAAAAAGACCTATTATGTTACGGGGTACTTTCCAAGATATTACAGTTAACAAGAACAAAGATGAAGAAATCCGTTTTCTTAGTCTCCATGACCATCTTACTTCTCTTCCAAACCGGAGATCATATGAAAAGCAAATCAATGATATTGACTATGAGAAAAACTATCCCTTAGCTATTATCTTAGCTGATGTCAACGGGTTAAAAGTTATAAATGATGCTTTTGGGCATGAAAAAGGTGATGATTTATTAAAAACAGTTGGTAGAGTTTTAAATGCAGAAGCAAGTGATAATTGTATCGTCGCAAGATTAGGTGGTGACGAATTTGTTTTTGTTTCTCCCAAAACAAATGAAGCTCAAGCAAAGCAATTAGTTAATAAGCTCTTATCGATTTTTAAACATAAAGAGATAAACGGTCTAGAGGTCTCTGTAAGTTTAGGTATGGCTGTAAAGAACTCAAAAAATATACCGATAAAACAAATTCATAATTTGGCAGAATCTAACATGTATCAAAATAAACTAAACCTAAAAAACAGCCGCCTCCATATGGTAAATATCATTCAAGATAAACTATTTAAAAAGCATCCTTTGGAAAAAGAAATTGTTGCTTTGGTAAATGATTACGCTCTTAAAATGCTTAAATATTTAGATGTTTTACCGGATGAAATGCACGTAGTAGATGTCGTTTCAAAATATTATAATATCGGTGTTATCTCGATTGATAATAAGGTGTTTTCTTCAGAGAGAAGTTTTGATAACCAACAGGAGATGGAATATCGCAAGCATGTTGAAGCAGGTTATCAAATCATGTTATCCGCCTATAACTACGATGAAGTAGCTTTAGGAATTCTTTATCATCATGAAAAGTTTGATGGCAGTGGTTATCCGGCTGGTTTAAAGGGAAAAGAAATCCCCTTAGCATCGAGATTAGTAGCAATTTTGGCAACATTTTCAAGATTAAAGATTATCAACAACTCTAGAAAGAAAGCAATAAACTATATAAAATCTGAGAAGGATTCAACCTTTGATCCTGAGTTGGTAGATTTGTTTGTTGATAAAGTTGTATAAAAAAGCGTCTCATCTAAGACGCTTTTTCTATGCTTTGCTTATTAGAATAAAATTATTATCTTTGACTCTTAAAATATATTCAACATTCGGACTAATCTGTGATGAAATAATAGCTTTTGCAATCATTGATTCTAAACGATGCTGAATAAATCTTTTTATTGGTCTAGCACCATAAGCTGGGTCATACGCTTCAAAAAGAATCAGTTCCTTAACTTCATCTGTAAATGAAATAAAGATTTTTTGCTGAATAAGTCTAGTTTGAAGCTCTTTTAGCATTTTCTCAACTATTCTTTTTTGCACCTCTTTACCAAGAGCATTAAAGATGATTATCTCATCGATTCGGTTGATAAACTCGGGTTTAAAAGTGCTTCTAACTAATTCCATCACTTTATCTTTTGCTCGCTCGACATCATCGATTAGATAACCTGAGCCAATATTTGAAGTCATTATGATTATCGTATTGCGAAAATCAATTACACGCCCTTGATTATCAGTTAATCTTCCATCATCAAGAATTTGTAATAAGATATTGAAAACTTCTGAATGTGCTTTCTCGATTTCATCAAATAAAACAATAGAGTAAGGTTTTCTTCTTACAGCCTCTGTAAGTTGACCACCTTGTTCATAACCAACATATCCCGGTGGAGCTCCGATAAGTCTTGATACTGAGAATCTTTCCATGTACTCTGACATATCAATTCTTACTATTTGATTATCATTGGCAAATAACTGTTCTGCTAATGACTTAGCTAATTCAGTTTTACCTACACCAGTGGGTCCTAAAAACATGAATGTTCCAATCGGTCTATTTTCGTTTTTAATACCAGCTCTTTGTCTAATTATTGCATCTGAAATCAATTCGATCGCTTGGTCTTGACCGATCACTCTATTTTTTAGATTATCAGATAGATTTAATAATTTGTCTTTGTCACCTTGCATTAATTTCGATACAGGGATACCAGTCCATTTAGAGACAACTTCAGCGATATCTGATTCATTTACTGTTTCTGATATCAATCTATGATTTGCACTGTTAGTTATCTCTTGAATCTTGATTTCTAAAGAGGGGATTAATGAGTATTGTAATTCAGCTGCTTTTGAATAATCTGAATTGTTATAAGCGTTTTGCAACTCTGCTTTTAGTTGATCCAGTTTTGACTTATGGATTTTAACTTCATCAAGTTCACTTTTCTCTTTTTCCCAAATGTCTCTAACTTGTTTTTCAGATTTTTTTAATTGCTTTAACTCTTCTTTAAGTGTTTCTAATCTCTGTTTTGAACTTTGATCTGTTTCTTTTTCTAAAGCTCTCTTTTCTATCTCAAGTTGCATTAGTTTACGGGTGATATCATCTAACTCAGCCGGCATTGAATCAATTTCCATGCGAATTGAAGCACTTGCTTCATCTATCAAGTCAATAGCTTTATCCGGTAAGAAGCGATCTGTGATATATCTTTCAGAGAGTACGCTAGCAGCAATTATTGCTTCATCATGAATATGAACTCCATGATGAGTCTCAAACTTTTCTTTTAAACCTCGTAAAATAGAGATGGTATCTTCAATACTTGGTTCATTAATCAAAACTTTTTGAAGTCGTCTTTCTAAAGCGTTATCCTTTTCGATATATTGTCGGTATTCATTAAGAGTAGTTGCGCCTATGCAATGTAGTTCTCCTCTAGCTAGCATAGGCTTTAGCATATTAGAAGCATCCATAGCTCCTTCAGTTTTTCCAGCTCCAACGATCATATGTATCTCATCGATAAACATGATAATTTGACCATTTGATGCTTTAATCTTATTTAGTACAGCTTTTAATCTCTCTTCAAACTCACCGCGATACTTTGCCCCGGCTACTAAGGCTGCTAAATCAAGTTCATAGATAATTTTATCATTGAGTCCTGAAGGTACATCTCTTTCAACGATTCTAATTGCTAAACCTTCGATTATCGCAGTTTTACCAACGCCTGGTTCACCGATAAGAACTGGGTTGTTTTTAGTTCTTCTTGATAGTATTTTAATAATTCTTCTAATTTCTTCGTCTCTTCCAATGACTGGATCGATTTTACCATTCTTAACTTGTTCATTGATATTTCGACCAAATTTTTCTAAGATTGATTCGTCATTTGAATACTCAGGTGGTTGCTGATATACCATAATTTTTACCTCCATTTTAAATCAATTATATTATAACTCAAACAATTAGCACTGTCAAGTCTAGAGTGCTAATTGTTCTTGTTGGGTTTGTCTTGTAAATAGACAAAAAAACTGTTATAATTTTGATTGGTAGGAGGGCAGAAACAATGGATTCAATCAAAACTGATTTGTTAATTATTGGCGGTGGGCCTGGAGGCTATGTAAGTGCAATATATGCAGCAAAAAAAGGAAAGAAAGTTATTCTTATCGAAAAGCTATGGATTGGTGGAACCTGCTTGAATGAAGGCTGTATTCCAACCAAAGCATTAATTAAAAATGCTGAGCTATATCACGATATTTTAACAGCAAAAGATAAAGGTATAAACGTTGATAATCTAAGTGTTGATTTAGGCAAGATTATCGAGAACAAGAATTTAATTACCGATAAACTCGTTAACGGAATAACTTACCTTTTAGATAAATATGGAGTTCAAACAATTAAAGGTCACGCTAGGTTTATCAATGATTATACTGTTGAGGTATCTAATGATAAAACCGTTTTGATCAATGCAAAGGATATAATCATTGCGACTGGTTCAAAAACCAAGCATTTACCTATTAAAGGTTTAGACTCAAAGAATGTATTTGATTCAGAAAAATTACTTAACAATACTCATCTGCCTAAATCGATGACTGTTATTGGTGGTGGCATTATCGGTATGGAGTTTGCTTTTATCTATGCCAACTTAGGAGTTAAAGTCAATGTCGTTGAATTCTTGCCAAGAATTTTACCTGGTATAGATAAAGAATTAGCAATGCGATTGATTAGATTTGCAAAGCAACTAAATATAGATATATACACTTCAAGTGCTGTCAAAGAAGTAGTTGAAGAAGATGATTTACTAAGAGTGATGTTTATTAGAAAAGATAAACCAGAGCAAATAGAATCAGAATTTGTTTTAGAAGCAGTTGGCAGAAAACCAAACATCGATAATTTAGGTCTAGAAAACACCAACATCGAATTTAGTGAAGTTTCTGGTATAAAGGTTAATTCAATGATGAAAACAAATGTTTCAAACATCTATGCTATCGGGGATGTTACTAATATTTTACAATTAGCCCATGTAGCAAGTCATCAAGGTTTAGTAGCTGTTAATAATATTCTTGGAATTGAAAAAGAGATGGATTATTTTGTTATTCCAGCAGTTATATTTACATCCCCAACAATAGCAAATGTTGGTTTATCTGAAGAGTTTTGCAAAGAGTCTAATATTGAATACGATGTTGTTAAAGTGCCCTATTCTGCAAATGGAAAAGCATTGATACTTGACAGTGAAACAGGCTATATTAAACTTTTACGAAACACTCAAACAAAAAAACTTATTGGAGCAATGATATTTGGTAAGGAAGCAGAGAATCTTATTGCAAGTTATACCATAGCAATTAAAAATAACTTAACTGCAGATGATATTAAAGAGACAGTTTTTGCTCATCCAACTATTCAAGAATTGGTCCATGAATCTGCTTTAGGTTTAGACAAAGAAGCAATTCATTTCATCGATTAAGAGAAAGAAGTGGTAGAAGTGATATATTTTGATCATAGTGCAACTACAAAAGCCAATAGCCATGTTATAAAACAATTTGTGATTGATAATGAAGAATTATTTGCTAATTCAAATTCACTTCACAAATTTGGCAAAGAGGCTACTATAAAATTATTTGAAGCTAGTAATTCCATTAAAAACACGCTTGGATTAAAGGATTATGATATTGTTTTTACTTCAGGGGCTACTGAATCGAACAATTTAGCGATTAAAGGCATAGCTGAAGCTAGATTTACCCAAGGTAAAAAAATAATAACCTCTCCTTTTGAGCATTCAAGCATCACTAGTTGCTTAAATTATCTAGCAAAAAAAGGTTATCAAATCGATGTTTTAGATATCGATGATGAAGGATTAGTCGATTTAGAGGAACTAAAACAATTGTTAACTGCTGATACTGTTTTAGTAACGATTGGTGCAGTTAATTCAGAAACTGGAATAACTCAAGATATCGATTCGATTTCAAAGATTATTAAAGAATATCCAAATGCAATATTCCATTCTGACATGACCCAAGCAATCGGTAAAGTGAATCTTAATTTTTCTACAGTTGACTTAATATCATTCTCAGCGCATAAATTCTATGGTTTAAAGGGTATTGGCGGTCTTTTCGTTAGAAATAACGTTGTGTTAACCCAGCAAATCCATGGGGGAAAATCATTCTCAAAATACCGCGCTGGTACACCAGCTTTACCTTTGATACTATCAATTAAGAATGCCTTAGATAGCGCATATAAAAACTTTGATGAAAAACTTAAAAAGATTAAAGTATTACATGATTATTTACTTAGTAATCTACGATTAATTGATAATGTAGTTATCAACTCAAACTCTCACTCAATTGAGCAAATTGTCAATGTTTCTTTCTTAGATATATTAGCGACCAAGCTTCACAAATTATTGTCTGAGAAAGAAATCTATGTTTCAACTACCACTGCTTGTTCATCTGATAGACCGATGTCTTTAACAATTAAACGCTTAAGTGGGTCAATAGAGTTAGCTGAAACATCAATAAGAATTTCTTTGTCACATTTAAATACAATTGATGAAGTAAAGATCTTAATTAAAAGTATCAAAGATATTATTCTAAACCAAACGCGATAATTTATGGCTAGAATATAGTCGATAAACATTTTGAGGAAAACTTAATGAAACCAAGATTATACCTTATAACATTCCTTATCTTAATTCTCTCTAATCTATCTTTTAATATAGTCAAAGCAAAAAATCAAATCAATATCTATTTCTTTCATGATATTTATTGTTATCACTGCAACTTGCTAGAAGTTTACCTAGAAGAACTAGATTATGAGAATATCAATATTATCAAATACGAGATAACTAACTCGAGTGAAAACTTTGAGTTATTTGAGTCTGTAAAGAATGCTTTCCAGGATAAAAGTGCTTTGACTCCTTACACTGTAATCGGAGGAATTGCTTTTATTGGTTTCAACGAGCAAACAAAAGTAGATATAGAAAACACGATAATTAGATATTCAGAAAATGATTTTGTTGATGTTGTTGATAAAATCATCAATAATGAAGCGATAAGAACCAGTGATTTTGATGTTTTAATCAGAGATACCATCAATATCCCAATTATCGGACAAGTTAATCTTGAGGGTTTTTCATTGCTTCTTGGAGCTATAGTAATTGGTTTGGTTGATGGATTCAATCCTTGTGCAATGTGGGTTTTACTATTCTTGATAACACTATTGATTAATAATAAAGACCGAAAAAGAATGTGGATTCTAGGAATTGTCTTTTTGTTTACAAGTGCTTTTGTTTATTTCTTGATTATGATGTCTTGGCTTCAAATAGCTTTAAAACTTAGTTTGATTGCTTGGTTTAGATATATTATCGGTACTTTTGCAGTTGGCTTTGGAATTTACAATATTATCAATTACATAAAAAGTTTAAAGGTAGATGACGGGTGCAATGTTACTGAAAAACCTCAAAGAGAGAGAATTCTAAACCGCATCAAAAACATAGTAAAAACGAAAAGTTTGCCTTTAGCATTAATTGGAATTATTGCTTTAGCTGTCACAGTAAACTTAATAGAGTTAGCCTGTTCAGCTGGCTTACCTTTGCTTTATACCCAGATTCTTGCTTATAACGATTTAAGTCAGGTTGCTTATTTAGGCTATGTATCTGTTTATGTTCTCTTTTTTTTACTAGATGATCTAATTGTATTCTCAATAGCTATGCTTACATTTAAAGTCACTGGTATTTCTAATAAATACACAAAATATTCTCACCTCATCGGTGGTTTGATTATGGCGATCATTGGAATTTTGCTAATCTTCTTCCCAAATATTTTAATGTTCAACTAAAGCTTATTTATAAATATTATTTATGCAATTAACTGCCAGGTTCAACTGATAAGTGATATAATTAATACTGAGGTGGTAATTTTGAAACTAACCAAACCTATTCAAGGTATAATTGAATCCTATCAAAATGTTATCATAAAAAAAGACCATTGTTCATGTAAAATTCCTGAAGTAAAAGAAGTTGAAAAAATTGTCGAACTAACTAGAGAAATAATCTTTCCTGGCTATTTCTCAACCAAGAATCTTAATGAGTTGCCAACTGAAACCCATACAAAGAAATTAGTAATTAAATTGCATAGATTATTAAAAAAGCAGATAAAGTACTCTTTATTATATTTAGCAGATGCTGAAAAATCAAAACAGTTAGAACAAAAATCATGTGTTCTTTGTGTTGATTTTATTAAAAAAATACCTGTAATCAGAGAGTTGGTCTATAAAGATGCAAAAGCGCACTTTGATAATGATCCCTCTGCTTATAATCATGATCAAATCATTCTTTCTTATCCAGGTTTATTTGCTATAACTGTTTATCGAATCGCAAACATGTTAGATCAAATAGGGGTTGAAGTCATTCCGAGAATGATGAGTGAGTATGCTCATCGTTTAACTGGTATTGATATTAACCCTAAAGCAAAGATTGGCGAGAGTTTCTTTATCGACCATGGCACTGGAGTTGTTATCGGTGAGACATCTGTAATCGGAAACAATGTAAAAATCTACCAAGGAGTTACTTTGGGGGCTTTATCTTTGAGAAAAGGACAAGCTTTAAAAGGAAGAAAAAGACATCCAACAATTGAAGATTTGGTTACTATCTATTCTAATGCTTCCATTCTTGGTGGTGATACAATAATTGGGAAGAACACTATTATTGGTGCTAACGTCTTTATAACGAAAAGCATTCCTTCGAATATGATAGTCACAACCCAAGAAGTAGAGTTGAAATTCAAGGAGAATAAGCAAAATGGCACTTTTTAAGAACATCTTAGAAACCATCGGTAATACTCCTTTGGTCAGACTTCAAAAAATAGAGTCAACATATGATGTTTTTAATCGATTATATGCAAAGCTTGAAAGTTTTAACCCAAGCAATAATGTCAAAGTAAGGCCAGCTTTTTATATGATTAAATCGCTATATGAAAACAAGCAAATAACAAAAGACCACATTATTGTAGAAGCAACTAGCGGTAATACTGGAATCGGACTTGCGATGGTTGGAGCTTTTTATGGTAATCAAGTTAAACTAGTGATGCCTGAAACCGCTTCGATTGAAAGAGTCAAAATCATGGAGCACTATGGAGCTGAAGTTATTCTTACACCTGGAGATAAAGGCATTGTAGGTGCTCAAGAAAAAGCAGATTTTTTAAAAGCAACTTCAAATTTAGTCGTAATTCCTTCACAATTTGCAAACTATAACAACCCATTAGCTCACTACGAAATGACCGCTAGAGAACTAGAAAACGATTTATTAGAAATAGATTATATCTTTATTACAGTGGGTACTGGAGGAACTATTTCAGGGATTGGTAGATACTTTAAAGAGAAAAAATATAAAACGAAAATTATCGGAATCGAACCTGCGATGTCACCTGTGCTTTCAGGAGGTAAGCCTGGAAACCATAAAATTCAGGGTATTGGTCCAAGTTTTATCCCTAAAATCTTTAACTATGACTTTGTTGATGAAATAATTAAAGCTGAAGATGATAAATCATGGCAGATGACAAAAATTATTCCTCGTTTAGAAGGAATTTCTGTTGGTATCTCTTCTGGTGCTTGTACTGCATCAGCAATCGATTATCTAAAAGGAAACAATTTAATAGATAAGACAGTTGTTTTAATCTATCCCGATTCAGGAGAGAAGTACATTTCAACAAAAGTTTTTGAGTAGAATTTTATTCTGCTCTTTTTTTTGTAAAAAAATTCAAATATTAGCACTCATCACTTGACAGTGCTAATATTTATGATATAATATAATTGTCACTCAATCACCTAGAGTGCTAATCATTAATTTAAGGAGGTCTATTTATGACAAAATTAGTTAAAAGAACAACCCCTTTATCTTTCTTTGATGATTTCTTTGATGACTTCTTCCAACCAACCACTAGGCAAAACAACAGCATGAGAACAGATATCATTGAACTAGAGAATGGCTATGAGTTAGAAATCGATGTTCCAGGATTTGAAAAAGAAGATATTAAAATCTCTTTAGACAATGGATATTTGACTGTCGAAGCGAAAAAGGAAAAGGTTGAAGAGAAGAAAGATGTGCACTACTTGAAACGCGAAAGATTCTTAGGTACGTGTGCTAGAAGTTTCTATGTTGGAGAAGAAATTGCAGTTACAGACATCGTAGCTAATTATGAAAAGGGGACACTTAAATTGTTCGTTCCAAAAGAGGGAACTAACGTTAAAGAAAAAAAATACATTGCTATCCAATAAAGAATGGCTCATCGAATAGATGAGCTTTTCTTTTTACTTTAAATTGCTTTCTATTATTATCAAACAATTTGCTTTATGTTATAATTATTGATGGGTGATTTGATGGATTATATTAACAACATTGATAACTCTACTCTGATAATTGGAAGTTATCAAGATCGCATAGAACTAATGCAATTCTTAAGTGATAATGGTAAATTCATTAATTACAAATTTCACATCGATAACTCAACAATCTGTAGTTTTAATAAAAACTACCTTTTCTATATGAAAAAACATCATCAAATAGAACCTAACCTAGCAATTAGACTAAAAAAATATTTTGACTATATCTCACTTTCAAGAGATTATGATGATTCTATTATAAAGTATCTACAAGCTATAAAATATAACCTTATTAAAAATGATATCATCTTTGAAAGATTAAACGATATTAAAAGAACAATTTCCTTAAACTACGCTTTAAAACCAGTTTTTTTGAAAACTGAGAATATCAATTACCAAACTTTAAAGCAAGCAAAAAATGATATTTTAGTTATCAAAACTAAAGATTTAAGAGACCAGATCTTCTGTGTTTATGAACAAACAGTCAAATTGCTTGAAAAAGGTATTCAACCAAATCAAATTTTTATAGTTAACTCGAATCAAGAAGACAGATTGCTACTTTTTAGGTTATTAGACGATGCATTTATTCCTTACAATAACAAAATCAGAGAAAAAATCAGTAATTATCCTCTTGCCTTAAGAGTTAAGGAGAAATTAAACAATGAGGGATATCAATCAGCAAAAGAGTTCTTACGTGCAAGTTCAACTTCTATTGATAAGGATATTTTAGTTAGGTTATTTAATAGTTTTATATCAACTGAAGTAGCTGGTTTAGAAGATGTTTTAGTTTACTTGATTAATAATTTAACTATCAAAGATAAAGAAATAGGAAATGCCATTAACATAATCGACTATAATGATATTGTTATAAACTCTAGTAATCATTATTTATTTATGAACTTTTATGATGAAGTTTTTCCATCAAAATTACTTGATAATGACTATTTGAGTGATGATTTAGCAAGGCTTATTGACTATCCTCAAACAAGCAAAATCAATGAAATTAATCGATTAAAAGTTAGTCTAAGGCTAAATGCATTAGAAAATTTAGTTTTAATCTACCCGATAAAAGTTGTTGAAAAGACTATCATCTCTAGAATTATTTTATGCAGAAAAACCTTAGAAATAGACTATGATT
>CAZSVO010000014.1:0-49956 GCA_964610325.1 uncultured Candidatus Izemoplasmatales bacterium
TTTGTTGTTTGTTTCTTCTTTGTATATGTTTAGTTTTCAAAGACCTGTAAGTTACGCGCTATCTTGGCGCGCTTATATATTTTATCATAGTCAAAAATTATTGTCAATAATTATTTGCCTGTTTTTTCCACAAAATACCATTAAATCAAAAGATAGTCGATAAGACCTAATTAAGGCCATCAACTATCTAATAAATAAACAATATTTCTTATCTAAAACACCTTAAAACAACTAAAAAAACTACCCTTTTAAACACCTATCAAGCGTAAAATATCATTATATGTAACATAAATCATCAAAGCAATTAAAAGGAAGAATACTATAGTATGCAACCAATTTTCAAGTTTCTGATTTGGTTTCTTCTTAGTTATTGCTTCATAACCAATGAAAACAATTCTTCCACCATCTAAAGCTGGTATCGGTAATAGGTTTAATATTCCCAAATTAACTGATAATAACCCTATAAAACTAAGCAAAGTAATGATGCCTTGAGAAGCTGCTTGAGAGGTCATAGAAAATATCCCTACAAACCCACTTAAATCAGAAATTCCAATCAAATTTGAAGTAAACAATAACCCTAGAGTACCAAATATTGACAAAGCTGCACTCTTGAACAAAACAAAACTATTAGCAATAGCTCCAAAAAAACTGAACTTCGTAGTACCTGAAATCCCTATCCTAGAACTAAAAGCAGAAACATTCATCGCACTTAAGACATCTTCGCCATAAATAACATACTCAAAATCATAATTTGCTCCCGTACCAATCACTTGCCCTTTTTCAACTAAGTCATCAACACTGATTAAAAGACTTTCAGATTCAAGCATTTTATAAATAGTAACTTCCCCAGAATCATCTGTTAAACTAACATAATTGTACCCATCTAGATTTCTAATCTGGCTAATCACTCCTGATTGGCTTACAGATGTTTCTCGATAGACAGTGATTTTAAATAAGTCATCCTTATCCAAAGAACCAGCGAGATTATCATTGGAAAAATCAATCAAATCATTCCAACTGTTCATAATAATTCCATTAAAGCTAATAATCTTATCTCCCGATAATAACTCACTGTTGATATACAGTGGTCTTTCAATAATCAAACCTTCCTCATCTGACTTAGAAGTAAATCCTAAACCATAGAAAATTAATTGGGGTTTTATTTCTTCTAAAGTAATCAACTGATTATCTCTTTCAACTACAATTGTATATCCCTCTATAGTCTTTGCTAACTCTGAACTTATCGAATTACCGTTTTCTCCCCAACTTTCAACTAAAACCCCATTAATAGATATAATTTTGTCTCCAGGAAGAATAACCCCTTCTGCAGGTGAATCAACTGCAACTTCACTTATAATCGTACTTGAAATATCAGGTACTCCCATCGAGAAGGCGATTATTAAGTAGATTACAAAAGCTAAAACAAAATTCATCAAAGGGCCGCCAAATGTTGCAAGGAATCTTTGCCATTTACTCTTACCACTGAATCTCCTGTTTAATGGGGCAATCTGTAAAAGATTCTTATCAAAGACATAAAAAGCATCTTGTTTAACTTCATATTCGTTGATAAACAAAGCCTTATCACTTCTTAAATCCAAATTCTCTACCTTGACTAAAAGATAGTCCTTATACTCTAAATTCTTTGGATTTAGAACAATTCTATTGACTAAGTTACTTTCATCAAATCCCAGTCTAACTTCATCACCAATCTTGACAATTTCTTGTTCTAACTCCTCACCAGCCATAGAAACAAAACCTCCAAAAGGAATTGCTCTAATCGAGTATATTGTTTCCCCTTTTTTTATACTCCAAATTCTTGGTCCCATTCCAAAAGAGAATTCATGACATAAAATTCCTGCTTTCTTAGCAAAGAATAAATGTCCTAACTCATGCAAACATATAACTAAACCTAATACTAATAAGAAAACTATTAGGTTCCAAATTGTACTAAAAAAACTTAAAGTGATAATCATATTAATAACTCCTTATAATGCTCAAATATTTGTGTTTTTACTAATTCATCAATTTGATAAATTTCTTCTAGATTCGGGTAATCAATTACAACGTGTTTATCCATTGATAAACGGATTAACTGTTCTATATCTAAAAACTTAATCTTACCTTCTAAAAACAAGGATACAGCTGCTTCATTCGCTGCATTAAGAACCGTTCTCATACTACCACCAGTCTTATATGCATCAATAGCATATGATAAACACGGATACCTCTTGATATCTATATCCTCAAAATGCAAGTTATTTAGTCGTTTTAAATCCAATCTTTTGGAAACAGATTGCTTTCTTAAAGGAAAATTCAAAGCATAAGCTATTGGAATACGCATATCATGTTCAGCCATCTGAGCAATAATTGAACCATCATTGAACTCAACCATAGCATGAACAATACTCTCTTTATGGATGATTGCTTCAATCTTATCTATTTCTATATCAAACAGATAAGCTGCTTCAATAATCTCAAAACCCTTATTCATCAAAGTTGCTGAATCAATAGTTATTTTTTTTCCCATCTGCCAATTAGGATGATTTAAAGCTTCTACTAAACTTACGTTTGTTAATTCATCTCTAGTTTTATCTCTAAAAGCGCCTCCACTTGCTGTAATAATAACTCTTTTTACCTTAGAAATATCCTCATCTTTCAATAATTGCCAAACTCCATTATGTTCTGAATCGATTGGATATAACTTTGCTTTTGAAACCTTAAGACTGTCATTTATCAAATGTCCACCAACTACTAAAGTTTCCTTATTTGCCAACAAAACATCTCGATTAACTCTTATGGCTTCAATCGTTGGTCTTAATCCCACCATCCCAACTAATGCATTAATTAAGATTATTGATTCTTCTTGATTATAAGCAGCAAATAAATCAAGACCGATATTGCCATAAAATACTTTTATATCCTTATATCTTCTTTCTAAAATAAGCGCTTGATCTTGACTCTTTATTGCGACTACTTCTGGTTTAAACTCGTCAATAATCTCAACCAAACTATCAAAGTTATTATACCCAGTAACTCCTGCTAAACAGAAATCCAACGGATTACTCCTAATAATATCTATTGTTTGCAGACCTATAGAACCAGTAGCACCTAATAAGTAAACTTTTTTCATCATAACACCATTACAAAAAACATCAGAACCATTGCAGCAAACATGCTTGAATCAAATCGATCTAGGACTCCACCATGCCCTGGAAAAATATTACCATAATCTTTTATGCCGGCCTCTCTCTTGAATTTCGATGCAATCAAATCTCCAATTTGAGATACAATTGACAAACCAAAAGACATCAAAAGAACTAATACATAATCATACTCCAATACATTGAGATAGTATGCATATAAAGAACCTAAAACCCCTGCAATTACTAAGCCTGCTAAAGCTCCTTCAATACTTTTCTTTGGAGAAATTTTTGCAGCTAAGCGATGTTTACCAAACTTAACCCCGATGAAATAAGCAAAAACATCCGTAAGCATCGTCACAATGAATAAATAAATAATCAAGTGAATCCCTACTGTTCTCAAATATGCAAATCCAACAAAACCAAATGAGCAATAGAAAATTGTCAACAGCTGGTTAGCTAAATCACTTTGTTTAAACGAATCAACAAAGATATAAATAAGTGCATAAAGAAAAATTAACCCTATCAAGAAAATGAAGACAGCCAAATAATACCAGTCTTTTCTAAAAAAGAGAACATTGAGAAGCACAAATAAAACTGTTAAATCTATTACTAAAAAATCTATTAATCTAATTTTTTGATTTGTTCTTGTCATTTTCATAAACTCATAAGCTGCAACCCCAGCTAATAAAACACAAAGACCAGAAAACAGAAACTCCCATTCTCCCTCACCAAAATAAACGAACAATCCTAAAACAATTGCTAATAATGCACCTGTTATGATTCTTTGTTTCATCACTTATCCTTTAAACCTCCGAACCTCCGGTCTCGATTATTATATTCAATAATTGCAGCCTCCAAATCTTTTTTAGAAAATGCAGGCCAATAGGTTTTACAGAAATACAACTCTGCATATGCTGCTTGCCATAACATAAAATTAGATAATCTGATTTCACCTGATGGCCTTATCAAAAGATCAAGTTTAGGTAAATCTTTAGTATATAAGCGTTTTTCAATATCTTCCTTGACAATCTCCTCTGGTTTAAGCGAGCCTTTAGCTACTTCATCTGCTAAAAGTTTTACTGCTTCTGTAATCTCAGTTTGCGAACCATAGTCAAAACAAATATTTAAAACCAAACCTTGTCTGTTTATAGTATTTTTAGTTATTCTCTCAAGAATCTCTAAGTTATCATTTGATAAATGAGTTTTTCTTCCTGAAAACATTACTCTAATATCATGCTTCTCAAAATCATCTTTAAACTTTTTCTCAAATTCTTTTGGCAATTTCATCAAAAAATCTACTTCTTCTTTAGGTCTTGACCAATTCTCTGTAGAAAAGGCATAGACACTTAAAGCCAAGACTCCCATCTCAGAAGCTGCTAAAGCAATTTTTCTAATATTTTCAACACCAGCTTGATGTCCAACTGTTCTTGGCATATGTCTTCTTTTCGCCCATCTGCCATTTCCATCTAGAATTATTGCTATATGCTTAGGGATTCTTAAACTCTTACTCTTGATAATCTTCATAAGTATCAAACCTTTCTTTCTCATATGATTATACTACATTTATTGTGATTATTCTATGATTTTTATTCGTTCAATTATTACCTATCAGTATTACTAAAGAAATCTATACTTATTCAAAGAAACATATGACCTTTGGGATTTTCAAAGCAAAAACAAGGTTGCTTCTTGCTATATAAGATAAACTTTATTATCTTATAATGCTCTTATCTATTATTTGTAAAAAAATTGTAGTAATCAAAATTTGATTACTACAAGCTTTTTATATGGACATGATATCCTTTTCTTTTTCTTTGAAATACGCATCGATTCTATCGGTAAACTTATCTGTAAGCTTTTGCATCTCATCTTGATAATACTTCAAATCATCTTCAGTTATTTCAGAGTCTTTTTCCATTTTCTTATAAGTACTGATAGCATCTCTTCTAATATTCCTAATTGCAACTTTTCCATCTTCTGCCATTTTGTGAATTGCTTTTACAGAATTTCTTCGGTTTTCTTCAGTCATCGGTGGCAAGACAATTCTTATACCATTACCATCATTTGATGGTGTAACTCCAATATTAGCGGCAAATATTGCTTTCTCAATTCCAGCAACCAAAGATTTATCATAAGGTTTGATATAAATTTGATTACCTTCAGGAACTGAAATTGAAGCCACCTGGTTGATAGGTGTATCAACCCCATAATAACTAACATGAATCCTCTCTAACATTTTCGGATTCGCTCTTCCACTTCTAACAGTCGAAAACTCACGGTGTAAAGCTTCGATAGTATGCTCCATCTTTTCTTCTGCTTCTAATAAAATTTCTTCTGGCATAGGTTATTCTCCCTTCTCGTTTATTATTAAAGTCCCTATATCTTCACCAAGGATTGCTCTTTTTATATTCCCTGGGACATTCATATCAAAAACATATAAGTCAATATTGTTGTCATGACATAAAGCTGCAGCAGTTGAATCCATAACACTCAAACTTTTCCTTAAAATATCCTGATGTGTCAACCTAGCAAACTTTATCGAATCTTGAAACTTCCTTGGATCTTTATCATAGACTCCATCGGTGCCATTTTTTGCCATATAGACAATAGATGCTCCAAGTTCAGCAGCTCTTAAAGCAGCTGTAGTATCAGTTGAGAAATATGGGTTTCCGGTTCCGCCACCGAAAATAACTATTCGTTCTTTCTCAAAATGCGAAAGTGCTTTTCTCCGAATATATGGTTCAGCAACTTCTGGAATGTTTATCGAAGACATAACTCTTGTTTCAACTCCCATGGCTTCAAGAGAATTTTGTAATGCCAAAGCATTTACAATCGTTCCAATCATTCCCATGTAATCAGCACTTGATCGTTCGATTCCCATATCTTCAGCTAGTTTTCCTCTAAAAATATTTCCCCCACCGACAATAATACCAATTTCACAAGTTCCCAAATCATAAGCTTCCTTGATTTCTTTTGCGATTGACTTAACTGTCAAAGGATCAACACCAACACCAATTTCTCCAGCAAGTGCTTCACCACTAAGTTTGATCATAACTCTTTTTTTCGTCATATTCCCCTCCTATTTTTTAAAAAAAGGACAAAAATTTGTCCTTTAATTACCCGACTTGTTTCATTACTTCGTCAGCAAAATTCTCTTCTTTTTTCTCAACGCCTTCACCAACAGCCAAACGTCTAAACAAAGCGATTGATGCGCCCTTTGAAATAACATATTGTTCAACTGTTTCATCTGGGTTTTTGATGTAAGGTTGATTTAACAAACAGATATCTTTAAGATTCTTGTTTAAGCGTCCTTCAACCATTTTTTGAATAATGTTCTCTGGTTTTGGTTTATCAGATTCAGCATTCTCATTCATTGCTTCTCTTGTCAAAACTTCTAACTCATGATCGATAAAATCTTGAGTGATTTCTGCTCTAGAAATATATCTAGGACTTGATGCAGCTACATGCATTGCGATATCTTTAGCAACGTCAGCTTTATCACTCTTAAGCACTGATAAAGAAGCAATTTTTCCGCCCATATGAATGTATGAGCCAAATACTTGTTCATCACTCTTTTCAATTAGTTCATATCTTCTAAATGAAAGATTTTCTCCGATAGTTGATACTTTCTCTAAAAGAAAATCACTTAAACTTTTACCTTCAACTTCTACATTTAGAGCGCTGTTTTCATCAGCTGGAAGTTTTTCAAGCAAAGCTTTTGCTATAACATCAACTATAGTTTGAAATTTTTCGTTTTTAGCAACAAAATCAGTTTCGCAATTCAATTCGAAAATAACTGCATTGTTTCCTTCAACTCTAACTTCACAAGCTCCTTCAGCAGCTATTCTAGAAGCTTTTTTTTGAGCTTTTGCTATACCTTTTTCTCTCAACCAATCAACTGAGAGATCTAAATCGCCATTATTTTCTACCAAAGCTTTCTTGCAATCCATTAATCCAGCTCCAGTTTTATCTCTTAATTCCTTTACTAATTTAGCACTTATATCCATTGTTTTCCTCCTGTTTTACCATTATTAATATACCATACTTTTTAATCCTTGACAATATCTTTCACTCTTTAAAAAGGGAGCAGAAAAATGTGCTCCCGAATTATTAAAGTGCTGTTTTTATTAAATCGATTAATTCAGCTTTTCTCAAACTAGAATAACCAGTTAAATCTAAACTTTTCGCTAAATCTCTTAAGTCAGCTACAGTTTTTGATTCCAACTCTTCTTGAGAAAGTTTTGGTTCTTGAACACTTGTTTCTTGAACCACAACTTCTTCTTGTTTTTCAACAACTGGCTCAATGGGTTGTGAAATTATCTTCTCTGCTGGTTTTTCAACAGCTTGTTCAACTGGTTGTGAAATTTTCTTCTCTACTGGTTTTTCAACAGCTTGTTCAACTGGTTTTCTCTCAGGCTTAGGAACCTGAGCAGTTACTTTAACTACTACTGGTTTAGAAACCTTTTTAACTGGTTTTTCTTCAACTTCTTCATCAACTACATTTTCATCGTCATCTGCATCTACATTATCTTCATCATCAACATCTTCATCGTTAAGTCCAGCCCCACCATTTGCCTCAATAACTGCATCAGCCATCTTGTTGACAATCAACCTTACTGAACGCAAGGCGTCATCATTAGCAGGAATGATAAAATCAACCTCATCTGGATCACAGTTTGTATCAATGATTCCAAACACTGGAATTCCCAATTTCTTAGCTTCTAAGATTGCATTTCTTTCCTTGCGAGGATCGATGATAAACATTGCTTCTGGAACCTTACGCATTTCTTTGATTCCACCTAAGAACTTCTCTAGTTTTGCCATTTCTTTTCTAAGAATAATAACTTCCTTCTTTGGCAAAACATCAAACGTTCCATCTTCTTCCATTTTATATAAATCATGCAATTTCTTAATTGAACGCTTAATGGTTTTGAAATTCGTTAGAGTTCCACCTAACCATCTTTGATTTACATAATACTGTCCAGATCTTTCCGCAGCTTCTTTTACTGGTTCTTGAGACTGTTTTTTTGTTCCTACGAAGATTACTCTTCCACCTTCTGACGCAATGTCGAATAAAGCTTTATAAGCTGCATCGATGCAATCACTTGTTTTTTGCAAATCGATAATATGAATCCCGTTTCTTGATGTATAGATATATCTATCCATCTTAGGATTCCATCTTCTTGTTTGATGACCGAAATGCACCCCTGCTTCAAGCAGAGCTTTCATTGAAATAACTCCCATTTTTTTCCTCCTTTTTGATTTTCGCCTCCACTTAATCAACATCTTAACCCACCCAACGGGCTCACGAGTTCAGACTCATAAGTGTGTGTATTTTTTACGGCTCTTGTATTTTATCAAATTTTAAGTAATAAATCAAGTAATATTTATCATCAAAGCTGCTGTTTATCATTTATATTTGGCTTTTTGTTTTAGTTATCATATCTTTTGTTTAAACTAGCCAAAAAGTTAAATATAAACTTCTAAAACCTATAAAAGCAGCTTAATATTTCTTACCCTAAAAGACTCAATAATCTTGTCTTAATATACTTAACAATGCATCTTTTTAATACCCTACAATCTAAATTAATATCAAGAATTCTCAATAGCTAAATATCTCATAAATTTTCTAAACTATTGATTTTAATCATTCTATCTTTTAGCAAGAATCAAAAAAAAGGTTTTAGTTCCCAGTAGAACCAAAACCTCCCAAGCGTTTAATATTGTTATTTTCACCATCAACTGTTAGATATTTGCTGAAAACACCTTGAGCAACTCTTTCGCCTTTACTTATCAATACATCCTGTTCACCGAAATTATATAAGATTAACATTATCTCACCTTCGTTATCTGGATTATTATAATAATCTGAATCTATAATACCAACCGAATTGAGTTTGACAAGATGCTTTTTAAAAGACAATGAACTTCTTGGAAAAACTTGTAAAACCTCATCACTTTGCATATAAGCTTTTAGACCAGTCGGAACAAATTCTATTGTTTTTGATTTAATGATTAAATCTATCGCACATGACAAATCATACCCAGCACTACCCTTAGTTTTACGCTCTGGTAGAACAATATCTAAATTCTTATATTTACTAACAACTTCAAAGCCTCTATTTCGCATTTTAATTCCCCTTTATAACTTCCCAGCTCCTGTATTTTTGATTTGTTTCATCAACTCTTGTTCTGCTTTTGCTAATTCTAAATTACGTTCACGATTTTCTTCCAACCTATTTTTTCTTATCGTCATCAAATTATCCATCGCAGAATCTTTAGAATCACCAATAAAAGCATCTTGAGCTATAACTGTAATTTCATTTTGATGATTCTCAACTACACCGTTAATCACAACTACAAAATAAACCAAATCGCCTTGTACTAATTTGATATATCCAGTATCAATGGTAGAAATTATTGGCAAATGATCATGAAGCATCTCATAGTCACCATTGTTTGAACTCGATACAATAACCGAACTTACTGTTTCATTATAAAGTTGTCCATCTGGGGTAACTACAGATATTTTCATAAAAATCCCTCTATTTCATACTTTCTGATTTTTTAATCGCTTCTTCAATACTACCTACTAATCTAAAAGCATCCTCCGGAAGATGGTCATATTTACCAGATAACAACTCCTTAAAGCCTTTGATAGTATCTTTTACTTTAACAAAACTACCTTTTTGCCCCGTGAATTGTTCTGCTACATGAAAGTTTTGTGATAAAAAGAGTCTTATTCTTCTTGCACGATGAACAATCAGTTTATCATCTTCACTCAACTCATCCATACCCAAAATAGCAATAATATCTAATAAATCATTATACCTCTGTAATGTTCTTTGCACTTCTCTTGCTACTTGATAATGCTCTTCACCAACAATTTCAGGAGTCAAAGCTCTCGATGTCGAGGCCAAAGGATCAACGGCTGGATAGATTCCTTCTTCAGAAATCTTTCTCGAAAGATTGGTTGTAGCATCTAGATGAGTAAACGTTGTAGCTGGGGCTGGATCGGTATAATCATCTGCAGGAACATATACAGCTTGAATTGAAGTAATCGATCCATTTTTTGTAGATGTAATCCTTTCTTGCAACAACCCCATATCTGTAGCTAAAGTCGGTTGATACCCAACTGCTGAAGGCATACGTCCCAAAAGAGCTGAAACTTCAGAACCAGCTTGAGTGAAACGGAAGATGTTATCAATAAACAACAATACATCTTGATGTTCTTCATCACGGAAATGCTCAGCCATAGTCAAGCCTGATAAACCTACTCTCATTCTTGCTCCTGGCGGTTCATTCATCTGGCCAAAAACCATCGCTGTTTTCTTAATAACACCCGATTCAGTCATCTCATGATATAAATCGTTACCTTCTCTAGTTCTTTCTCCAACTCCGGCAAAAACACTAATTCCACCATGCTCTTGAGCAACATTGTTGATAAGTTCTTGAATAAGCACAGTCTTACCAACTCCAGCTCCTCCAAATAATCCAATCTTCCCCCCTTTTATATAGGGAGCTAATAAATCCACTACCTTTATCCCTGTTTCCAAAATTTCTGTTTCAGCATTCAAGTCCTCTAATTTTGGTGATGGCTTATGTATTTCTGAGGTTAAAAACTCGCCTTCTAAAGGTTTTCCATCAATCGGTTTTCCCAAAACATTAAAAATTCGACCTAAAGTAACCTTACCTACTGGAACAGCTATTGCTTTTCCAGTATCAATTACGCTCATCCCTCTAACCAATCCATCAGTCGAATCCATTGCGATGGTTCTTAATACTCCACCACCCAAAAACAAAGACACTTCTAAAGTGAGGTTTATTTCAACCCCATTGTTTTTTGAAGCCTTGACCTTGACTTCAAGAGCATTATTTATTTTTGGCATGTTTTCAGTAAATAATACATCAACTACCGGACCCATTACTTGGATTATTCTTCCTGTATTAGGCATATTCCCTCCTAATTAACTGCATTGGCTCCACCAATAATATCGGTAAGCTCAATCGTAATCTGTGCTTGTCTTGCACGGTTATATACTAAATTCTGTTTGCGGATTATTTCTTTGGCATTGTCTGTAGCATTCTTCATAGCTGTCATTCTTGACGCATGCTCAGCTGTTTTAGCGTCCAGAATAATACCATATAAAGTGTTTTCTAGAAAAATCGGCAACAACTGCTCAATAACTTCCTTTGTACTTGGTTCAAAAATATAATCAGAGAATTGTCTTTTGCTTTTTATCAAATCTGAAATAGGCAATAAAACTTCCTGTGTAACTCTTTGTGTTAAAGTATTGATATATGAAGAATAAATCATTACTATTGAATCAATCCCATGATTAAGATAAAGTTTAATAAATGCTCGTGACATCGCTTGAAAATCAATAAATTTTAGATCATCTCTTGAATTAATTGATTCAGTGTTCAAAAGAGGATATTTCTTCCGCTTACAATAACTATAAGCCTTATAACCAATTGTCCCTACAATATACTCTTCTGGATTTTTATTCTTGACCAAACTATCAAAATACTTAAGTATCTGTGAATTATATGGTCCAGCTAAACCTCTATCACTTGAAACAATGATGTACCCTACTCTTTTAACTTCTCTTTTTTCAAGTAAAGGATGCATTGTTTCAGGCTCAGATGAAATGACATGTTCTAACAACTGCTTTACCTTAGCTTTAATCGGCTGAAAAGAACGATATTGTCTCTCTACTTTTCTCAATTTAGATGCGGAAACCATATTCATAGCTTTAGTAATTTGAGCGGTTTTTCTAGTTGCTTCAATTTTTTTCTTTATGTCTCTTAAAGAGGCCATATTATCTCACCTCACAAACTACATGAAATCTGTAAGAAATCTATCGATTTCCTGTGATAATTTATCTATATCCGGCAAATCTTTAGTTTCTTTGATTTGATTTAACAATTTGCTAGCTTCCTTATCTGTTAAGAAAAACTGATGTAAATCATTCTCAAAACGCTTAACATCCTGAATCTTAATCTGGTCTAAGAAACCTTTGGAAAGAGCAAATATACTGATTGCCTGTAGTTCAAAAGGCATGGTTTCATGAAGACCTTGTTTAAGAATCTCAACCGTTCTTTCTCCACGATCAAGTTTAGCTTTTGTAGCATCATCAAGATCTGAACCAAACTGTGTAAAGGCCTCCAACTCTCTATAACTAGCCAAATCAAGTCTCAGAGTTCCTGAAACTTTTTTTATTGCTTTGTGTTGAGCTGCTCCTCCAACACGAGAAACAGAAAGTCCGGCATTAATCGCTGGTCTAATTCCTGAATAGAAAAGTTGTGACTGCAAGAAAATCTGTCCATCAGTAATAGAGATAACATTTGTTGGGATGTATGCTGAGATATCACCTTCTTGAGTTTCAATTATTGGTAAAGCAGTAATCGAACCCCCACCAAGTGCATCACTAAGTTTAGCTGCTCTTTCTAGTAATCTCGAATGAAGATAAAAAACATCCCCTGGAAAAGCTTCTCGACCTGGTGGTCTTCTTAGCAATAAAGATAACTCACGATATGCAATCGCATGTTTTGTCAAATCATCATAGATAATCAATACATGCTTTTTATCAAACATAAACTCTTCTGCTATCGATACACCAGAATAAGGAGCGAGATATAAAAGCGGCGCAGGATCTGAAGCACTAGCAGCAACAATAATCGAATAGTCCATCGCTCCAAAACGCTTCAATGTTTCGTAGACATTCAAAACTGTTGATTGTTTTTGCCCTATCGCTACATAGATACAGATAACATCTTTATCTTTTTGATTGATTATCGTATCAACTGCAATCGAAGTTTTTCCCGTTTGTCTATCTCCGATAATCAATTCTCTTTGCCCGCGACCAATTGGAACTAAAGCATCTAAAACTTTGATACCTGTTTCCATAGGTTGGTTTACCGATTGGCGATCAATAACCCCAGTAGCTTTCCTCTCAATCGGACGAGTTTTCTTGGTTTCAATCTTTCCCAATCCATCCAAGGGTTGTCCTAATGGATTGATTACTCTTCCAATTAATTCCTCACCTACTCCTATTTCCAAGATTTTTCCTGTTGCCTTAACTTCCATTCCTTCTTGTACCAAAGTAGAATCATTCAACAAGATTGCTCCTACATGGTTTTTCTCCAAATTTTGAACCATTCCATAGACTCCGTTGGGAAAAACCAATAATTCTCCACTCATAGCTTTATCAATTCCGTATACTAAAGCAATTCCATCGCCTACAGAAATAACCGAGCCTACATTCTCGGTTTTAATCTCTAACTCATACTTCTTTATTTGTTCCTTAAGCAAAGAACTGATTTCTAAAGGGTCGAGTTTCATATCAGTTTCCTCCAATCAATGATGCTTTTATATTTTCTAAGGATGAGTTTATTGTCTGATCAATAACCATACCCTGATACTCTATTCTCATGCCACCAACTATAGTCTCATCAATAAGCTCTTTTATAACGACTTTCTTATTTAACTTATGACTTAAGTTTTCGCTAATTCTGTCCAAGTTTGAACTTGTCAAAGGTGTTTTAGAATAAACAAAAACATCAACTACTTCAAACAGTTCATTCAGCAAATCATAATAAGCTAAACTTATGCTTTCTAGCAGAAAAAATCTATCATTGTCAATTAAAACTTTAAGAAAATTTCTCAAAAGTTTACTAGTAACTACTTTATCAAAAACCTCATGTTTATTGGTTTTACTAAGTTTAGGATGAAGAAAAAACTTCCAAGAAGTTTCATCTAATCCTTCTAAAAAACCCTTTAGATCTTCAAAGAACTCTTTTTCTTCTCTTCTTTTTAAAGCCAGCGAAAAAACAGCACGAGCATATTGTTTCTCTATCCCGGTCATGATTTTTCACTTCTCTCCAATTCATCTACCAACAAATCCTGATATTTTTCTTTATCTATTTCTTTAACCAATATCTTCTCTGCCATAAGCGTAGCCATTTCAACAACTTCTTTTTCTAAAGTCATTCTAGCTTTATTCTTCTCAGCTTCGATTTCTTTTTTAGTTCTGATTATTAATTCTTCTGCATTCTTTTTGGTTTGTTCAAGAACTCTCAAACGTTCTTGATCTGCTTTTTCTCTTGCATCATCAAGATAAGATTTTGTTTTATTCTTAAGTTCTTGATACTCAGATTCGCGTTGATCCTTCAATCTCTTTGCCTCATCATTAGCTGCTTTAGTTAAGAGGATCTCCTCATCCATAATCGCTTTTCTTTTTTCTAAGAAATCAGTGATTTTACCCCAAAAGAAATGTTTTACTATTAGAACTAAAATAAGAGTAGCTCCTATTTGAATCAGCATATCCAAAAGGTTTACTCCCAAAGCTGTTTCGATTGCTCGATTGACAGCTTCCATCATTCTGTCAAATAAAGGCATAATTGCCCTCCTTATCAAATAATACTATTATTTTCCAATCAAAAGAATCGCTACTAAAAGCGCATAAAGACCCGTTGTTTCAGCAACCGCTTGAGTTAGCATTGTCGTAATTAAAATCTTTCGTTGAGCTTCAGGTTGACGTCCTACAGCCTCAGCAGCTTTACCAGCAGCAAATCCTTGACCAATACCAGGTCCTAAACCAGCAACTACAGCGATTCCTGCACCTAGATAAGCCATTCCTGAACTGAAATGCTCATTGTACACTGTAGCAAATCGGATGATTGAAGCAAACATTGTTTCTAACATAATAAATCCTCCCAAATTATAATATTATTCTTCTGTAACCATTGAAATATTAATGGTTGTCAACATAAAAAATACAAATGCTTGAATTAATCCAAAAAAGATATCAAAAATTGCATGTAAGATAACTCCAGAAAAAATCCCTAAAAACCATGGCAAGGCAGCATAAACCATTGCTGCAATTACCAATCCACTCATCAAGTTTACAAATAAACGCAAACCCATACTAAGTGGAGTAGATACTTCTCCAATTAAATTAATCGGTAGCATAATCACAGCCATTGGCTTGACATACCCCAATAATCCATCGATTTTTTTAATGAGCCCCAAATACTTGAACTCAGCAACTTTGATAATAAAAAACGTCATCACAGTAAAAGAAAGAGCTATTCCCAAATTAGATAAAGGTGGCGTCAACCCAAACAATGACACTGTATTAGCAAAAGCTAAGAAAACGATTATTGTAAACAGATAAGGAGCAAAAAACTTAAATCTCTTTCCAGCTATATACTCCTGTACAAAATTATTAAAAGCCTCAACAAAAATAATACAAAACAATATAAACCCTTTTGGAGTTTTTAATGGATCCAATTTCTTCACCTTGATACCAACCACAATAAACACTATTGCAAGAAACCCAATTATAATTAGAGATGATCTAACCTGCGGTGAAAGCTTTTCAAAAAGAGTAAAATTAATCACTATCATCAACTCCCTTATCTGAAGAAAATAAAATAACCGGAATCGATACAATCCTGTAGGTCAGCAAACCAACAAATGTATAATAAACATTCCAAGCCTCAGAATTATAAGTTATATATAAGATAAGCCCGAAAAAAATAAACTTAACCAAATAAATGTATATCTGTCTTGATTTAATCAAATTAGGATTATTTGCATAGAGATTTTTCATAATCCGATAATTCAATGAATTCATCAATAAAGAGCTAGCTACACCCAAAATGAAACTCAAAACGAAATCAAAATTCTTGGTTATCAAATAAACAATCAAAGAGAACAAAAAAGCATAAGGCCAAGAAAATAAAAAAACTCGTTCAATCAGATTTATCTTTTTCATCTTCGTCTCCTTTGCTTATTCTTAAAACCTTCTTGGTAAGATTAGCCAAAGCAGCAAATATACCAAAAATTATAAAAATATAAACTAAAATTTGCTTCTGCGGAAAAATAATACTATCAAGAAATTTTCCCAGATAGTATCCTAAAGCCATTGAAACAAAAGTTTCAATAAAAAAATGAACAATCATATTAAAAACAAAAAGACCCGATGTATCATCTTTTTTCATAACTACTTTGTACCAAACAATCTATCTCCACAATCACCTAATCCAGGAACAATATATCCCACTTCATTAAGTACTGGATCGATTGAAACCATATAAATATCTACATCAGGGTGAGCATCTTGTAAAACTTTTATTCCTTCAGGGCAACCTACCAATCCAACAAATCTGATATCTTTAGCACCTGTCTTCTTTACTTGATTTATTGCCGCTACAGCACTTCCCCCAGTAGCTAACATCGGATCTACTACCAAAACAGTAGCATTTACTATTTCCTTTGGAAATTTCAAGTAATACTCATGTGGCATTAATGTCTCTTCATCACGATAAAGTCCAATATGTCCGATTTTAGCAGTTGGTATGACATTTTGAATCCCATCTACCATACCTAATCCCGCTCTTAAAATCGGAATTATTACAACATCTTTTGCTAAAACCAAAGCTTTGGTTTTAGCTATCGGTGTTTCAATCTCAACTTCTTTAGTTTCCAAATCCCTCGTGACTTCATAAGTTACCAAAGAGCCAATTTCATTAACATTTTCTCTAAATGTTTTAGTATCGGTATCTTTGTTTCTGATAATAGATAACTTATGCTGGATTAAAGGGTGATTGAAAACGACAACTTTACTCATTTGATTCCTCGCATTTTTGGATTTTTTTCACACGGTTTATATGTCTTTGCTCTTTCGACATTTCTGTTTTCATAAATATTTCTATAAACTCATATACTTCTTCAATCGTATTAACACGTGAACCTAAAGCAATAATATTGGCATGATTATGATTCTTTGATGCTTCTGCAGTGAATTTAGATGAAACAACTGCAGCTCTAATTCCCTTGACTTTGTTAGCTGCCATGCTCATTCCAATCCCAGTGCCACAGATCAAAATTCCAAAATCAACCCTCGCTTCTTTAACCTCAACAGCAACCTTATATGCATAATCTGCATAATCCGCTGCTTCTTCATCATAAGTACCCAAGTCTTCAACTTGATGTGAATTATCTTTCAAATATTCAATGATTAGTTCCTTATATTCATAGCCTGCATGATCCGCTCCAATGGCAATCTTCAAATGCATCATCCCTCTCTGTTAATATATCATAACAATTATAGCAAATTTGAACCTCAATTACAATTATATTTTCTTATATAACTATATTGAAATCTTATATCGATATAAGAGATTATATATACTCATTTGTGAAATATAATGGAGAAAAAACAAAGTATTTAAAAACCCTACATGTGAGGTCTTTAATGATTACTTTTAAAAAAGGAAATACTTTATATCAAATTAATACTTTTGATAATTTCTAATATCTGTTCTGGTTTATCAACTATAAAATCACTTTTTGCTTCTAATAGTTCTAATCTATCTCTAAAACCCCACAAAACACCTATACTCTTAAATCCTGCATTTTTTGCTGTTAAAATATCCACAGAGGTATCACCAACATAAATTGTCTCTTCAGGTAAGACATTAATTCTCTCAATTAAATTTAAAGCTAAATCAGGTGCTGGTTTAGGTAAATAATTCTCTTTCTTACCATAAACTACATCAAAAACAGATGACTCAAAATAATAATCGATTACATCGATAGTTTGTAAATGAGGTTTGTTAGACAAAACATTGACTGAAATACCCATTTTTTTCAATTCATAAAGCAATTCTTTTATTCCTTGATAAATCTTCGTATTTACTTTTGATTGAGATTTATAGATTTCAAAATAATCCCGTTTCAAAACATCAAACATCGATTTATCAACGGCCAAAACTTCCATAACTTTCCTTATCAGCAAGTCAACACCTTTCCCGACAAACTGCTTATAATCTTGAACTGAAAAAGTCTCAAAACCATTTTTTTTCAATGCTTGATTCATAGTCATCTTTATATCTTCAATCGTATCTAGCAAAGTGCCATCTAAATCAAACAAAACTGCTCTACATTTCATAGATAATCCCCCATATCAAGTTGCTTATTTAGCGCATCACTAACAGGTTTATAACTCTTTCTATGTATAATCGATGGCCCTTTGGTTTTTAGAACCTCCAAATGTTGTTTAGTAGGATAACCTTTATGCTTTTCAAACCCATATCCAGGATAAATAAAAGAAAATTTCTCCATTATCTCATCTCTTTTTACCTTGGCAATAATAGAGGCTGCTGCTATTGAAGCGCTTTGGCTATCACCCTTGATTATCGCTTGAAAATCGATTGACAACTCAGCTAAAGGCATAGCATCAGATAAAATATAATCGGGTTTAATCTTTAAAGCCTTGATTGCTCTTATCATTGCTAGTTTTGAGGCTTGATAAATATTAATCGAATCAATCACGTTTTGATTAACATATCCATAAGCATAAGCCAAAGCTTTATCTTTTATTTCTTTTGATAAAAAGACTCTTTGATTATGGGTCAACTTCTTGCTATCATTCAATCCAACAATAATCTTATCTTTATCTAAAATTACCGCTGCTGCTAGAACACCTCCAGCCAAAGGCCCTCTCCCAACTTCATCAACTCCACAAATTATCTCATAACCTTGTGTTCTTGTTTCTTCTTCAAATTCATACATCAATATCAACTCTCTCTAAACTGATTCTTCCTAGACCTTTGTTTCTAATATCATGCAAAAATAGAGTAAAAACTCTATCATAGTCAATTTCACCCTTAGCCATTAAACATCCTCTTTTAAATCCTATAGCTTCTATCAAACTAATATTATCATCATGTTCTTTAAGATTAATACCATATCGATTTTCAAGTTTCTCTGGATAGTATTTTTTTAAGTAATCAAGACCATACAAACATATTTCGTCAATTGGTAATAAACTATCTTTTATCGACCCCAACAAAGCTAACCTAAACCCCACATCTTTATCTTCAAACTTAGGCCAAAGTACTCCTGGATTATCAAATACTCTAAGATTCTCCCCAACATTGATAAAGCTCTGCATTTTTGTCACACCAGGCTTATTTCCTACCTTGACTTTAACTTTTTTTGCTAAATTGTTAATGAATTGTGACTTACCTACATTAGGAATTCCTAAAACCATCCCTTTTATCGGACGGTTTGATAGACCTTTATCGATACCTTTCTTGATTTTTTCTTCTAATATTTCTTTCGATTTGCGATATATTAAATCCTGTAAATTGTCCTTTAGAGAATCTATTTTCAAGGCTAAAACACCTTTATTAAGAAAATAATCCACCCATTGGTCTGTTATGAGTGGATCAGCCAAATCTGCCTTATTCAACAGAACAATTCTCGGTTTATTACCGATGATATCTTGCATCATTGGATTGCCTGAACTAAGAGGAATTCTAGCGTCTAACAACTCAAAAACAATGTCAATGACACCTAGTTTTTCTTCGATTTGCCTTCTAGCTTTAGCCATATGGCCAGGGAACCATTGAATCTGTTTCAAATAAATCACACCCTATTCACAATTACCTTCTGTCAACTTCCATACCACTTCGCCAAGAATATCCTTGTCATCAACCATCCCAAAGAACCTTGAATCCAGTGAATGTTCACGGTTATCTCCTAGAACATAATAATATCCCTCAGGTATAACCATATCATAGATAACCGTATTGCTTAATAGGTAAGTTTCAATTAAAACTCCATTTATTTCTATACCTTCACTATCGATTTTTATTGTATCTCCTGGAACACCTACAACTCTTTTTATTAAAAAGGAGTCATTATTCTTGACGATAAGAATATCATTTCTTTCAATGCTGCTTTGGTAATTAATTATTACTGTATCATGAGGGCAAAAAGTTGGTTCCATTGATTCTCCATCCACTTGAGCCAAGGAAAAGAACAATCCGTTTATAATCATAATTATAAACAAAAAAATTGGTACTACAGAGAAAAAATCCGCAAAGTTAAAGATTTTTTTATATCCATTATAATCAAGATTATAAGTCTTTTTTATATAACTGATTAAAAAGATTAAATAAACAACAGTTGCTAATATTATTATAATATAAAACACAGTAGAAAAGACTTGTGATACCAATGGATTTGGAATGTTTTGTTGAGAACGTCCTAGATTAAACATAAATAATTCATTGCTTTGGAATAAACTGAACAAAACAATATCAAATATCAAAAACAAGAAAAAACTGATGATCATAAGCAATGACCTATTCATCAGTTTTTTATCAACTATTATTTCTTCTTCCATAATATCTTCTTCATTTATTGTCATTATTGATCAAGCCCTTCAAATATTCTGCTCAAATCTCCATACTCAACCAAAACTGTCCTTGGTTTAGTTCCAACATTCTCAGAAACTATTCTAAATCTCTCCAAAGAATTAACAATTTGTGTTGCTCGGTTAAAACCAATTCCAAATACTTGAGTTATTTTATTCAAGGAACACTTGCCTTCTTCAACTACATAAGTAGCGACATCTCTAAACAATTCATCGATTTGGTCTAAATCCTCTCCTGTTTGCATTTGCAAAACCAAAGACTCATGACTGAATTGATAATCTGGCTCTTTTTGTTCCTTAATATATTCGGTTACACTCTCTATTTCTTCAGGGAATAGATAAGCGCCCTGAAGTCTTCTAGCCATACCATTTTCGGAGAAAAGCATATCTCCTTTTCCAAGGAGTTTTTCAGCTCCAGTCATATCTAAGACAACTGATGAGTCAGTTGACGATGGGACCCTAAACGCAAATCTTGTCGGAATATTCGCTTTAATTGCACCTTTCAAAATATCAGCCGAAGGTCTTTGTGTAGCTAGGAGAATATGAATACCAACAGCTCTTGATTTTTGAGTCAACTTCAAAATTGAATCTTCTATCTCAGAACCACCACTAAGTAATAAATCTGACGCTTCTTCCACTATTACGATGATTCGTGGCATAGCTATAAAGTGTGGTAAATCACTTCTTCGCTTATAATAGTCAGTAACATTAACAGCTTTAAAGCGTTTCAATGTATCATATCTGCTCTCCATTTCTTTTACCATCCACTTAAGAGCTTCTATTGCTACTTGAGTTTCATCAATAATTGGAGTAACCAAATGTGGCAAATCAGAAAATTGTTGTAAATCGACTTTCTTTGGGTCTATTAACATCAACTTAACCTCATCAGGACGGTTTCTAACAATCAAGGAAGTTATAATTGAAGCGATACAAACAGACTTACCTGATTGAGTTGAACCCGCTACTAACCCATGAGGCATTGATTCAATTGAAGTATAAACTGGCAAAGCATCGATATCTAGTCCGATTGCTAAAAGCAATGGATCCTCGGTCTTTAAAAACTTAGGATTATCAATAATATCACCGAAGAAAACAGATTCTCTAATGCGATTAGGAACTTCAATTCCAACTGTGTTTTTTCCAGGGATTGGCGCTTCAATTCTAATTGAAATAGCCGATAAACTCATCTGAATGTTATCTGAAATTGAAGTTATTTTCTTTGTCGGAACTCCTGAAGCTAAAGATATTTCATATCTTGTTACTGTTGGACCCATTGTATAGTTTGATACATGACCATCAATTGAAAAAGACAGGAGAGTTTCATTGATTACATCGATGTTTTCTTTAACCCAAACAGGTTCACCCTCAAGTTTTGATTCGCTTTTTTTAAATAAGCTAATTGGAGGTAACTTGTATTGTTTTAAATCAACATTTTCACTTTTTATTTTAGGTCTTTCTTGCTTTTCTTTTTTGTATTCTTCATATATGAAGTCATCTGTAAAACTAATTTCTTCAACTAAATCTGTTGTTTCATCTTCTTTAAATATTATATCCTGAGCATTATCTTCTTCAGGTTTTATCAACACTTCACTATTTTTATCAACCAAATCTTTTAGAACTTCGTCTTCGACTTTAACAGGCTGATCATCATTATATTTTTTTGCTTTTTCAAAGAACTCATCTACTGCTACAGTTTCTATCTCGCGATGTTCATCAATAATAGCTTTTGAATCGATCTGAGGTTTTTTCTCTGTTTGTTTTTGTAAATCCTCATAGGTGTATCCTTCTTCAGAATAGACTTTTTTCCTTACATTGTTATCTACGGAAATAAACTCATAGTAAGAGTTACCGAAGCGTTTTTGAGCTTCGGCTTTAGTAAGTTTTTTGTTCTTCCTAAATATATCATAACGCTTATCGATATCTCCTGAACCCTTACGATCGTTAGGTATAGTACTATCATGACGATCGGTATAACCAAAAGGAGTAATAAAACCTTTATCAAGTTTTCTCTTGTCTTCATAGGTTTTAATTTCTGGTATAAAGAAAGGATGATTATCTGGAGTTCTAGTTTTTTTAGGAACGATTCTTTCTATTTTATCTCTTTTTCTAAAGAACATATTAATCCTCCTCTGTCTCAACTAGATTATCAAAAATCTTTTCAGCATTCTCCAATTCAGTATCATCATGTGCAAATACTGATTTACTATATACTTTATTAGTTTCTTCACCTACTATTGAGATGATAAACTTACAAATTTCTTTAGTAACAAGAACTGTTGATGGTTTAATCGCTAGCTTTCTGAACCAATATATCGGATTTGCATAATTCAAAACAGCTTTTCCCATAGAAAAAACCTTGCTGATTTTCAATTTGCGATTTAACTGCATAAGTTTTGAGTTGTCAATTGCTTTTTTCTTGTTTAGAATATCAATTATTGTCGAAATCTTATAGTTTTTGAAATGCCTTAAAATCTTTCCTCCGACTAAAGACTCTACTCTCTTGGTAATATAGTAATTCAGTTCAAGAAGTTCATCAATGCTTATTTCATACATTGGATATTTTGCCTTGGGATAATAATATCTAGCAATCTCTTCTGATAACTCATAGCTAAGGTCGATTGCTACTCTAAAATATGCTCCATCAGTAAGTTTAACTGTCTCAATCATTTGATTTTGTTTTGTCTCGATCATCTCATAAATTTCTTTGTTCTCAAGAGGTGGAAGTGTTTTAAGAATCCTTTTTTTCTGTTTCTTCTTTTGAGACGTGGTAAAGATATAAGTTAAAAATAAAGAAAGCAAGATAAACCCGGTAATTATACCGAGTAAAAAATTTGTTACATCTCTAAATGAAACAAATGCAAATATTGTATAATCACTTAAAACATCAATAAAACCTGTCATTTGCTCGCCACCTTTATCAAGTAAATTATATCTTATAATCAATTATTAATCAACGCATATAATAATTTGCATAATATTAAAGCCTATGAGATAATTATATATTATAAAACTAAAATGGAGATATCTTATGGATAAATATTTAATCGCTTTGGATTTAGACGGTACAATTCTCTACGATTTTGATTCGCTTTCAGAATCACTTTGTGATTTTATGAAAGCAATTCAAAATATCGGTCATAAAATTGTAATAGCTACTGGAAGACCTTATCGCAGTTCTTACTTTGTCTATCAAAGGTTTGATTTAGATACACCCATCATAAATTACAACGGTGGTTTAATCACCCATCCAAAAGATCAAAACTTTAAAAGAGTAAATCACACCGTAAGAAAAGAAGACATTTTTGATATCTTTAAGCACAATTACGAACATATTCGCAACTGTTTTTGTGAAGTCAAGGACGCTATTTATCTTTATAAAGAAGAAAAAGAAATTGAACCTCTATTGCATGTTAAAGGCTCAACTAAACTAGCTATCGGTGATTTTAAAGAAACACTTGAGTTTGATCCAAATGGCGCAATCATTATCGGTAAGCAAGGAAGAGGAAAGATTATCAAAGAATATATTGATAAAACTTTTAAAGGTCGAGTATTATCTAGAATTTGGGATTTATCCGGAGAGTTTGATTCGATTATTGAAGTATTCTCTCCTAAATCTAATAAAGGTAAAGCGATAGAATTAGTTGCAAAACACTTAGAAATACCTCAAGAAAGAATTATCGCAATTGGAGATGGTCACAATGATATCGAAATGCTCGAATATGCGAAATTAGGTGTCTGTGTTCGTAATGCTCATCCAGATTTAATCAAAGTTGCTGATTTAGTTTTAGAACATACTGCTAAAGAAAATGCAGTTTATCGATTTCTTTCTGACCTTTTAGATGTTCAATACTAATAAAGTAGGCCGAAAAACGCCTACTTTTTATTTTTTCTTCTTCTTTCAGCCCTACTCAGTTTAGGCTGAAAATTACCTTGTGAGATGTTTTCAGTCATCTGTCCCATTGCTTTAGGGTTCATTCCTGACATTCTTTGCATCATTTTTTGTTGTTTTTCCAACATTGAAACCAGTCTATTTACTTCTGTAGTATTTCTTCCAGAACCTCTAGCTATCCGATTTCTTCTTGATGAAGACTTATTGATAAGATCAGGATTCTTTCTTTCTTCTTTTGTCATAGAAGAGATGATTGCCTCGATATATACAAGTTGTTTATCATCTACTTTATCGACATCTGCCATTTGGCTCATTCCTGGTAACATTTTTAGAATTCCTGAAAATTTTCCCATTCTTTTTATCATTTTCATCTGTTTGAGCAAATCATTGTAATTGAAATTTCCGCTCATCATTTTTTCCATCATACTCATGGCTTCTGCTTCATCAATCTCTTCAGTAGCCTTCTCAATCAAACTTACTACATCACCCATCCCAAGAATTCTTGAAGCCATTCTTTCTGGATGAAAAACTTCAATCTCATTCAGCTTTTCTCCGGTTCCAGCAAATTTAATTGGCACTTCCGCAACTCTTCTAATCGAAAGTGCTGCTCCACCTCTAGTATCTCCATCCAATTTTGTCAAGATACAGCCTGTTAATGATAAAGCCTCATTGAAAGTCTTAGCAACATTTACTGCATCTTGTCCTGTCATAGCATCAACTGTCAATAGCACTTCGTGTGGTCTAGTTATTCTTTCAATGTTTTTAATTTCATCCATCATTTCATCATCAATATGCAATCTACCAGCTGTATCAATGATAACTAAATCAAACTCATTATCTTTAGCGTGTTCAAGTGCTTTTTTTACAATTTTCTCCGGCTCAATTTGCCCCATTGAAAACACATCAATCTCAAGTTGTTTTCCAACTGTTTCAAGTTGTTCGATTGCTGCAGGACGATAGATATCAGCCGCAACTAAAAGCGGCTTTTTGTTATGAGTTTTTCTTACTAAATTTGCTAGTTTAGCTGCTGTTGTTGTTTTACCTGCTCCTTGAAGACCGACCATTAAAATAATAGTGATATCATTTTTAAGATTCAACTCGCTAGTACTTTCACCCATCAGTTTTGTTAACTCATCATTAACAATCTTGACGACTTGCTGGCCTGGATTCAAGCCTTTGAGGATTTTCTCTCCATATGCAAGTTTTTTAACTTCATCAGTAAATTCCTTAACTACTTTATAGTTAACATCAGCCTCAAGTAATGAAAGCCTTACTTCTCTCATCATTTGATCAATATCATTTTCAGTTAATCTCGCTTTACCAGATATTCTTCTTAAAGCCATCTGAAAGCGACTGGTTAAATTCTCAAAAGCCATTTATTATTTCACCTTTTCTATCTTATTTATCAAATCTTTAATTGTTTGTTCTAACTTATCATTCTTTCTAAGTTCTATAATCAGTCCTTCAATATTCTTGTTTAATTCTAGTAATCTTAGTTTTTCTTCAAACTCTTCAATATTCTTGATTACATTCTTTATCTGTAAAAAAACTGCATTCCTGCTAACACCAAGAATTTCACTGATTTCAGACAAAGAGTAATTGTCTGAAAAGTAATAACGAAAATAGATTCTCTGTTTTTCTGTCAAAAGCTCTTGATACAGATCAAACAAATCATTGAATCTAATAATTTCTTCTACCGAATAACCCATACTTTCACCTACTCAAAAAAATCAGAAAACAATCCATAGATATAATCTTCAATATCAAAATAGTCTAGATCCTCAAGTTTTTCTCCTAGACCCACAAAACTTATTGGTATTGAAAGTTTATTTCTGATTGCCAAAACAATACCACCTTTAGCAGTACCATCTAGTTTAGTCAATACTATTCCAGTAATCTCTGTTACTTCAGAGAAAATCTGAGCTTGTGATAACCCATTTTGTCCCGTTGTTGCATCAATAACCAGATATGTTTCAAAAAACTGATTATTAGTTTCTCTTTTAATAACTCTATTAATCTTGTCAAGTTCCATCATTAGATTCTTTTTATTTTGCAATCTGCCTGCTGTATCTATCAATAACACATCAATTTTTTTAGTCTTAGCTTGTCTAATTGCATCAAAAATAACACTTGAGGGATCACTTCTTTCTTCTTTAGAAACTACTTCACAGCCTACTCGTTCACCAAAAACTTTTAACTGGTTAATTGCCCCAGCTCTAAAGGTATCTCCAGCTGCCATCATCACAGTTTTTCCCTCTTGTTTTATCTTGTAAGCCAGTTTGCCTATAGAAGTTGTTTTGCCAGTACCATTGACTCCTACAAACATAATAACTGTTAGCCCATCCTTATTGTACTTGATGTTGGTATTAATGATTTCATCTTTTAGATAGAGTTCAAACATTTGATCAACAATGATGTTTTCTAACTCGATTGGCTTACTAATTTTTTCTTTCTTAACAACTTCGCGAATGTTCTCGATAAACTCAACAACTGTATCAACCCCAATGTCGGCCATAATAAAGATTTCTTCGAGTTTTAAATACAAGTCTTCATCAATCTGCTTAGATTTTTCCAATATATCCTTTAAAGAAGACAAAGCAGAATTTCTTGTCTTCATCATCCCGATCTTATATTTTTCTGCTTTTTTTCTTTTTTCTTTGTTCGAAAATATTTTTGAGAATAGTCCCATATATTCACCACCTAAAAAATCTATAAGTATTATATCATATTATCGGTTTTTTTATAAAAAAGAATATATTAAAAATTCGCCCCACCAAAAGCGAGGCGAATCTAGGAAGGGTAAGTGTTTAATAACACTTAAGGGAAATCAACTACTAAGTAGTTGTAAGCCTATACTAACATAACAAAGCATCAAAATCAAATGATGTTTTTGTGAAAAAATCAATGCTTATGATTACATTTGTCTCCATCAATACAAAATACATTTCCCTCTAAATCCTTAACTACAACATTCTCGCAATCTGGACATTCAACTTTGACAATTTTCAAAGGCGATATATATTTGCATTTTGGAAAACGAGAACATGCTAAAAATTCATTACCTTTATTCTTTCCTTTTTTTGCGGTTCTAACAACTAATGTCCCTTTATTGCATTCAGGACAATTAACATCAGTGTTGAAAACTTCTGGTCGATCTTTTTTCTCAGTTTTTATATATTTACATGTTGGATAGTTGCTGCAAGCTTCAAACTTCCCATATTTGCTAATTTTAAAAACCATTGGAGAATTACATTTAGGACATAATTCACCGGTCTCTTCAGGTGCAAGTTTTTCCATATTCGCTTTTGCGTTTTCAACTAAAGGCATGAAATAACTATAAAAATCTTTTAAAACTTCTAATTGTAAAGCTTCTCCTTTTGCAATATCATCCAATATCTCTTCCATCTGCTTAGAATAATCAGCACTAACAAACTCTTCAAAGAACTCATCTAACTTCTCGATGGTTAATGAACCTTGTTCTGTTGGAATAAACTTCTTCTCCTTGACTTCAACATACTTTCTCTTGATAAGTGTTGATACAGTAGATGCATATGTCGAGGGTCTACCAATACCTAAATCTTCCATTTCTTTTATCAATTTAGCTTCAGTAAATCTAGCAGGAGGCTGTGTAAATAACTGTAACTTATAGACTTCATCTGCTTTCAATAAGTCATTAACCTGAAAACTAGATAAATCATATTCTTTCTTTCCGTTTCCTTCAATCTTTGCAGAGACTTTCAAATATCCATCAAAGGTTTGTTTAGAACTAGTTACCTTGAAGACTGCTTGATTATTCTTCACAAGTAAAGTTGTTAAATTATTCTTTGATTGACTCATCAAAGAAGCTAAAGCTTTAATATAAATCAATTGATAGATTTTAAACTCTTGGGGATTCAAATATTTCTTTATGGACTCAGGTGTTCTATTGATACTCGTTGGTCTAATTGCTTCATGAGCATCTTGAGAAGTATCGCTATTCTTGGGTTTTCGATAATATCCCAAATATGAAACACCATAGTTCTTCTTAATATAATCTCTTGTTTCATTAACAAAAGATTCAGAAAGTCTTGTAGAATCACTACGCATATATGTAATCAACCCAATTGTTTCATCACCTAACTCTATACCCTCATATAATTTTTGAGCAATTGACATGGTTTTTGTAGATGTAAATCCGTAGTTTGATGAAGCCAATTGTTGAAGGCTTGAGGTTATTAAAGCTGGTTTAGGATTTGAACTCGTCTCTTTGGTTGAGTTTTCCAATACAGTAAAAAACTCATCTAAACTATCAAGAATGCTCTGTGCTGATAAATCGCTATTAATCTTAGCTTTTTCTCCTGCAAATTCATAAAGCATCGCTTCAATACCTTTGAAAACAGCATAGATCTCATAATACTCTTCAGGTATAAAAGCTTCAACCTCTTTTTCTCGATTTACGATTAACTTCAATGCGGCTGATTGCACTCTACCAGCTGATTGAGACTTAATTTTTGACTTCAACAACATCGATAGTTTAAAACCAATTATTCGATCTAGCATCCTTCTAGTTTCTTGAGAAGACACTAAATCATCATTGATTGAGCGCGGATTCAAAAATGCATTTTGAACTGCTGATTTAGTTATCTCATTAAACTCGACGCGTTTGACTAGTTTGTCATCTATTTTAAGCGTGTCGAAAAGATGCCATGAGATTGCTTCACCTTCCCGATCGGGGTCGGTGGCTAGATATATTTCATTAGCATCTTTGATTGCTTTATTTAGTTCATTTACAACTTTTGTTTTGTTTGGCAAAACACGATAATCAGGTTTAAAACCATTATCGATATCTATACCTAATCCTCCCTTACCACTAGTAGCTAAATCACGTATATGTCCAACACTAGATTTTACTATATAATCATTTCCTAGATACTGTGATATTGTTTTTGACTTAGAGGGAGATTCAACAATTACAACTTTTTTTGCCATATTACACCTCGCTCTTATATAATATACGCCATATTTTCTAATTGTCAACCTTTTTAAAACTAATTTCTCTTGATAAATTTGTGATTTTTTTCGTAATAATATTTATATATTATTAAAAAAGCAAGAGATTCTTCTTGCTTTTAAAACCCAATTATTATAAATGTCATTCTATCTTTCTTTTGCATATCTTGTAAAGTAAAAACATAAGCATCAGGAAAATAAAGTTTTGCGATTTGATGAATTTCTATTTTTTTATCAAAACCATGTTCAAAAGCGATTATTGCTTGATCTTTTAGATAATGCTTGCTTTCTTTTAAGATTCTTCGATAAAAATCTAGTCCATCCTCTCCACCAAACAAGGCGAGATGTGGTTCGTTATCATATATCAAAGGATCTACTTCTTCATTGTTTGGAATATAAGGTGGATTCGATACAAGAATATCATATCTCTTACCTTGAACAGGCTCAAATAAATCCCCTTGATAAAAATTGACTTTAGCATTAAGGTTGCTTGCGTTTTCTTTAGCTAAAGTTAATGCTTCATAACTGATATCGGTAGCGGTTAAAATCATTTTACTCTCTTCTTTAGCTAGTGCGATAGCCAAACAACCACTACCCGTTCCAATATCTAATACCTCAACATCCTTACCATTAAAATACTCATCATAAAGACTCAAAAGATTAGCAACCAATTCCTCAGTTTCAAACCTTGGTATTAAAGCTGTATTTTTTACTAAGAATTGATATCCATAGAAATAAACATATCCGATGATCTGCTGGATTGGTTTATTATGATTTAAATATTGTTCTAACCCACTATAAAAATCAGTCAGTGCATTTATCTCGAAATCATCCTCATATCTTAAGTAAAGCTCGGTGGCATTCAAACCTGAGAAATGAAGTAAAAGAAGATCAACTCCCGATACTTCTTTTCCTTTTTTTCTTGCCATTTTTTTCGCTTCGTGATGAATTTCTCTATATGTCGCCATTACTCTTTGGCCAATTTCCTTTTTTGCTCTTCAGCTATTAATGCTTCAATCACACTTTCAAGCCTTCCATCGATAATTCTGTCTAATTGTTGGATTGTCAAGTTAATGCGATGATCAGTTACTCGGTTTTGTGGATAATTATATGTTCTAATTTTTTCTGAACGATCACCTGTTCCGATTTTAGACTTACGTTCTTCGCCTTCTTTTTCAAGTTTTTCCTGAACAATTTTATCATAAAGTCTAGCTCTTAATATTCTCAAAGCTGATGCTTTATTCTCATGTTGACTTTTTCCATCTTGACATTGAGCGACAGTATTAGTTGGAACATGGGTTACTCTAACAGCTGATTTAGTGGTATTTACTGATTGTCCTCCTGGACCGCTTGAGCAATATGTGTCTACTCTAACCTCATCCATATCAAGATCAAAATCAATTTCTTCAGCTTCTGGTAAAACAATTACTGTTGCTGTTGAGGTATGAATTCTTCCAGATGATTCAGTCTGAGGTACTCTTTGTACTCTATGAACACCTGACTCATATTTCATATAAGAATAAACGCTTTCTCCTGTAACGATAAACTCAATCTGTGAAAATCCACCAGCTTCTTTTGTTTCAGCATAAAGCACTTCTATTTTCCAACTCATTGCTTCTGCGTATTTTGAGTACATTCTAAACAAATCTCCTGCAAAGATATTTGCTTCATCTCCTCCAGCAGCTCCTCTAATCTCAACAATAACATTCTTTTCATCATTTGGGTCTTTTGGAATCAACATCAGTTCCAACTCTTCTTCTAAAGTAATTAACTTTCCCTGAGCATACTCTAACTCATTCAATGCCATTTCTTTGATTTCGCTATCTTTATCTTTCGCCATTTCTTTAAGTTCATCGAGAGAATCAAGCAAACCTTTATACTCCCGGTATTTCAAAACAATCTTTTCCAATTTTGCATACTCTTTGGCATACTCAGTTACCTTTTTAATATCTGTAGCAACCTCAGGAGTAGACATTAGATCTCCGATTTCCACATATCTGTTTTCAATTTGTTCTAATCTATCCCTTAACATATTATCCCTTCTTAGCTATATTCCTCACGTTTGTAGGAATTGAATTTAGAGGTTTCTTTATTAAATAACAAAGAAAACTCTCCTGGTTGTCCATGGCGGTTTTTAGCGACTACAAACTCTGTCACATTCCGTCTAATTGTATCTTCCTGTTCAATCTCTTTCTCATACAAGAAAATGATGATATCAGCATCTTGTTCAATTGAACCAGATTCTCTCAAGTCAGACATTTTTGGTTTCTTGTCATCGCCTTTTCTTTGCTCAATATTTCTTGAAAGCTGAGATAAAGCGACAACTGGTACTTTCAATTCTCTAGCAGTCTCTTTTAAAACCCTTGAAATTTCAGAAACCTCTTGTACCCTATTTGCTCGATTATTAGGTGAACCGCTGAGAAGTTGCAAGTAATCAACAATCACCAAATCTAACTTATTATTTTGCTTTAGTTTTCTACATTTAGAACGTAAATCCATTACTTCAACAGTTCCAGAATCATCAAAGTAAATATTCGTTCCTTTCAAATGGTTTACTGCGGTTTGTAATTTTTCCCAATCCGCTGAAGAAAGTTCAGCTTTTCTCAATTTTGTATTAGGGATTGTTGATTGAGCGCTTAAAAGTCTCATCAATAATTGTTCAACTCCCATTTCCAACGAGAAAAAAGCAATATGTGGATTTTCTTCAAGTGTACCGATATTTAATGCTAAATTTAATGCAAAAGCAGTTTTACCGACACCAGGCCTTGCTGCTACTATTAACAAATCTGAAGGCTGCAACCCTAATGTATAAGTATTTAAAGCTTTATACCTTGTATCAAGGCCAGTAACATTATTAATAACTTGCTCTCTCTTTGCAAGTTTATTTAAAGTATCATCTGCTATCTCAGCTACATTGATGAAATCAGAAGTTCTTCTGTTTTTAGTAATCTCGAAAATCTCTTTTTCCACCTGATCGATAAAGTGTGGAGCGTCTTCTATACTCTTCGATTTATTCAACAAATCACTAAATTTTTCTTGAAGTCTCCTTAAAACTGATTTATCTTTAACAATATTTATATACTCAGGCAAATTTGCAGTTGATGGTACTACTGTAGATAGATTTATAACTACATCACGACCACCAATCTTTTCTAGTTGATTGATGTTTTCAAGGTAATTACAAACTGTAATGGTATCAATAGCATTTTCATTCTTAAACAAGGCAAGCATTGCCTTGTAAATAGTTTGGTTATTTGGGCTATAGAAATCCTCTACTAATAACTTATCTGCAATAACATTAATCTCGTAATTATTAAAGAATACCGAACCTAAAACAGATTCTTCTGCCTCAAGACTGTAAAGCACTGATTCCATATCTTACCTCTATTCTTGCTCAAGTACCTGGATATTAATTTTTGCCAGAACATCCTTGTGTAGTTTGATATCAATCTCGTATTTACCTAATGAGTTGATATTGTCTTCTAATTCAATCTTTCTTTTATCTACTATTAAATTATATGATTTTTTGAATTCATCTGCAATCTGTTTTGAATTAATTGATCCAAATAATTTTCCTGATTCACCAATTTTTACAAAAAGTTTAATTGGACTTTTTTCTATCTCTTGTTTCAACTCCAAAGCTTTTTGATACTCTTTATCAGCCTCTTGCTTTTTCTTCTCTATTTCTTCATTCAACGCTTTTATATTTGCACTGTTTGCTGCAATTGCTGTTTTAGATGCCAAAAGATAATTACCATATCCAGTAGCTACCTCGATTACTTCTCCCTTTTTCCCTTTTCCTTTAACGTCTTTTAATAAGATCAATTTCATAGTTGTATCCTCCTTGAAATTAGTGAGTACTATTTCTTCAATTTGTTTTGCTATAGCCTCAGGTGTTGAATTCTTGATTTGAGCGGCAGCAGTATTCAAGTGACCACCACCTCCAAATTTCTCCATAATTACTTGTACATTATAATTATTAATACTTCTAGCTGAAACTGCTACAGTTTCTTGGTTGATATTTGCAACAGCAAAAGCTGCTATAATATTATCTATTTCTAATAGTTCATCAGCTGTTTTTGCTAGCTGAACTCGATCTGTTTTATCTTCATTCTCCAAAACTGTTATCGCAAAATGATTGTTTACTATTCTAGCACGATTAACAAGATTGGATTTAGTCTTAATATCATCTAATGATTCTCTTAGAATAAGTCTGGCCTTAGAAGGGTCAGCTCCGAACAATCTCAATTTAGCTGCTGCTTCAAAAGTTCTTGCCCCAGTATGGTAAGAAAAATTATTAGTATCAATCATCATGCCTGCCAACATAATCGTAGCTTCAAAAGGATCTATTTTAACATCTTCTCTGTAAAAATCAATCAATTCTGTGACCAACTCTACTGATGAGGAAGCATATGGTTCGACATAGTTCATTAGCAGATTTGTAATCGTGTTATCTATTCTGCGATGATGGTCGATAACAATAATGTGTTTGGTTTTTTCAACTAAAGCAGGAACACTTGACTGAGTGGGAGAATGATGATCTACCAAAACAAGTAAAGAATCCTGATTTATCAACTCCATAACATCATCTGGTTCAATTAGATAATCGAGCAACTTAATGTATTCTCTATTCAACATATTAATTAGTTTTTGAGTTGTTTGGTCAATACTATCAAAATCAAGAATTATTGATACTTTTTTATTTTTAGTCAATGCCATCTCTAATATTCCTATAGCAGCTCCTAAAGCATCGATATCAGTGTTTGCATGTGGCATTATAAATATTTGCTTTCTTTCTTTAAAGAAATCCTCTAATGCTCTTGAGTTGACTTTTGCTGTAATCTTTGATCTTTTTTCGACTGTATTTGTTTTTCCACCATAGAATTTTATCGGTTGATTCTTAAGGTTTACTACCGCCTGATCTCCACCTCTATCGATTGCTAGTTTCAAAGCTTCTTCTGCAGCTTCTCCCAAATCGGATAGAGCTGCTTCATAAGAGGCTAATCCAATCGACATCGTTACCCTTACATCATTATCGTTAGCAATATTGCTTATGATATTCAAGATTTTAAACTCATCTTTCATTAGCTCATCAAGTTTATTTCTGCTCATGAAAATCACAGATTTTTCTGCTCTTAAATTGACAAAATATATCTCGTGTTCAGAACACCAATTATTTAAAGCTGATAACAACAACCCCTGAATATTTGCTTTGACTTGATAGTCCATATTAGAGGTTGCTTCGGCGAAGTTATCCAAGCTAATTACACCTATAACACTCAATCTATCATAATATTTCTTTTTAATAGTTTCCCTTTCAGTTACTTCAAACAAGTAGATTGTGTTGTTTTTGGGATAGTGAATAACATCATAAATCTTATCAAATGCAATGATATTAAACTTACCAATCCTTTTAGATACATTTTCATAGAGATCTTTATTAATAACTCCTAAACTTCTATCAACAAGAACATTTGAAAAGAACTCCTTGGCAAATGGGTTAGCATAATCGATGTTGTAATCATCGTCATATATCATAATACCAACAGGTAAATAGTTAAGAGCTATATCCTCGCTATTCATCTTCTTCTTTTGAGTCAAATTAATTTCTTTAATTCTCTTTTCTAACTCTTGGATCCTTTGCTTCTTAGCTTTGGTTACAAAATGATTGAACCCATACCAAAGCAATGCTAACAACAACAATACATTATAGAAAATAAAGTACTCCAAGTCTAGGTAGGGTTTGACAACAATTAAACCTAAAATTATCATTAATAAAAACACTATAGAAATGATAATATACTGTGTCTTTTTTGCTTTACTCATAATCAGCCTCGCTAGATTTTCATAATATGTAATTATACCATAAAGCCATTAAAAAGAAAACTTGATAATCCTTAAATCGTATTTGATGAGTACCTAGCTGTTTATTAAGAGCAAATGTTATCATAACTCCTCTTTTATTGATGGATATACAAGAGTTCTTCGTTCTAAAAAAATAGAATAAATCCTTCCCAAAAAAAAGCACCTACGAATAGGTGCAAAGTAATTTTTACTCTTTTACATACGGTAAAAGCGCCATGAATCTAGCTCTTTTAATCGCTGTAGCTAAGTGTTTCTGATAGTATGCATTAGTACCAGTAACTCTTCTTGGAAGTATTTTACCTCTTTCAGATATAAATCTCTTAAGTAATTCAAAATCTTTGAAATCTATATATTTAATCTTATTTTCAGTAAAATAGCATCTTTTACGGTTTCTTCTACGATTTGATTTAAAGCCAACCTTTGCCATTGTTCAATCCTCCTTTTTAAAATGGTAAATCATCTTCAACATTGTTGAAGTTATCAATTTCATCTTCTTTATCTTTCACATCAGGAGAATCATCGCTTTGTGACTTTGTGTCCAAAAATACGACTGAATCAGCAACTATTTCAGTAACATATCTTCTTGCATTGATTTTTTCATCCATATAATCACGATTTTGCAAACGGCCATCCAAAGCAATCATCGATCCCTTTGTGACGTATTTTGCAATATTTTCAGCTTGTTTTCTCCAAGCTGTACAGTTGAAAAAATCTGCATTTTTGTCATTGACACTGGACTGAAACGGACGATTCACTGCTAAAGTGAAAGAACATACAGCAGTATTGTTGCTTGTATATCTAAGCTCAGGGTCTTTAGTTAGACGACCTACAAGAACAACTTTATTAAACATAAAAAACCTCCTACTTATGCTTCGTCTCTAGCAATGACTATATGACGGATGACATCTTCTTTAATTTTCATGACACGATCAATCTCAGAAACTGCTTCTTTTGAAGCTACTACGTCAATAATCACATAATAGCCTTTTGTAAAATCAGCAATTTCGTATGCTAGATCTTTGATGCCCCACTCAATTACTTTCAAATCTTTAGAACCGTTACTTGTAAAGATTTCACTAAATGATTTAATTAAATCTTTTCTATTTTGTTCCTCAAGATTTGGACGAATGATGTACATTATCTCATATCTTTTCATATTATACCTCCTTTTGGTCTATTGGCTGCTCTTGCAGCAAGGTGATAAATCACAACGATGTATTATAACACAATTGAAATTCTTTGTCTAGGAAAAAAGGCTCTTGATTTCGTTTTTCTTAATGACGAAATCAAGAGAAAAAAAACACCTTTTCAGGTGGTTTTATTCAACTGTTGTATCAGTGGTTTCTGAAGTAGTCTCTGTGGTTGTAGTAGTCGTTGACTGTGGAATATATCTTCCTTGGAAAATGTCTACAGCTTCTTCATAATAACTCTCATCAGCTATCATGATACAATTACCATTTATATAGTCAGCAGGATCTAAACCTTCTAGTAGCGCTTGTAAAGACAGACTTGTCTCTAAAACTTCATTCATATAATCCTCTGATTGAAACTCGATTACGATTACTACTTTATCTAGTCCATTCGAGAAAGCATATGCTCTAAAACCAACTAAAGATGCTAGGATATTAACTGTTTGAGTAACTGTTGTTGCAGTTGTGTTTGTTCCACTTGTAGTCTCTTCAGTAATTATTGGAGCAGTGGTAGTAGTCGTTACATTTGTTTGTGGTGGAACGGTAATATTCAAATCATCAACAACATCATCAACTACAGAAAACATTATTGAGCCACCTCTAAAATTGTATTCATATAAACTATAACCCGCGTTTGTAAAATTCCTTGAAACTTTGTTAATTGAACTACAAGCCCCCAAAGCTCCTACTAATAAAACAAACGTAATCAATATAAAAATCTTCTTGATATTCTTCATTGCACACCATCCTAAATAATATAATATACAAATATTATATACCTTTCTTCTTGAAAATTATATCTTATAAAACCAATTATGTCAATGATTGAATTGTGATACTTCATTGAGAGTTTTTTCGATAAGGTAAAAGCATTGATACCTTATTTTTATATTCTTTGTAGTCTGGTCTTTTCATTAGTTTTTTCTCCATCATCGGAATGCTGATAAACAAGAAAAGACCTACCATAAGAATCGGATAAACAATATTTAAGTTAACTCTGTTGACAGTGGATAAATACATAATGTATACCCCTAACCATAAACCGAGTTCTCCGAGATAATTTGGGTGTCTACTATACTTCCAAAGACCATTATCGATACATGAGTTTTTACTTTGATTACCCTTTCTAAATTCATACATTTGCTTATCAGCAAAATGCTGGATAATCACCGAAACAATAGATATCGCAAATCCAAAGATGAATAAAACATTTATAGAGTTATTTGAGCTGCTCTTTTCAATGATTTCATGAGAGTTTATCAATTGCAAAAAAACGATGATTGTAGGAAACAAATGAATTCCAAATAGATTAGTTATTAAATATATTCTCGGAGCTCTTTGCTTAAGATAATCATAACGCCAATCTTGCGAACTAAATCCATGCCAATTCTTCCACCAATTAAAGGTCAATCTAGCGCTCCATAATAACAATGCGATAAACATCATTATAACCGGTAAAGTAAAACTTTGATAAAGTATCATCCAATAAAATACTATAAAAATTGGGATTACACTCCAGTAAGGATCATATAAAGACGCATTCTTAGTAATTATAGAAAAAAAGAAAATAATTAAAGTCATGATTATATCCGCTAGTAATGCAACAATCAACACATTCATGGCTATGCTATATCCATAATTCATTACCAAGATTCCAATAAAAATCACAAATCCATAAATCATAATAAAAAACACTAACGTCTGCTTTTTTGTAAGTTCCATCAAGTTCATTTTGATATTCCTTTCTCTTAGTAAGAAACTATTGATTTATTACTTCTATTATCTTTTCATAACAAAACTTTATTGCTTTAAGTCTGATGAAATTTCTATCTCCACTAAAATTTTTCCTGTATAAATAATCCTTACCAAGATATCTTATACCAATAAAAACTTCACCAATTTCAAAGTTATTAGGTTTTGATGGCCCAGCAACTCCCGAAATAGCCATCAAAACTTCAGCTTGGCTGATTTTTGACAAACCTTGAAGCATCTCAATAATTGTTTCTTTAGAATACTCTGTATATTGTTTGATTGTTTCTAAATTGCATTTTAAAATTTTTATTTTAGCATCATTTGAGTAGACTGTGAAGCTTTCAGATAAAACTGTTGAAGCATCAGGTATCGATGTAAGTAACCCGCTTAGCAAACCTCCTGTAATCGATTCAGAAAATGCTATCTTAAGATTTTTTCTTTTAAGTTCAAAAACTGTAAGTTTAGCTAGCCTTAGACAGTCTTCTAAAAGTTTCATATCTATGATTTTATCATACATTGAACCTAAAGTGAAAGACATCTCCATCTTTAGCTACATATTCCTTTCCTTCTAGTCGATACTTCCCTAATTCTTTAGCTTTAGCCTCGCTTCCAGCTTTAATTAAGTCATCATAACTAATCGTTTCAGCGCGGATGAATCCCTTCTCAAAATCACTATGAATTACTCCAGCGCATTCAGGAGCCTTCATCCCAGACTTGAAAGTCCAAGCTCTAACTTCTTTTTCTCCTGCAGTAAAGAAAGTTTTTAAACCTAAGATATGGTAACTGACATTGATCAAAGAATCTAATCCTGAGTTAGTAATCCCCAATTCTTCCATAAAGATCTCTCTATCTTCATAATCTAGTTCTTGAAGTTCATATTCAATTCTAACACTGATAACAATCACTTCAGCTTTATCTTTTTTTGCTTGTTCTTTAACCATCTTTACATAACCATTACTATCAAAATCGTTAATTTCACTCTCGGATATATTACATACATAAACCATCGGTTTCAATGTTAAAAACGAAAAATGTCTGATCATTTTGACATCGTCAACAGACAAATCCATACTTCTAATTGGAACACCTTCTTTAAGTTTTTCCAAGATTCTTGATAGCAATCTAAACTCTTCATAAGCTTCTGTATTGGCTTTGTTTTCAGCTTGCTTCTTAATTTTAGGTAATCTTTTCTCGATTACTTCCATGTCTGCAAAAATCAATTCTATACTGATGGTTTCAACATCTCTTAGCGGATCAACAGACCCATCAACATGAAGAACATTATCATCGTCAAAGCATCTTATTACTTGAACTATCGCATCAGTTGTTCTGATGTGTGACAAGAATTGATTTCCTAAACCTTCCCCTTTAGATGCTCCCTTAACAAGTCCTGCGATATCTCTAAACTCAAATGTTGTATAGATTGTCTTTTTTGGCTTATAAATTCTAGTCAATTCCTCAATTCTTTGATCGGGAACATCAACAACCCCAATATTTGGTTCTATAGTTGAAAAAAGATAATTACCCGCTTGAACCTTAGCTTTTGTTATTGCATTGAAAAGGGTCGTCTTACCAACATTAGGCAATCCGATTATCCCTGCAGTTAAACCCATATTCACTCCTTAATAATTTCATTCAAACCGAAAAGTTTAACGGTATTCCTAAATGTAGCATTCTCTACTTCTACAACTGGAATATTACGTAAATTAGCGATTTCACGTATAATATACTTTAAATTCTTGGACTCATTTGTTTTACCGCGATGCGGCATTGGTGCTAAGTACGGTGAATCCGTTTCTACCAAGAGGTAGTTTAGATCGATTTTCTGAGCTATTTCCTTTGGCACTCTAGCATTTTTAAAAGTAACTGGGCCTGCTAATGATATATACATTCCAATGTTGATGAATTTCTTAACAAATTCCCAAGAACCGGAATAACAATGCATTACTCCAAATATATTCTTGTCTTTATAATCTTTAATAATTTCATATGTGTCATTCAAGGAATCTCTCATATGGACAACAATCGGAAGATTATATCTATTAGCCAATTGAATTTGTTTAATAAACAGCTCTTTTTGTCTTACTTCTTGACTTTTATCCCAATAGTAATCCAATCCCATTTCTCCCAAAGCTTTTACTTTAGGGTGTTTAAGATTTTGCTCGAGCCATTCCAAATCAGATTCTTTGTAATGCTTAGCTTCACTCGGGTGGATTCCAATTGCTGCATAAACTTCCTCATACATGGTTGCTATATCAAGTGCTAGTTCAGATGATTCGCGGTCATAGCCAATACAGATAAAAGCCTTGACATTATTATCTTTAGCTCTTTCAATAATTTCTTCTATTCTTGGAAATAGTTCTTCATCATTTAGATGAACATGAGAATCAATAATCATATGTATCTCCTATCACAGTAATTACTTCAAACAAAACTCTACTAGATTTTTAACATTAAAACCAAAGTAATCCATAACATCTTGTCCATTGCCACTTCTTCCAAACTCATCTATTCCATAGACTTTTTTACCAAATCGATACCAAGGTTGTCTTGAACCCATTTCTACACATATCACTTCTTTATTCTCTGGCAGGATACTTTGTTGAAATTCTTGGCTTTGGTTCAAAAACAATTCCATCGAAGGCATAGAAACAACTCGTACTTTAAGATTATGCTTTGTTGCTAATTCTTTTGCTGATTCTATAGCTAAATTTACTTCTGAACCAGTAGCTATGATTATCTTTTCATAATTGACTTCATCTTTTACAATGAAAGCTCCCTTGCAAAAATCTTCATAACTAATTTGATAATCTGTTATAACATTTTGCCTAGTTAATACTAGCACACTTGGAAGATTTTTGCTTTCAAGAGCAAATCTGAAAGCATGCCTAACTTCGTTAGCGTTAGCTGGTCTAAAAACATTGATATCCGGCATCGCCCTAAACATAGATAATTGTTCGATTGGTTCATGTGTTGGTCCATCTTCTCCAACTGCGATTGAATCATGAGTAAAAATATATATGCTAGGAACTTTCATTAAAGCACTAATGCGCATGGCTGGTTTCATATAATCTGAAAAGATTAAAAACCCTCCACAAAAAGCCTTTAAATTATGTAAAGCCATACCATTAACTAAACCTGCCATTGCATGTTCTCTAACACCAAAATTAATATTTCTTCCCAAACGGTTAGTAATATCAAAATCTCCATTGATGCCTTTAACTTTAGTGGAAGAAGTTAAATCTGCTGAACCACCTATCATTGCTTTTGAATATGATGATAGTTTTTCGATTACTTTTCCGATTGTAACTCTTGTTGCTTCTTTGGCTTCTAAAACCTGAGGAATAACCGTTTCAAAGTCAATATTTATGTCTCCATTGATTATATCCATCAACTCCTTATAATTGATTGGATATCTCTCTTGATAATCCTTTAGTCTAACTTCCCATTTTTGATAATTATCAAAACCCCTAGATACAAAAGTATTTAAAAAATCTTGATAAGCTGATTGAGGGACATCAAACTCAGAATGTTCATAGTTAAATTCTTTCCTCATCCTGTCTGTTTCATCTTTTCCTATTGGGCTTCCATGAGTTTTTGAACTACCCGCATTTGAAGACCCATAACCAATGATACTTTTCACCTCAATAAAACTCGGTTTATCGCTTATTTTAGCTTTTTCAATAGCTTTATTTAAACTCTTAGAATCGTTGGGTTCCTCAATCAATTGATAACTCCAATTCATTGATAAAACCTTTTGCTTGATATCATCGCTAGTTGCTAAACTGATTGGTCCGTCTAATTGAATATCATTAGAGTCAAACAACACTATCAGCTTGCTCAAACCTAATCGTCCAGCAATAGCCATAGATTCCATGCTAATTCCTTCTTGTAAATCACCATCACCACAAAGAACATAAGTATAGTGATTGACAACTTCGCAATCATCTTTGTTAAAAACAGCGCTCAAATAACTTTCAGCCAAAGCATTACCTACTGCCATTGATAATCCCTGCCCCAAAGGTCCTGTTGTTGAATCAACACCAGGAGTATGTCGATACTCAGGGTGACCTGGTGTTTTGCTGTTAAGTTGTCTAAAATCCTTTAAGTCATTAATTTTTAAATCATAACCAGCTAAATGCAATAGCGCATAAAGCAAAGCACTTCCGTGACCTGCAGCTAAAAAGAATCGATCACGATTAAACCAATCCGGTTTATCCGGATTGGCAATTAGATGTTTGGTATACAACTCATAAACTGTGTTTGCTGCGCCTAAAACAATTCCGGGATGTCCTGAATTAGCTTTATTAATCATATCAAGTCCTAAAAACATGATGGTAGATATTGTCTTATTCATATTCTCTCCTTACCACTGAAAAATATTCTATTTTTTTCTTCTCGACTATTATACCATAATTTGACTATTAGAAAAAGATATAACAATCAGATTAAGTGTAAAATGACACATTAATCATAACTTTCAAAGAAAACAAAAAAAAGCACCCTTACGGATGCTTTATAGTTTTTTACTACTCTAGGATTGTAACTACTGAACCAGCACCTACAGTGTGTCCACCTTCACGAATTGAAAATTTAGTTCCTTGTTCTAATGCAATCGCATGAATCAATTCAACTTCCATTTCAATGTTATCCCCTGGCATAACCATTTCAACACCTTTTGGTAATTGAATAACGCCTGTGATATCAGTTGTACGGAAATAAAATTGAGGACGGTAATTTGAGAAGAATGGAGTGTGACGTCCACCTTCATCATGGCTCAACACGTATACTTGTGCAGTAAACTTAGTATGAGGAGTAACGCTTTTTGGTTTAGCGATTACTTGTCCACGTTGAACTTGATCTCTAGAGATACCACGTAATAATAGTCCTACATTATCTCCTGCTTGTGCATAATCCAATAATTTTCTGAACATTTCTACGCCAGTTACAACAGCTTCTTTAGTGTCTCTAATACCAATGATTTCAATCTTTTCATTAACTTTGATTTGACCACGGTCAACTCTACCAGTAACAACTGTTCCGCGACCAGTAATAGTAAATACGTCTTCAATTGGCATCAAGAATGGTTTATCAACCGCTCTTTCAGGAAGAGGAATATAATCATCTACAGCAGCCATTAATTCTAAGATTTTTTCTTCTTGTTCAGCATCTCCTTCAAGAGCTTTTAAAGCAGAACCAACAATAATTGGAGTTTCATCTCCTGGGAAACCGTATTCTTCGAGCAATTCACGAATCTCCATATCAACTAATTCGATTAATTCCTCATCATCAACCATGTCAGCTTTGTTTAAGAATACAACAATTTTTGGAACACCAACTTGACGAGATAATAAGATGTGTTCTCTTGTTTGAGGCATAGCGCCATCAGCTGCAGAAACAACCAAAATAGCACCATCCATTTGTGCAGCACCAGTAATCATATTTTTTACATAGTCAGCATGTCCTGGGCAGTCAACATGTGCATAGTGACGATTTTCAGTTGAATACTCAATATGAGCAGTATTAATAGTAATACCTCTTGCTTTTTCTTCTGGAGCAGAGTCAATTGAAGCATAGTCTCTAACTTCTGACAAACCTTTTCTTGATAAAACGACAGTAATAGCCGCTGTTAATGTTGTTTTTCCGTGGTCAACATGACCGATAGTACCAATATTAACATGTGGTTTTGTACGTTCAAATTTAGCTTTAGCCATTTTTATATTTTCTCCTTTTTTATAATTTTTCGCTTAATAGCATATGTTTATCGATATTATTTTATAACAATATCTAAAATATTGCAATAATTAAATCCTTTGATTAGTTTAATTGTTTCGTTTAGTAATTATTTCTTCAGCAATTGATTTTGGACACTTATCATAGTGTGAGAATTGCATAGTATGATTAGCTCTTCCTTGGCTATTTGATCTCAAAGATGTTGCATATCCGAACATTTCTGACAAAGGAACTTTTGCAGAAACCTTCTGCGCATTTCCTTGCTTTTCTTGCCCTTCAATTCTGCCTCTTCTGGATGTCAAGTCTCCGATCACATTACCGATATAATCCTCTGGTGTAACTACATCAACACTCATTATCGGCTCTAAAAGCGTAGGTTTACAAAAATCTTTTGCTTTTTTTAAAGCCATTGAAGCTGCAATCTTGAATGCCATTTCAGAAGAGTCGACTTCATGATATGAACCATCAAAAAGTGTAGCTTTCAAATCGAGTAATGGATATCCTGCAATAACGCCACCCTGTAAAGATTCTTGAATACCTTTATCGACAACATTGATATATTCTCGAGGCACTGTTCCTCCAACAATCTTATCTACAAATTCATAGCCTTTTCCTGGATTAGGCTCAAAACGAACGAATACATGTCCATATTGTCCTCTCCCACCTGACTGTCTCACAAACTTACCTTCGCATTCAGCTGCTTGAGTAATTGTTTCGCGATATGAAACCTGTGGATTTCCAACTGACGCCTCAACTTTAAACTCTCTTTTCATACGATCAACAATAATCTCTAAGTGTAACTCTCCCATACCAGAAATGATTGTTTGTCCTGTTTCTTGGTCTGTATATGTTCTAAACGTTGGATCTTCTTCACTAAGTTTTTGAAGAGCTATACCCATTTTATCTTGATCTTTTTTTGTCTTGGGTTCAATAGCTACTGAAATTACTGGTTCTGGGAATTTCATTGATTCTAAGATTACATGAGTTTTTTCAGAACATAAAGTATCTCCGGTAATGGTATCTTTCAAGCCTACCGCAGCTGCGATATCTCCCGAATAGACCTCATCAATTTCAGTTCTACTGTTTGCATGCATCTGCAATATTCTGCCCAATCTCTCTTTTTTATCTTTTGAAGTATTGACTATATATGATCCTTTTTTAGCTACTCCAGAGTAAACTCTAAAAAATGTTACTCTTCCAACAAAGGGATCCGTCATAACTTTGAATGCTAAAGCTACGAACTCTTTGTTGTCATCATGAACCAAAGTAACCTCATCCCCATTGCGGTTAATACCCTTTATCTGCATTACCTCAACTGGAGATGGTAAATAGTCAATTGTTGCATCTATCACAAACTTAATTCCTTTGTTTTTAAATGCAGAACCACACATTACTGGAAAGAACTTAACAGTCAAGGTAGCCTTTCTAATTGCTTGCTTTAACATGTCCGGACTTACTTCCTCACCTTCAAGGAAGGTCATCATCAATTCTTCATCAAAATCACATAGTGTTTCAATCAATTTGTTTCTTCTGTTTAAAACAAGTTCTAATAGATTTTTTGGCATATCTATTTCTTTGTAATTCTCTTCTGGTTCACCATCAAAATCATATGCCTTCATCTCAACCAAATCAATTATGCCGCTAAACTCATCTTCAGCTCCAATTGGCCATTGAATCGCTTCAGCCTTTTCGCCTAAACGCTTATGGATTGAATCAATTGTTGCTTCAAAATCCGCACCAATCTTATCCATTTTATTCGCAAACACAATTCTTGGAACTCTATACTCATTAGCTTGACGCCAAACTGTTTCTGTCTGTGGTTCAACTCCAGCTTGAGCATCTAATACCGTTACAGCACCATCTAAGACACGTAATGATCTTGACACTTCCACAGTGAAATCCACATGTCCTGGGGTATCGATGATATTTACTCTATGATTTTTCCAGAAAGCTGTAGTAGCTGCAGCAGTTATCGTAATTCCACGTTCCTGTTCTTGTTCCATCCAATCCATTTGAGAAGCACCATCATGGGTTTCTCCCATTTTATGAATTCTTCCGGTATGAAATAAAACTCTTTCAGTAGTCGTGGTTTTACCAGCATCAATATGAGCCATGATACCGATATTACGTGTTTTATCTAAACTATATTCACGTGCCATAACTTAAATTCCTTTCCTTAACTAAAATCTATAATGAGCGAAAGCTTTATTTGCTTCTGCCATTCTATGCATATCTTCTCTCTTTTTAACAGATGCACCTGTATTGTTACTTGCATCAATTATTTCTTTTGCCAATCTCTCTTCCATTGTTCTTTCATTTCTAGAACGAGAATATTGTACTAACCATCTAAGCCCTAGAGTAGTTCTTCTATCCGCTCTTACTTCACTAGGAACTTGGTAGTTCTGTCCGCCGATACGACGGCTTCTTACCTCTAAAACTGGCATGATATTATTAAGCGCTTCATTAAACACTTCCAGAGGATTTTTTCCGGTGATTTCTTGAACACGATTAAATGCATTATACAATAAATTCTGTGCAAGATTCTTTTTTCCATCTAACATAATATTATTGATTAGTTTTGTAACTAACTTCGAGTTATATATCGGATCCGGCAAGACATCTCTTTTTACAATTTTACCTTTACGAGGCATAAGTAATTCCTCCTTTCAAAATTCTTATTAAATATTTAAAAAATTACTTTTTCGGTCTTTTTGCTCCGTACTTAGAACGCCCTTGCATTCTTTTGTCAACAGCTGTTGTATCCAATGTTCCTCTCACTATGTGATAACGAACACCAGGTAAGTCTTTAACACGTCCGCCACGAATCAATACAACGCTATGTTCCTGTAATGAGTGCCCAATACCAGGGATATATGCGTTAACTTCACCACCGTTTGATAAACGGACACGAGCATACTTTCTTAAAGCTGAGTTTGGTTTTTTAGGAGTCATAGTCGCAACTCTGACACAAACACCACGCTTTTGTGGAGAACTAATATCTGTATATCTCTTCTGTAAACTGTTGTATCCAATATTCAACTGTGGTGCCTTTGATTTCTTTGTTTTTGATTGACGACCTTTTTTGATTAATTGGTTTATAGTTGGCATGTACATTCCTCCTTTCATACCCACACACCCGGGAGGTGCGTTTGTCTCATTTTTATAAGGTTGCTGGGCAACCTAAGGATTAATAACAAATTAAAGCGTAATTATTATACACCACTAGACTAGGTGTGTCAAGTTTTTCCTTTTCAGTTTTTTTCAACCTTATATATTATATAATATCCCAAAAAAAAAGCAAGCAAAATTATCTTTCTTTTAAAAGATTTTTACTCGTTTTTACAACTTTATAGAACTTCTACTGTAATATCTGTTTTTCTTTATTCAAAAAAGAGAATTTCAGTTTAAAAACTCTAATTATGTATAATGAAATCAATGCAATAAATAGTAAAAATATCTCTGCCCAAATAATATTTCCAATTTGATTTGCGATCAAAACCACCAAAAAGTCAACTGTAAAATGTATCAACAAAACATAAACTAGATAAATTTTCTTGCCTGAAACTAATCCATACATTGTTATAACACTTAAGCAGATATGTAAAATGATAACCATCACCCGCTCTGCTCCTGCAATCAGAAAAATATATGTTCTTGTTTCAACCAGCAAATCTTGAACTTGTCTTAACTGACCCTGAGTAACTATATCTGAGTTATTAATCAAGTCTTGAAAACCTCCATTATTAATCATAATAGCATAGACCACATAAGTAATATAAGTCAAGACTAATAAGATAAAAGCTTCAACACCTCCATGTCCAATCCCATGAGCTAAACCTGTATTGAAATCTTGATTTTTCTTCATGAAAAATTTAATGAAAACAACCCTTCCGGTTGTTTCAAACAAGCTAGCTGTTAAGGCTAATAAAAATAGCGTTAGCATATTTGGTAATCCAGTTAAGAAAACAGAAACCACTGAACTTTGTAGTATTGGCAACCTTATCAAAACTTGGAATACAAAAAAAGATAAACCTCCCACAACAAAGGCGAGACTAACATATCTATGTTTCTTAATCAATAAAAACCCTAAAAAAAGAGGAAATGCTAAGGAAACAAAAGCGCTAATAATCATCGCAACTATGTTCGAATAACTAACCATACAATACCTCAAAAATTTCTAAAAAAATCTATTCATTCTTCTACTAAAGGCACAAATCTACAAAAACACAATCTTTCTCTCTTTATTTTTGATTGTTCTTTTGTTATAACAATTAGTTCCTGCCATATTCCAAAATCAATTGGGATAACCATCCGACCAAATTCAACTAACTGATCTATAAGTTTATTAGGTAAATAAGGTGCTGCAGCCGAAACAATTATCTTATCATATGGCACACCAACTAAATAACCTAGATAACCATTACCTATATGATAAATGATATTTTTATAACCTAGTTGATCCAATGTCAATTTCGCTTTGATTTGTAGTGGTTCTTTTAATTCAACTGTATATACTTCAGCTGCTAGTTGAGCTATAATAGCTGTTTGATACCCAGAACCAGTTCCAATCTCTAAAACTCTATCTGTACTCTTAATATTTAAACTTTCAAGCATCAATGCAACTATATAGGGTTGAGAGATTGTCTGATTTAAACCAATATCTAATGGGTAATCCTCATAAGCATACTCTCTTAGATGACTATCAACAAATTGGTGACGTTTGACTTTGGAAAAAGCATCAATGACTCTTAAATCATTGATTCCTCTAGCAACTAATTGCTGCTCAATCATCTGATTAAGTAAGACTTGAGTAGTTTTTCTTTCCATTAAAAACACCCTTTACGAACTAATTGGTGGACATTTTTTTTGCGCCTTGTTAATATACATCTTCTGATCTGCAGATTCTATTAAACTCCTTAATGACGATTCTTTTTTAGGATCATAGATATCAAAACCATAACTATAGCTTAAAGTATCTGGCATCCCATTTATAAGGCCTATCTTTCTTAAATTAAAATTCAATTTATCAAGGTACATTTTGATTTCTTCTTTATTGCTTAAAGAAGAAACAACAACAAATTCATCGCCACCAATTCGAGCAATGTAATCTCTCTTATCAAAACTCTCTATACAAGCAGTAGCAAAAACCCTCAACACTTCATCCCCAATTAAATGCCCATATGTATCATTGATTATTTTCAAACCATCTAAGTCCATCATTATAATCGAGATACTATTTTTTCTATTAATATTAAAACTGCTGACGTAATTCTCAAAAGCACCTTTATTCATCAAACCTGTTAAATAGTCTAGGGCGATTAATTTTGTTTGAATAAAAACATACATAACAAATATCGAAAGAGAAAACATTGGCCATAATATCAATATTCCATAATTGAAAGCTTGGATAATTCCTCCAATCATTGGAGGAATCGTAAAGAAAACCAAGGGGTAAAACTTAAAGTATTGAAGTCTTCTTTTATTTGTAATAACAATAAAAATTGGCACAATCATATAAACATATAATATTAGCAATGACGCAATAAATATACTGCCTCTGACATATTCATTGGTTGATGTGATATAAAAGAATAAAGGAACAAATAAGCTGAGAAAAGAAACAAAAACATTAATAATCAAAGGCAACAAAATCAAAATCATAATTATATCTATTTTGGGTTTTTTAAGATATATCAGTTCATAAACATAAAATAACCAAACACCAGCAATTATCGATGGAAATGCATATATCAAAACCGAAAAAAATCTCATAGCAATTGCATTAACAACCCCTGGATAACCATCTAGCAACTCGTGACACATATCAAATACAAGCATCAACAGTGTAAAAAGAACAATTTTATTAAAATAATTATGCCCTAACCGCTTCATTTGCTTTGATGAATTCATCGCAATAAAAACTATCAGAAGAACAAGAATCGCATAGATATAAACATATAATGAATTTTCCATATGGGTCTCCTCTCGCGATTAATCTAAAAAATTAATATTACCTATTTATCTATTTACTCTATAATTATATCATTAATCACTCATTGTAAGTATCTACTAAAAACATTTTAGCAATAAAATCTATAAAAAAAATATGGTATTGTCAATAATTTTGTGTAAATAAGATTCTATAGTTCTTTAAGAGTCTT
>CAZSVO010000015.1:0-26056 GCA_964610325.1 uncultured Candidatus Izemoplasmatales bacterium
GTTATATGATGCTGATTCAACCTCTAGTTTTCGGCACGATTCTATATTTGACTTATAAAAACGAGTCCGGAGTGAATTATGAATCATACATCATATTTGGGACAGGCTTGATTTCGATTTGGGGTACGATAATATTTTCCTCTGCATCGGATATCGATAGAGAAAGAAGAATGGGAACATTGAAGTATGTACTTGTTTCTTCAACTGATTTTGCCAATGTAATTTATGGGAAGATATTAGGTAATGTCATTCTTGGATTATGCTCAAGCATCTATAGCATTCTGTTTTTGAAAATCTGTTTCCATGTTGAAATACAGATAGCAAATGTATTGCCATTCATCTTGTCGGTTATCGTAACACTGTTTTCATTCTTTACGATATCGATGTTCCTCGCAGCGTTTTTCACGCTGACAAGGAAGGCCAGAATTCTAATGAATTTTCTCGAATATCCGATATATATATTATGTGGATTGGCATTTCCGTTATCGATTTTACCTAAATTCACGATACCATTATCGTATATTCTTCCACCTACAATTGCCAATAAAGTATTGTCAATCAGTGCGAATGGCATAGTAGACTTTACAGAGTTTTATCTCTATTTGTTTGGGTTGCTATTTCTTTCCATCATATATTTCTTCGCTTCGCGGATAATGCTAAAGAATCTTATATTGAAGGCTAGAGAACAAGCGACTATGGAGTTGATATGATGAAGAAAATGAGAAATCTTTGGATTCAGGTTGTATCCTCCTACAAGTCTTTATTCTCTCTATTGTCGTTTGAAAATTATCTCTGGATAAAAATTGTGGTTCCGATCCTTCAAATGATTTTCTTTGTCTTATTGGTCAAATTCTCCAATGGTGAGGCCGATATAACCAGATGGGTCATTACGAACTCATTGATGTTGATCTCAATCAGTGCGTTTTACGGATTGTCGACATCGTTTGCGATGGATAGGAGTATGGGGACGCTTAAACTTGTCGTGGTATCACCGACCAATAAATACTGGATATTTCTAGGACGGTCCATCATGTATATTATTGACGGCTTCATTAGTTGTGTTTTCGCTGTGATAATGGGATTTCTGATCTTTGGCTTACATCTCAACATGGACATTTTGTTAAAGACCATGATAATTGTTTTGATCAACACTTTTTCGGTAATGTCTTTGGGAATGTTGATTGGGATATTGTCAATATTGACGAGAGATATCCAAATGATTACAAACGCTGCCTTCTCGATATTGCTGGTTTTGGCAGGAGTAGAAATACCGATTGATAGATTACCAACATTCTTGTCGAAAATATCCTATATCCTACCTATGTCGAGAAGTACAAGAGCAGTCGATGTATTGTTATCTGGTTCATCGAACTATAACACACTATTGATTGGTGAACTAATCGTAGGGCTATTCTACATGATTGTCGCGTTAGGTGTGTATAGTTACGTCGAACGTGCATCGAGAAAAAACGCAACACTAGATTTTTATTGATCTACTAAGTAACCATTGCGATATTTACTGAAAGGGATAGGATGGAAATGGCCTATAAAGGTTTAGTATGAAGATATTACTTGCATACATTACAATTAGCAACATCTATACAGAAAAAAAGAAGCAGACTTGGGAACCTTTGGGATTGGCTTACCTGGCTTCATATTTGAGAAAACACAATTATGAGGTTGAGATTTTTTATCCAGCTTTATATGCTTGGAATAAAAGCGATATTGAAAGATATTTTCGTGAAATTAAAGATAGTTATGATTTTATGGGGTTGTCCATCTCCGCATTTAATATCTCTGAATCGCAACAGGTGATTGAAATTATAAGATCATCAGGATTTGACAAACCAATTATTCTAGGTGGGTTAGGGCCTACTTGTCAATGGCAAAAGTTTAGCAAACTGGATGTAGATTGTGTTGTAATTGGGGAAGGGGAAAAGACCCTACTGGACATTGCTAAAGCAATCGAAAGCAATCAAGACATACATTCGGTTCAAGGAATCAGTTTCGTAAACAAAACTGGGGAATTAGTTAGGAACGGGAAAGTGGAAGTTTTTCAAAACCTTGACGATAATGTCTTCCCAGCCAGAGACGTGTCAATAAAATTAGCGGAAACGTATGGCTTCGAAAATGTGAATATCCAAATCCAAACAAGCAGAGGCTGTTATGGTAAATGTTCTTTTTGCTCGATGAACGATTTCATCATAAATCAAGAAGGATTGAGATATAGAAGCAGAACTGCAAAAAATGTTGTAGATGAGATCAGAATCTTAAAAGATAAATATCACTTCGTTCAATTCGACTTCATGGATGAAAGTTTCTTCCCGGCACAAAAGGAATTAGCGCTTAAAAAAGCCGAGGAATTCTTCGATGAAATTAAAAAGCATCAACTCAAGGTAAGGCTATTTTTACAGTGCCAACTCTATATCATATCAAAAGAGATGCTAGATATGCTTTCTGATGTCGGAGTTGAACAAATTTTCGTTGGAGTTGATGGCTTCACTGACAAATCCTTACAATTATTCAATAAGCCATACACCAGGGAAGATGTTTTATCTTTTATTAAGATTGTAAAAAGCAGCAAATATCGATTTTCGGTTTCCTCGAAGTTCAGAATTAAAACAGGGGTCATAAATTTCACTCCGTTGAGTACGCTTTCTGAATTGTATGACTCCGGCCAAATAATCAAAAAGAACCAATTCTCTGCAAAGAAGATAAGCAATAAACTAAAAGTATTCTCTGATCAAAGCAAGCTTGCGACCAAGATTCTAGAAGAATATCCAGGTTTTGATGAGAGCAATTATTTCAAGGACGAGAAAGTGGCTGATGTCTATAATAACCTTACCAAGGCAAAAGTCGCATATCTTGAAAGAAGAGACAAGGTAAGAAGTCTTGAGGAAATAATATCAAATGCGAAACATAGATGGGATCCATCCGTATTGTTTATAAGCGGTTTACGAAAAAGATATGATAATCAGTTTCTACGCTATTATTTCCAAATCATAAGGAAAAGAATAAAAAATCAGGTATTGAACCCATGTACAGATCGGTTTATACGAAGAATTAAGAAAGTAAATCCTATATCGAATTCAATTTTCATGCATCTGAAACAAAAATATGATTGCGAGATGAAACATCCACAATTCGATACACACACTAGATAACAGAAGGTATAATATGTTTAGAGAAATCATCATTAATCCAGGAAGAGATAAAAATAACCAACAGGAACCATACGAGAAAATATGTATTCCTTGTAGTAGTACCGTAAGTATTGTAGGCCCCACAGGGAGTGGGAAGACCTCTTTTATCAACGATATAGAATTAATCGCTAAAGGAGATACAGATACTGAAAGAAAGATTGAATTTATCTTAAACAGTGGAGAAGTATTTGTATCATCCAATCTCACTAAAGATAAACCGGTTGTGCTCATAACTCAAAACACAAAATGCATATCGGATCTGATTGTTTCTGAATTCATCAGCATTCATGCCAGATCAAGAGGAAACATCAACAAAGATATTGTGGAACAGTGCTTAAATCTGGCCAATCAATTCACCGGGGAGAAAATTGAAAGAGATTATCATATAACATCGCTTTCCGGTGGTCAAACTAGATCATTGCTGATTGCTGATGCGATTCTCATAAGTGATAGCCCAATACTGATTCTCGATGAGATTGAGAATGCAGGTATTAATAAAGCGCTGATAATGGACTTGATAAAAAAAGGAAAGAAAATGGTATTCTTCGTTACGCATGATCCAGTTGTCGCGTTAAATACGGACGTTAGAATTATTATGAAGAATGGGGCAATCCAGAAATTACTTACAAAAACAGAAACCGAAAAGATTCTACATGAAAAATTGAAGAAAATTGATAATTATTATTCTGAATTACGAGAAAAAATACGCAATGGGTTATCAATTTCATCAGATTTACCTTACGAAAAAATCCTATCAGGAGAGGAGTGCCAAGTATGAAGTTGGTATTAGTAGCTGGCCCACCTAGCGTCGGCAAAACCACTATCATCAAGAGGATAATCGAGAAAATGAGCCATGAGAACATCTGCTATTTCAAGATTGATGTCGCTAAAGCGAATGAGGATGAAATATTAAGAAAAGAATATAATATCAAAACCAACAAAGCATACTCGGGAGATCTGTGTCCCGACCATACTTCAGTTGTCATCATGAAAGACGTGATAGAATGGGCTGAGCAAAACGACGCATCATTATTGATTGTCGAATCAGCGGGATTATGCTTGAGATGTTCTCCCTACTTAACTCAAGGAGTAGGGGTTGGAATCGTGAGTTGTACTTCGGGAATCCACGCTCCTGAAAAAATGGGACCAATGCTATCATTAGCTGATGTAATAATCACTACCAGGACAGATTTGGTAAGCCAAGCTGAGAAAGAAATAATGTCTCAGAAATTATACGAACTTTATAAAAACACACTCATTTTGGAAACAAATGCGCTTCAAGGATATTCTTTACAGAAACTAAATGAAGTGATAAAGCAGTCAGAAGAGATTGACATCAATAAAGTCGAGTTGAAAGGAAATCCTCCTGTTGGAACTTGCACTATTTGTATCGGAAAAAAGAATGTTGGCTGGAAGAATCATTATGGAATAGTGAGACAGATGAGCAAAAACTTCACGGGTTTCATATATCGCGGTGATTGAAAAATGGATAGAAACTGTGGCCTTTGCGGCGAAAAGACATGCAAAGATTACTATGATAATCTAAAACATGGGAAAAAACAGCAAGCGGATTGTCCTTACTATGATGAATCAGAAGTCAAAGCAAATCAGAATTGTGATGAATTTGAAGATAAAGATGTATTGGGAAGAGGATTCGATTTTGTTCTAACAAATATACAAGGAGAAAAATCTGTAAGAAAATCGATATTGCCATTTCGGACGGAATTGATTGAACGACTGCAGATCAAGGAAGGCGACATATTAACTGGGAGACCAGTTGGAGCGGGATGTCCGGTGAGTCATTGCCTTGAAGTATATCATGTGGACTATATCTCCGGGATAATAGATACATGGGTTGTTGGACCATTGGTCGCAAGAGAGTCAAAAACAAAGGACATTTCAGCCTATAATATGGTTGCGTTTGAAGGTGTGATTAAGAATACAAATTCTATACCAAAAATCGGGCAATTAGTTGTCTTCTTACCAGGCTTTTGCATGTTAAGATTAGTGCACACAGGAATGGTTAATCAGATTTTGATATCACAAAACGACGAAGCAATTGTAAGAATTGAAAATATCGGAATATCAATCAGGACATTGGTATAGGGGGAGAAATTGTGGAAATTATCGCGACAATGAGAAGAGACAAAGATAGATTTGATGACTTCAGTCACTTCGCTAATAAAATCAGGGAACTACAAGAATTGGGAGTGAAAATTTTTCGATTCAATCTATCGAAATTCTCAAAAGCTGATTTACCAATCTTTATTAATGACATTAAGTATCTAAAAAAAGAATATCCGACTTCTGTAGTGATTTTGGACCTCCCATATCCGGGAAACAAATGTAGAATGATTATCAAGGATAGAAAAACCATACATTTGGAGAAGAATGATATAGTTACCTTCAATGTCTCGGAACAGATTGTTCTTGATAAAGATACCGTCTATTTTTCTCACTCCTTAATAGATCTTGATTTCTCAAAAATAGCAAGATATATTTGCGGAGATGGAAATGCAATCTTGCAATATAAGGAATTCAAATATCCAAATCTATATCTTGCCGCTTGTGACAAATGTGATATTGAGCACGGCAAAGCGATAAATTTTGTGGGCTCCATCAAAACGGAACATGACATAAATAAATACTTGCCAGTAATAAAAGAAATCACCCCGGATTATCTTGCGTTATCATTCATCGAAAACAAAGATCAGATATTGTGCATCAAGAATAATATGAAAGGCTTGGAGAACATCAAGATCATATCCAAGATTGAAACCCATCTAGGGTTCCAAAATCTTCCTGAAATAGCCGCAATATCGGATTCGATAATGCTTAGCCGAGGGGACTTGGGATTACAAGTCGAATTAGAAGACTTCTTCATTATTCAAGAAAAAATAATTGATTACTGCAAGAAAAACAACTGTGAAATTATTGTCGCCACAGACATTATGAATTCCATGATGGATAGAAAGGTCCCTGCTAGAGCCGATTTGATAGATATGCAGTATCTCATAAAAAAAGGTATCGATGCGATGGTGCTTACATACGGACTGGTTAGAACAGACAATATGCTCGATGTTGTTCATATGATTAATGATTCTTTTAGGAAACTTAAAGATGTATCAAGAACTTGAAAAAGAGATAAAAATACTTCTGACAAAAGAACAATATCAAAAAACTATGGAGTATCTCTCCGAACAGTTCTTGAATCGTAAAGAAGTCACTCAAATGAATTATTACATATCAAATAGAATGAAACATCTAAGCTCTGGGACTACCTTAAGGCTGAGAATATCTGATGAAGTCAAAAGGATCACTATAAAAAAGACCCTGATTCATGATTTTGAAAAGACATCTGCTGAATTTCACATCGATTGTAGTGAAGAAGAAAGTGCTGAGATAATCAAAAATGGGATATCGAAATCGAATATGGAGAGGATATTTAATGAGATTTGTGTTCCACTGAATTTGGAAGAGACCGATCATCTTACAATTCTAGGGAATCTTGAGACCCAAAGAACAATTTTTTGGGACAATCCGAAAACTATATATATATTGGATTTAAACACATATCTAAGTCGATGTGATTACGAGTTTGAATTAGAATCTTCATACCCTATGGATGACATCAAGAAACTACATGATTATTTTGAATCTATAGGAGTAGAGAAAAAAATCTCAAAATCTAAATTCAAAAGATTTCTGGATTTCGAGGAATGAAGTAGCTTCCAAAAGCTGGAAATATGGTATACTAAAAAATACCACTCTGATGAAGGGAGCTATTTCTATATATGAGACTGACATTAGAACAGAAAATGAAGATGTGCATTGTACTAAAGGTTAAAGAACTGGTGTTAGTATAGTTTGGTAGACAGGAAAAGTAACTCCGTACGGAAATGAGCAAAACTCCTTTGGAAACAGAGTAAAACTCCGTAATGACAAGACATATAACAAGCATTAGTCTGATACAATTAAGTATTAGGCTTTTTTTGCACTATATAGGGCATTTTTTGACTATTGCTATGTTTGATTAATAGGTAAGCGTCAAACCGGTTCTTTCCAAAGTTAGATGATTTCTACTAATTTTTATGATATAATATTAGGTAGAAATGAGTTGATTTTATGCGAGAATTAGTACAATTAATTGATAAGAATTTAGATTATGTGTCATCTAAAATAATAGATGACACCATATATGTAGAAGTTAAAAGTAATCGATTAGAAGTTGTTTGTCCCATTTGTGGAAAAAAGTCTAATCGATGTCACTCAAATTACGATAAAACATTTTCTGATTTACCAATTCAAGGAAAGAAAGTGATTATATTACTAAAGAATCGTAAAATGTTTTGCGACAATAACAAATGTGTTAGGACTACATTCGCTGAGACATTTGAGGCATTACCCCACAAAGCTAAGAAAACAAAGAGATTACGCGATGAGATCATTAATGTTTCATCGACTAATAGTTCAGTTATGGCATCTAAAATGTTAGAACAAAGTGGAATAACAGTTAAGAAAAGCTCAATATGTAATTATCTAAAAAAAACGAAAAATTTATCGATAAATCACAAGTAACACATGTATGCATTGATGATTTTGCAATTAAGAAACGTTTTAAATACGGGATAGTCATGATAGACATTGAGTCACGAAAAGTTATTGATATGATTGAGTCACGAGAACGAAAAGACGTTAAAGAGTGGTTGTCTAGTTTTAGAAACATTATGGTTGTATCGAGAGATGGATCAAAAACATTTAGAAATGCAATTAAGGACGCACATAAAAATTGTTTACAAATAAGTGACAGATTTCATATTGTCAAAAACTTGGTAACAGCTCTAAAATCTTACCTAAGGAAAACTATTCCGGGTAGGATTTTGATTCCCATGAGTGATAAAACAAAAGAATTAAAGTATCAATTTTTCTTCTTAGCTTCAAAAAGAGAAAAAAAACTGATGGTTTGACGCTTATGTATATTTGTTCTTGACAATATTTCATTATAAATATATAATTATACTAGCTGGTATAGACTAGATAGTATAATATAGGGTGATAGAATGAAAAAAAATGACAAAACGGCGTTGTTAGTAGAAAATGAAGAGTTATATCAAGCAACCTTAGATGAGTTTTCTTCAAAAAGTTATTTTCAAGCTTCAACAAACGAAATTCTCAAAAATAGCAATTACAATAAAGGCAGTTTCTATTACAGGTTTGCTAATAAACAAGAATTGTTCTCAGCGCTAGTTGATTATGTTTTCACAGTTCAGATTGAATTATTTAATCAAAAAAGAATTAATTTAAGTAGTATCTTAGAACTAAAATTAATTATAAACAAACTATTCGAGAATCTCTTTGACTTATTCAAAAAGGATAATCGCTATTTTTATCTTCTTTTAAAATATTTTACCGATAAAACAATAGACTTTAATTTATCAGATAAATGCATAGAACCGATATTCTATCGATTCATGAGAATAATAAGTGACAAATTAAATGTAACAAATAAGAAGCAATTTTTAGTTATTTTAAAAAACCTATATTTTCATTTTCCTGAAGAACTTTTTTCTAGTGATGATTTTTCTAATGAGATAGAAACTCTAGTTGATTTCCTTGTTAAGGATAACCAAGTTAAGAATCCATCTTTATCCTCCGTTTTTGATGCAACTACAATGGTTTTTTCCGATGATATTAATTATATTCTAGCAAAACCAAGTTTCTTTAAATTTCACAGCAATAGCCTTTTAGTTAGTAAAATGCTATTAAAATACAATAAAATAAAAAAAGAGTTAAAAAAGAAGTTACAGATAAGGTTTTTCAACTATAAAAATCTTATCGATAAAGCTTCTCAAAATAGCTTTAAAGATTCAGAACAATTTAGTATATTTTATAAAAGTAATATTATTAAACTTGTATTAGAGGATAAAGAATTTACTAAGTTTTTGACAATATGCATATATTTGTTTTTAACTGAACCCAGAATTATTATCTTCGATTTTTTATTAAGCCGCTTTGATAAAGTGAAAAGTGAATTCATTTTAATGAATATCTTGCCATTACTAGCAAAAAAAAGTAAAATATTAATAGTAGAAGAAATAATACCATATAAAAGTCAATTTGAAAGAATCTCTGTGCTTGCTTCTACTGGTTATATAGAATTCAATTATTTAGATCTAGTTGAATATTTTCAAAACAATGTATTTATAACGTATCTTGATGATAACATGCAAAAAAATAAGCTTATCTCGTTTTCAGATTTAAATGATTTCACAAAGTTAGATTTTTTAAGTGGTAAATCGATTGTTTCTATTGAGACTTATAGCCACATAAGTTATGATAACCTATTAAAGAATGAGGTGTTTTATGAAAAACGTTACTAGAATTTTCAAAAATGATTTTGTCAATTACTTTAAATATCGAATTATACATATGATATTTATACTATCTATTGTTCTAGGTATTGCAATGGGTATTTTTACTAATATCGATCCATTGGTATTTGTATATATTACAATTTTCATTTTTCCTGTAATCACATTTGCAGTTTCATTTTACATTGAACGAGAAGACGACACAATTTTACCGAATGAATCTTGTGAGTTTTGTCCATTTCAATTGGTTATTGGCAAAATTATGTCTGCGATATCTATTCAACTACTACCGTTGTTAATTTACACGATAATAATGAAACTCGTACTAAACATGAATTTTAGTTTGATCTTATTCATATTGGTTTTCATTCTTAGTTCAATCATACATGTCTTAATTGGTCTATCATTGGCCATCATCGCTAAATCAAATCTTGTTATGTCTTTATCATACATTGTATATATCCTAGTTTTCTCTGTTTTACCATTTTTATCCTTAGCACAAGCCATTCCAAGTAATATGGAATATTTTTTAATCATCTCTCCTGCTTTTTTATCGGGAGTTCTCTTTGAAAATATCGTTTTTGGATATCTTTTTTCCGATTTACTACTTGTTATTTTAGCTGTATCTTTGCAATTTGTTTATCTGTTTCTACTAATTTATTTTGTAGTCAGACCATTTTTCAAGAAATATTTAACACTAGTTTTAATCCAAGAGGGTCATCATGATTAAATATATCGAAGCAAATTCAATTTTTCATCTACAAACAGAAAAGACCTCATATATAATCAACATATTACCAAGTAAACACCTTGGAAACTTGTATTTTGGCAAGAAAATTGATTTGGATACCGATTATGAAGCACTGAAACTAAAGCACTCTGGTGAGATAGGTTCACAGACTGCCTATGATGAATTGGATAAAACATTTTCTTTAAACACAGCTTTTATCGAACTACCTACTTTTGGAAAAGGTGATTATCGCGAGCCAATGTGTCATTTTCGTTTTTTTGATGGCTCAAGAATCTCTGATTTTTTGTTTGCCTCATATCGCATCTTGAACGAAAAATATGATTTTCCTGAATTACCACAAGTTTACGGAGATAATTTAGAAGTTTTAGTTATAACTATGAAAGATAAGTTACGAGAGATAGAAGTAGAACTTATCTATACCTTAGTTACTGATTGTGATATCATAGCTAGACGGATTAGAATTATAAATTCTAGCAAGAATTCTGTTATTGTAGAAAAAGCTTTAAGTATGAATTATGATTTTGTTAATGACAACTACCATTTAGTTAGCTTTGATGGTGCGTGGATAAAAGAAAGGTTTATCAATCAACAAAAAATTTTGCCAGGAATAATAAAAATAGACTCAAAGAAAGGTGTATCATCATCAGATCATAATCCTTTCATTATTATAAAGAGTGAGAAAACAAGTGAAGATTATGGTGATTGCTTTGGCTTTTCATTGGTTTATAGTGGTAGTTTTGAGGCAAATATTGAAAGAAATCCATACGATCAAATCAGGTTTCAAATGGGAATTAATTCTTTTGACTTCTATTGGGAGTTAAAGCAAGGAGAAAGTTTTATAACCCCAGAAGCTTTAATGAGTTTTACCGATTCAGGAACAAATAGACTGAGTCTTAATTACCATAGTTTGATAGAAAATCATATTATAAAACCGGACTTTAAACAAAAAAACCGTCCGGTTTTGTTTAATAATTGGGAAGCAACAATGTTTAACTTCAATCAAAGAAAAATTATGAAACTAGCTAAGAAAGCATCTAATTTAGGAATTGAACTATTTGTTTTAGATGATGGCTGGTTTGGTGAGAGAAATGATGATACTTCTTCTTTAGGTGATTGGTTTGTTAATAAGAAAAAATTACCTAAAGGGCTTATGAAGCTAGCAAACTATATGAATAAAAAAGGAATGGAATTTGGTATTTGGGTTGAACCAGAAATGATAAACTATGATTCTTGCCTTTACAAAGAACATCCAGATTGGGTTATATCTCATCCGGGCTTTAAACCTTCACTAGGTAGAAATCAATTAATTTTAAATCTCGGTAATAAAGAGGTTGTTAATTATTTGGATTCAGTTTTAACTGAATTGTTTAGTTCAGCAAACATCAGTTACTGTAAATGGGATATGAACCGGAATTTTTCTGATTTGTATTCAGCTAATCTAGATTCAAAAGAGCAAGGTAAATTATTACATTTATACCAATTAGGATTATATGATTTGTTAAAGAGATTAACTGATAAATTTCCCAAGATCCTTTTTGAATCTTGTGCATCAGGAGGAAATAGATTTGATTTAGGGATGTTAGCTTATATGCCACAAATATGGACTTCTGATAATACAGATGCTCATTCTAGATATCTTATTCAATATGGTACTTATTTTGGTTATAAGCAATCTGTTGTTGGCGCTCATGTGAGTGATGAGCCATCCTTGCAAGTTGTAAGAAGAACTCCACTTGAAACTAGATTTAATGTCAGTGCTTTTGGCTTATTAGGCTATGAGTTAGATATTACTACCCTTACTAGTTTTGAAACAAAAGTGATAAAGAAACAGATTAGTTTTTATAAGAAACATCGCAACTTATTACAATTTGGCGAATTATATCGACTTAAGAGCCCTTATGAAAGCAACGAAATGCGATTGATTGTTTGTGACAGTTCAAAGACTGAAGCAATTCTTGGTCTTTTCCAGGTTTTAGAAGAACCTAATGCAGTTTTCTCAAAGATTAAACTTCCAATGCTTGATGAGACTAAAACCTATAAGATAGTAAAAAGAGAGCAATATTTCAATCTTGATATGTTTGGTCACCTTGTAAAACATGCATTGCCAATCAAATTAAATGCTAAGAATTTTTTCTTTCATTTACTGAAAAATCGGTATTTGTTTTCAACCGAAAAAGAAGAGCAGATAGTGAAGGGTAAAGTGCTCGTAAATAATGGTTTTATCCCAAAACAAAAATTTATCGGGACAGGATATGATGATAATATTAGACTTATGGGTGATTTTGGTTCAAGATTATATTATATAAAAGAGGTATAGATTATGAGAAAAAATGTACATCTGAATTTTGATTGGTTCTTTACTTTAGATTTTAAAGATGACTATCTAAAAAGCGATTTTGATTTTAAGGAGTTAAAAAAAGTTAATATTCCACATACAATGGTTGAGTTACCATTCAATCATTTTTCGCAAGAAGATTATCAAACAGTAGGAACATACTTCAAGGTCATTAACCTTGAAGAATCTGATTTTTCATCAGAGATTGTTTTGAAGTTTTTTGGTGTGATGACTAAATCAGAGATATTCATTAATGGAAGAAAGGTTTTTGAGAATGAAGGTGGATATACACCTTTTGAAGTTCTGATGAATGAATTTTCTATAATTGGTGATAACATTCTTATAGTTAAGGTAGATGGCCATGAAATCAAAGATATTCCACCTTTTGGTAATCTAGTCGATTATTTGCCCTATAGTGGTATTTATCGAGAAGTAGTTTTGATCAAAAAACCAAAGACTTATATAGAAAAACTTTTTCTTTCTTCAGACGAAGTAAATGTTTTGCATCCTAATGAGATGATTCTCAATCTTAAAATAGTCCTTAATAAAGATATAGATACTTTTAAGGTAAAACTTTTAATCAAAGATAAAGGTTTAGTTGTCAAAGAACATCTTTTTGAAGAAGAAATCAAAAAGGAGGCTTTGCTTTACTTAAAGGTTGATAATATTGAACGTTGGGACTTGTTTAATCCTTATCTATATTATATTGAAGTTCAGTTATTAGATAATGAAGAAATAATTGATAAGTTAGATCAACGCTTTGGTTTTAGAACTGTGATGTTTACAGAGAATGGTTTTGTCATCAACAACAAAAAGACCAAACTTATAGGTTTGAATAGACATCAATCTTATCCTTATATAGGATATGCAGCGCCTAAAAGTATGCAGGAAATGGATGCGATGATTCTTAAAGATCTCGGTTGCAATATTGTCAGAACATCTCATTATATGCAAAGCGACCATTTCATTAATAAATGTGATGAGTTAGGTCTTTTGGTTTTTGAAGAAATACCTGGTTGGAATTATATTGGAGATGAAAACTTCAAAGCTTTGAGCTTGCGAAATCTTGAGAAGATGATTGAACATCATTATAATCATCCTTCAATCTGTTTGTGGGGTGTAAGGATTAACGAATCAAAAGATGATCATGACTTTTATACCAAGACGAACGAGCTAGCTAAAAAAATAGACCCCTACAGACAGACTGGTGGGGTTAGAAATTTCAAGAAAAGTGAATTGCTTGAAGATGTTTATACCTATAATGATTTTTCTCACACAGGAGATAATCCTGGACTGGAAAACCCAAAAAAAGTATGCAAGAAGATTGCTCCTTATCTTGTAACTGAGTATAATGGACATGTCTTTCCAACAAAATCATTTGATAATGATGAAAGAAGGATTGAGCATTCCATCAGGCATCTCAATGTTATAGAAGAATCACATTTTTATGATAATATATCTGGGGCTATAGGTTGGTGTATGGCTGATTATAACACTCATTTTCAGTTTGGCTCAGGTGATATGATTTGCCATCATGGAGTATTGGATATGCATCGAATTGAAAAATATGCTGCATATGCATATAAGTCTCAAAAATCTCCAGAACAAGAAGAAGTAATGTTTGTCGCTAATAATATGGTGCCTGGTGACTATGATCTTTTAAAATTTCCAGAAGTTCTAGTTTATACGAATTTAGATTATATAAAAGTTTATAAAAATGACGAGTATGTTGATACTTTTTATAAAGAAGAAGATTCATATTTACCCAACCCGCCCATTGTTATCGATGATTTTATTGGTGAGTTGTTAGAACAAAATGAAAGATATAGTAAGAAAGTTGCTAGAAGAATAAAAAAACTCTTATTGAGTTATAATAAACACGGTTATGCAATGCCTTGGTTAGATAAAATCCGTTTTGCAATAATGAAAATGAGAAAGGTTATGTCATTTGAAGAAGCTATGAACCTTTATATGAAATACTTAGCTTCTCAAGCTTTAACTCCAGTTACATTTAGGTTTGAAGGTTATCGAGATGATAAACTTGTAAAAACCGTGCATAAAGGCAGTTTACAAAAAACAAAAATGATAGTTTTAGCTGATAGACTTAGATTAGAAGAGATTAACACTTATGATATGGTAAGAGTCGTTGTTAAACTGGTTGATCAGTATGATAATATCTTGCCATATGCAAAGGAAACTATCAAAGTTGAATGCACTAATGGGCTTGAGGTAGTTGGTCCTAAAAATATAAGTCTCACCGGAGGTGTTGTGGGTATTTATCTTAAAACAATTGGTAAAAGCGGTGATTATAAAGTCAAGTTAAGTTTTGAAAATCATGAAGATGAAGTATTGGAGTTCAATGTAATAAATTCGGAGTCTTAGTTTATTCTAAGACTCCGCTGTTTATTAGGAATGTATATACTATATAGTTGGGTATTGCAAAGGAGAACTCATCAGAGTTTTGCAAGCCCCAAGTGTTAACACCGATTAAGTTTCCATCAATATCTACTAAGGCTCCTCCGCTTGATCCTCTTGCAATTGAGGCGTCATGATAGATAACTTTGAAACTTACATCATCAAGAGATTGCATGCTTTGAAAAGCACCAAAAGTAACATTGTTAGTAAGACTTCCCGGATTACCTACTGCCAAAACAATCTCACCGATATTAAATCTATAATATAGCCGTGGGTAGATATCTAAAACTTCGATGTTTTCACTGTTTTCCTTTGTAAACTTGATAACGGCTAAATCATATTCTTCACTAAAAGCAACTAGTTCAGCAAGCCGGTATTCTGTTTCACCAAAGGTTTTGATTTCATATTTGGCAATATATCCATCATTACTAATAACGTGATAATTTGTTAATGCGTAATAGAATTCCTCGTCCTCTAAAAAGATAAAACCTGATCCAGAACTCGATCCAATTAAATATTCTTCAGGCTCTGAAGACCACGGAAAAGGAAATCTTGATTCATAGAGTGTAGCAATTATCTGGATATTTGCATGACGGATAAGACTTTTAGTCGATAATAATATCTCATTATACTCATGGATATTCTTGAGACTATAAGTTTCTGACTCATACTCAGGAAGGTTGGGATAGTTACTGTCCTCAAAAGTTATTGTTCCATTAACTTTAGTTGGCACTGTCGAAATAACAGAAGTAGTTGTTTGAGGGAAGAATACTAAGTAATCACACCCAACGACAAAGATAAGACTTAACATTATTGAGATGTAGATAACAAATTTCTTCATGATTTCACCCTTTTCATTTATTGAAAGATTACGGTTATCTATTAATATTATATATTATTTTGAGGAATTATAAAGCATTTTAGTTTAAATCCTTTTTTTTATATACAAATCCTTGTATAATATATTAAATGGAGGGTATTAATTATGACAGGTCTTGATTTTCCATTATATTTTAATATAGCATTTCTTTCAGTTTTAGCTCTTGGAGCTTTTTTTGGATTTTTGAGAGGAATGAAAAAAGCATTATACGTCTTTTTGTTTACCTTAATATTTATTTCGGTATTCTTTTTTACTTTAGATATAGTAGTCAATTATTTATATAATAACAATATACCATTTCTAAATGTTGGTTTAGCTTATGTAAATCCTGCTTTATCAAATGTCAACAAACTCAGTGAAGCAGTGCCGCTTATTTTAGGTGACTATCTTCCAGACACTATGGCTAGCACTTTAGGTAATGAGAATTTCTTGGCATTTGTAGATGCTTTGGCAATGTTTGTTGTAAAGATTGTTTACATGATTTTATACTTTACAATCATTCAATTTCTTTTAAGATTTATTCTTTTCTTAATAAAAATAATCTTTTTTCCAGGAAACAAGAAAAAAGACAAATATCGCTCTAAGAACCGTCTTATGGGTTCGGTATTTGGCTTGTTAAGTGGGGCAGTCAGTGTTTTTGTTACTTTGATAATGCTAGGTGGATTGATAAATATCTCTGAAAGTCTTACCACAATTACTGAAGGAATAATACCTCAAAGTCAGCCACTTCAAGAGATTAGACCAAGAAACGAGATATATCAAGCCTCGTATTCAGTTATTGAATTAAATGAAGGTTCTATGGTTCCAGCAGAATTAGATGAAGCTTTAGATATGCTCAATAATATGATTGATGCTTATAATAATAATTTTATTGTCAAAGCCTCAACTAGTATTACCATTGAAACTGAAACCGATGAAGAACAATACCTTAATATCTTCTTATTTGATGAAGTCTTATCTGTAGATTATAACGATGAAAGAATCGCATTTCGTGAAGAGTTAAGTGTTTTTGGTAATGCAGCTGCTTTAGTGTTAAACTCTGATTTTATTGAAACAAGTGATTTTGCAGATATTACTGGCCAAGAGATTAGGGATGTTTTTGGAGTTTTATCAGAATCAAGCCTTCTTACGGCAGTTATTCCTTTGGGAATAGAGGTTGCTGCTGACTTTTTAGAAACTGAAGTGACGATACCTACTGATGAGTTATATCAAATCAGTTGGAAAGATGAGTTGATGCAAATTGGTGAGATAGGAGCAACTGTGTTTGATATTATCAGCAGTGCGAATATTTTAGGTAATGACGACTTTTCTCAAGTAACTTTGGATGGTGATGAGATTTCTGATTTATTTGATGAATTAGGAGAATCTGAGTTGATTACTTTAGCTGCTTATGTAGCTATTCAACCTGTTTTAGAAATGGCTGGTTCGGTAGTTCAATCAGTTATCACTGTCCCAGAAGATATTGTTTGGGAGGATGAGTTTAGCGCTATAGGGCAAGTGGTTGGTGCGATTTTTAATACAGGAATTACTATTGGAGATGTTGAGAGTGGAGATCCTAATGTATTGTTATCGGCTTTAGCATCGATGGATTTCACGATAATACTAAACTCTAAAATTGTGACAAATGCGTTAATTAATGTTTTAAGCGGAAACTCTGAATTAGAAATTGACTTGAGTTTCATTGTAATTCCAGACGATATTGTCTGGTTGGATTTACTTGACGGGTCAGGAAACATTCTTGAAAACGGAGAGTTAAGAAATATCCTATTAGCAATAAATGCGATTTCATCCACAATTGGAGATTTAGATTTTGATGATTTTAGTATCAGTTCTATAAAAGACTTGGATGTGGATGCTATTAATACTATTTTTGAATCTAGAATATTAGTGGCAACTGTTACTAAGTTAATCAAAGAGTTAGATCTTGGAGATATGGCTTTGATTATCCCAGACAGTGTTTTTGATATCTATGGGAATATTTTGAAAATAGAATTACAAAATCTTGTTTCAGCAATTCATATGGCTGCTAGTCAATTGGCTTGTGATGATGGTGATGAGGAATGTGAAGAAGTTGGTTTTGATCTTGGAAAAGCTTTAAGTTTGACAGAAGAGCATGTTAACACATTGCTAGATTCAGAGATTTTAGCAGCTACAGTTGGAAATCTATTAATTGAAATGGGTGAAGAAGCTCTGACTATTCCTGCTACTGTCATAGCCTTAATATTGGTTGAAGGAGACGGAGTAGAAGTAGTAACAAAAGAAGAGATTAAAAAGGTCTTCCAAGCAGTTTCTGCTCTTGGAATTGGAGATATCAACGATATTGAATTAGATACTTCTTTGTTATCAAATCTTGCTTTAGAAGATGATCCTACTGTACTTGATACTAATAAATCAGATAAGATTTTTGCATCGGATATTATTTTAGCGACTCTTTCAAAGTTTATAATCGATTTTGCAGAAGCTGAAGATGCAGTTGTTGTAGTTCCCTATTTTGCAGAAGATGGCGTAACTGAGATTAGATACAATGATGAAGATATGGATATTGATCTTATTTCCATTGATGAACTTACTAATATTTTAGAAGCAGTTTTGGTTTTGGACATTCAAGACTTTGAAAACATTGATACTTTAGATTTAAATCTGATAATTGATAATGCTGATGTTTTATTGGAATCATCTATTTTGCATGCAACGGTTTCAAAACAATTATTTGATTTGGGTGCAGATGTAATAGTAGTCCCCTATTTTGCTGAGGATGGTGTTACTGAGATTAGAAAGATAGTTGGTGTTGATACAACAGCTACAGAATATATCTCTAAAACTGAACTTGAAGCAGCGTTTGATGCTTTAGGTGTATTGGGAATTGATGATATAACCAATTTTGATGGCAATATTGACATTGGAGAGATTTTATCTGACCCTGAGAATGTAACTACACTTTTGTTATCATCGACAATACAAGCAACGGTTTCAAAACAATTGTTTGACTTAGATACAGATGGAACGATTATTGTTCCTTATTTAGCTGAGGATGGTGTTACTGAGATTAGAAAGACAGTTGGCGTTGATACAACAGCTACAGAATATGTAGTTAAGACAGAGATTGAAGCGATGTTTGATGCTTTAGATATAATTGGGATTACGGATATCGAGAATTTTGATGGCAATATTGACATTGGAGAGATTTTATCTGACCCTGAGAATGTAACTACACTTTTGTTATCATCGACAATACAAGCAACGGTTTCAAAACAATTGTTTGACTTAGATACAGATGGAACTTTAAGTGTTCCTTATTTAGCTGAGGATGGTGTTACTGAGATAAGAAAAACTGTAACAGATGGCACTAATCAAAATGAGTATATTATAAAAGATGAAATTGAAGCTATTTTTGATGCTTTAGATATTTTAGGTATTACCGATGTTGAATCTTTTGACGGTAGTGTTGATTTAAGTGTATTATCAGTTGGAGATAATGCATCAATAGTTCTTTCGTCATCAGTAATTCAAGCAACAGTTTCAAAACAGCTGATAGACTTAGATACAGATGGAACTTTAAGTGTTCCTTATTTAGCCGAAGATGGTGTAACTGAGATAAGAAAAACTGTAACGGATGGCACTAATTCTACCGATTATATTATAAAGACTGAGTTAGAAGCTATCTTTGATGCATTGGATATATTAGGTATTACTGATGTAGAAAGTTTTGATGGGAATGTTGATTTAAGTGTATTGTCAGTTGGAGATAATGCATCAATAGTTCTTTCGTCATCAGTAATTCAAGCAACAGTTTCAAAACAGCTGATAGACTTAGATACAGATGGAACTTTAAGTGTCCCTTATTTAGCCGAAGATGGTGTAACTGAGATAAGAAAAACTGTAACGGATGGTACTAATTCTACCGATTATATTATAAAGACTGAGTTGGAAGCTATCTTTGATGCATTGGATGTTTTAGGAATAACTGATGTTGAATCATTTGATGGAAATGTTGACCTTAGTTTACTAGCAGAGCAAACTGAAAGAGATATCTTGTTATCCTCATCAGTTATCCAAGCAACAGTTTCAAAACAGATTATTGATTTAGAAGATGATGGGACTTTAGTCGTTCCTTATTTAGCCGAAGATGGTGTAACTGAGATAAGAAAAACCGTAACCGATGGCACTAATTCAACAGAATATATTATCAAAATAGAATTAAATGACATTTTAGTAGCTTTGAATATTCTAGGTATTACAGATGTAGAGACTTTTGATGGTAGTGTTGATTTAAGTGTATTATCAGTTGATGATAATGCACAAACTGTCCTAAGTTCTTCAGTTATCCAAGCGACAGTTTCAAAACAAATTATTGATTTAGAAGATGATGGGACTTTAGTCGTGCCTTATTTAGCCGAAGACGGTGTAACAGAGATTAGATTAACTGTAACTGATGGCACCAATACTAATGAGTACATTATAAAAGATGAGTTAGAATCAATCTTTGATGCCTTAGATATCTTAGGTATTACCGATGTAGAAACCTTTGATGGTAGTGTTGATTTAAGTGTATTATCAGTTGATGACAATGCACAAACTGTCCTAAGTTCTTCAGTTATCCAAGCAACAGTTTCAAAACAGATTATTGATCTAGAAGTAGATGGAACATTGGTTGTGCCTTATTTAGCCGAAGACGGTGTAACAGAGATTAGATTAACTGTAACTGATGGCACTAATTCAACAGAATATATTATAAAAGATGAGTTAGAAGCTATCTTTGATGCTTTAGATATCTTAGGTATTACCGATGTAGAAACCTTTGATGGAAGTGTTGATTTAAGTGTATTATCAGTTGATGACAATGCACAAACTGTCCTAAGTTCTTCAGTTATCCAAGCAACAGTTTCAAAACAGATTATTGATCTAGAAGTAGATGGAACATTGGTTGTGCCTTATTTAGCCGAAGACGGTGTAACAGAGATTAGATTAACTGTAACTGATGGCACTAATTCAACAGAATATATTATAAAAGATGAGTTAGAAGCTATCTTTGATGCTTTAGATATCTTAGGTATTACCGATGTAGAAACCTTTGATGGAAGTGTTGATTTAAGTGTCTTGTCAGTTGATGATAATGCACAGACAGTTTTGTTATCTTCAGTTATTCAAGCAACAGTTTCAAAACAGATTATTGATTTAGAAGTAGATGGAACATTGGTTGTACCTTACTTGGCAGATGATGGTGTAACTGAGATCAGATTAACTGTAACAGATGGCACTAATTCAACAGAATATATTATAAAAGATGAGTTAGAATCAATCTTTGATGCTTTAGATATTTTAGGTATTACCGATGTAGAAACCTTTGATGGTAGTGTTGATTTAAGTGTATTATCAGTTGATGATAATGCACAAACAGTATTGTTATCTTCAGTTATCCAAGCGACAGTTTCAAAACAGATTATTGATTTAGAAGATAAAGGTACCCTAGAAGTTCCTTATTTAGCAGAAGATGGTGTTACAAGAATAAGATTGATTGTAACTGATGGCACCAATACTAATGAGTACATTATAAAAGATGAATTAGAATCAATCTTTGATGCTTTAGATATTTTAGGTATTACCGATGTAGAAACATTTAATGGTACTGTAGATTTAGGGGTTTTAGTTGACGAAACAAATAGAGATGTAGTGCTTTCATCATCAATTATTCAGGGAACAATATCAAAGCAGTTAGTAGACCTTGATGCTTCAGGAGACATAAGCCTACCTTACCTTGCTGAAGATGGTGTAACAGAGATAGTCATTACAGTTGTGGCAGTTGAAAAAACAACAATTTATGTAGCTAAAGAAGAATTGGGAGATTTAATTTTAGCAATGGATGTTTTAGGAATCACTGATGTAGAGACCTTCGATGGTACTGTTGATTTGACTATTTTAGAAGATGAAACTAACCGAGCAACTGTTTTAGCATCATCAGTAATTCAAGCAACGATTTCAAAACAGTTGATAGATTTAGATACTGATGGAACTATAGATGTTCCTTACTATTCAGAAGATGGCATAACAGAAATCAGAAAAACTGTTACAGATGGTACTAATTCTACTGAATATGTTATAAAGACAGAGATTAATAAACTATTTATATCTTTAAATGTCTTAGAGATTACTGATGTAGAGAGTTTCGATGGTAATGTTGATCTTAGCATATTAGGTGAAGGAAACAATGCAAGTCTGGTACTTTCATCAGATATAATTCAAGCTACAATATCAGAACAAGTCATAAAACTGGATGTTGATAATGCAATTGATGTACCTTATTATGCAGAAAATGATGTTACAAAGATTAGAGTTACAGTGGGAGCTTTAGAAAAAACTACAGAATATATAACCAAAATAGAGTTGGAAAACTTAATTTTAGCTTTAGATGTTTTGAATATTACTGATGTAAATAGTTTTAATGGTACAGTTGATTTGAGTTTGTTGAATGATGATACAAACAGAGCAACAGTTTTATCTTCATCAACAATTCAAGCTACTATCTCACAACAATTACTTGATCTTGATACCGATGGAACGATTGTGGTTCCTTATCAAGACGAAACAGGTCAAGCTGTCAGAAAGACAGTTGGTAGTGGCGGAGAAACGACAGTTTATGTTTTATCAGCTGAGTTAGATAGAATGTTTATTGCGATGAATGTTTTAGGTGTTACTGATGTTGAGAACTTTACTGGAAATGTTGATTTATCAGTACTAGTGGTTGGTGATAATGCCAACACTGTTGTAGCATCTGATATAATTCAGGCAACAATATCAAAACAGGTTCTTGATTTAGATAATGATAATAAAGTTGTAGCACCTTATTATGCTCAAGACGATACTACAATGATTAGAAAGACTTTGGTTAGTGTATCTGGAACGGATAATTATATTACTAAGGCTGAGTTAATTGATTTAATCTTCGCTTTAGATGTACTAGGAATTACAGATGTCAATAACTTCACAGGAACTGTAAACTTAACTTTACTTAATGATGATACAAATAGAGCTACAGTTTTAGCTTCTTCAATTATTCAAGCAACGATTTCAAAACAGTTGTTTGATTTAGATGATGATGGAACAATAGCAGTTCCTTATCTATCGATTGCAAGTGAGCAAGTAAGAGTAAATGTTGGTTCAGGTTTAGAAACAAATGAATACGTACTTGTGGAAGAAATCGACAGAATGTTTATTGCGATGAATGTTCTAGGTGTAAATAATGTTGAAAGTTTCAATGGAAATGTTGATTTATCAATTCTTGTGGTTGGTAATAATGCAAATACAGTATTGAGTTCTCACATTATTCATGCAACGATATCTAAACAAGTTCTAGATTTAGATAATGATAATACTATTGATGTGCCATTCTATGCTTACAATAATGTCACTTTGATTAGAACTACTGTGACTCCAGCGGCTGGTAACTTTGAATATGTTACTAGAGAAGAGTTAATTGATTTAATCTTTGCATTGGATGTTTTAGGTATTACAGATGTCAATAGTTTCAATGGTACAGTAAACTTGAATCTGCTTAGCGATGAAACAAAAGTAAATACAATCTTAACTTCGGCAACAATTCATGCAACAATGTCAAGACAGGTTATTGAACTTGATGATGTAGATGGACAACTTGAAGTACCATATCTAGCAGATGACAATGCAACATACTTAAGATTAATTCGTGGTATTGTAGATAAACAGACAACTTACTTAGAAAAGGATGAGTTGAAAGCATTATTTGATGCACTTGATATATTAGGTATAGGTGACGTTGAAAGCTTTGATGGAGATATAGATTTGAGTATTTTAGTAGTTGGCACAAATGCTGATGATGTTTTAGCATCATATATCATTCAAGCAACTATTTCTCAACAGATTATTGATCTTCAAGCAACCAATCCAATAAACGTTCCTTATTATGAAGACAATAACACTACTTTAGTAAGACTTGATGTAGGTGTGGGAGTGGAAGTAACGAATTATATTACTAAGGACGAGTTAAAAGCAATGATATTTGCTCTAGATATATTAAATATTACAGATGTATCTACTTTTGATGGACAGATTGATTTGACTTTATTCTATGGTGAAGAAAATCGAAACACACTTCTAGCTTCTTCAATTATGCAAGCGACAATTTCTCAACAAGTTATCGATCTTGGAACTAATATTATCACTGTTCCTTATTACGACATTACTTCAGTTGAGATTAGAAGAATTGTTGGTGTTGTAGGAAAACAGACAGATTATATCTTAAAACCAGAAATCCATGCTTTATTCGAAGCATTAGAACTTCTTAATATAGGAAATATTAATGATTTTGACGGAACTGTTGTTTTAGATCCATTCTTTGCTTCATTAGATCCAAATTATGATCAAAATCAAAATACTTTGCTTGCCTCAGCCTCAATGCATGCGACAATAACAAAACAAATTGATGATTTAGGCAGTGCAATTTTAGAGATTCCAAGCACTGACGTTTTAGGAACAGCTGTTGATGTAACAGTTTCAGGCACATACTTCATTTACAAGATTGAAGTTAAAGCTTTAATTAATGCTTTGGATATTTTGAACGTTAACGATATTAACAGTTTCGATGGTACTGTCAATTTGACTCCGTTATTTGAGTCGCCGACAAATCCAGATTATGAAACTAACCAAGATACATTATTAGCATCAGCATTGATGCATAAGACAATAGTAAATCAGATAACAAATCTAGGTTCTAGTACTTTATTAGTCCCAAGCCTTGATTTTGAATCTAATCAAATTGACTTGACTATTTCAGGGAATTACTTCATAGAAAAATTTGAACTTAAAGCCCTTATTGATGCCCTTGGAGTCTTTGGTGTAAATGATATCACAACATTTGATGGAACTATCAACATTGCTGCTTTAGCAAATGAAGCTGAACAAAACAAAGTGCTTACTTCAGCTTCAATGCATGCGACAATATCTCAAACAATGTTTGATTTGGATGATCAAGTATTGATTGTACCAATTTATTCATCATTAGGAGAAATTGAAGCTAATCGAGTACAAAAATTGGTTGGCACAGTCGATTTCATCTATAAGAATGAGATAAAAGCCTTAATCAATGCGTTTATCGATATGGGTTATACTGATTTAAGTAGTTTCGGTGCAGAAATCGACTCATCAAAATTCTTCGATGATCCTGATTTGTACCTATTATCAGCATCGATACACGCGACATTATCGGATAAACTAATTAATGGAACAGGTGGTAACTTAATCGTTCCTAACGTGAATATCAATACCGCAACAACAATTAGATTGGTATTTACAGATGTAACTTATGTAGAAATTAATGAAACAAAAGCTTTACTTCAAGCGCTTGAAGAAATTGGACTTACAGATTTTGGTAACATCAATATATCACCAGCAAATCTATTTGGTGATGGTGTTGATATCGATGTCTTGTTGGCTTCAGCTTCAATGCAAGCAACGATTTCAGATACTTTGCTTGATGGTGCTTTAGATGATAGTGCTGCTAATGGTTCAGGCTCATTGATTGTTCCTAATTACTACCGCGAAGCTATTACGGTTGGTCTAGCAGGAGCTACTCAAATTGAAAAAGCTGAGCTTAAAAACTTAATTTTAGCACTCAAGACCGTGGATGTAGGAGACTTCTCTGGTGCAATTCCTGCTAGTACAATAACTTCTCTAGGTGATGCAGAATTAGATGTGATTTTAGAGAGTGGTTCGATGCATGTCACAATTGATAATATGATTTGGGGTAATAGTAATATCAACACATTAATCCCAGATTATGCTGAAGGATTAGCTTTAACTGATCTGCTATACAATATGACAGATATTATCATTAAAGCTGAAATTAAAGCCTTTATCAAAGCTGCTAACACAGCATCTAACACTTCAGATATCACTAATATCTCATTTGATGTAGCTGCTATTCAAGGTATGACACCTGAACAAAGAGATATAGTATTAGATTCAATGATAGTTAGAAATATTTTAACTGCTGAGATTGAGGCTACACCATTCTATGTTGCTAATCCAAGCAATTATGAACAAAACAACACATCTTACTTCTTGACAAAA
>CAZSVO010000015.1:26066-47749 GCA_964610325.1 uncultured Candidatus Izemoplasmatales bacterium
GACAAAACAAGGTATAAAAACAATTTTAGGTATTTAAAGTAAAAATAAGAAAAACGACAATGTTTCATGTGAGATATTGTCGTTTTTTTTCTTTAATTAAAATAATATTACATTAAAATATTAACTTTTATAAATTTATAGTATAATTAAAGATATTATGGAAGGAGTTGAATTATGATGGATTTAGGCTTTTTAACCTCTTTGAATCTGATTTTTTATGTAATATTAGGTTTTGCTGTTTTAGCAGGATTCTTAAGGGGATTTACAAAAACATTGTTTACGTTTATAACAATGGCGATATTTTATATTTTTTTCTTTGTGACAATAGATCAGATGGTAGGTATTCTTTGGAACTTTAATTTTTCATTTTTAGGAAATTTCCTTAGTGGTATCAATCCTGAACTAAGTAGTTTCACAAGTTTTGCGAATAGTTATGAAAATGTACTTCAAATCTTTCTTGGTGAAAACATCAATATCAATAATGTCTCTGCGGAGTTTTTAGATTTAGCAGTGGGATTATTGTTGTTTGGATTGAAGATAGTATGGACTATTTTATACTTTACTGTTGTCTTGTTATTTTATAAAATACTATGTGGTTTGCTTAGAATGATTTTTATAAGGAACAAAGAAGGTGCTTCAAAGAATAGGCTTTTTGGAGCTATCTTTGGTGCGCTTAATGGTGCGATGGCTGTATTTGTTCTCTTGATTATGCTAGGTGGGATAATGTCATTTGCAGGAAGTGCAATAACCCTCCTTTCAAGTACAACTGATGAGCCTCAAAACTTGAATTTCGTTCCAAGAACTGAAATTTATCAGGCAAATCAATCTGTTTTACTAGCAGAGGGTACAGAAATTGATTTCGATGATATTATCGCTGATATTCAAGCTTCAATAGATGAGTATGAGAACAATATTGTTGTTCAATTGGCTTCATCGATAACAACTAAGTCATCAATTGATGAGAATGTTGAAGTGCCTTTGCATATCGATTTATTTGATCGAATATTATCATTTGAATATAATGACCAAGTTATAGCATTTAGATTTGAAATGGCTATTTTTTCTGAAGCTGCTTCAATTTTCCTTGGTTCTGATTTTTATAAAACAGAAGATATTACATCAATTACTGGTGATGAGATAAGAGGCATTTTTGCTAGTTTATCAAACTCAAAATTGGTTGTTTCTTTACTGCCATTAGCTATAGAACTAGGAGCAGAAAGATTTGATAAAACCGATTTAGTCGATGTTGAAAAACTCTATGATGGTTCTATTGATTTTGAAGCTGAACTAGCTACTATCGGTGTTGTTGCAGGAGCTATATTTGATATATTGAATGGAGCAGGTTTTATTGGAGGAGAAGGTTCGGTAGAGCAGATTGAGATTACTGGAACAAAGGTTAGGGAAATTTTTACTGATTTAAGCAATTCGGAAGTGATGATTATGTTAACTGAAACGGTTTTATTCCCGATGCTTGATGAAGGAGAAGGCAATTTCTCAGCTATTCTTACCATACCAGCTGATTTAGATATCACAGCAGAATACCTGGCTTTAGGTGAGATTATTGCTGAGATTGTGGATGCAAATATCAGTTTTAGTGATTTGGCTGATGCTGACGTTTCGGTATTGTTGAATGCTGTTAGCAAAATCGATTTAACAATCCTTCTAGATTCGAGATTAGTTACCAATGCATTAATCAATATTTTAAGTGGTACAGCTGAAATTGAAGGGTTTGACATGCTTTCAATACCTGCTAATATTGATTGGGAAGATATTGGAGAAAACCCCGGAGAACTTCGTTTAATTCTAGAAGCATTGAATGCTTTTATTGATGTTGTTGGAGATATAGATTTTGAGAATCTTTCCATCGATATTCTTGTTGATATGGATGATGATACAATAGATACTTTTTTTGCTTCTTATGTCTTAAGAGCGACTGTATCTGATTTGATAAACTCTTTAGAGTTAGGGACAACACCTTTGGTTTTTCCTGATAGTGTTTTTGATTTACAGGGTTATTTTACAGAGAATGAACTTAAAGCATTGGTTCGTTCTGTCAAGTTGATAATCGATGATAGTCAATTAGAAGTAGAGTTCGATGTTTTAAAGGTTTTAAACCTTAATGATACTGAAGTAGAAACTTTATTGACATCAGATATTATCTTTGCGACTATTGGAGATTTGATATATGATATGGGAGATAGTCAGCTTAATATTCCAAATGATGCTATAACTACAGTGCTTGTTGATTCTGTAGCTATAAGTATAATTTCAAAAGTTGAACTAAAATCAATATTTAAAGCTTTAAGTCTCCTAGAAATCACGGATTTTGATACTGTAAGTTTTGATGCAGGAATAATTAATAAACTTGAGAACTCAACTCAAGATGATTTAGATAATGCTAAAGTTAATCAACTATTAGACTCGTTGATTATCCATGCTACTGTTTCAGAAATGGTTATTGATCTTGATAAGAGTAAGGGAGGAATGTTAGTAATCCCAGATAACTCAGTTGATTCTTTGGCAATAATTAATGTTTCCGGTGGTATTGATTATTTAGTTAAGACTGAAATCTTTAATCTATTAAGGGCTTTATATCTTATAGATATTACAGATTTTAATAATATCGATTTTGAGAAAACTGATTTATTGTTAGACAATTTTGATGATTTAATGGATTCAGCGATAATTCATGCAACAGTTTCTGATATTATTTTAAGTATTGGAGCTGCTGTAGTTGTTCCTGATAAGGATATTTTAAATCAAGATGTTTTAGTGATTCAAGGCAGTGTGAGTTATATTAAGGTTTCTGAGTTAAATGCTCTTCTTGATGGGTTGAAGTTATTGGGTGTAACAAATCCTTCGACTTTCAGTGAGTTCACATTTGCAAACCTCGGCACAGATACATTGCGTACTCAGTTGCTTGAATCAGCAATTCTTCATGCTACGATATCAGATCAAATGTTATCACTTGGTCAAGCGCTTTTATTAGTTCCACAGCAAGCAGAAGATGGGACTGATTTGATTGTCAATAGAGGAGTATTGAACCCAGTTGATTATGTGATAAAGAATGAGATAAAAGCGATAATCGAAGCGATGATTGCTATGGGTTATTCAGATGTAATGAATTTAAGTCAAGAAATTAATGCGCAAGCATTCATCGATAATGTTTCTTTGGTTTTAGCATCAAGCAGTATGCAAGCAACAGTATCAAACATTATTTTAACAAGTGCTTCAGGAGCTTTGATAGTACCTGATGAAGATGCTATTGGAAATGATTTGCGGATTGTCTATCCAGATGTTACTTACATTAAAGCAAATGAATTAGAGAAGCTATTTGATTCAATTGGCATGTTAAATATAGTCAATCTTGATTTTTCAACTTTCCAAGCAGATTTAGATGTATTAGATACATTAAACCTCAATGACTTCTTTGCATCTTATATTATGCAAGCAACAGTTTCTGATTCATTCCTTAGTTCAGCTGACGATGAGTTAGCAGCGGTAGGAACGACAAAATTATTGGTTCCATCAACAAAGAGAGAGGCTATTACAGTAGAATCAGTAGCAAGCACTATCATTGAAAAGACTGAGCTTGTTAATTTGATTAATGCATTCATTACCCTAGATTTAGGCGATTACGCAGACTCATTAAGTGCTAATTTCTTTAATACACTTACAGAAACTCAAGTAGATACCCTATTAGATAGTGACTCTATGCACGTTACTATAGATAATATGTTGCGAGCGAATGCTTATATTACGACTTCAATACCGAATTTGGTTGAAGATAGTCTAACTTATACTATTACTATTACAGTTAAGAGTGAGATAAAAGCATTTATATTAGCTACTCAAGCAATAGGAACAGGTAATATCTCAGATATTAGTTTCAGTGCTTCTGATTTTACATCTATGGATGCAAATCAACAAGGAATAATCTTAGATTCAATGATTATTAGATGTAAGATAACTCCTGAACTAGAAATAGCTGCGGGAATACATCCAACCTTCTCGTTTAATGCTTTAGATTATGAAGATGGTTCAGTACCTACATGCTTGAAAAAAGCAGCTGCGTTAGCTGCACTAGATGAACTAGCTTTGTTCTTATAAACAAATGATTAACTTACCGAAATAACCGGTAAGTTTTTCTTTTTATAATTTAATGTTTATAGTATAATAATTCGGTAACTATAATTTGAAAGCGGGATTTAAATGAAACGATTTATCATATTTTTAACAGTAATAATCTCTTTGTTGATGTTTGCTTGTACGGTTGAAAGACCGATCTCAACAAATCTAACAAAGACTACAACCAATACGGATACAACAGCAACATCGAGTATTGAATCTACGGTTGATTCAATTATTTCTACATTTACAACTCAAGAGTCTTCGACAGAGTCAACTGATTTATCAACAACTCAATCTGTTAATTCAACAACAACTGCATCAACAACTCAAACAACTAGCGATGATGTAACAACTGCATCAACAACTCAAACATCTACTTCATCAACAATACAAACAACTACTTCATCAACAACACATTCGACGACTTCTACACAAGTATCGACTTCAATGTCAACATATCCTAGATTTCAAGAGTTAATATTCTATTCTGTCAATGACTTCCATGGAGGAGCTTACCTTGATTTTGAATCTTTCTCTAGAATTGCAGGAGAGATAAAATATATGAAAGACAACTATTCTAATATTATTGCTCTTACTAATGGAGATATCTTGCAAGGATCAGCTATATCAAATTATTACCATGGAAGACCTTTGATTGAAGCAATGAATTTAGCTAGTTTTGATGGTTTTGTTATTGGAAATCATGAATTTGATTGGGGTATTGATAAAATAGCTGCTTATCAAGATGGGCTTTTGGAAAACGGTGAAGCAGATTATCCTTTTTTAGCAGCTAACATCGTTTACAAAGATAGCTTAGAATTATTAGATTTTACCATCCCTTATATTATCAAAGAAGTTGAAGGTGTAAGAGTGGGTGTGATTGGTGTGATTGGAGATGTTATCGGTTCGATTGCAGCATCTAGAGTAGAAAATATAATATTTTTAGATCCAGTAAATACGATTAGGGACTATACATATCATTTAAGGCATAATGAAGATGTTGATGTTGTAGTAGTTTATATTCATTCAGGCTCAAAGTATATCAAAGAGGATATAGCTGAGTTATCAGGGCTTGAAAGAGTTGATGCAGTATTCTTTGGACATACTCATATGCAAGAAACAAGTAGTGTTACACGAGAGGGTGCTAATCTGTATTATGCTCAAGCATCAGCTAATTACTACTCTTTGATGGTAAAAATTCAATTGACGTATGACCGAGAACTTGGATTGGTGGTTGGTGGACAAACGCAAAACATCTCTTCTAATTCTTTATATCGACAGCACCAAGAAGTTAACACGCTTTTTGATATCTATAAGAGCGACAATGATTTCCAAGACTTTGTTAATCAAGTACTGACATTTTCACTAAGCACTTATAACCGTTATGATTTAGCGCCTTGGGCAGCTTCTGTAATCAAAGATTACTTGGGTATTGATATCGAAGCGGTTAATACTGGAGGGTTCCGGGTTAACATGCAACAAGGTATGGTTACCATGGGAGATATGGTTGTTATCTATCCCTTTGATAATGTGATTAAAACTTCACGTATGACAGGTCAACAAATTTTAAATTTCTATCAAGAAGTTCTTTATTACAATTCTGATGTTGTCTTTGATAATGGCTTGACATATGATGGGTCAAACCTCTATATTGATGATGTTTTAATAGATATGGAAACATATTATGTTGTTGGGGCGGTTGATTACATCTTTGATAAAGAAATTTATGATTTTTTAGAAGGTGAAGATATAACTTATACAGGTGTCTTTATAAGGGATTTGTTAGTAGAGGACTTACTGAACTCTAACAACAGTTTCTCACCTTATCAAGGTACTTCATTTATCAATCAAGAAATAACATGGTATTATCCATCTGAAAAAAGAGTTTTTACATAGTAAAAAAGAGGCATTGATTGCCTCTTTTAATTTAGTGGGTCTAGATTGAAACTAACTATGTTAAATTTATTCTCTTCATAAACAATTTTATTTATTGAACAATTCTTTAGATAAGTCATATAAGTGAAGTCTTCAAGTAAGTTTATTAAAAAACCTTTGATAAAGTGAGAGTGAGTAACGACTAGTATTCTTTTTCCAGGATATTTATTGGCGATTTTTTTCATCGTTGATAGAGCTCTTTCTTCTAGAACTTCGTTTTTTTCCATGTTTTCAACTTCACCACGATGAATCAAATCGTAATATTCATCACTTATCTTTTTTCCGTCATAATTGCCAAAATTTCTTTCAATAAGGTCTTTGTCAATAATAATCGGTTTAGCTGATTTCATGCCATGATTAATCTGAACAGCTGTTTTATATGCTCTTTTAAGAGGAGATGAGATTATGTTATCAAAACAAAGATTGTTATCTTTAAAGAACAAACCTGTTTGATATGCTTCTTTCATTCCGATTTCATTTAAAGGGTTATCCATTCTACCTTGAACGATATAATTCTTATTCGCTTCGGTTTGGCCATGCCTTACAAGATATATTTCTGTCATATTATCACCATAGACATTATACTATATTTTTTGATATTTTCGACTTTAATATGATGTAAATGTTTACATTATCATTGTTTACTTAATAATGGCTTTGTTGTATAATGATATTACTTTAAGAGGTGATATTGATGAGAATGGTTGATATTATTGAGAAAAAACGCAATGGAGAAGTACTGGAAAAAACAGAAATTGAGTTTGTTATTAAGGGTTATGTTGATGGAGTGATTCCAGATTACCAAGTAAGTGCGTTGTTAATGGCAATATATTTTCAAGGGATGAATGATGATGAATCAGCTTGTTTGACTAAGGCTATGCTTGATAGTGGAGATATTATTGATCTGTCAAAGATTGTAGGTATTAAAGTTGATAAGCACTCCACTGGAGGAGTTGGAGATAAGACTACTTTGGTCTTAGGTCCTTTAGTGGCATCGCATGGAGTCAAGTTAGCGAAGTTATCAGGAAGAGGATTAGGGCATACCGGTGGAACTTTAGATAAAATGGAAAGTATCCCAGGTATGAGATTTAACTTAACTGAATCAGAGTTTATAAATCAAGTTAATCAAATAAATATAGCTGTTGCAGGACAAACTCAAAAGCTTGTCCCAGCTGATAAGTTACTTTATGCTTTAAGAGATGTCACCGGTACAGTTCCATCAATTCCTCTAATTGCTTCAAGTATCATGTCTAAGAAATTAGCAAGTGGAGCAGATGTAATCTGTTTGGATGTTAAAATTGGTGATGGGGCATTTATGAAGACTTTAGATGATGCTTTAGAGTTATCAAGAATCATGGTCTCCATTGGAAAAGCCTTTGATAAAAAAGTAGTTTGTTTCATTACATCCATGGATGAACCTTTAGGTTTTGCAGTTGGGAATCGTTTAGAAGTAAAAGAAGTAATCGATACTTTAAATGGGGTAGGTCCAACGGATTTAGAGACACTTTGTGTGCAAATAGCTGGGCATATGCTTTATTATGCAGGAGTAGCTAATGATTTAAAAAATGCTGTCAAACTTGCTTATGAAAACTTGCATAACGGACAAGCGCTTAAAAAGTTCTATGAGTTTATTAATGCTCAAGGTGGAAAGATCGAGTCTTTAGATAAGTTTATCACTGTTGAAGAAATCATTCCTTATAAAGCTAATAAAAGTGGTTTTATTAAAACAATTAGGGCATTGAATATTGGTCTTGCTTCAATGAAACTAGGTGGTGGAAGAACTACAAAAGAAGACACAATTGATCCGATGGTAGGGATTAAACTTGATAAGAAAGTAGGAGAATTTGTCAATAAAGATGATGTTTTGGCTTATGTATATGCAAATGGAGTTGTTAGTTCAGAAATTTACAGTCTTCTAGATCAAGCTTATGAAATTGTTGATGGTTTAGTTGAAAAGACAGCTATAATCAAGGAAATCATCAATTAAAGTGTCTTTAGAAAAATAAAGATGTAGATATTGTTGGCAAAGACAACAACTTATGCTATAATAATAACATAAAAAGGGGAGCTTGGAGTACCGGGCTGAGAGTATAACTAATCTGTTATAGACCTTACCTGATCTGGATAATGCCAGCGTAGGATGATATCTTACTCATTAGGTCCCTTTTTTAGGGACTTTTTTAATTGTTTATAAAGGAGATGATTTATTGTGAATAAAGAAACAAGAATAATAGCAGAGATAGCTGTTTTTGTTGGTTTAGCTTTGGTTTTTGATGTTATTGCTGGGTTGTTTTCACCGTTTAAGTATGGAGGTTCAATTTCCCCTGCTATGTTACCGATATTCATTATAGCTTATCGAAGAGGATTGAAAAGTGGTTTGTTTGCTGGATTTATCTTCGGAATAGTTCAGTCTTTATTAGCTGAAGCGCTTGGATATGGAGTTTTTGCTTTTATCATCGAAGAGGGTTGGTGGAAGTTTATATTGATGTTTTTCTTGGATTACATCTTGCCTTTTACTTTGTTAGGTTTAGCTGCTATATTTAAGAATCCTTTAAGTAAAAAGAAATCATTTATTATGGGTATTAGTTTGGCTTCTTTTTTAAGGTATCTTTCTCATGGAGTCTCAGGGGTTTTGGTTTGGGCTTATTATGCTGAGTTGGCTGGTTTAAACCCATGGGTATATTCGTTTTTTGCTTATAACTTACCTTATATGCTTGCTTCTTATGTGTTCTGCCTCGTTATTGGGTTGTTGTTATACGACAGAGGAATATGGAATTATCAACTTCAAGAGCAATGATAAAAAAAATTAGCACTCAATTCTTGACAGTGCTAATTTCTGTGTTATAATATTTAATGAGTTATTAACATAGGAGGTAATTATATGAGTAATGAAGTAAGAGAATTTAAAACAGAATCGAAGAAATTATTAGATTTAATGATTCATTCTATTTACACAAACAAGGAGATTTTTCTTCGCGAATTGATTTCGAATGCATCAGATGCAATTGATAAGTATCATCTTAGGAGTTTAACTGATGAAAATCTAGAGAAAAGAAATAACTATGAGATCCATTTAGAATTGGATAAAAAGCATCGAAAACTTAGAATTTATGATAACGGCATTGGAATGACTTATGATGAATTAATCGATAATATTGGAACAATTGCTAAAAGTGGTACTTTAGAATTCTTAAAATCAATGAAGGAGAAAGAAATCAAAGATGATGATTTAATAGGTCAATTTGGCGTTGGTTTTTATTCTGCATTCATGGTTTCTAGTAAGGTTGAAGTTATTACAAAATCTCCTTATAGTGAAAAAGCATATAAGTGGACTTCCACTGGAGAAGAAGGTTATTCGATTGAAGAAGCAAAAAAAGAAACTATAGGAACGGAAATAATTCTTTCTATTAGAAAAAACGAATTAGAAGAGAAGTATGATGAGTTTCTTGAAGAATATAAAATTAGGTCTTTAGTTAAGAAATACTCTGACTATGTAAAATACCCAATCACGATGGAAAGGGAAAAATCAATCCCTTTAAAAGATGAAGAGGGTAATGAAATAGAAGATAAATTTGAAACTATTATTGAAATCGAAACCTTAAATCAGATGACCCCGATTTGGAAAAAGAACAAAAAAGAGGTCAGTGACGAAGAGTTAAATGAGTTTTATAAATCCCAGTATTATGACTATCACAATCCTTCTTTTACTATCTGGACCAATGTTGAAGGAGCATTAACTTATAAGTCAATAGTGTTTGTTCCGGAAAAAGCTCCGCAAAACCTATATTCTGAAAAATATGAAAAAGGTTTACAGCTTTATGCTAAAGGCGTCTTCATCATGGATAAATGTAAAGAGTTAGTTCCGGATTATTTACGATTTATCAAAGGTTTAGTCGTATCTGCAGATCTTAATTTGAATATATCCAGAGAGATATTGCAACATAATCGTCAACTTGAAAAAATCCAGAAAAATTTAGAGAAAAAAATAATCAACGAACTTGAAAAAACATTGAAAAATGATAGAGAAAAATATGAGAAATTCTGGAAAGAATTCGGTGTAAATATAAAATATGGTGTTTATGATAACTTTGGCATGAATAAAGAGATGCTTCAAGATTTATTGCTTTTTACCACTGTGAATGAAGATAAGCTAATATCACTTAAAGAATATGTCGAAAAAATGCCAAAAGATCAAAAAGATATCTATTTTGGCTCAGCACACTCAAAAGAAGCTATTAAAGTGTCTCCGCAGATGGATCGTTTAAAAACTAAAGGATATGATGTTTTAGTTTTAACGGATGATGTGGATGAGTTTATGATTAATATCCTAGCTGAGTATGAAAAATTTAAGTTCAAATCAATCAATCAAGGTGATTTGGATATGCTTGATGAAAAAGAAAAAGAAGTTATTAAAGACTTAGAAACAAAGAATCAAAGCTTATTAGAAAAAATTAAGGAAGTGTTAAGTGATAAAGTTGAGGAAGTTAAACTTTCAACTAGATTAACAGAATCTCCTGTTTGTCTAGTCAGTGGTGAAGGATTATCGTTTGAAATGGAAAAAGTTATGAATCAACTACCTGGAGACAAAAATCTCAAAGCACAAAAAATTCTAGAAATCAATCCTCAACATGAACTGTTCAAAGCAATTGAGACACTTTATCAAAAAGATAGTGAAGCTATATCAGATTATGCTGAAATTCTTTATAATCAAGCATTATTGATTGAAGGGTTAGAAATAGATGATCCAGTTAGTTTTACTAATAAGATGGTAAAAATGTTAATTAAAGCAGCAAAAAGAGAAGTAGAATGATTGAATGAAGTTTTAATAACAAACCAAACCAAACCTTTTGTTTGTAAGTAAAAACCAACACATAAAAACGTAAGTTTTTCTAAAATACATAGAAAACACCACATCATTTCAGTGGTGTTTTTAAATAGAATTCATCAATTATTTGAAGATAGTCGACTGGTTTTCGATATCCCTCTTTAATCTCAAAGGCGTTATCAATAAAATCCTGTAATGGAATAGACTTCCTTTTTTGATGTAACTCATTATAATATCTAACAATAATCTCAGAATCAAGCAAGAATATTCTCTCTAAGCTAGAGAAATAAACAATTATAAAACTAATTCCTCCATGTTTTTTTACCGATTCAAGATGCTTTATCTGATGTTCATGGATGTTTTTTAAAGGGAATGAAGTTTTGCTTTTAGTTTCTTTAGCCTCGAAATCAATATAACTACCTTTATAAATGCCATTATAATCTGTGGTTGAAGGTAATTTATAGTAAGCTTCAGTAATTTTTGCTGCTGATCTTGCTAAGTAATCTACATTGACAATTTGAATTGGAATCGGCTTTTTATGGATTATGGCAATATCATTATCGAGATAAAACTCATTGGTTTTATTTATCATCATTTCAAAGTTCATACCTCGGTTAGCAGTAGAAGTAGTTGAACTTTGCGTGCTTTTCTTTTTGTTTGGATAGTTTATCATATGCATCACCTGTATATTATTTTAACATAATAAGTTATGAAAGTCTTTTCAAAGAACAAATAATCCATAATCATTTCAAAAACTTCAAAATTGATGTATAATAGTTATAAATAAAGAAAAAGAAAAGGAATGACATATGAATCAGATTAAATTTTACGCTTTAGGGGGTCTTGGCGATAATGGCAAGAACCTTTATATTGTTGAAATCAACAAAAAAATTATTGTATTGGATTGTGGATTACAGCACCCTTCTGGTGATTTGCTAGGAGTAGATGCTTTAGTGCCAGATATTACCTATTTAGTAAGCAAAAAAGAAGATGTACAGGGCATCTTTTTATCTCATGCCCATGATAAGAATCTAGGAGCTTTACCATTGGTTTTATCTCAAATAAACAAGCCGGTATACGGTACTGAATATACGATAGCGGTCGCTAGAGATTTACTTCGTGAAAATAATTTAAGCCCCGATAATTACTCTTTGAATACAGTCGAGTACAAAAAAATAATCAAATTTGATGATTTTTATATCGAGTATTTTGCAACAACTCATTCAGTGCCTTTGAGTGCTGGTATTGTTATTTATACAAAAGATGGAGCGATTGTGTATACAACCGACTTTACTTTCAATCAGGATGTACCTGAGTTTTATCGAACTGATTTTCAAAAGATTGCTAAAATAGCAGATTATGGAGTTTTATTGTATTTAAACGAGTCACAAGGCGCTTTGAATGTCAATAGATCTTCAGGAAATACGAGCCTAACACAAGTGATTCGACATAATTTTAACCGTGCAAAGAAAAGAATAATTGTTGGAATGTATTCAACAGAATTATCTAATATTCAACTAATAATCAATGAAGCGATTAAAGTGAATAAAAAGATTGCCATAATCGGTAGAAAAGCTCAGCGATTAGTTTACATCGGTGAGATGATGGGTTATATAAAAATTCCAGAGGACCAATTGGTTAATCTTAAGTTTATTGATGGCGAGAATAAAAACGAGTTTGATGATGTAGTTTTTTTAGTGACAGGTGAAAGACATGAGCCGTTCTTTATGTTGCAAAGGATGGCTAAAGGTTATGATCGTTTAGTTAACATTGTTGAATCTGATACTGTTATCCTTCTATGTCCACCTTTGATTGGAACAGAGAAAATCGCTGCTAAAACATATGACCAACTAGCAAAAGTTGATTGTACTACAATAAAGATTGATAAGAATCTATTGTCAAGATTTCATGCTACTCCAGAAGATATCAAGTTTATGTATTCTTTATTAAAACCTAAATATATAATACCTGTAAACGGTGAATATCGCCTTTTGTTGAGCCAAGCAAACATTGCTAAAGATTATGGATTTGAAGAAAACTCAGTTTTTTTGCTTGATAATGGAGAGGTTATCTCATTTACTAATGGTGTTAAAGACAGATATCATGACATGGTTGAGAATGGAACGATAATGGTTGATGGAACTTTTGAGTCTGATCTTAACGACCAAGTTCTTAAAGAGAGAGAATTACTTGCAGAAGATGGATTTTTATTGGTTATTGCTAATATTAATGCCAAGGATAAAACCATGCTTAACTCTCCTGAAGTTGTTTCGAGAGGATTTATGTATATGAAAGATAATGAAGAGATAATTAAGGAGATAGAGATTATTTATCAACTTGAAACTAAGAAGCAGTTTGCTCAGAAATTCATCGATTGGAAGAAATACAAAGATAATCTTCGATATCAAGTTCAAAGGTATCTATACTCATCTACAAAAAGAAAACCGATTGTTATACCGGTCATCATTAATACAACTGAAAACCATACTTGTGACATAATTTAAAGATAAAGACGATAAAAAATCTTCATGATGATTATGTAATTAGAAAGCTCAATATTATTTGTAATAATATAGGGCTTTTTTTCTATTTGACGAAAAGGCAATCTAAAAGATGGATTAATATGTAAAATTTACAAAAGTAGGGACGATAAAATCAAATTATCCTTGTCTATGTGTTTTTTTCATGATAAAATAGCATATAGAAACGGAGGAGTGAAATGAAAAAATTATTAGGTTTATTTACATTGTCTTTGTTTGCGTTTGCTTTAATAGGTTGTGGAGGAGAAACTACAACTCAAAGCACTACTGCAAGCACTACAGCTAGTACTACAGCTAGTACTACTGCAAGCACAACAGAAACACAAGGATTTGAAATCGCTTTGGTTACAGATGTTGGTAATATTGATGACAAATCTTTCAATGAAGGTTCATGGAATGGAGTAGTCCAATTCGCAGAAGCAAATGGAAAAACATATGCATATTATCGCCCAACTGAAGATAGTAATGCAGCTAGAATTGAAGCTATTGAAGCTGCGATTAACAATGGTGCAAAGATAGTTGTATGTCCAGGATTTATGTTTGAAACTGCTATTCATACAGTTCAATCTCAATATCCAAATGTACATTTCTTGTTGTTAGATGGTGTTCCACATCCTGGAGACTTCACAAACTTTGAAACTACAGATAATACACATAATGTCTTGTATCAAGAAGAACAAGCTGGATTCTTAGCTGGTTATGCTGCAGTAATGGATGGCCATAGAGAATTAGGTTTTGTTGGTGGTATGGATGTTCCTGCAGTTATTCGTTTTGGATTTGGTTTTGTACAAGGTGCTGAATATGCAGCTGAAGAACTAGGTCTTAGCGCTGGTGCGGTAAATATCAAATATCATTATGCTGGTGTATTCTGGCCAGACCCAGACTTAGAAACAAAGATGGATTTATGGTATGCAATGGGAACAGAAATTGTTTTTGCATGTGGTGGAGCACTTTATGTAAGTGTTGTAGCGGCTGCTGAAAGAGCTGATGGCTTAGTAATCGGTGTTGACGTAGACCAAAAAGCTGAATCAGATTTAATCATTACTTCAGCAATGAAGGGCTTAACTGTATCTGTAGCAGATGCATTGGCTGCTTTCTATGCAAATGAAATGGCTTGGCCTGCAAGCATGGCTGGACAAACAGCTGTTTTAGGTGCAGAAAACGATGGTATTGGTTTACCAACTAATACTGAAGCATGGAGATTCGATTCATTTACAGTTGCACAATATAATACAATTTTTGATAAATTAGCAGATGGAACAATAGTTGTAAATCCAGCTATTGATGCAAATCCAACAGTTACTTTAGTTACAGTTAACTATGGTGCATAAAAAACATTTTGTTTTTTAAAAGGGCTTTGCCCTTTTTTTTATTTGTTAAGGTTTCAGTCTAGTTTCCTGTTTAAAAAAAATATATTTTTTGGTAAGTAATTATGATATAATGTTTTTAAGAATAATTAGCGAGGTATTACATGGATAAATATATTATCGAAATGAATAATATCAGAAAAGAGTTCCCTGGAATTGTTGCCAATGATGATATCACTCTTAATTTAAAAAAAGGAGAGATTCATGCGCTTTTAGGTGAAAATGGGGCAGGTAAATCAACGTTGATGAGTGTGCTTTTTGGTCTTTATCGAGCAGAAAAAGGTGAGATAAGAAAGAATGGTGAAAAGGTAACCATCAGCAACCCAAATGATGCAAATGAGTTAGGAATTGGAATGGTCCACCAACACTTTAAACTTGTTGAGGTGTTCACTGTTTTAGAGAACATTATTTTAGGTGTTGAACCAAATACATTTGGGTTTTTGGAAAAAAAGAGCGCTCGAAGAAAAGTACAAGAACTAAGTGAGAAGTTTAATCTAAAGGTGAACCTTGACGCCAAGATTGAAGATATCTCAGTTGGTATGCAACAAAGAGTTGAAATATTGAAAATGCTTTTTAGGGACAACGAAATCCTTATTTTTGATGAGCCTACAGCTGTATTGACTCCTCAAGAAATTGATGAACTGATGAAAATTATGAAGGATTTAATAAACGAAGGTAAATCAATTCTCTTCATATCTCATAAGCTTAATGAGATTATGGCAATCAGTGATCGAGTCACTGTATTAAGGAAGGGCAAGTGTATTGGAACTGTCAATACCAAAGATACGAATATCGATAAATTATCAGAAATGATGGTTGGAAGAAAAGTTAAGAGAATCAAAAAAGAAAAACATAAAACCCATAATAAATCTATTTTAGAAGTAAAAAATCTTGTTGTTCCTAGTAAACTTCATAAAAACAACGCGGTTAATAATGTATCTTTTACCGTTTATGAGAATGAAATTTTATGTATAGCTGGTATAGAAGGCAATGGACAAAGTGAGCTTATTTATGGTTTGACAGGATTAGAAAAAACTACATCAGGCAGTATTAAACTTCTAGAAAACGATATTACAAAGGCTTCAATAAGAAAAAGAAATCTGACAGGATTGAGTCACATACCTGAAGATAGACATAAGTTCGGTTTGATTTTAGACTTTAAGTTAGATAGTAATTTAGCATTAAAGAAATACTTTATGCCAGGATATCAAAATAAAGGGTTTATTAAAAAAGATGCGATTAGAAAACATTCAGATGAACTAATTGAATCATACGACATAAGAAGTGGAAAAGGTTCAAATACAGTTGTTAGAAGTATGAGTGGAGGTAATCAACAAAAAGCAATTATTGCTAGAGAGATAGATACAAACTCAAAACTGCTGATTGCTGTTCAGCCAACTAGAGGCCTTGATGTAGGAGCGATTGAGAATATTCACAAGACACTTATAAGTGAAAGAGATAAGAACAAAGCTGTTTTATTAATAAGTTTAGAACTTGATGAAGTTTTAGATATCAGTGATAGAATCTTGGTGATGTATAATGGTAGGATTGTTGCTGAGTTAGATCCTGATGAGACTTCTCCTCAAGAAATCGGGCTTTATATGATAGGGGCTAAAGTTCAGGAACAATTCAAAGAGGTTGAGGTAAACTAATATGCAAAAAGCAATTAAAAATATATTCTCAAACTTAAAATCAAAATTTTTTGGAAAAAAGGATAGCGAGTATGCTTTTTTAGCCTCAGTTATATCAATTTTAGTAGGGTTTATTTTAGCTATTTTGGTTCTCTTTGTTTTGGAATTTGCAAAGGCTGATAGTGATTATTCAAAACCGTTACTAGGAATCAAAAATTTCTTCACATATTCTTTTAATAGCACTAGTGCTTTTGCAAAAATCTTTTATAATGCAGCACCTTTAATGCTTACTGGTTTAGCAGTAGGATTCGCTTTTAAAGCAGGGCTTTTCAATATTGGGGCAACAGGGCAGTACTCAATAGGTGCTTTCTTTGCTTTGATAGCAGCAATTTTATGGCAGTATCCTTGGTGGGCTGCTTTAATTGTAGCTATTGTTGCCGGAGCTATTTGGGGATCTATTCCTGGAATATTCAAAGCGTTCTTCAACATTAATGAAGTTATAACCTCAATTATGTTGAACTGGGCAGCTTTATATATGATAAGACTTATTTTCTTTAATTTAAAAGAGATAAATACGATTCAATCAGATCGGACAAATGATTTATCGCTTGCAAATCCAAGTGCAATTATACCTGATGCAGGTTTAGGGGAATTGTTTAACACTAGTTTTATCAATATGGGGATTATTATTGCTTTGCTTGTTGCAATAATAATCTATATTGTCTTAGAAAAAACAGTATTTGGCTACGAGATTAAAGCCTGCGGTCTAAATCGTAATGCAAGTCTCTATGCTGGTGTTAAAGCAAAGAAAACTATAATTATGACCATGTTAATCAGTGGTGCTTTATCGGGGTTAGCTGGAGGGATTGTTTATTTAGCTGGTACAGTTCAATATACTACAGAGATAAGGTTGTTAGCAATGGGGTTCAATGGTATTCCTGTTGCCTTACTAGCATACTCTAATCCTCTAGGGATTATTCTAAGCAGTGTTTTTATCGGTTTTCTAGAAAGTAGTGGAACAGGTTTTCAAGGTTTATATAGTACAGAAATGACTGGTATTATTGTATCGGTAATCATTTATTTCAGTGCATTTTCTTTGATTGTTAGTATCCTGATTAAAAATACAATTAAGAAAGCTCAAGAAAAACTCGCACTTATCAAAGTTAATGCTACCAAAGAAGAAAGTGAGAGCTCTAAAGATTTTAAGGAAGTCGAAAAAGAAGAAGTTCCTGATAAGAAAGGAGATGAAGTGTAATGACGATATTCGCTATTTTAGTCTCTAAGACAATTGCATTTGCAATTCCCTTATTATTAGGTGCTTTAGCAGGGATGTTTAGTGAGAGAAGTGGAATCATTAATATCGCCCTTGAAGGGATTATGATAATTGGTTCTTTATTCTCGGCATTACTCCTTACAAGAGGAATTATGGATTCTCCTTTAGGACAAGAACATCCTCAACTAGTAGTTTTATTAGCCATTTTTGTTTCAGCATTTGTAGGTGGGTTATTCTCATTACTCTTGGCATATGCTTCGATAAAACTTAAAGCTAATCAAGTTATCAGTGGGACCGCTCTTAATATCTTCGCTCCAGCTTTTGCGACTTTGTTAGCTTATTCTGTAATTTCAATTGGAATATCATCAATTAGATTTCCAAGAGGGATTAGGATTACTCCAGAAGTATTGGGTATTGATATGGGAGATTCTCCTCGATGGTTGAGTATGATGATTTTTGATAATCTCTATCTAACGACACCGATTTCTATTCTAATACTTATAATTTCTTTCTTGGTGATGTATAAAACAAAGTTTGGCTTGCGTTTACGTGCTTGTGGAGAGCATCCTCAAGCTGCTGATAGTGTCGGAGTAAAAGTAATTAAGATGAGATATATAGGAGTTTTTATCTCTGGGGTTTTAGCAGGTATAGGGGGATTTGCTTTTTCATTAGCAAATGGAACAATGCATAAGCCAGATGTGCTTGGTTATGGTTTCTTGGCTTTAGCAGTTATGATATTTGGTAATTGGAAACCGTTTAAAATTCTATTTGCAGCAATTTTCTTCTCGTTTTTTAAAACGATTGCAGTTTTTGCATCGACTTTAGAATTTATCCCTAAGTTTAATCTTAATAATGTTGATAACCTCTACAATATCCTTCCATACGTTCTAACATTAGTTGTTTTGGCTTTTGCATCGAAGAAATCGAGAGCTCCTAAGGCAGAAGGTATTCCATACGATCCGGGCTTAAGATAAATAATAAAGGCAATCCGTCGGGGATTGCCTATTTTTTTAATTTGTTCTTTGCTTTTAATAGATAGTTTTTCATTGCTTGATAGGATTGATTGCTTAAGACATGTTCAATTTTACATGCATCTTCAGCAGCAACAATCTCATCAACACCAAGATAAATAAGGAATTCTGTGAAAAACTTATGTCGGTCGTAGATTTTGCTGGCTAAATTCTCGCCTTTTACAGTGAAGTCTAAGAAGCCCTGTTCGTCAATAACAATATATCCATTTTCTTTTAATTTATTGACAGCGCGACTAACACTAGCCTTTGAAAAGTCCATTTTTTTGGCGATATCAATTGATCTAACAAGTTGTTGTTCTTGTTTAAGCATTAACAAAGCTTCTAAATAATTCTCACCAGACTCATGAATTTTCATATTTTTCACACCCTTCATAATATTATATCACAGCTTAAAATATTTTTTTACAGTTTTGCTTGACTTTTTTTGTAATTATCGCTTATAATACATACAGTTAGCAACTGCTAACTAATGATTAAACATCTTAGAGAAAGGCAGAGAAAATGCTTATTATGGAAAGTTTGGATAAAGTAAAGATGAATTCAGAAGTTATTATAATAAAGGTTAATGGTGAAAAGGCAATTAAGAGAAGATTGATGGATATGGGGATGATACCAGGAACTAAAGTGTTTGTTAGGAAATATGCTCCTTTGGGAGATCCAATTGAAATCATGGTTAGAGGTACAGAGATAACTCTTAGAAAGATGGATGCGTTAAATATATTGACTGAACCAGTTTCTGCTGGATAATCAATGGTGTTTTTAAGGAGAGAATGATGAGAATAGCACTTGTAGGAAACCCAAACAGTGGAAAAACCACGTTATTTAACAACTTAACAGGAACTAACCAATACATCGGTAATTGGCCAGGTGTCACTGTTGAAAAGAAGGAAGGTAAAGTCAAGAATTATAAGAATATCTCAGTTATTGACTTGCCTGGTATCTATTCATTATCACCTTATTCACTAGAAGAGGTGATATCAAGAAATTATATAATCAACGAAAAACCAGATGTTTTAATCAATATTGTGGATGGGTCAAATCTAGAACGAAATCTTTATTTAACAACTCAATTGATTGAAACTGGGGTTCCAGTTGTAATAGCTATCAATATGATGGATGTTATTGAAAAGAATAAGGATGTCATCAAGTCACAACAAATTGCTAAATTGTTGAATTGTCCTGTCATTGAGATAACAGCTTTAAAAAGTCAGGGTTCGAACGAACTGATAGATGCGGCTATTAAGGTAAATCAAGCAAAATATGATTATCAACCGGTTACTTGGTATTCATTAGAAATAGAGAATGTTATTGGAAAAATCTCTTTATTGATTAAAGACCTTGTGAGTAAAGAAAAATTAAGATGGTATTCAATCAAAGTTTTTGAAAAAGATGAATCGGTATTAAAAGAACTTAACCTAGACTTATCTGAAGAATTGTTGAAAGAAATTTCGGTAATTGAAGCAAAACTGGATGATGATTCTGAGTCTTTAATCTCTACTGAGAGATATAAGTTCATTGGAAAGTTTGTTGATAAAGTATATCTGAAAAATAAAATTGTTGCTCAAAGTATTAGTGAGAAAATCGATAGAGTTTTAACTAACAAGTATTTAGGACTTCCTATATTTGCAGTAATAATTTTCTTGGTTTATTATCTATCGATATCAACTGTTGGAGGATTCTTAACAGATTATGTCAATGATGTAATCTTTGGTGATGGAGGATTGCCAGATATTATCGGTGGTTGGCTTAGTTCAATAAATTCTCCAATTTGGCTTGAAGGAGTTTTAATTGATGGAGTAATCGGTGGTGTTGGAGCAGTATTAGGCTTTTTACCACAAATGTTTGTTTTGTTTTTATTGCTGGGAATTCTTGAAGAAAGCGGATATATGGCAAGAATTGCGTTTATCCTTGACAGGATTTTCCGGAGATTTGGACTGAGCGGAAAAGCATTTATCCCAATGTTAATCTCGACAGGCTGTGCAATACCAGGAGTAATGGCAGCTAGAACTATTGAAGAAGAAAACAACCGAAAAATGATGATTGTAACAACGACTTTTATGCCTTGTGGTGCAAAACTCCCTATCATTGCTTTAATTGCAGGCGCGATGTTTAGAGGTTCAAGCATCCAATGGTTGATTGCTCCATCAGCTTACCTATTGGGGATAGGAGCAATAATAGTTTCTAGTATAATTTTAAAGAAGTTTAAAGCATTTGCTGGTGATGCTGCGCCTTTTATCATGGAGTTACCTGATTATCATATGCCAAGGGTTAAAGGGTTATCATTTCATGTTTATCATAAGCTAAAATCATTTGTTAAGAAAGCTGGTACAATTATTCTATTTGCTTCAGTGATCATTTGGTTTTTATCTTCTTATAGTTGGAGGCTCGAAATGGTTGACACTGAATTGTCTATTTTAGCAAGTATTGGCAAATTGATTGAGTTTGCGTTTGTACCCATAGGCTTTGGTGATTGGAAAGCTGCAGTAGCTACCTTTACAGGTTTAATCGCTAAAGAGAATGTTGTTTCAACTTTCGGTGTTTTGTACGGTTTTGCGGAAGTTAGTGAAAGTGGAATGGAAATATGGAACTTGCTTAATGTAGATTTCACTCCATTAAGTGCATATTCTTTCTTGGTTTTCAATTTAATCTGTGCTCCATGTTTTGCTGCGATGGGTGCGATAAAGAGAGAAATGGGAAGCAGAAAGTGGACTTTGTTTGCAATTGGGTTCCAGACTGGTTTAGCTTATATTTTAGCTCTTATGTTCTATCGTCTAGGGTTACTATTTTCAGGGACATTCAATTTCTTTTCAATTATTGCCATAGTATTTTTAATCGGTTTTGCATATCTATTATTTAGACCAAATCCATATCTTAAGAAAATATAATTTACCCGACCAATTAAAGTGTACCCCGTGTCAAGGACACAAGAAAAAAACGACTTATAATTTTT
>CAZSVO010000016.1:0-26762 GCA_964610325.1 uncultured Candidatus Izemoplasmatales bacterium
AGCCAAAGTTTGACAAACGTGTTCAGCAATTATTATCTATCGATAAGATAGATGAACAATTAAATAACTTAGGTTATATCATTAAAACGTATAAAGACAAATATTATACATTAAAAAGAAAAGATCATAGAGATGCAGCTGAACTTGCGATGCTTAAGGATTTAGAAGATGAGATTATCAAATTCAGTATTGACTATATTAATATCGAAGATGAAAAGATTAAACATGATCATGCATTAAGACATGCAAAAAATCTTAAACAAAGGATTCAGTCTTTTGAATATCCTTTAGAGTCATTAACACCTAAGATGCTTCTTAGCTTTGTAAAACAGCTTGTAAAAGTTGATGAACAGAATTATGTTTTGGTGATTAATGCTACTGGTGATATAGTATCACCTTATAAAATTAAAAAAGCAATGACAGAGAAGCCATTGCTTGAAGGTGATTGTAAGATGCATCGTTCTAAAACATTTAACTGGAAAATAGTAATATTATGATACAATTATTGCAATTCTTGAATGATTTCCATAAAGTCTTTACGAAACATCATTTCATATGAATTATGTTTACTCCATCTTTGTTGGAGTTTTTCAATAATATCATCTGATATATCTTTTTTATTATATGTTTTGTAAATTTTATTCATGCAGCAATCTTTAAATAGTGCATTTGATCCACAAAAGCACAGACCTGAAGGATTGATATTTTGATATCGAGCTAATTCGTTAACTCTATCTGATTCTGGACCTATCCAACTATCTGAAAAGTTAATTTCATTAAGTTTTACCCAAATCATGTGTTTGAATAACCAGAAAGCTGTTTGTTTGATCGCAAAATCTATCTTTTGAGAAGTAGACATTGCAATTATTCTAGAATATTCATCAGTATAGCATACTGACGCAGGATATACTTCCTCTTTAAATGCATTTAAATGTGGATGATTAGGATATATATCAAAATTAATTATCGGATCCAATATGAATACCAAAGGCTGACCATGAAATTCTCTGTATGTGCCACTTGGTATATCAAACTTAGGTTCTTTTATTAAGACCCTAAATTTTAAATCAGATAAATCATTTATTATTCTTTTTAATGCTTTTTTTAAATCTTGTGGAATAGAATGCTTTTTTTGACATGATCTAGAATGTAACAGTTTCACATTCTGGCTAAACTCAATGGTTTCTTTCCTTATTAAGTCGCTAATTACTAAGAAAAAATCTCTGTCTGAGGGTCTAGGAGATATTTCAATATAATACCAAGTTCCTGAATATTTTCTAGTGAATCTTGAATCCACTTTTTTTAAGTTGTAAAACTCGCTCTTAACATTGTTCATATTTATACCCTAATTAGATAGAGAATGAGGGTCCGAAGGCTTCTCTGTAATAGGTTTGCCAGGACGCTTATCGCTATCGTTACCTTTATCAGGTTTAGGGTCTGTACCAGGAATATGCTTAGATTTATCTAAGTTCATAGGTCATCAACTCCTAATTAATAGATTTTTAAATTTGAAATTGTGTCTTAGTGGATGTTTATGCGTAGAATCATATGTGAGCGAGTTTTTAATGAACAACATTAAATTTTACAATGATTTCCTCTACACAAACCTGGTAAGTATTCACATCCAGACACATTAATTATAACATTTTTAAAAATATTAATCTAATTTATATGTAAAATCATTGTTTTTTTCTTTTCTATTGACATATTTGGTATTTTTTGATAAATTAGAATTGCTTTTATTCAGGAAAGCTTAGAGATTTAAATTTGAAAGAGTCCGGCTGGTAACCGGGCTTTTTACTTTTTAAATATCTCCCATGCTGTATAAACCGAACGATAACTACAATCCCATGTATCAAATATGACTCCACCAATACACGCTGTTATATGCCCAGCCATTTTAAGAATATATGTTCCTTTAGGATGTAGTTCTGTAAAATCACTACCTTTAATTCTTGGTTCACCCTTAACTGGTTTAAATATCAGTCTAGGATAACCTTTTAAGTATTCATATAAGAACTGTGTATCTTTATAACTCGAGAACCGAAGTTCTTTTTTCTTTCTATTTAACTCTCTTCTAACTTCTAGGTAAACGGAGTTAGTTGCTGTTGTAATTGCTCTTACCACACAATCAGTTGTTTTGATACCTTTAGGATGTGCATTAAATTCTTTAAACATTGACCTGCCACCCTTCATTAAACCAATTAACTAACTCCTTGATTGAATCCGTATTGAAAAGCGGTATATCAAAATCGTTTTTCTTTCCGTAAACTGTATATCGCTTTTCTTCTCTAAAACAGTTGATTTGAATTGTAAATAGTGTATCACCAGATTCAATATCAGCTATTCTAAAATCATCATACAGCGGACCAGCAAGTGGGCAGTTATTTTTGAACCAAACATACATTTTATCAAGATTGAGTTTTCCACCATCTTTAAATTGTTTAACTATGTATCCCATTCGCTTTGTTTTGTTTACAAGACTTTCATCTTTACAAAACCAATCATACCAACCAGCTTTTATTTGTGTTTGTAAGTCTTTTGAATCGTATTCACCTTTGTTAAATGATTCGATCCATGTTCTTAAACTTTGTTCTTTACTCATAAGTCTATAGTCTCCTTATAATTTTTTGGTTACTATATATATCACTCTAAAGGCTAATAATAGCAACCTAAAAAACTCACTATAGTGTACTATTCACACGATCAATTACAATAAGTAAAGAAAAGACTGTTCTAAGCAATGGGACAAGGTCAAAACATCGTATTCATCATCATTTATCGTATATTCCAACAAACAATGACAGCTCCCGTAATTAACTGATTATAACCGTTTTTATATACACAAGTTCCCACTCATTCCTTTCAAACCATATAAGGCTCAAAATCTTCAATGAGTATATGATATATAAGTAAAATTTCCACCTTAATTTTTTCAAATATGGCTCTATTTAGCTCATAAGTATATATCATATTTGAAAATATGCATGGAATTGAAACCTATGGATTAAAAACATTAAAAAAGACGAGTTTTTCACTCATCTTAATGGGTTTTACAAATATTGATGTAATAGATGTCAAGCGCTGCATAAGGATGACATAGTAACCGACAGTTCACTGTCCAAGGTCAGGGTGAGAAGTATAAAAAGAGCAAAAAGTCAAGCACTTTTTACCTTTTGTGCTCTTAGTTTAGCCGTTAACTACATATTTTTAATAAAATAATTTTTTAGACTTTTTATGTCTACATACATTATCCCATAGCTTTAAAATTAGTCAACTCTATACATGCTTTCCAGATGCGATTGTGCTTTAAGCATAAAAGTTCTGTGATATACCATATATATAATGGGCTATGCTATTAAAGTTATCAAACATACGAAGAGAATTATCGCTACCCGTAAACAGATTCTCGATTACCAAAAGATTAATAATTAACTATGTGTGTATTTATCAACAACTTCTAAATATAGTATCCTGTTTTTTTCACTAATCTAATAGTGACATAAAAAAAATGTTAAGTTTTGAAATGATTGATTTAATGTCGCTGCCCGTCCAATTATCACTTCTTTCCATATTGTTAATCAACATATCACTTTTAAGTAAATCTTCCATCATGTCAACGTATTGATTTAGAGATTTTATCTTTTTTGTATTAATGAAGAGTACCTCAACGATTTCAATGATCATTATCTTTGAATATTCATAATTACTAATTAAGTAAAATATATCATATAAGTCTTTCATTCTTGTTGAGAGAATGCCAAAGCCAATAAACGAACTAGTTTTTTCAACAATCATTTGTTCAATTGGATTGGCTAGTAGTTCAATACCCTCATCTGAAGATACTAAATCAAATAAAATTGAAGATTGCCTAATATGGTAATTTGTGTGTATGCCAATATCGAGTTTAAGCTTTAACGTATTATCAGATTTATCCTTAAATAGCAAGATTACTCGCTTTCCTTCATAACTTTCGTGTTTCAAAGCACTTATTTGATCTTCAACTACCGTAAACGTAATTCCATTCCCTGTATCTATAGATCCAATTCGGTTTAATACATCAAACAAATTTTGATTCGTGATACTTAACCTTATTAAATCTATATCTACATCTTCGGTACTTCTCCTAATTTCTTTTGATAATTGATACATGATGGTACCACCTTTAAACAAAACAGAATCTTTATAATGAGACATAGCTAATTTAGTCATAAATACTTCCTGACAAACCTTTACTCTAGCTCTGTTTTGTTTAAAACCATCGTTTCTCATAAGTTTAACCAAATCAATTAACGTCATGTTTTCTCCCTTACATAATAGAATTTTGAACTACTCTGGCAATTTTCTTATATGATTTGAAATGCTTTGCGTAGTCCATAAGTTTATTAAAATCTATACTATCTTTCTTCTCTCTAAACTTTCTTAACACATGATGATATTCTTCAAATGAAAGTTTTTTTTCGTACCGAATCAGCTCAATCAACGAGCGTTCTAAATCATATACTCTTATTTGAACTTGATCTATAATTTTTGATTCGACGCCAATAAAATGATAGTCATTAGACATGAAAATCTGCTTTACCTCAGAAGAACTAATTCGATAAGCGCTCCTTGGTGTTGCTACATATGTGTATTCAGGTATATAGTCCGTTACACCATGCAATTGAAAGGCAGATTGCAATGTTAAAACGGTGTCATCTCTTTTAAGAAACAGTTCCGGTAAATCAAATAAAACATCCCCATCAGAGTATAGCCCAGGTTTTACTTTTTTTATTTCCTTGCGTTTTAGTGCTTTTTTAATTTGATAGTCACTTTTATAGCGTTTTATCATTTCTTTATAAGTATAGAACATTATTATCACCCAAGTACATTTTAAAGTAAAACTATGCTTTTGTCAATCATTTGCATAGATTTACTTTAAATAAACTTTTAATATCTGTTCTTGAAAATAAGATAACACCCCAGAGACTGTATCATCAAACACTAGTCATTGTTAACAATCCAATATATTAATCTTCTAAAACCAGCATATCTCTTACCTATATAGTACGCATTATTATGCATAATTTCTTCTTTTTTAGATTTATTAGCTAAAGAAGCTTTTTCATTAGATTTTAATTAGCTATTTAATCATTTCACTAGGATCATATTTTTTTATAAATTTTTGCGTGATTTCGATTAAATTCCTTCTTTTCGCATAAGAATAAACAGTTTTTATATTGACCTTATACATTCTAAAAATATTATCAATAATAGTCGCATATTCTGATTGGCTAATTAACTTGGACACTAAATCACTAGAAAATAAGTCAACGATAAGCTTCTCAGCTTTGATTTCATATGATTTTTTATTCATTGGAGCACGACTTACCAAACTTGAAACAATGACTATATCGTCTTCTGAATATAAATAATACTCTTCAGTTGTAGGTTTCAATAAGATTTTATTTGTAATGTGATCACGTAAATATGTGAAGACATCTTCCATATAAAATTTTTCGACTTCAACAAAAATCACATTTTGAGATATTTGATGATTTATCCATTCATTAAATATATTTGATTCATAAATTACTATATCTAATTCAGGATACCTTTCGCTTATTAATTTTTTCAATAGTTTCTTTTTTTTCGTTTCTACCTTCGGCGAATAATCCTTAAGCACACCTTTGTAGTAGTGTTTGGAATCTACTTTTGTAATGTCCCCTGATTTGACAAGTTCATGGATAACCCATCTAATTGATGAGTCTTTTTCATAATCAGTAAATTTTTTTATGTAATCAACCAAATCCTCTTTTAAAATATACTTACTGTTCTCCAACACATCTAGCTTAATATCATCTGACATGACAAACACCACCTTTAATTACATTATATACTTTGTCAGTAGTTATTTCAATGCATTTTACCAATATTTTCTTATTTTGGCATTTTGCATGTTCTTTTAAAAATAATAGCAGAAACTTATTTCTACAATTATTTTAACTATCAACTAGTATATGAAGCATTATCTAAGCTTCCCTGTTTCTCAATCAAAGTTCAATCATCTAGCAGCTCAAAACCACCACAATAGCTCATTACATCATGAAATTCTTCTATAATATCATCATTATAAATAGATGAATGTAATGATTCATATAAAGCATTAATTATAAAAGCGTTTTTATACTCACAAGCTAGACAACAAGCATCTTCAAATACTTCTAAAGTGATGTCAACTAACTCTTCAGTGGGTTCGCCACCATAAGCGTCAATTTCTTCAAATAAATAGCCCGCAAACTCATAGGCTATTCTCATGAATGATTTTGACTTAGAATCATTAATTTTATAGCCCTGATAAACATGGTACGCTTTCGAAACACTTCCTGTATGATTTGCTACTTCTTTTTCAATGGCTTTTAAGACTTTCTCTGGATCTTTTGATATAATTTTTTCTTCCTTGATAAGAGAAACATACTTAGGATGATCTTTAAGAATCGTTTTCAATATTTTAATGAGTTCGTTTTTTGTTAATTTATTTAAATTTTTCATATAACCTCTTCCTACATGTAATATAGCTTATCCGAAAAAGCGAATATAACTGTTTAATTTTAATCATTTATATGCATTTGAACATCAAACGCATAGATTTACTAAAATATTATGTACGGTTCGTCTAAAACCAGCATATCTCTTACCTTTATAATGCTCACTATAATGTATAATTTCTTCTTTTTTTAACCCAAGACTATCTAATATGTCTAGTAACTGACTTTTTGATTTCTCTATATTGTAATCACTATATACCAAATATTTAATGAGCTCTAAGAACTCTAAAACATGAGTATTTTCTATGTTGATTTCAAAAGGCGGATAAGACACAACCACTTTCCCATCGTATAAATGTTTGGATCTTGTATGTATCGATACATTGTTTGATAAAATCTCATAAAATGAAGAAACTTGGGAAGTGAATTTATACTTATATAAAAGATACGCCCCTGTTCTAATGCCTTGGTTTTTTTGCAAATACTTTTTATCTATAACATCTTTAAGCGATGGTTTTAAATGCGAGAATTTCTTAGTAGAACTAGGAACATAATAAACCCCATTTTCGTAACGTTTTAATATGCCAAAAGAAACCAAATAAGAAACCATTTGATTTAAAGTATTGATATTTTCAATCTTTAATACATCTTGAATCTCATCTCTAACAATAGGTTCTCTTTCATCGAAAGCATCCATAATTATACTTGCATTCATATAATCACCTCAATATTGAAATATTTTTTATATAATTATTATATCATTATAAAACGTTAAATTAAACAAGATTAATTAAAAGAAAAAAGATAATATGCTAAATAGTTTCAACTGATGTAATTTACCAATATTTAGACTTTTTGGCGTTTAGCATATCAAAAATAAAAAGGATACCCAATCAGAAAAAATTAGGTATCCATAGATGATTAATATATCCAAACATATAGTTACTTAGCTAGTTTTTTTATAAGCAGCTTCATATTCTTCTAAGAGATCATCTGATATATCTTTCAGTCTATCTTTCTCATAGGTTTTCTTGATGGCATATAGCGCAACATCATAATCAATTTCTCCACGTGCATAAAGGTTGATAATTTTTTTAAACTTCTTAGGGTATGGTTTACCTGCAGTTAAGTTTAATGCTTCAGCCAACTCTTGTTCTTTAACTGTAATATCTTTACTTGGTAATTTCACTTTAAATGGTAATCCTTTATTTAAAATAATTTGATTCAAGAATAAATCAACCGCAGTAGACATATTTATACCAAGTATATCTAAAATGTCTTCCACTTCATTTTTTGTTTCTTCTTCTGCTTTAACATTCGGGAACTTGATCGTTAAATCAATATCTTCAGAAAACCGGTCAATCACATCATAGCATTTTGATAGAGACGTCCCGCCTTTAAATACAATGTCTACATTGTTTTCAAGCTTAGATAGTTCTTTTAGAAACAGTGATACATAATAATCTTTTTCTACTTGATGATTTTGTAGTCCTGGTGTATTGGATGCTGTTGCGATGATAAGTTCTCTAAAATCCTTTTTATTTGTGTGTAAATGCATGAGTCCCTCCCAATTTGTAAAACTGTATTTGTGCATCCTTTGGATATGCCTCTACAATATGCTCAATCTCTTCATTTGATAAGTTCAATCCATTTAGATAATTACAAATGATTTCTTTTGAATCACTCAGTGAATATTCACTAAATTTGTTATAATCAACAAATAGATCTAAGACTTGAAGCAGCTTGTAGTTGTCGTTTGTAACTTTTACTCTTGCTTGATTAATGATCACTCTCATGTTTTTTATCCAGATTGTTCTTTTTTTCTTTGATACCTCATTAGCGTATATCACTAAATCACTAGATGTTTGTGTTGTGAGCCCTAAAGCATTTGAAATATAAAAGCCACTTCTATATCCAACGACAGTGCCATCATCGGACTTAATATACTTCTTATTTACAGTGTCTTCAGAATTCATGACAGCCATCTTTAAAATTCTATATGGGTTTAGTAATCCATAGACACCATTTTTTGATTTAATCAGTTTGTCTTGTTCAAATAATCTTCTAATAGATTCTCTAATTGTACCTTGTTTAATATCAGGAAAAACATCATATAATTCCTTTAAAAGGAACGGCTCACTAAACTCATATGTCTTCTCAATATATTCATATAATTGATCTATTATTTTCTTCATTTCATGATGCCTCCTTTACTACAATATCATTATATCACAAACATTTTATTTTGTGACATTATTTCTTATAGATAAAGAATTTTTGTCACATATGAGAATATGTCATTAGTTTCATAATATGGACTAAAGGAAGGGTACATAACAGACAGTTCTAAGTGAAGATAGTTCATACTAAAGGGTAAGGGTCCTAATCATAAAAATGTAATATTTTAGTGATATTTCAGTTAAATTTCAAAAAACATCTCAAGACATGGAAAGTGTTTTAACATCTTAATAGAGCCATTTCATAATGAAATACATTGGTTTCATAACAACAGACAGTTCTAACTAAAGGGGCGCAGTGCCGAATCATAGAGAACCTCAAAAGTCAAGTAAAAAATGACTTTTTTCTCTTTATTAAGACGTTTAGTCACTATGATTTTCATAACAAAATACATTGGTTTCATAACAACAACATAACAAAGTACAGTTCTCAAAATCATATCGATTTATCATTTTTCACATAATCACTGTGCTGAATGTGTCAAGACGATATATCATTTTACGTTTTACAGTCTTAAGACGGTTTTATTATTTTTCTTAATCTGCTAACATATTATGACAAGGAAGTGATCAACATGAATATAACAAATGAAGTGAAAGAAATAATCCTACAGCTGCCAAAGAATCAGCTGTTTAATTCAAGAGAAATTTACGAAAGATATTTGTGGATTTTTGCATGGAATCCACTTATTCTAAAATTGTAAATCGCATGCAAAAAGATGAATCAATTATCATGTTTCAAAAGGGTATCTTTTATCTCCCCAAATATAGAAATGGAAAACGCGTAAATATTAGACAATATCAAATCAAATCATTTGTCTTCTCTAACAACAACGATGGCACCCTAGTAGGTGATGGATTACATTATCGGTTAAAGTTATCTAAGGTTATTGCAAAAGAGTATCTTTATTATACAAATCGAATAGATGAACTATCAAAGAAAATCGGTAATGCAAGATTCTTATTCTTGCCATTTGATTTTGATCCTACTACAACTTCTATCATTCAGCTCATGGATGTTCTTTGTGGTTTTCATAAAATAACAACCATTGATCTAAGCCCGTTTCATAATTTTCTAGACTCATCTGTTAAACTGTATGATGACATAGCATTTTATGAGATCCATAAAATTATGAAGTATCCAAAACATGTTATTGCATTTTTAAAAACTATACTAGATGATTTGGGTATTGATAATGTTCTTGAGAGATATTTATCTACAAGAAGTATCTATAAGATTCCAGATTGGAAATAGATTTTTAATTTTCCAAATAACCAAAATAACGTTAAGTTATCGCTAACTCAACGTTATTTTTTATTTAAACAAATCTTCTAAAGTAACTAGATCATAACCTTTATCTAATATTAGATCATGATAACCATTTTTAGAAAAAGCACCATACTTATTTGCATCTAAATATCTACCTTTTTCAATTAGCTGATTCATTATGCTTTCTCCAATGATGTTATTTGTACATTTACATTCATATATATGAATATGCTTCTTAGTTTGGACACACAAATCTATTTCGATATCTGTTTTTGATTTCCTGTCATTATACCAATATCTACCAATATTCATGATAGGTTCATGATTTCTTGATTTATACTTTCTAATCAAATATTGCTCACCAATCTTTTCGAATCGCAAAGATACAAATTGCTCCAAATCATCCTTGATAAATGTGTCATAAAAGTCATCACTACTCATCAGTACTCTTGCGGATTGATTTTAAACATTGCAGTTCAAGCTGACTTAACTATTGCTTTAGGTTTTTACAAAAACGGATATTTTTTAAATTATGGACTAGATTATTCTTCGAGTTGGGAGTCTCTAAGAATTTATATTCTTTTTCTATGATTTCTAATTCCATCAATTTTTTAACATATTTTGATGTTTTTGCTGTATCTTGAATTCTTGATTTTGAATCAATTTCTGATAATTTTGTACTACCACTATGGATCGCTTGAAGGACACTTTGATATTCTTGAATACTTCTGAGTTCTGTATGTAATAACATATTTACCTCATTAGAAAACCTAGCATTTTCATTGGTAATTAGTCGCTTAATATTTTCTTCAATCGATAAGCCATCATCTATTTGTGATAAATAATATGGCAAGCCTCCAAAAACAGCATATGCTCGCACTTTATCTTCTGGTTTAAATTTTGGATAATATAAGCTGCTTTCAAGATAATCACATTCTTTTAGATGATATGAAAATGTTTGTCTATTAAAAAGTGGTTTACTTACTGAAAAATGATTGTTAAACATCCCAATCTCACTACCAGAAATGATAAACTTAATTGATGTCATTTCTTTGTAGGTGTCAATTACCCCTTGAAGCACAGATTCAATAGAGGCATCTACTTCTGTAAGATATGAAAACTCATCTAATATGACAATTAATTGATCTTCTTTAAAAATAGCTTCAAAGAAATCACGAAATGAATCATAGGTTATTTGGCCAACACCAAGTAATTCCCCATATCTTTTACTAAACAAATCTAAATTAGTCTTGGCATTTGCTTGTTGGGCGAGCAAGTATAATGATTTTCTACCTTTTATAGACTCTTTTAACAAGGTTGTCTTTCCAACTCTTCTTCTTCCGTGAATGACACCAAACTCAAATGTACTTGAGTCGTAATAATCACTTAACATCTTTAATTCTTTCTCTCTACCTAAAAACATAAAATCACTCCTATTTATAGTGAATTGTGTTTCACTGAATTATGTTTCACTAATATAATATCACAAAGTTCTATATTTGTAAAGATTCGTTTTTATAGAAACAAAAAGTCAACTTCTACGCTATAAAAAAAACATTATATCCAATATGATGTGTTTTCATAATAATGGCTATATAAAGGCTATATAACATACAGTTCCCACAATGACAGTCCTTACTAAAGGGTCAAAGGCCCTAATCATTAATTTTAAAAACTTAGTGAAAGTCATAGAAAAACCCATCATAAATCATTGTAAATCATTAAGAAACAGAGTGAATCTTTGATATCTTAACAAAGCCATTTCATAGCCACATACATGCCTTTCATCAGGATAGACAGTTGTAAAAGATGGGGCAGTGTGTTTTTCATAGAACCAGTTACAAGCCAAGTAAATAATATCAATTTATCGCTAAATATCGATAAATTGCCGATGTAAGAGATGCATAGAGAAATACCCTGATTTCATTAGACATACACAGGATGCATAGCGATGACTATGTTCAACAGTAAGGATTTCTTTAACTCAAATGGGTTTAACATTTGTCAAGACCGCAACATATTTACGTTTTTGAGTAATACATCATGACACATAAAATATATACAAGAATACCATCTGTCAATAGCGTTTTGAAAATGTAATCTCTTAATATTAACTCTATATATATCATAAATTGCTTACTTGTAGTTAAACCAAAATAAAACATCCTTATCTTTTCTTTATTTCAATTATATTGACGAAATGAAATTAAAGTGATAGAATAAGTCTATAATTTCAATTGGAGGTGTATTTTTTATGAGTCGTTCAGGACAATTTGTATCTAACTTATCGGGTAGTCTAACTTACCAATCTTTTAAACCTAGTAATTTGCCACCAACACCTGAAATTCTCATAGATGACATCTTAAGTAATAAGATGAATGAAGCTTATCACTTACTTGGTAAATTGGATGGTATATCTAGGTTAATCCCGAATAGGGATCTGTTTATTTCGATATATGTTAGAAAAGAAGCGCTTCTCTCAAGTCAAATTGAAGGTACACAAGCAACACTTGATGATATTTTCGATCCTCATTTGGAACAAAATCTGAATCTCGATGTTGAAGAAGTCATTCAATACTTGAAAGCATTGAATCATGCAAATAGTTTATTAGAAAAACTACCTATATCGATTAGATTTATCAAAGAGATTCATCTTGTGCTTCTATCTTCATCCAGAGGTATGGAAAAAGAACCAGGGGAATTAAGAAGAACACAAAACTGGATTGGTCCAAAAGGTAGTTCACTCAAAAACTCAAAATTCATCCCACCAAACATTCATGATATGATGGATTCACTTTCAAATCTAGAATACTATATACACCAAGAGGATAGAGCTAATGCTCTCATTAAAATAGCACTGATTCATTATCAATTTGAAACGATTCATCCGTTTTTAGATGGAAATGGAAGGCTTGGAAGACTTTTAATATCCATATTGCTCAAACATTATGGGTTACTTGAAGCAGACACCTTATATTTATCTTATTACTTAAAACGAAATCGGATTGAATATTATGATCGGTTAATGGATGTGAGATTAAAGGGCTACTATGAAGCTTGGATCTCATTTTTCATAGAAGGTATCATCGAATCTTCAAAACATGCTAAACCACAATCGAAGCTTTACTTGATGTAAAAGAAAAACATCTCGAACAGTTAAACACATTGAAAGGAAAAACAAAACAAACAGCGCTTCTGCTGTTTACCTACATTGAATCTCATCCAATTATTGACATTAAGCAAGCAAGTATCGGAATTAAGAAAGCATTTAATACCGTTTCATCTGCGATCGAAACATTTCAAGATTTAGGTATATTAAAACAAGTGGATGGCAATAAGAGGTATCGGACATTTGCTTATGAACCCTACTTAAGTATTCTTAGAGATGGTACAGTTTAATCAGATTGAGTATGAATCTAATTTGGTTCATACTCATTTTTTATTGAAGTCAAATAATAGTAACATGCGTATTATAATAAAGACAAAATACCACGCTAAAGAATTACTGCGAAATCATTATTTGATTTATTTTTTAAGAAATGATAACATCTTTATTAAAGCTAACAAGTAGGTTATTTCTGGGGTATATAAAGTATCAAATTGGACATTTCGATAAAAGCGACAAAAAAGACAAGAAATGATCTCGTCTTTATCAATTTTAACAAGTTTTCGTGTAATTAATGACACCCGCTTCATAAGGTCGTACATAGGACAGACAGTCCTATCTTATCGCTGGATGTGTCTTATCATATAAATAAAAAAAATAGTGACATTTCATTCATGTTCAGAGAAAGCGATGCAGACATGAAAATTATTTTTTTTCTCTTAATAAAGCCATTTCATAACCAAATACATTGGTTTCATAACAACAGACAGTTGTAAATAATAGAGCCGTGTGTTAATTGATCAAAATTTAACACTGAAAATCTTAGATATACTTAATTTTCAAGTTAAGAAACTATATATCTATTTTTATATACCTAGTTACCTAATTTTCCAAAGCTTTTATAGCAATAACTCATTAATTAGAGTATAATTAATTCAGCTATTCAATATAAAATTGATTGATAAATTAAGAGGTATTATATGAATAAAAACTATTTAAAGAAAATCTATCGTTATGATGATAAAAATCAGTGTTTTGTTGTTGAAATAGCACTCGATTATTACCTAGAGTTATTTAACCCGTGGGATGCTGCATCTATCAAGAAAAAAGAGTTAGATCCTGAACTTGTATCATATCTTGAAGACGTTACTGATGATATTCCTTTAAAAGAAAAATTATCTATTGTTTTTGTTATGCCAAAAACCGTTAGAAATCCAGAAATGGAAATAATATCAAAAGGAGTCTTTGTCAATTACTTTAACTTCTTAATGCATTATAATCGCAAGACACAAAGAAAATCTTTTAGACAAGCAATCTATTACATTATCACAAGTTTTACTTTTGTAGCACTTGCTTACTTCTTTAGACTGTATGAGACAATCTTTATTGAGATTATGTCTGAAGGTTTATTTATTGGTGGTTGGGTTTTTATGTGGGAAGCTATTTCGATAATCTTTTTTAAATCAGCTTTTATTAGACGCCAAAGTAAGGGGTATTTACGATTATCAGAATCTAATATCGCTTATGAGTATAAATAACTAAATTATTGGGTTATATGATTGAAGAGCTTTGTTTAGTTTTTAAAAAAGCTTTTCTTTTTTTATTTTTTAAACCAAAAGAAATCTTGTAAAAGTCAATTGAATAAATAAAACCACCTTTTAGAATAAAACTATGATATAATAGTTACGAAAACGTTTTATATTTTAAAAATCACCATTTAAGAGGTAATAATTATGCTTAAGAAAAATCTTATCTTTATCCTAACATGCACCTTTCTCATCTTAGTTACCGGATGCAATCAAACAACTACAAAACCTCAAGTTTCTTCGACAACTCAAACAACAATTTCTTCTGATACATTAACCACAACTACAAAAACTACAGCTACTATTTCTACTACTACTACTGAACAAAGCCAATCAATCGCTCAAGTAATTGGCATTGATGATACAAACCATATTCAAAACGAATATTTTCATCCTTTAAAAAATGTCAGAATAATTGATAACCTAGGTAACGATATCACCCACTTACTGACAGTAAGTGGTAATGTTAATTATGGAAAATTAGGTTCTTATGAACTCACTTACAAACTTAGTTATGGCGATACACATTTACTAGAAAAACGAGTGATTGAGATTATCGAAGGTGATATCTCAAGAACAAGTTACACAAGGGACCAAATCTCTGATTCTATTATGTTTATTGATTCAGGTAGTTATCGATTAGGCAACGCCCAAGAAATCAAACATCCCATAAATCCAATCTATATCAATCAAGACTTATTAACTAAAGCAATTCCATCTAATAGTTGGTGGACGCAATTATTGGTTCAAAATTATGGTGGGGGCAATGGTATTTACACAAATCCATTAAGGTCTTCTTTTAGCAATTTAGGAGTTGAAGTAACTAATCCTGGTAGTGGTTTTGTCCAGTATTGGAACCCAGATGGTTTAAATACTATGGCTAATTTTTCTTTAGCTTTGCCAGATATGTTTTTAAAATCAACAACTTTAAACTCCGACTATACAACTCAAGTAATCGATTATAGTGATACTACTGTAACCGTAGCGATGAGAAACTTCAATCAACCTGAAGATCAAATGGTAATAAGTTACGCTCAAGGTTCGCCATTTATATTTGCTGAAACATCAAATACAGATAGCGCATATCTTACTTTAGCTACAAACGGTGTTAGCAACTATGAATTCTTTAATCTAACTGGTATTCCTATCACTAGCAATAACTACACTGGTTCGGGATTTATTATAAAACTAGTTCAAAAACATGTTGGTTATGTCACTTTTAGACCTAATGGTGTAGGCCAACCTATTCATAAAGACTTATATTTTCTAGTCAGTACACCGAAGGACTCTGAGTTTAGTTTTTCTAGCAATAATCATCCTTTTGGCTTAATCAATAGAATCGATCTTGATTTAAAAAATGAAAACTATTTTTCTGTTGCGGCTATTAACTCTTTATCAGAAGCTACTTATTATCATAGTTTTGCTTATAACCGTTCACTTAGTGGTAAAGTTTCATATGAAGTCGATGAACAATCGTCTCTTGTTAATACTACTTATCATCAAACACTTCAAAACTTAAATGATTCTAGCAATAACTTATTAATCCAATTTCTCATGCCTCATCATTATCAAAACAGTGATATTGAACTGACAAATAAAGAGTTTCAAACTGTTAGAGGAACGCTAAAACTAATAGAAGCAAATAGTTTCCAAACTCAATTAACTTTTAACGGTGTTGTTCCTGCAATGTCCATCCCTACAAACCCTGAGTTTAACAGTAATGATTTATTAAACTACTTAAATGATTTAGATAACCAAACTAAGATTGATGATGAAGACAACTTTTTAAACGCAACTGGTCCATATTGGAATGGTAAGGCTTTATACCCTTTATCACAAGGATTGATTATTGCTGATCAGTTAAATGATGAAACCTTAAAAAACAGTTTTATCGAAAAGCTTAGATATCTATTAGAAGATTGGTTTACCTACTCTTCTACTACTGATGAGAAATACCTTTATTATAACCAAGCTTGGGGAACTGTCTATTATTCAAACAATGATTTTAATACCGCTACAGAATTAAGCGATCATAGTTTTACTCATGGTTATCTAATCTATGCTGCTAGTGTCTTAGGAATGTATGATCCAACATTTATCAGCGAGTATGGTGGTTTGGTAAAACTTCTTATTGATGATATCGCTTATTCAAATCGAGATGATTATAATTTCCGTTACTTAAGGTCTTTTGATCCATGGGCAGGTCATACCTGGGCTCATGGCTTTGGTACTTTTGCAGAAGGCAATAATATTGAATCATCTTCAGAAGCGATTAATTCCTGGGTAGGAATATATCTTTGGTCTTTAAACACTAATGACTTAGCTTTAAGAGACGCGGCGATTTACGGTTTTGTCCATGAAGTCTCTTCTGCTAAAACCTATATGTTTGATTATTCCCAAACAATCTTCCCTGAAAACTACAGTCAATATGCTTTAGTTGCTGGAATGATTTGGGGAGGAAAATATGATTATCAAACTTGGTTTGGTGCTAACCCAACTTTTATATATGGTATCCAGTGGTTACCAAATGGCCAATATCTATCAAACTATGCTTTAACAACTGAAGATAGAGAATATCTAGAAAGAGTCTTTAACATGTACCTTTCTGCTAAAAACTCTGTTATCGATACTTGGTTTGCAAATATGTGGTCAATTCAAGCGCTAATAGATATTGATTTAGCCTTAAGCCAGTTTAACGCAAATTTGATTTTAGACGATGACTACCCAAGTGATTTAGCCCAGACATATTACTTACTTAACGCAATCAAAACTTACGGTAATCGTAATATTGATTATTATATGGTTTTAAATGATTTTGTTTCATCCTCAATCTATGAGTTAGATTCAGGAACTATTATTGCGATTACTTGGAACCCAAGCAATCAAGATCAAACCGTTCAATTTATTAATAATGGTGTAGTCATAGAAAAAATAATTCCTGCAAATAGTTTAACAAGTACTATTTTAGAAGATTAACAACTAAATTATAAAGAAAAAACCCGTAAGTTATCTCTTTTTCAAGGAATAATTTACGGGTTATTTATTGTAATATGATAATTTCTAAATAAACTAATCTCGATAATAGATATCTCTTGTATACACCTTGTTTAAAACATCATCTAGTTCTTCTTCATATCTATTTGTTATTATTAGATCTGAGACAGCTTTAAAAACAGGTAAATTATTGATTACTTTAAAACCATCAAAATTCTCTTCATTAATACCTGGTTCATAGATAACTAAGTTTATACCTTTTGCCTTTAATCTTTTCATAATACCTTGAATTGATGATTCTCGGAAATTATCAGAATCCTTTTTCATCGTTAAGCGATATACACCGACTATATCAGGTTTCTTTTCTTCAATCATTTTTGCTATATGGTTTTTCCTTGTTTTATTCCCATCAATAACCGCTTGAATTAAATTGTTTGGGACAAACTCATAGTTTGCTAGTAATTGTTTTGTATCTTTAGGCAAACAATAACCTCCATAACCAAATGATGGGTTATTGTAGTGTTTACCAATTCTTGAATCTAAACATACCCCTTCAATAATTGAAGCGGTTTTTAAACCTCTAATCTCAGAGAATGTATCTAACTCATTAAAAAATGTGACTCTCATAGCTAAGTAAGTATTAGAAAATAGCTTTACAGCTTCAGCCTCAGTAGAATCAATGAACAAAACTGGAGTATTCTCTTTAATAGCTGCTTCAACTAATAGTTTAGAAAAAGCAATAGCTCTTTCGCTTATTTCTCCAATGATTATTCTTGAAGGATACAAGTTATCAAACAGAGCATTTCCTTCTCTTAAGAACTCAGGAGAAAAGATTACATTATCAACTTCTAATTTTTCTTTAACTTCTTTAGTAAAACCGACATAAACAGTTGATTTTACTACTATTACTGCATCTTTATTAATACTATTAACTCTTAAAATCATTTTTTCTACTGTTGATGTATCAAAATAGTTTTTTATCTCATCATAATTGGTAGGTGTAGCAATAATTACATAATCTGCTTTTTGGTAGATAAATTCATCATTACTCACAGCTGTTAATTTTAAGTCTTTATTAACTAAGTAGTCACTAATCTCTTTATCAACAATCGGTGAAATTTTTTTACTTATTAAATCTACCTTTTCTTCATCTATATCGAAAATGGTAACTTGATTTCTTTGAGCTAGCAAAACTGCTAAAGATAACCCAACATAACCAGCTCCCACAACAACTATATTCATCTTAAAATACTCCTTATAATAACCATTTGAAAGTAAAGGTATAGTATCTACTTAATAATCCTAAAAAATCAAACTAGAAAGAATCTAAACTGTTTTACTCGTTTCAATATAACTAAAATCACCATATAACTGACAAAATTGTTTTTCGCTAGATAAATCCTGATAGTTTTGAATTAATCTCTCAAATATCTCATCCCATACTCTCTTTTTAGCAGTTAAAATAGCATTTGTAGCAAGCGTATCTCGTATATGTTTATTTATCAACAAAGTAATCATTGCTTCTTGTAATTGCTCTCTCTCCTTTGGTTGAATAATAATCCCATTTTTCATATGCTTAACTGTCGCTAAAACGCCACCTTCATTCACAACAATACAAGGAAGACCTGAAGCCATTGCTTCTAGCACAACATTACCAAATGTTTCTGTTGCTGAAGGAAAGACAAAAATGTCTGATGATGCATATACTTTCGCTAATTCTTCCTTTGTTTTTTGCCCAGTAAAGATTATCTCAGGAAAATCATTCCTAAGTTTAGCCAATAAAGGTCCATCACCAGTAACAACCAACTCACTCATAGCTCGATATTTCTTTGGAAGATATTTGTAAGTTTGACAGAGTAAATATATATCTTTTTCAGCAGAAATCCTACTAACGAATAAAAAAACTACTTTTTTCGTTGCATTCCATTCTTCTCTTAAACTATCACTTCTATAAGCGGGTGAAAACCTATCTCTATCTACTCCTCTAGAAAAAACTTTTACTGGCGTAATCCCGAGATTATCCAAATACTCTTTTGTCATTTCAGAAGGACATGTAGTTAAATCTGCCTTTGAATGATACCATTTCAAATAAGTATTTAAAGGTTTTGCAACAAACTGCATCCGATAGTGTTTAACACCCAAATGAAAATAAGTACTGTAATTACTTATAATAGGGATATCCCTTCTCCTTGCATATTTTAGACCAAAATAACCCAAGTTAAACTCTGTAAATGTATGAATTACATCTGGAGAAAAATCGTCAAGAACTTTTGTTAAACTTCTTTTCCCTGGAATAGGTACCATAGCAGAAGGATAGAACAAAAACCTAACAGATTTTACTTTATGAATATGATATCCCAATTCCTTGTCCCAATCAAGAGTTCGATATTTTGGAATAATCAATAGATAGGGTTGACTAGTTTTCTTAAGATATTTCAAGTATTGGAACAAGGTATTTGAGACTCCATTGACATGCGGAAAGTAAGTGTCAGAAAAAATCGCAATGCGTTGTTTATTAATGAAGGAGGACTGAACAGCTTTACTTGAAATATATGCTTCTAGAACTAGTTTAACTATTGAATATGATAAAGATATTGCATGATATAGATCTCTTTTATGATTAGCAACTACATCTTTTGATTGATTATAATCTAAATAGAACTCTAAATCATTATCTAAGGTCTCAAGAGATAAAATCATTGAACTTTCGTTTATATCAAACTTAATCTCTTCACAATATTTATTAAGTCTTGTCTCGTATAGACGATGAAGATGATGCTTATACTTGTACCTAGGATTAGAGTGAAATGAGCAAGCATAATCCGAAACAAAATGAGAAATTATCCCTAGCTTCATACTTCTTGATTCAGTAGACATCTCTTTAGTAATAACTTGATTAATCAATTCTTTGACCAGGCGGATTGAACCCTTATAGTCATGTTGCATTAGTCGATATGGAAGGTATAAATCAGGGTGCTTTGATCCTTTAATCAAATACTTTAAAGACAATTCATTTTGCTCAGAAAATGTAAGTTTTTCATATACATGTTTAATGATTCTTTCATGAGTTTTCTTAATCATATAATACCTCCAAGAAGTCTATAGTCTAATTATAGCAATTTAATTAATGGCTTGTGTAAAGGTGGAGTAAGGAATTAAGAAATGTTTGTAAAGCATTTTCTCTAAAAACAAGATATAAGGATAAGAAGTAAACTAATAGTAAAAAACCAAACTAACAAAAAATAGTTTGGATTAAATTTTCCAAACTATTTTTTTGCTTTTTAATGTTTTGAGCTGATACATTTAGTGTTTATTCCATGTTTTCACTTAAATATGGTTTATCAAATCTTCTTTGGTAAGCATTGTTTTGCTTTAATTGATGGTTCCAATAAATATTTGTCAATCCCAAAAGGCTTAGAAACTTAAATCTTCTTCTTCGTTTCTTGCTCATTACTTCAAAACCTTGACATTTATCAAGTAAATCTCTTGATAGTTCTTCATCATTTCTGAAACTACTAGTTAGCTTAACAAGCAAATCTTTACGCCTTTGATTAAACCTTTTTGGCATAAACCTTACCCCTTCACTGCCAGGAGAAATAATTGTATAGACCTTATTCAACTTCAATTTATCTTTCAAGATTAAATGATACCTTTCTAAAACCCTAGAATGAATAGCTTCAGAAAACCCTGAATGAACTATGAATAAAATATCTTTTCCCTGAACTAAATCTAAATGCTGACTCATAGTTTCAAAAAAAGCTTTGACTATTCCTGGCATACTATCTACGTATAAAGGATAGATAAAGATTAGTTTTTGATGAGTTTTGACATCTTTAATAAAACTATCAAACATCTTATCAGCTCTAAGTAAAATAACTAAATCTCCTTCTTTGTAAAGCCATTTACACATGGCATTAGAGTTAGAGTTTTTACCTCTTGGCGAACCATTAAATATTAAACAATTCATCATTTATATCTCCTAACTTATTATACAAAGAAAAACTCTTAACTTCACTATCAAAGTTCAAAGCTACTCTCAAAAAGTAATCTTTAACAAGACTGATTTCAGCTTCAGTTGTTTCATTATCAATCACAATTATTTTGATTTTAGGATTTAAATCATAACGCGGATAATGATGTGATTCATTATGAAACTCTCGAATATAAGGTAAAACTATCGGTATCAAACGATCCATTGTTTTTTTTAACAATGAATTGATAAAACCAACACTTAACTCACAGATAAAAACAACTTGATCAGCATTTACAAAACTACGTAGTACTTCTCGATGGTTATCCTTAAATCGACATAACCCAGGTGTTTTTAACCAACAATCCCAACAACCAACACAATATTTGATATCCATCTTATTTAATAAAAACCAATCAACTTGCTTGTCATCTTCAAGGTGTTGAATCAAATTATTCATTTGCTTATCAAAATCAAGATCAATTCTTTCTCGACTATCCAATATACAGATTCTTTTCATCTTTATCTCATACTAATATTTTATTAGCATGTTTTTCCTTCCTAAAAAAATATATCTCCTTGTTAAAAACCTTATTGTATTAATTTGAGTATATCACATCTCATTAACTTTTTGATTAGTCTCTTAAAAAAAAATTTACGACTCATACTTAAGCCCAAATTGATAAGGATACATCACAATCGCTTCATTGTAAGAATCTAAATTTGAGTTATACCCTACTTGTGAGATATCTTTTGGCCAAGTAAATGCTAACTTACCACTGAAATTATAATCACCAAAAAGTAGATCGCTAATTCCATCTCCCCCTTCACTTCCTGGTAAAAAAGCAGCAACAAAAGCATCAAAATAATCAAGGTTATCTTCTAAAAGCAAAGGTCTTCCACTGATTAAAACTCCAATAACAGTCTTACCACTTGCTTTGGCATCTCGTGCTAAAGCAAGTGCAGCTAGATTACCTGGATGAGCGTTTCCTCCAGTTAATGTAAGTACAGAGTTATCGCCTACACCTTCAGCATAAGGTAATTCGCTCAAAACAATAACAACAACATCACTATTTTGCCAATTGGTCTTTAAACTTCCTCCATTATTAGCCAAAACACTTAACATACTTGCTTTTATACTTCTTCCAACCCCAATCGAGTTATTCTCATTACCTTGCCAATAAGTTGTCCATCCTCCACATAAAAGACCGACACTATTGCTTGCAGGTCCACCTATAAAAATATTACCTTCTTTATTTAAAGGCAAAGCTGCGTTATCATTCTTTAATAAAACCAATGATTTTCTAACTGCTTCTCTTGCTAGGCTTTTATGTTCATTCGAATACACTACTAAATCATCTAATCGTCGATAAGGGTCAGAAAAAAGACCTCTTTTATGTTTAATCGTAAGAATTCTTCTCACAGCATCATCAACTCTTGATAGTGCTATTCTTTCTTCTTCTACGCCTAAGACAATCATATCAATAGTATTTAACCAATCATATGGTTGCATTAACATATCAATTCCACTGTTAATAGCTGTCACAACTTGATTATAAAAATCTCCTGACAATTGATGAATTGCATTCCAATCGCTAATAACAAAACCCATAAAACCTAATTCTTCTTTTAAAACATCATTTATCCAATAAGAACTACTATGCATCTTAATCCCATTGATAGAACTATAACTAATCATTATCGTATCAACAGATGCATTTACAGCTTCAATAAAAGGTTCTAAATGAAGAGACCTTATCACTGACTCAGTAGCTATCATATTACCTTGATCAATCCCTAGATAAGTACCACCATCACCTAAGTAATGCTTAGCTGTAGCTAATACATTTAAGTCCTGATAACCCTTAATAGCACTCCTTGTTAAGTTCTTATGAATCAAGGGGTTTTCACTATAACCTTCATAAGTTCTTCCCCAAGAAATATTTTGCACAACACTTAAAGCAGGCGCAAAATTCCAATGAATTCCTGTAGAAAGCATCTCTTTAGCAGTAGCTTGAGATATCCGGTAAACTAAATCGGCATCGTTAGCCATCCCTAAATTGATATTATGAGGAAAGATTGTTGCGCCATATAGATTGTTATGACCATGGACAGCATCAATCCCATAAAGCATCGGAACACCAGCTTCAGAATTCAAAGCAGCTTCTTGATAATGATAAACCATATCATACCATTCTTCAATTGAAGAATCATATCCATTTGGATGACTTCCACCACCGCTTAAAACAGAACCAATTCCATGTACTTGCATATCTTGATAAGTAATTGAACTTCTTTCAGCCTGAACCATTTGTGCTGCTTTTTGCCTTAAACTCATACTTTCAATTAAAGAATCAACAAAAGCTTCTGAACTTTCAGTCGTCTGTGAAGTCAAAGTATTAGTTGTTGACTCTGAAGAAGTCATTTCATTTGTTGTGTTTATTGAAGTCAAAGTATTAGTTGTTGACTCTGAAGAAGTCATTTGGTTTGTCGTATTTATTGAAGTCAAACTAGTTGAAGTATCAACAGTTGAATATGTACTGCTCTGACTTATATTACAAGCATAGACAAATAATGTTAATATAACCAAAAGTATCAAATTTAATAACTTTTTCATGCTCTACCTCTTTTCTTAAACATAGATGAAAATCACTAGTTTAGCATTTAAAACTTGCTAAGTATACTATTTAATAGATTTACTACCCATTGAAAGTTTATCATATTATTAGTTTTTTTCAAAGTTTTAATAGATATTCAGTTTCTCTAAGAATTTATCTTTTAGAATGGATTTTTTCTACTTTGCTTATTAATACTTTTATAATCTTATCTTCCAACAAAAAAAATTCTTAATAGTATTGAAAATACTTACAAATTTCTCTGATATTTCTTAATGACAGGTTAAATAGAAAAGTTTGACTTTCATCATTAAGTCAAACTTTTCTAATCAATTAAATATCAAATAATAAATCAACTATTCAACTACATCTACAATTCTAATAATCCTTGCTTCATTACCTGCTTCATCCGTTACAATATATGTTATCGTATATGTCCCAACTGTATTTGTATCTACTTCGCCATCTATCTCAATAAGAAGTTCTTCTGAATAATTATCAACAGAGTCAATCCCACCATCAATCCACTCTTCTCCTAGTTTTATAGTATCAACTCCCTCTTTAAGGGTTAAAACTGGTTTAGTTGAATCGACAACTATAACTACTCTATATATCTGGACAACTTTCTCATTGAACTCAGCTTGATATTTAATGTAATAAGCCCCAGGAACTAAAGTATTTAAAGTGTTTTCAACTACAGTTACAGCTACATCTTCATTATTGTAAAAAGCAACAGCTCCTGCATCAGTAAAATTATCATAAACCTCGATTGTGTCAACTCCAGGATTAAGTGAGATACTTAATGACTGATCTAGAGTTATCCCATTACATCCAAGTGTTAGAACTGTGAAAAATACTAAAGAAATTATTAAAATAAGTCTTCTCATTATTCTTCATCCTCCTCTTTGTTAAGATTAGAAATAATCGCATTGATACTCGTTAGGTCAATTCCATCATTATAAACAATCACAAACCGATACTTCTTATAAATAACTTCGTTGTTTATAACTTGGTATTCGATTAAATACACCCCTGCTTTTGATGTATCAACAGTTCCTAAAGTAAATACTTCGCCAACTGAAGCAGTTGCTCCTGCATCAACAAATGTATCGCCAACTCTAAGTGTTGATACTCCAGGGTTTAAAGTAATCGTTATTTCCTCTTCCTTCTCAATAACCCTAACTATTCTTATCAACTCATCGATAACTTCATCATTCTTCATAACTATATAAGTAATAGTATATACTCCTATCTCACTTGTATCTACCACTCCATTAACTTGATAAATAATCATTTCGTCTAAGACATCTAACCCTTCATCAATCCAAAAACTATCTTTAACTACGGTATCAATTCCCGGAGATAAACGATATATGTAATTTAAAGCTACAGCCTGATAGATTGGATATAGATCAAGATTTTCTGTTACAAAATCAAAACTACCTGACCAACTAACAAATACATACGAGTATAACTCATCATTTGGTTTTTCTGGATTTGTTGGAGCAGTTACTGTGCTGCCATAAAGAGCTACTTCTTCTTTAATTAAACTACCATCTTCATCTAGAAAACGAATTAGATATTGATTAACAATAGAAATATATACTGCATAAACATCCAAGTTTCCTGTAATCGCTAGGTAAGTTGGTTCCCAACCGCTAAAGCTAAAGGTAAATTCAGCTGTGTCTTGTTTTGAAGGATCTGTTGGTGGAGTTGCGTCTTGACCATACAAGACTATCTCTTCTTTTAGTAAAGTTCCGTCTTCATCAAGGAATCTAACAGTATATTCATTAACAACAAAACTATAAGTTGCATAAACATCTAAATTGTCTAATATCTCATCAAACTCTTTATCCCAACCACTGAATGTAAAGGTATGCTGTGCTGTTGCTTCTTTAGTCGGGTCTATTGGCGCAAAAGCAGAACTACCATAAGCAACTAACTCTTCTTTAAGTAAAGTTCCGTCTTCATCAAGGAATCTAACTATATATTCATTAACAACAAAACTATAAGTTGCATAAACATCTAAATTGTCTAATATCTCATCAAACTCTTTATCCCATCCACTAAATGTAAAGGTATGTTGTGCTGTTGCTTCTTTAGTAGGGTCTGTTGGCGCTGAAGCATGGCTTCCATAAGCAACTAACTCCTCTTTTAGTAAAGTTCCGTCTTCATCAAAGAATCTAACTGTGTACTCATTAAGAACAAAACTATAAGTTGCATAAACATCTAAATTGTCTAATATCTCATCAAACTCTTTATCCCATCCACTAAATGTAAAGGTGTATTGTTGATTAGCTGCTTTTAAAGGATCTATTGGTGGTTTAGCTTGACTTCCATATGGAACAAGTTCTTCTTTTAATAGTGTTCCATCCTCATCAAAGAATCTAACTGTATATTCGTTAACAACAAAACTATAAGTTGCATAAACATCTAAATTGTCTAATATCTCATCAA
>CAZSVO010000016.1:26862-41603 GCA_964610325.1 uncultured Candidatus Izemoplasmatales bacterium
ATGGAACAAGTTCTTCTTTTAATAGTGTTCCATCCTCATCAAAGAATCTAACTGTTAAAATCATCGGATTCCAATAAGCATAAATAACAGTATCTCTTATCAATAAGAAATCATCTTTTACTTCAAAACGATAATGATAATCATAATACCAACCAACAAACTCATACCCTATTTGTTCTAAAACAGTTTCAAGAATAACTTCATCACCATAATTATATTGTGTAATCGTAAAATCTAAACCATAAATAATCAAGGTTGGCGATAAACATTCTTTTGTAGAAAAATTACCTAACTGACCATCTAAATTTAAACCAAAACCATAAACGTCTCCATTAGAGGTTAAAACAAGGGTATGTTCCCTATCGACAACAAAAGAAACTATTTCATCATTATCGAGTTTAAAGTTTTCTGTAATATCTGTTGGTCCGTTATACCAACTTCTAAATCCTTGTCCCATCTGACCGCTATGATTAAAACCCCAAGATAAAATTCTTCCATTAGAGGTCAAAGCTTTAGCTGCTAGACTTCCTATCTTAATCTCACTAATCGTTTCATCTTCATCTAAAGAAAAATTATGAGTTACCTCAGTAGGTATCAAAACGTTATTGTGATCCCAAACAGTTGTTTGGAAGTAGTAATTCGAACCCCAGGCAAATATTCTTTCCTCTGAAGTGATGATAAAATTCGTATTATTACCTAATGCTAAGTGCTTAATCGTTTCATTAACTTCTAAACTAATTAAATCATTCAACAATATTGGAAGTAAACTTGAATCATTACTGTTATTACCTAATTGTCCAGACCAATTAGCCCCCCAGATATAGACATTACCTAGATTTGTCAATACAGCACTATAAGCATCACCAGTATCAATAAAAATAACTTCTTCACCTAAACCTAAGCCTAAATGACTAGTAATATCTATAGGTAAAGTTCTTAAGTCTGTATCTCCTGTTCCCAATTGACCAGAATCATTGTTTCCCCATGAAAACACTCTGTTCTCACTTGTTAATGCTAAAACATGTGCTTCACCAATCGAAACACTGATAATGACTTCATTCTCAACCAATCCAAAATTGCTTGAGATATCAGTCGGCATATTTGAACCATAGGTAACCTCACCTATACCCAGCTGACCATATGAGTTTTGACCAAAAGCAAAAACTCTATTTTGATTAGTTAAAACTATTGATAAGTTATAACCCATAAACATATCGATAATCACTTCATCTTCTTCAAGAGTAAAAGAGTCCGTTATATCAACAAAATAATTGCTTTCAGAGCGGTCAACAAAAGCTAAATTTCCATTTTGACCAGAACCTGTTGCATATAAACGATTGTTTTGATCTAAAATCATCGAATATAAAGGTCCAGTAGCTATCTTTTTAACACCTGCTAATTCAAATGGTTCAGATATCTTGATTAAGTCAGAGACAGCTTGAGCATAGATTGGATAAACAGACATTGATTTTCTAACTTCACTTAAATCTTCACTCCAACCAATAAAAACATAACCATTAACTTCATCTAATACTGGTGGTGTAACTGCTTCACCATCATAAACATCTTTTGATTCAACCCAAGAGCCATAGAAATCATAAAATACTACTTCATATCGAAATGCTTGTCTAATTGGATAAACATCAATATCACCCATGATATAAGTTATGTCTTCACTCCAAGACTCAAACACATGAAAATCCTTAGGTGGCAAGAAAGGCGAATTAGCACTTTGACCATAGCCAACTGTTTGAATATCTAAGACTTGATTATCCCAATCATAGAAAGTTACTGAATAAGTTCTTAAGGTTCTTTGATAGACAGCTTCAACAATCATATCCTTTGTAACGTTGCTAAAATCACTATTCCACTCAACAAATTCATATGAATACTTAGAATTATTGTCTCTTAACACATCATTTGGTGGATTAGCAAAACCTCCATACTCAACATAATCAACACCAATCAATTCTTTAGTATAAGAGTCGATAAACCTTACCTCATATAATCTTGTCTGTTGAGTGTATAATGCATTGGTTACAGTATTATTTAAAATATTTGTCAAGGCAACATCCCAACTCGAAAATCCATACATCAATAAATCATTAATTGGTATATTGCTAGGCTCACCCATGAAAAGAGCATCTTGACTATCGCCAACAATTTCGATGTATACAAAACTAGAATCATCATTCATATAGGCAACATAGTGATTTAGACCAACTAGATGGCTAATCGAGTATTCAAGTGCATAATCTATAGCATTCCCTCCATTTGATATAAGCTTTAAATTTGCCAACTTAAAGGTTTGATCAACAAATGGAGAAATACCCATAATATAATAAATATAATCCATAAATTTAAAAGCTGTTGAATCGATATTCACCAAGGCATTATTCAAAACAATACTTTCTAGTTTCACTGTATTATAAAATGCAAATTTCCCGATAGATTGAATATCTGATTCAAAATACACTTGTTTTAACTTAGCAGCATAATAAAATGCATAATCAGGAATCTCGGTGATTAAAGCTGATTTGAATACGATATACTCCAAACCTCCACAATAATCAAAAGCACCTCTAACAAAACCATTTTCATCAATCCAATGTGGAAAAACCGTTAAAGATTCCGGTAAAACAATATACTTCAATTTACCTAAATCTTCAAACCCTGCCATAGTTTCAATACCTTCATTTAACTCAATCGACTCAAGGTTTCTAAAATTCAGTGCTATGAATGGTAAATGTTTTATCGAACCAGGAATAGATATATGTTTAACATCAATTGAAGCTAGATAAGGTGGATAATTAATTTTATTATACATATCTAAAAGCTCAATTGCTAATTGGAATGTACCTTCAGGAAAACCTAAAATTGGATTACCTAACTCATCTGTATCTGGTAAATTAACTCTTTCAGCATTGGTCTCAATTTTAGTGATAATCTGATTTTCAATCAACAATTTATCATATTCAAGAATATAATCATTAGGTTTAATCGTGATATCGATTACGATATCTTCATGAACTCTAATAAAATATTCTCTCCCCTCATTTGCAATAAACTTGCCATTAACTAAAACTTCATATACCATGAAACCAGATAATACATCTAGTTTAAAATGCAACAACTCTTGATTTTGAATCTCTAAAGGCATTCCACCTACAACAGAAGCAAAACCGTCGATATTTACTGTGATGTTATTCATTACAACATCACGGTTTAAATCAATAAACTCAATTCCATTATCAATTGCAAACTGATGTGCATAGGAGTTTACATGAGCATGAATAACATAGTTATCGGTACTCAACAAAGAAATCTCTGTATCTATACCATGAACATAAAGATGAATTTCATTAAGACTATGACCTTCAACTCGTGCTGTTTTAGTTTGAGCGTTTAAGACTACTTCCTCTAGCCTTGAACCATTATAAGCAACAAAGAAAACATCTTCTGCCCCACCAAAATCAATTCTGCGCAAATCTTCATAAAAATCATGAATATAGATTGTATCAACATACTCCGTACTCATTGGAAAAATCATTTCTTTTCTTACTCCAACCGGAAATCCATTATGCCCTACAGAAATAAGATCACTTGGTATATTAGTATCTTTAGCCTGCACTGCATACATACCTAATGTTCTTAAACCATCAGGTAAATAAATTTTCTCTAAAGATATACAGCCTGCAAAAGCTAATTCTTTTATTTCATCGACAGTTTCCGGTAGAATTACCTTTTCTAATCCTGATGCAATAAAAGCGGTTGAACCAATCACTCTTAAATTCTTAGGAAAAACAACTTCCTTTAAAGAAATACATCGATCGCAGGTATTATTAGGAATTGTCCGCAAATCATCTGGGAAAACTATTCTTTCAAGTGCATAAGCCCTTTTAAAAACAGATTCTCCCATTAAGCTGATTGTATAAGGTATTACAATAGATTTCAAGTTCTCAGCTTCATAGAAACTTTGAAACGGGATATACGTTAACTGATTATTGAATTCAAAATATTTAAACTTCGCATTAGCAAAAGCCGCTTCTTTAATACTTAAAATATTTTCTGGCATAACAAATGTTTCCGCATCACGATAAGGCAAATACCAATACAATGTTGTTAAATCACTTGAGTATAGCATATCATCATCAATAATGAAATGTTGATTATTTGAATCGATTATGAACTCTTCAACATTCCTTAAACCAACAAAAACTCCCTCACCAATATTATCTATTGCAGCTCCTAAAGATATGCTAGTTACATTCGACGAAAAAGCAAAAGCTTCACTATGAATAGACTTCAAGTTTGCTGGCAAATGTATTTCTGTAAAACCAGAGTTTGAAAATGCTCTATATCTGATTTGAATCAGTTCTGTTGGGAAAGTGAAGTTGACAAGATTGAATGTATGTTCAAAACTATGCTCCTCGATTACTTTTACTGTGTTAGGGATAATTGCTGATTCTAGACTAGTACAGACATAGAAAGTATGTTTTTTTATCTCTTCCAGACTTTCTCCGCCGATTGCAACACTTACTAAACTCTCGTCAAAAGCAAAAACCGCTTCCCCTAAGTATTCTAAACCACTGCCGATGACAACCTCGGTTAAAATCGGCATATAAGCAAATGCAAATGAATGAATCCTTTTAACTGTATCAGGAACAATGATTTTTTGGATGTTGTCATTAAAGATAAAAGCTCCACCACCAATTTCCACGACAGGCATCCCATAAATCTCATTTGGAACTTCAATTACTTCTTTGCCTTCACCAAAATAACTTAAGATACTAACAGTATCATCATTATTGATTAAGATATCATAATCATCCGGGAAAGTCGATTCTCCTTGTTCATAAGCTGCATATAATATCAAATCCTCATATGTTACATCTATAGTAAAATCCCATCTTTGCGTCAAGTTAACATCCTTGTACCAACCTGTAAAATAATGACCCTCAAGCACTGGTCTTTGATGAATATAAAAAGTCCTTCCTTCAGCTACATAATAATCATCAATTGCACTACCCAAGAATGTTTCAAAACTTACCTTTCTTAGATTAAGTGTCAAAGCGTCAAAAGCATTTGCTAAACCATGACCAAACTGCGAGTCCTTACCGATAGAACCAAGGTCTTTTGCTGTAGCATACATATGGTTTAAATACATGTTGTTTTCTGAGTAATCATAATAACTCAAAATCAAAGCTAAAACACCAGCAATATAAGGTGATGAAAAAGAGGTACCTGATACATATTGATATCCATTACCCATTACCGTTGTATATATACTTTCCCCTGGAGCACTAATATCAACAGTTCTATGAAAATTAGAGAAATATGCTCTTTCCATATTAGAATTTGTAGCCCCAACTGAAATAGTTGAATCATATCCTGCAGGAAAACTCTGTATCGGTAACCCATCATTACCAGCAGCAGCTACTAAAATAACACCCTGAGACTTTGCATAAGCACATGCTTCATCCATGATTTGGTCGTAATAAGCACCGCCTAAACTCATATTGATGATATGAGCACCGTTTTCAACCGCATAATAGATTCCATCAGCTATCGCATCGGTTGCAAACATTCCTTCATTATCAATATTTGCTTTGATAACCATGATTTTCGCTTCTGGAGCAACTCCACTGATTCCAATGGCATTATTCTGCTTAGCGGCTATAACTCCTGAAACAGCAGTTCCATGCCCAACATCATCAGCAACATATTCCAATCCCTCTAATTGATGTTCAGAATTATAAGCTAATGAAAATAATTGGCCATCAAACTCATCATGTTCTGCCTCAATCCCAGTATCAATAACCGCAACAACTATTCCTGTACCTAAGGAATATTGCCAAGCACTATAGGCATCTAAATGGTCTAATGCGAACTGCTCTGTGACTTCAGGGTCATTTACTTCAACACCTTGAGTATAATATAGGTACTTAGGCTGTAAAGTTACACTTCCTTTATAATACCTAGCTTTGATCAAAGGATTTTCATAGCCATAGAATGATGCAATATTATAATCAGAGATATTGATTAAAATAAGTCCGTTTTCCAAAGCAACTTGTCTTGCTTCTTCAACACCATCAACTTTCAATAACCACTCATTTTCGATAAAATCAGGTCTCATCCTTTGGTCGATGAATTCAATGTTTTGTTCGTCTTTTAGAGGTAAAACTCCCTGATTGAAAAATAAAACACCGATAGAAAAAATTAGTAAAAATGTAAAGAACACTTTTTTCTTAAGCATAGATTCCCCTTCTGTCTGTCAATTATCAAGACAAATAATGTATTTTCAAAAAAATAATGGCGAAAACAATTAGTTCGCCATTAGAAGTAAAGTTACTTAAATTTTATCATTTTATAAAAGTTTTTGATAGAGCTTTACTGATTATTTATGAAATTTTTTATTTATAATCCCATATAAACTATTAAAATCAAACAAAAAAACATCAACAACTAACAAATCATTCATCTGATGATCAGTTCTAATAACCTTACCTCCTAAATGATGATAAAAGCTATTCGATGGAGCCTTGCGATGCGAATAGACGATTACTCCTGTTTTATTCATTTCTGAGTATTCTTTTAAAGCTGATTTCATTAATGAATAAGATAATCCTTGATTCCTAAAGTCTTTATCAAGGAAAAGTCCATTGATTTCAATTGCATTACTATGATCTAGAGTTTCTGCTAAACTAGTGAAAATCGTACCAATTAATTTCTTTTCTACAAAAGCACCAAGTAAGATTCTAAAATCATTATCCTCTTCAGCCGAGTTCATCCAATTAAGCCAAAAAAGATATGTTTTACTAAACTCAAGATCATTTTCTGCAATACCATTCAACTCTTCTGTCCAACATTCAATCTTTAGCTTAATCGCTTCTTTCAATGTTTCTTTATTCAAAGGCTTAATGACCATAACACACCTCTAAAAATCGAATATATTAACAAATTCATCAACGAGATTAATCTCTGATAAAAATGTTTGATAGATTTCATTCAACTTCTCGATATCTAATCTCGTCTGATTTCTTTGTTTCTTCTTAGACATAAAAGCAAAATGCAACACACCTTCATTGATGCTTAAATAGATATGTTTAGCTGATAATCTTTCTTTTAACTCCTTAACTTTTTGAATCAACATCTTCTCTAAACTATCCAAACTTTCGCCTGATTTAATATATACAGATAAGCCTGTTTCTCCTTCAATAAGCGAGTACTGGTGTCTCTTGGTTTGAGGTTTTCCTGAACTTCTAATTTGAATGACTTGATCACTTTTTACTTTAGTATAAAGGTAAAAACCGTTCAAATGTGTTTGTTGATACTGACCACCGCCAGTTATCAACATCAAATCAAATAATTGAAATTGATTATCATTCTCTGTTTTACCGATAACATGCCGAAATGAGTGAACTCTAGCTTGTTTTGTAAACAGCCCTCCCGCTTCAACGAACTTGTTATCAACTTTATCTTTTGTTTGATACACTAAATTCAAGTTTAGATCGCTATTGATGCGACTATAGATATCTTTATATAGATAGTTAAAAGATAAGGAATTAGAGTAGATATGATTTGAAAAAGCTAATAATAACACCAAAACTAACAAGATTAAAAAACTAAAAAACAAGACCAAAAAACCACCCGGATCAATGCCATCAACAAAACTTGCTTGACTCAAAATAAACAACAAGAAAAGCGCAACGATTATAGTTGGTGGCATTAAGATTATTTTAAGTTTTTTTGCTTTGGATTTGACAGCTCGATGAAAATTATCTACCACTAAAGCTCCGTCATAGTTAGAATACATTTTTTCCCTCCCAAAACACCAGTTTACTGCTTTAATTTTATCACATCGCTATATAATAATAAACAGAAAATTAAAAGATTATTGACAACGCTTACACATAATGATAGTATATCTATATATATGATAGTTTAACTATCATTTTAGGAGGTTAATTATGAAAACTCTTAAACAAGCAAAATATGATTTAGTCTTAGAAAACATCAAAGAACTTATTCTTGAAAAAGGATTAAACAACTTGACAATTACCGATATAGCAAAAGAAATCGGTATTGGTGAAGCAACAATATACCGTTACTTCAATACCAAGGTGAATCTAGCTATTGAAGTGGGTATTAGATTATGGGAAGAAATCTTTCAAGAACTAAGAAACCAAATTAATAAAGACACTGGCTATGAGAATATCGAACAATTTTTAACTTACTTCGATTATGGATTTATGAATAACAATTCTATTTTCTCATTCTTACAACAATTTGATAATCTCATGATTACAGAAAATGTTGATAAAACTTTACTTATTAAATATGATGATGTTTTATTAAAAATCAAGCTAATCTTTGATGAGTATTTTGATAAAGGTTTAAAAGATAATTCAATTATACCAATAGACAGAGATATCTTTTACTATACCACAACTCATATGTTGTTAGGGATTTGTTATCGTTTAGCTCACCATAATAAAATTTTACCCTCTGACGAACTAATTGATGATTCAACTCAAATCAAAACAGCAATTAAAATTTGCTTAAATTATATAAGGAGAAAATAATGAAAAAAGTTACTAAAGGAAAAATGTGGGTTTTTGCCATCGGTCAATTGGGTTGGTCAATTCTAGGTGGTATCATTACTAGTTGGTTAGTATATTTCTATCAACCAGATCAAGAAGCTCTAACACTTGGACACAAGCTCTATGTCTCTCAAGGAGCTATCATCTTCGGTGCTATTACAATTGTTGGATTAGTTACCATGATCGCAAGGATCTTTGATGCATTTACCGATCCATTAATCGCTTCACTTTCTGATAGGTCAAAGTTTAAACTTGGACGCAGAATACCTTTTTTAAGGTTTGCGGCCTTTCCATTTGCTTTGGTTACAGTCTTAATCTTTTTTGTACCAAATGATTCAATAACTGTTGTTAATAATCTTTGGTTTGCGGTTACATTGATATTGTTCTATCTGTTTATGACACTTTATTGCACACCCTATAATGCTTTGATTCCTGAACTAGGAAAAACTCAAAACGATAAAATCAATATCTCAACTTTCATCTCAATTACTTTCATAGTTGGTACAGCTTTAGCATATGGTGCACCATTTATCTGGGATATCTTTATCTCATCAGGCTTCGAAAGAATGACTGCTATTAGAATCACTTTTGGAATATTAGCAACTCTAGCATTAATTTTTATGTTAGTACCAGCCTTCTTTATCAAGGAAAGAGATTACTCAGAGTGCATTCCTTCAAAATCAAAAACTTTTGAATCGCTAATCAAAACCTTTAAAAACAAGAGTTTTAAAGTTTTTGTCTTATCGGATGTTTTCTACTTCCTAGCACTAACACTTTTTCAAACAGGATTACCTTTCTTTGTTGTTAATCTTTTAGGTTTAGCAGAAACTATGATTACTGTCTTGTTTGTTGTTATGACATTAACTTCATTCTTATTCTATCTACCAGTTAACATCCTAGCAAAAAAACTAGGGAAAAAGAAACTTGTTGTTATCGGTTTTTCTATTTTTGCTGCTGTATTTTTCTTCGCTGGATTTCTTGGAAACTATGGTTTCTCTTCCCAAGCGCAAGGCTTTTTATTAGCATTCAGCGCAGCGATTCCTATGGCTATATTAGGCATTTTACCTCAAGCAATTGTCGCAGACATAGCTCAAGCAGAGAGCAAAGTTACCGGAGAAAACAGAGAAGGAATGTTCTTTGCTGCAAGAACTTTCTCATTTAAACTAGGTCAATCAATATCTTTATTGCTTTTCACTTCACTAGCAACAATCAAACCTGAGATTGGTCTTGGATATCGGATTGCTTTATTCGTTGCTGTCTTCTTTACATTGTTAGGAGCTTTTGTCTTAACTAGATACCGTGAAAAAGAGACTTTATCACTATTGGAGAATAATTAATCATGGATAGAAGTACAGTAATTTTTGGTAATGAAATAAGTAGAAAAACTCAAGAAAAAGCTACAAGATCAAAAGCTAAATTTATTAAAAAATTTGGCGATGATCAAAAACAAAATTATCACTATAAATTAGATGAAATAACAACGCTTAATCATCTAAATGTAGCTAATTTAAAGATTAGTCAAAAACCATTAAAAATACCTGAAAAAGCTGTTGTAATTGGCAACATAAGAATGGGTTTTGGACATTACCGGATTGCCATCGCTATTGCTTCATGTGCAAATGCCTTAGGTTATAAACCGCTTTGGCACGATTTATCACAATACAGTGAGTCAACTGGATCTAAACTTGTTAAACATCAAAATGATCTCTATAGCTTTGGCTCTAGACTTTCACAGAAATCTAGACTATTCAATCGCTTCTTTTGGGAACCACTCAATTCTGAAGGATTTAAAAAGCTAGATTATAATGCTATCGATCAAAAAAACTCAGAGATTTATACACCTCTTTACCAGGATTTTCCTAAAGATCTCCCTTATATAGGCACTCATGTTTGGCCAACTCAAGGGGCAATCCATGCGGGTATGACTAAAGTAGTCAATGTGATTCCTGATAACTGGCCAATGGCATTGCATTTAGCGGAAGGTTCAATTCACACTGTACAAACTCCTTTTGCCTACTTGGGCTATAAAATGCTTAACGGGTTTGCTAAAACAAAACTTAAAGAAATGCCAGCCAATTCAATCAAAGAAACTGGTTACTATATCGACCATGAACTGGTTGAAAACTTAGTCAATGATACCTCAGCGCGGTTAAAACGTCTTGACAGCAAAAAACCATTAAGAATATTACTCCCTGTAGGTGGAGCTGGTGCTGGAGGAGAAATCTTCAAAGAAGTCATTAAATTTCTCTTACCATATATTGAAGACAAAAAGGTGCAATTGTTTCTAAATTTTGGCGATCACTTAAATGTTTATGAGTATTTGATTAAATCAATCCCTTCATTAGAAGCAAAAACTATAAAGTTATTTGATGACTACTCAAATTATCAAAGCTTAGTAGACAATCTAGGTAATGCAACAAATGGTATTTATGCAATCTATCACAAAGATATCTATCAAGCAGTATATTCCACTAATCTTATGATGAGACATATGGACCTTTTGATGACTAAACCAAGTGAGTTAGCCTATTATCCAATTCCAAAGATGTTTATCAAACGCGTAGGTGGTCATGAAAAATACGGGGCGATTCATTCAAGTGAGATTGGGGATGGTACCTTTGAATGTGATAATATCAAAAGTATTGTTGAAATGATTGATTCAATCTTAAATCAACCGGATATCTTAGAATCCATGAATAATAATATTCTAAAACTTCATAAAAACAATCGATATAATGGTGGTTATGAAGTCGTTAAACTAGCAACAAGCAAATAGAAAAAAAGGTCCAGTTTTTTTGGACCTTTTTAATTAATCAATTAAATCAAGAATAGCTTTAGCTGCTGAAGTAATTCCTTTGTTCTCTTTGCCATTAATCGCAAGTTTTGTATAGAGTTCACCAACAAATTCTTTATTGATAAAGAGTTTTTTAAAAACCTCATCAATCAATATCTCGGATTGTTTTTGGAGTTGCAATACACCAAAAGGATTAGCAAAGAAGCTTGTAACAACTCCTTCTTCTTGTGTTGTACCCTTAGCTTTTCGCTTACCTTCTTTAAAAACTCTTAAAGCCTCAAATTCATCGGTAAATTGCTTGATTGCTATTTCAGAATCCTCATAATTGTTAGCGTAAAATAAATAGTCTACTTTATGCTCACAAGTAATAAAATTGTAATCAGTTATCGGCAGAACAACTCTCGCATTATTTCTCTCTGGATTCATAAAAATAGCTCTATCTAGTTCTTTATATGCATAGCCAGTATCTAAATCATCCAAACGAATAAATGCGCCAATCTCAGTTCCTTTGGCATATACTTTGTTATTTTCAATATAGAAGATTCCCATGTCATCAAATATGATGTTCATCTCTTTAATACGTTTATCAGCAATAAACCTTAACGCTTCTAATGATTCTGATTTACCAGCTCCACTATCACCTATAATTGCTATATTAACTTGCTTATCATCTTTAAAAACAATATTTACCATCGCCCCATGGATTGGTAATTTATTATGATTTATCATATAGACATTGTGTAAAGTTAGAAGCATTTTTTTCATATAGCCAAAATAATCATTTTCATTAATCCGAGAAACATAACCAACATATATATCATTTTTTTTATCAATATAAAAACTCTTATCATATTCTTCTTCATGAGAACCATATACATAGACTATATTAGGTTTCTTGCCAGAAAAATAGTCGTTTATTGAAATTTCAAAAAGATTACCTAAAGCTACTGCATGATGAAGCAATGTCCGGTGAAAATATACATAAGCTAGTAAATCACCAATTTTTATCGGCAAGCACATCCAATGTCTTTTTGTCAACGACAGATTAGCAATTTGATTAATTGAAATTTCCTTAAACAGTCCTGAACGAGTATTAGATTTTGAATGACAAATAAATGGTGTTCTAATTACCATGGCATTAACAACATTAATATCATAAAGGTTATTATACTCAATCGGAAAATTATTCAAAGCTTTTGAAACGATAAACCCTGCGTTAAATCCCCCTGGAGTTTGGCGATATACATAACTAGGATGCAATAGCAATTTACTAAGTATCTGCCGATAAAGAGTTAAGACATTATGCCAAAATTTTGTAGTAGCATCAACAAGGATGTAATTATCACCTCGATACGCCGTACTCTCTCTTTCAATTACTCCATACCTTTCAAAATTTCGCCAATAATCATATAGTTCTTCTATAAAAATCACTAACATATCTCTTAAATCAAGAAATTTATTAAACTCTTGATTGAGATTGATTACATCTTCAAATTTTAACACTAATAACTGTTTAAATAAAAGAATGATTTCACTGACAGATGTCAAACTTTTAATAGAAAATAACGAACGCTTTGAATCCTTAGTGATGGAATCAAAAAACGACTCTAATACTAGGAAAAAACCATTACTATCCAGAATATTTGCGATTGATTGCATTTTGCAAGTGCTCAAATTAACTAATACACTGCCATCATTCATATAAAAAGGTTTAATTGCTGACATCATACTCAACTCCTTAAAACAACATTATTACATTATTTTCTTAATGTATCAAGTCTTCTACCGATGTTTTTGTGCATAAACCTAATGAAAACGCTTCAAAAGAAAAAGAGGATATCGGGAAATAGATATCCTCTTTTAAAATAACAAAGTACAAATTCGTTTTTTTCTAAGTTACACTTATTTAGTTCTCAATCCATTTCGCATAAAGTACAATATTCTCATCTGGCATAGTTACTAAATCAAACTCTATTGTAAAGTCTTCATCTAAATACCATCCTCCAAAAGTGTAACCTGCTTTATTAACTACCAACAATTCTAAAGCAGCACCAAAATCATAAGTCTGAATAACTGAGTATGATTGTGTATAGAAAGGATAAGTCAATGAAGCGGGCATTAAAGCAGGGTTTGTAGTCCCATTTGCAAATTCACCGTTAGAATTGATACCCCAAACATAGAAAGTACTCGCTGTAGTTTCTAAAACTACAAAATTAGCGCCCATCATCACCCTCGAAACAACTTCAGAATCCAACATATTTACTCTTGATGTTAAGTCATAGGGCAATACTCTATCAATTGTTGTTCCATCACCTAGTTGGCCATAGACATTTCTACCCCAGGTTAGAATCCTGTTATTTGATGTAATTACAACAGACTGATGTCCGCCTGCATCAATGTACTTGATCGTTTCATCATTTTCTAATTGTAAATTGCTTGTAATGTCAAATACTACATTGTACCTACTCTTATTCCCAATACCCAATTGTCCTGCCTCATTTCTACCCCAGGTAAATAATCTATTCTCAGTTGTTAGAAGTAAACCATGTGAAAAACTTAGCTTTAATGCAACAATTCTTTCATTTTCAGAGAAATTAAACTTTTCAGTAATATCAATTGGTAGATGACTGTCATTATAATTACCGTTACCTAGTTGACCAGAACCATTATACCCCCAAGTAAAGATTCGATCATTTGCTGAGTAAGCTGCCATAAACTGATCTGATGCCAACACACAAACTATCTCATCTCCTGCTTCAAGAATGAAGTTATTGGTCAAATCAACTGCAGATAGTTGTTCAATAGTATTTCCTATCCCAAGTTGCCCATAATAGTTTTGCCCCCAAGCAAAAACTCTACCATTTGATGTTAAAGCAATGCTTATAGCCCAATTTGCATCTATCTGGACTATTGTTTCACCTTCTTGTAATACAAAAGGCAGAGATATTGCTGTTGGAGTGATTTGATTTGTCTTGTTTCCATTTCCTAATTGAGCCCAGTTGTTCAATCCCCAAGTAAAGATTCTTTGCTGGGAAGTCAAAGCTACTGAATAATAAGAAGCAGCAATAATCTTAATGATGATTTCCCCTTCATTAAGTGCAAAATTTGCTGTTATATCAACCGGAGTTGACCTACTTGCTTGATCTAGTGTGCCTAGTTGACCATACTCATTTCTACCCCAAGCTAGGACTGTTCCATCATGCTTAAGGGCAAAGCAATGGTATTTACCTATAACGAGTTCAAAACCTTCAACAAAAGTAATATATTCTATTGTATATTGTCTAACTTCCCATTTAGCATATAGAGTAATATCTTCTGCTGGCATAGTTGTAAATTGATATTCA
>CAZSVO010000017.1:0-36336 GCA_964610325.1 uncultured Candidatus Izemoplasmatales bacterium
TTAAGCCACCATTTCTCTTTTTTGCTTTATGAAGTGTAAAACTGAGGTTATACCATTGATGATTGTTGTTGACGGAAAGGAGTTCCGTGACCAACTAGAGATTTCAGCGTCTGAAGTATATGAGAAACTGGATACTCATAAAATTTCAACATCTTTACCATCTCCTGAGGATATCTTAAGCGCAGTAAAAGATATCAAAAGCAAGAAATATACTCATTTATTGATTATCAATATTTCCTCAGGGTTGAGTGGCACTTTCAATTCTTTTAGATTGGCATTAGAAGATGAGAAAGACCTCAAGGTTATTCAATACGATACCAAAACTTTAGGTGGAGGTCAAGGAATGATTGTTGAGTATGCTTTGGAGCTAATCAAGAAGAACACTGATTTTGAGAGTATTGTACCATTGTTGGATGAAATGAGATATAAAGACAGTTTGGCTTTCTATACTATCAATACGCTGAAGTATTTAAGAGCGGGAGGAAGAATTGGAAAAGTTGAAGGAACTATAGGGGATTTACTTCATATTAAACCAGTTATAACTGTTAATGATGATGGAGTCTATGTTACACTTTCCAAAGCTTTTGGAATCAAAAGATCTTTGTTAAAGATGAAAAGTATACTAATTGAAAAGTTTGGTAATCATGAAATCGATTTGATTATTCATTTTGGAGACAATGAGTCAGATGCAAAAGAGTGGTCTGAAAAATTAGTTAACAGCTTAAAAATTAGAAATTTGCAAATACAACAATTAACTCCAGTTTTAGGAGTTCATACAGGTCCTGACATAATTGCCTTTGTAGCAAGAATAATTAAATAGCCTACCTTTACAAAAAATAATAGAGAGTTAAAATAGAATTACGGAGGTAGATTATGAAGTTGCTAAATGTTTTTTCATATTTACTTGTAATATTTGTGATTTTATTCTTTTTTGTAATGTCTTTAGATGCTTTTATTGAAGAAAATACTTTCTTTGATAATTTATTAGCTTATTTAATAAACTCAGCTTTTGGAATACTTTTGATTGTGTTACTTTTTCTGCTAAAAAAGAGGCACCAGATATTCGGAGTTATTCTGATTATATTGTCTGTATTTCTTTTTTTCTTCTTTGATTTGCATGTTGAGATTACTAAGAAAATGCTGGTAATTTTTTTGGTTATTCTGCCGTTGGTTTTAGCAGGAGTTTTAAAGATAGTATTCTTTATAGCTGTTAAAAAGTAAATTGAAGTAATACTTTAAACGACAACCTATATATAGTTAGTATTTTGACTGTATATAGGTTTTTTTAATCAGTCAAACAATAATACTATTTTTTGGTTATTAACAAAAATAAATAGTTGTTCAGTCTTGCTAAAATATGCTAGATGATTTATAATATTAATATGCAAATGCGAATGAGTTGCAAATTGATGAGGTGAAATATGAAGAAAGTAGTTTTTTTGATTTTTATTTTAATATTTAGCGTATTAACTTTTGGTTGTCAAACTGAGAATGATGATAATGTACGTGTGAAAGTAGCTGTATCCATTTTACCACAAGAGGCTTTTGTCAAGAGTGTTGGAAAAGACTATGTTAGTGTTTTAACAGTTATTCCTCCTGGATATAGTCCAGCAAACTATGAACCAAGCGCAAAAACCATGGCAGATCTTAGCAAAGTTGATGTATATTTTACAATTGGAGTGCCTACCGAAGCTGGTAACGTTTTACCAGATATTGAAGATTTAAACAAAGTAAGGCTTGAAGAAGAGGTAAGAAATATTTATCCAGATAGAGAATTTGCTCCAGGAAATAGAGATCCTCATATTTGGTTATCTATCAAAAGGGTTAAAGTGATGGTGCAAATTATTGCTGATGAGCTATCTAGATTAGATCCTGAGAAATCTGAATTTTATCAAGATAATGCGAGTGATTACCTAGAAGAACTTGAAACAACTCATCTAGAAATACTTGAGCTTTTTACAGGAAAAACGATGAGAAAATTCATGTTGTTTCATCCTTCTTTTGGTTATTTTGCTGATGATTATAATTTAGAGATGTATGCGTTAGAACTAGATGGTAAAGAAGCAACAATTAAGCATTTACAAGATATGATAGATCTAGCAAAAGCAAATGAGATTCAGACAGTCTTTCATCAAGCTGAGATTGATTCTGAGCAAGTAAGGTCATTTATCGAAGAGATTGATGCAGAGTTAGTTCAGTTAAATCCCCTTTCAAGTGATTATATCAATAATATCTTGCTTATTGCAACAAAGATTGGAGACAGTTTATCATGAGTGACGAATTGATTAGATTGGAGAATATCTCAGTAATTTACGGTAGAATAACAGCGCTTAGAAATCTGAATTTATCCATTTATAAAGGTGATTACGTTGGGATTATTGGACCAAATGGAAGTGGAAAATCAACTTTGCTTAAAACAATCTTGGGTTTGACAAAAACCAGTGAAGGTGAGATTTTTTACAATGGAGATATCCAAGGTAGAAACAGTATTAGAATGGGATATGTTCCACAAACCAGTGATATAAATCGATTCTTTCCAATAACCGTTTTAGAGGTTGTTCTTACAGGCAGGCTTAAATCCGAGATTGTTCCAATGTTTAGATATAGTGAAGATGATAAGCAAGAAGCATTAGCTATGCTAGATTTAGTGGGGCTGATTAAACAAAAAGATCGTCAGATTAGCGATCTGTCCGGAGGAGAATTTCAGAAAATGCTAATAGCAAGGTCTTTAATTATGAAACCCGATATTTTGCTTTTGGATGAACCGACAACTATGGTTGATGCTCTTTCACAAAAACAGATTTTAACCTTAATCAAAAGATTGAGCAAAGATATTACGATTTTGATAGTAACACACCAAGTTCAAACTATTACTAAGCAGGTTAAGAAACTCTTGTATTTAGAGAAAAATGTATTAGCCGAAGGAGATCCAGAGGAAGTATATAAATATGCATATTTAAAACCAGTCAACCATAAAATTAATGAAAGCAACTATGGAGGTAATTGAGATGATAGAAGCTATTTTACAATATAAGTTCTTGCAATATGCAATTATCTCAGCTTTTTTGGCATCGATTGTCAGCGGGTTAGTTGGAGTTATTATAGTAGAGAAGAAACTAGTAATGATGACTGGTGGAATTGCTCATACTTCATATGGAGGAGTTGGTTTAAGTTTTCTTCTAGGGTTTCAACCGATTTTTGGAGCATTCATGTTTTCAATTATTGCTGCTTTAGGAATTAGTTTTATCAACAATAAATTAACAGGAATCAAAGATATCGTAATCGCAATGTTTTGGTCTTTAGGGATGGCTTTAGGAGTTCTTTTTATTGGAATGACACCGGGATATCCTCCTAACATAACGAGTTACCTTTTTGGAAACATATTATCTGTTACTGGTTTTGATTTAATCTTGATGGCTATTTTGACTGTTATTGTAATTGCTTTAATTGTAATCTTTTTTCAAGATTGGAAAGCTCATTTGTTCGACCGGGAGTTTACAAAAGTGCTTAGAAAAAAGACAAGTTTAATGGAAAATATTCTACTAATTGTTTTAGCGATTACAGTGGTAGTATTGATTAGAGTAGTTGGAATCATTCTAGTTATTGCTTTACTTAGTGTACCTGCAGCTACTGCAAGTTTGTTAACAGCTAAGCTACATTTAAGAATGATATACTCAGCTTTGTTCAGTTTGCTTTTTATTCTCTCAGGTTTGATAATCTCATATTTCACTGACTATTCTTCAGGTGCTATTATTGTGTTTGTTGCAATTTTGTTGTATATAACAATTTGGTTTATGAAGGTTCAAAACACAAAACGAATTGTTGGAAGAATTAAGAGTAGATGATATGGACAAGAACAGTATTATCACAAAGATATTAGAAGCTGGTCTTAAAAATACAAGACCAAGAATTAACATAATCGACATCTTGGAAAATGGTAATGAGTTATTGTCAGCTCAACAGATTTATGATAAATTGAGAGAGAGTAAAGTAAGAGTAAACCTCTCAACAGTTTATCGCAGTCTAGAGAAGTTAACAGAGTATAATATAATCAATAAAGTAAGTCTTGATAAAGAGAAACAAGCGTTATATGAGTATAATCGAGAGATTCATCATCATTTTTTAATCTGCAAAAATTGTAACAAGATAAAAACAATTTATAGTTGTCCTTTAGAAGACTACGAAGTAAATTTAGAGAAGAAGACCAACTTTTTGATTACTGGGCATAAAATTGAATTTTATGGATATTGTAAGGAGTGTCAAAAAAAGTTAAATAAAGATGAAGTTTTATTATAAATTAAGTTGAAAGGCTGTGAAAATCACAGCCTTTATCAATAAAGTTTAGGAGTCTAGCAAGTTGTATGCTTTTTCCACAAGAGTAATAAACTCTTCTTGATATTCATCCAAGTACAACAAACTGTTTAGTCTTGTCAGTAAATCAGAGAAATTTGCATTGAACTTAAATTCAGAATCTCTAAGCAAAAGTCCAAACTCAACCACACAAGTTCCAAATATGAATCTTTCTGAGGGGCTTTGTGTAAGTTGAGTGATTAGCATAATGTGCTCATCCTTAAGTGAATAATCGCTATCAGGTTCTTTGTAGCGAATTGAAAGAGTAAATAATTCTTCTGGATAGTTGGTTTGATCGTATTTAAGTTCATCGATATCATCAAAGTCAAATCTTTCTATTACTTCTTCACTTGAGGCAGGGATTATTTCATAAAAAACAATAACTTCATGACCAGCTCCGATTTCACCACCATCTTTTTCATCGTCATCAAAATCTTCATATTCAAGTATCCGATTTTCATAACCAATCAAGCGATAAGCTTTAACATGTAAAGGATTAAACTCAATCTGCATTTTAACATCTTTGGCTACGGTTAGTAAATTCGCTCCTAATTCAGACATAAAAACTTTTTTTGCTTCTAACAAAGAGTCTATGTAATGATAAACACCATTTCCTTTATTTGCCAAAGTCTGCATAATATTGTCTTTGATATTGCCTTGGCCAAAACCAAGAACAGTAAGAAAAACTCCGGATGCTTTTTTCTTTGAAATAAATGTCTCTAATGCTGATTGAGAGGACATACCAACGTTAAAATCACCATCAGTAGCAAGGATTACACGATTGTTTCCGCCTTCGATAAAATTCTTTTCAGCGATCTTGTAAGCTAGTCGGATTCCTTGTTCCCCAGCTGTTGAACCACCGGCTTCAAGTGAGTCTAAAGCATCAATAATTTCGTTGCGTGAAGAACCGTCTGCTCCATCTAGAATTAAACCTGCAGCTCCTGCGTAAACCACAATCGAGATTCTATCGATTGGTCTTAATTGATCGACTAAAATTTTTATTGCTTTTTTTAGCAAAGGCAATTTATCAGCTGAGTTCATGGAGCCTGATACATCTAGCAGAAAAACAAGGTTACTTGGAACTGATTCTTCAAAACTGATATCTTCAGTCTTAAGTCCAAGCATCAGTAATAGATGTTCTTCGTTCCAAGGAGCTTTCGAAAGTTCTTTTGAAACTGCAATCTTTTCATCTTCAGCGGGTGTGTTTAAGTTGTAGTTGAAGTAGTTAAGCATTTCTTCAATTCTGATTGCATTCTTATTTGGTAAGATATCTTGGCTCAATTTCCTTCTAATTATAGAGTATGAAGCAGTGTCAACATCTGCTGCAAATGTTGATACGGGCATATCCAAGGTATTGATGAAGCGGTTTTCAATGATTTCTTCATACTCTTCGTTATTATTTATGGGATAATATTGATTATATTGCGCTTCTATACTATCATAATATGGTGCGCTCATACATCCTGTTGTAAAACTTAATACTAAAAACATGATTATACATAATAATTTTTTCATAAATTTAAACTCCTTTTTAACTGTATTCTAATTGTTAAATGTGACAAATCAATGACATTATGAGAAAAATATGTTCTTTGTAATATTTATTTTTCTCTTGCTTTGTGATATCCTTTATAAGTAGAAAGAATGAGGGAGAATATGAGATTTTTGATAGTTGAAGATGAGTTGCATCTAAATAACATATTGTATGATTATATAGACGATTTCTTTATTGATTCAGTCATCGATCAGGCATTTGATGGTTCAAAGGCTTTGGAATTGTTTAACGAGAACACATATGATATTGTATTGCTTGATGTGATGCTTCCTTTAGTTGATGGTTTTGATATCTGCAAAGAGATTAAGAATACCTCAGATACACCTGTAATTATGCTTTCGGCATTAAGTGATGAGGAAAACCAAATCAGAGGATATGAATTAGGTATCGATGAGTTTGTTAAAAAACCTTATAGTCCAAAATTGGTAATAAAAAAAGTTCAAGCAGTCTTGCAAAGAACTAATCTAAATGTTGATGCTAATTTAAAAAACTATGGAATCATTCGTTATGATTTAGTTAAACAAAAAGTTTACATAGATAATGTAGAGATAAGATTAAATAAAAAGGAATGGGAACTTTTTAACCTTTTTATTCATAATAAAGGGATAGTATTAACAAGAGATACAATTTTGAATAAAATTTGGGGTTATGAGTATTTTGGAGATATAAGAACTGTAGATACTCACATAAAGAGACTGAGACAGAAGTTATTTAGCGCAGGATTATATATAAGAACTATCCATAAAACTGGTTACAAATTCGAAAAATAATCATAGAAAAGGAGGGAAAAAACAATGAAGATAAGCATTTTCATCAAAACGTTTTTTATCCTCCTTTTGTCTTTCTCCTTTCTTTTCATTGCATCAACCTACTACTTCAATAACCGTTTTTCGCAAAAGTATGTCGAGGAAAATATAAGAATAGTCAAAGAAGCCATCATAAATTCAGCTGAAGAAATCAAAAACAATACCACTCTCAACCAAACGCTATTAGATAATGCTTCAAGTGAAACCCAATTCATTCTATATCAGAATAACCAAGTGGTTGAAATGATTGGACCGCAGACATTGAGGGAAGATCAAATAATCCTTTTCCTTATTGAGTTATATGACAGCAAAGCATTAATAACTGAGGGCAATCTAAGTTATACTATCGCCTTGTCAGAAGATATCTACAGTGTTTCCTATATTTATAAATTTGGGCAATCTGATTATCTATTGGTTTTAACAAAAATTCAATCCCTAAGGAATATCGATAAAGTAATGGAAGACATTACTATTACTCAAGCATTATTCATTTTTTTCACAATAACAATAATTTCCTTGTTAATATCATTAAATATAGCTAATCCAATAAAAAGGATTAATCGTTACGCCAAAAGTATTTCTCAATTAGATTTTTCAAAAGAACTAGTTTTAAAACGTAAAGATGAGTTCAGTGATTTAATAAGTTCTTTAAATGAAATGGCATTTAATCTAAAAAACACATACGCTAAATTAAATGATGCAAACAAAAGATTGTTAAAAGACATCGAGTTTGAGAAGCAACAAGAAAAAAAGAAGAAGGCCTTGATAATGACGATTAATCATGAAATAAGAACTCCGCTATCAGTAATTAAAGGTATGATAGAGGGTATGATTGATGGTATCGGTAGATATAAACATAAGGATAATTATCTTAAAGAAGTCTTAGTACAAATCAATAGTATTGAAGATATGATTAAAGACTTGACATACTCATTAAAACTAGAAGATAAAGCAAAGAAAGATGATTTATGTCAATTATCTGCCTTGAATCAAAACCTATTGGGAGTAATCGAGTATGCTAGACAAAAAAAGGTAAGAGTTAGTGTTGATATAGAGGATTCTCAGGTCAATATCAATGAAGAGTTATTAAGTATAATGATAATCAACTTGATGAAGAATGCAATAAACTATACTGAGAATTCATTGGTAGTTTTGCAAACTAAAAACTATCATGACAAAGTTGAGATTATCGTTAAGAACAAAGGTTTTATCAAAGAATCAGATTTGGATAAGATATTTGAGCCCTATTATAGACTTGATTTTAGTGAAGAAGGTTTAGGTGTAGGTTTGTTCATAGTAAAGCAAATCTGCGAAATATACAATTGTGATTATAAGATTTATAATGATAACAGTTATGTTATTGCAAAAGTAGTTTTAAAAAAACCATTATTGACATAGATTTGTCATATTTCAGCATTAGAATGATAACTATAGGAGGTGTATAAAATGAAGAAAATATTAGTTTTATTAGCATTAATACTTTTAATGCAATTTTTTGGATGTTCTTCAGCTCCTTATCATGATACAGTCCTTTTTGACAGAAATCTCGATTATTCCTATGAAAATCTCAATTTTGATGGGTTAAATCAAAATGATATCTTATATTATACAGTTGATGATTACATAGATCTAGAAATCATGATTCTCGAGGCTTTACAAAGAGACATGATAGAAGAAAAGCCTTTAAATCTTCTCTTGATTCTAGAGACTTTAGAGAGTCTAAATAGTTATAGCAATATTAGCCTGCAAAGATTATTAAAACTTAGCACTACTGAGTTGTATAATTTAGCGATGAGTCATTCGGTTATATTGACAGTAGATGATATTGTTGGGTTTAATGATTTAAAAGCAACTCTTAATCTTCTTAATGAAAGTATTTCAATTAGCAAGGTAGATTACATCGAGTATCGATTAGGAAGAGATTTGACGGAGGAAGAGATTGAAGGATTTATTGAACTTCAGTATTATTATAATAATATTGTTATGTATAACGGTCAATTATTGTCAGATATGAATTTTGAAGCTTTTAGCTCTGAACTAAATAATTTATATGATTCACCAAATGAAGAAGAGTTGAATAGAATAGAGATTGCTTTTGAAATCCTAAAACTCTTGCAAGAATAAGAAATATCGACGGTTTCGTCGATTTTTTCTTTCAATTATTTAATTAACATATTCTATGCTAGTTAAAGGCAAAAAAAACCATAGTTTTTTTGATAACTTTTAATATATCATACAAAAAAAACCTTAAATATGGTAAAATTATAAAGTAATAGATATCATAATGATGGTATTTATTATGGTTTAAAATAATAATCTTTTGTTGGTGTTTTTGCTTCAAATTGAAGATGCAATGGATAAGATATCTGCCTATGATGCAAAAAACATATTTTGGATGATTTGAATATTTTTAATCATGATGTTTTAAAGTTAAGCAGTAAAATACACATTAAGAAAAGTGATTGATAATGACGGGATTTATAACATATATCATCGTATCTGTTTTTACACCGGGGCCAAACAATATTTTCGCTTCGGTGTTAACCTCAAAATCTGGTTTCAAAAAAGCCATTAGTTTTATGTTGGCGGTTTTTTTTGGGACTTTTATTATTTTTATTATCACTGGTTTATTCAATGTTTTTCTTTATAATAATGTGAGATTAATAACAAAAATCATAGGTATTTTGGGTGGCCTTTTTATAATATATCTTGCAATAAAAATGCTTTTTACGAGCCAAAATGAAGTTATGTTAATCAAGAACGAACAATACTTCTTGACAGGTATATTGCTTAATTTAATCAATGCAAAAACTATTATTTTTGGTTTAACTATTGCTACTTATTATTTAGAAATGGGATTCAATCAAGATTACATGAGTTTGTTTGGGTTATTGATGGCTTTTTTGTGCTTTATTGCAGTTTTGGTATGGGGTTTGTTTGGTAAGATATTTAAAGATATACTGACAAAATATCGGACTATATATAATATTGTTATGGCTTTACTGTTGGCTTATAGTGGGGTAATAATAATTATTGAAAGTCTAAATTAATTTGAAAATTTAGGAGGAAAATATGAACTATCGAAAGTTTGGCAAAGATAAAGATAAGGTTTCAATTCTTGGTTTTGGGTGTATGAGGTTGCCTGTAGTAGATAATAAGTATGAAAATATTAATGAAGCAGAAGCGACAATGATGCTTAGATATGCAATTGATAAAGGTGTAAATTACATTGATACAGCTTATCCCTATCATGGTGGCAACTCAGAGACGTTTTTGGGTAAAGCTTTAAAAAATGGTTATCGGGATAAAGTCTTCATAGCAACTAAATCACCTTCATGGTTGATTGAGAAGCATGAAGATTTAGATAGGTTTCTCGATGAGCAACTGTTGAAATTGCAGACTGATTATATCGATTACTATCTCTTACACGCGCTTAATAAGAAGTATTGGAACAACTACTTAAAATTAAATGTTTTCGATTTTGTTAATAGAGCTTTAAAATCTGGGAAGATTAGAAATATCGGTTTTTCTTTTCATGATGAGTATGAAGTTTTTGAAGAGATAATCAATTACTACAAATGGGATTTTTGCCAGATACAGTTAAATTATTATGACGAAGACTATCAAGCAGGACTGAAGGGCTTAAAGTTGGCAGGTTCAAAAGGAATCGATGTTGTTATAATGGAACCTCTTCGCGGTGGAAGATTAGCAACAAATGTTCCAAATGAAGTTCAAGAAGTTTTTGATTCTAGCAAGTCTTTTCACAGTGCAGCTGGTTGGGCTTTGAGATATCTTTGGAATTATGATGAAGTAAAAGTAATTTTAAGCGGAATGAATAACTACGAGCATATCGATGATAACATTGACGAAGCATCGATTGCAAAAGTAAATATGCTCGGTGACGAAGAGAAATCAATAATAAAAAAGGTTAAAGACATATATAAATCAAGGATTAAAGTCGACTGTACAAATTGTAAATATTGCATGCCATGTCCACATGGAGTAAACATACCAGGATGTTTTGAACTTTATAACAACGCGTCAGTTTTTGATGCATTTGAACAGTATAAAAAATGGTATAGATTGGGTATGAAACCAGAAGAGTGGGCATCTTGTTGTCAGGAATGTGGTTTATGTGAATCAAAATGCCCACAAAATATAGAAATTATAAATGAGTTAAAAAGAGTAGCTGAATATTTTGAGAAAGAAGAGGTGTGAGGTATGAAAGCAATTGAGAGTTTTTATCAGCTTTCAAATGGTATAAAGATACCAAAAATAGGTTTTGGAACATGGCAGATCAAACCAGGTAAGGAAACTTTTGATGCGGTTAGTACCGCACTGAAGGTTGGTTATCGCCACATTGATACTGCACAAGGTTATTATAACGAAGAGAGTGTTGGAGAAGCAATTAAAGCATCAAATATTAGTAGAGAAGATATTTTTGTAACATCTAAACTGGAATCTCATATCAAGACATATGAAGATACTAAATTAGCTTTTTTTGAAACACTTAAAAAGCTGGACATGAGTTATATTGATTTATTTATTATTCATGCACCTTGGCCTTGGTCAGAAATGGGCAAGAATTGTGATGAGGGGAATGTAGCGGCTTATAAAGCGATGGAAGAACTATATGAAGCAGGTTATTGCAAGGCCATAGGAGTTTCAAATTTTGAAGTAAAACATCTTAAAAACATTCTCGATAACTGTAAAATTGTCCCTCATGTTAATCAAATTGGATACTTTATCGGAATTGACCAAAGTGAAACAATTGATTTTTGCAAACTAAATAATATTTTTATTGAAGCATATTCACCGCTTGGAATAGGTTATTTACTAAGCAATAAAACAATCAACCAGATAGCAAAAAAATATGAAGTGTCACCTGCACAAATCTGCATTAGATATTTATTGCAAAAAGAGGTTTGTCCTCTTCCAAAGTCAATTCATGAGGACAGAATGATTCAAAATACAATAGTTGATTTTATAATCAGTGATGAAGATATGAAGATTTTAGATCAAGTTAAGGGTGATCCAAGAAGGTGGAGTTAAGATAGAAAAAGATAGTAAGAAGCTTGTAAATCAAATAGTAAATAACCCTTTTATTGATGAGGGGTACCTACAACCGATTGTTTCACTCAATCGGTTTGTTGTTGATGGAAAAAGCGCAAACGAGATGTTTTCGCCTAAAAAAATTGCGATGGATTATAATGAGATTACTAGAAATGAGTCACAAGATATTCAAGGTTCATTAGTGGCATTTGCCAAAGACATTATCAAAGATACAGTTATTAGAGATTTAGCTGAAAAGTATGCGGATAGTTTAAAGAAAATATTCCAAGCTTGGCTCTTTCCTACTCAGCAAGTGATTGATGAAAACAATCATCTATGCAAAAAGCACTTTGATTATTTAAAAAGTATTAACAGAGTTTATGTCGTGGGGGGGCTTTTATCATCTAATTTTACTGATATACTTAATAAACATTTTTCAGATTTCTCAAAGGAGATTTTGTTTATCAAGAGTTCAGAGGATTTTTCTACTAAAGGTTTAAGTAAAGTTTGCAAAGGAGAAACATTGATATTTGATTTTGGACAAACTAGTATCAAAAGAAGATATATTGATAATAATCTTGATATGATTCTAGATAAACTTGAAGCAAGATATTTGTATGATGGTTTAAATGATGATGAAGCAGCTTCTAAGTTAGATGGATACATTAAAAGTATTATTTTAGATTCATTAAGTCTAGTTGATTTTACGGGTAAAGAAATTTTAATAGCGATTTCGAATTATGTAAATAATGGTTATATTAGAAAATCTATTTATGGTTATGGAAGATTGGGGTTTTTTAATAATTGTTATGAGGAATCCTTAAATAGATATTTTAAAAAACATGAGCAATTAGATATCACAGTGAAACTTTATCATGATACATCAGCAATGGCTTTTAACTTTCTTGAAGAACCAGCCTGTGTAGTAGTTTCTTTGGGCACTGCTTTTGGTGTCGGGTTTAATCAAGGTATAAAGATATAGTTTAGAGTTTAACTTTATAAATGGAGGTTTAGTATGAGAGAATATCGGTTAAGAATTGATGCAATTGATTTACAAATGAAAAACTTATTTTTAGAAAGAATGGATATTGTAAAAAAAATTGCTGAAGAAAAAAAAGCAAAGGGACTAGCGATTTTGAACCCTGAAAGAGAACGGGAAATAATCGATCGATTAACAGTAAATATAGAAGACCGTTTAATCTTTGAGTTATATGAGAAGTTTTTAGTGCATATTATGGATTTATCCAAAACTTATCAGATAGAAGTTAATAAGGAGTTATAAGACATGAAATATATAGACTTAAGAAGTGATACAGTGACAAAATTAACTGATGAAATGAAAAAAGCGATGATTGAAGCTGAGGTAGGGGATGATGTTTTTAGCGATGACCCTACTATGAATTATCTTGAGGAATACTGTGCGAAACTATTTAAGAAAGAAGCTGCTGTTTTTGTTCCTTCAGGAACTTTCTCAAACCAATTAGCACTTTTTACTCATTGTAATCAGGGGGATGAGGTTATTGTTGATCAAAATGCACACATTGTTTGGCATGAGTCTGGAGCATCACCAATCATTTCAGGAGTTCAACTGTTTACCTTAGAAAGCGATAATGGAATTTGGAATCTTGAAAAATTGGAAAGAATCATCAAGGTTAGAAGTATTTCTACTACAAGGACAAAACTAATCTGTATAGAGAATGCTTACAATGGCAGAGTATTACCCTTAGATTATATGAAAAAAGTATTTGAAGTGGCAAGAAGACATAATTTAGGTGTCCATTTAGATGGAGCGCGGATATTCAATGCAGCTACAGCACTTTGTGTTGAGGTTAGTGATCTTGCTGATTATGCAGATACGGTAAGTGTCTGCTTATCAAAAGCACTAGGGGCTCCGGTAGGGACGATTCTTGTTGGTTCGAAGAACTTTATTGATGAGGCTAGATTAAAAAGAAAAATCATGGGTGGCGGAATGCGTCAGGTTGGTGTTTTAGCTGCTTGTGGATTGATTGCACTACAGAAAATGAGTAAAAGACTTATTGAAGATCATGAGAATGCTAGATATATGGAATCTTTACTTGAAGAAATTCAAGGAGTGATAGTTGATAAGCAACAAACTGATATCAATATGGTATTTTTTGATATTGATGATGAGCGTAAATATCAGTTGGATAAGTATTTATATCAAAAGAATGTTAAGATTTTACCCTACGAAGGAAGTTTTAGATTTGTGACTCACTATGATATCACAAAGGAAGAAATTAGACAGGCAATAAGTATGGTAAAGGAATTTTTTAATTGAGAAACAAGCCATATTTTCTTCAAAAAAAGTTTGGTTTGTATGATTTGATATGTTATAATTATTGTGGAAATTTTTTGAAAGACGGAGGACATTAGATGATTTTTCAAAGAGTAAAAGGGATTACGCTAGATGGGAAAAAGGATGCTTGTAAAAAGAATCCACTTCAAGAGTACTTAAACCCTAAAAAAGTATATATTCCCTTATTACAAAGAACATGTGTTTTGGAACCAGAGGTAAAAATCGGCGATCAAGTTAAAGCGGGACAATTGATAGCTATTAATCAACAATACTTCAATGTTAGAGTACATGCGAGTATTAGTGGTAAGGTTACTGCTATAAAAAAAGTTTGGCATTCAAGCGGGAAAATGGTTGATGCAATAGAAATAGAAAATGATAACTTGAATACCTTGGTTGAAGACATTAAAGAAGAAAAAAGTTTAGATGAATTAACTAGACAAGATTTCATTGATAAACTTGAGAAATCTGGTTTAACTGGCTTGGGAGGAGCAGGTTTTCCAACTTATGTTAAATATAGAACCAAGTCAAAAATCGATACTGTTATTATCAATGCAGTAGAATGCGAACCATATTTAACATGTGATTTTCATTACTTATTGAAGTTTAAGGAGAAATTAGTAAGGGGAGCTAGATATTTAAGAAGAGCAGCAGAAGCAAAGGAAGTCGTTATTGCCTATAAAGCTTACAATGAGGAGATTGCTCATGCAATAGAGCCTCTTATTAAAGAGTTTGCAGATATAAGATTATTTCCATTGAAGAATGTATATCCAGCAGGTTGGGAAAAATATGTAGTTGAACAAGTAACAGGTAAAACTTATAACAATCTACCTGCTGAAGCAGGGGTAATCGTCAATAATTCAGCAACAACAATTGTCTTTGCAGATGTGGTTGAGAAGAATATTCCGTTGATTTCAAGACCGATTACAATTACTGGGGAAGGTATCAATCAACCAAGAACATATATTGTTCCAATTGGAACTAAAGTAAGTGAACTGGTTGAGTTATCAGGTGGTTATGTAGAAGGATTAGATCCTTTGAAGTATAACTATATCGCAGGTGGGCCGATGACAGGTCGGGCGATTTTTGTTGATGATTTGGTAGTAAATGACACTTTAGGAGCTGTTATTGTAAAACCTGTTATTGAAGGTTTGTATCCTGAGTGTATGGGTTGTGGAAGGTGTGCTGATGTTTGTCCGACTTATTTAACTCCTACAGAGATTAAAAAGGCGTATGAACGTAAAGATGTAAAACTTCTTGGAGATTTAAATGCAAATAAATGCGTTGAGTGTGGGCTTTGTTCATATGTTTGTCCTTCGCATGTTGAAATAACTGAAGCAGTTGGTAAGGGTAAAGCCTTGCTTAAGAAAGGAGCATAAAAATGGCTAGATTTGCAGGCGGTAAAGCCCCATTTCTAAGGATATCTGATACAAAGGGACATAATACTCAAGCGATTATGAAAGATTTCATGATAGCCATGAGTCCAGTTATTCTCTTCAGTTGGTATAAAAATGGTATTAAAGTTTTAATCGATGGGAACATTAATTTTATAGAAATGCTCTATCCATTGTTCTTCATAGCTATGGGAGCAATTCTTTCAACTCTGATGGAAGGAATCTTCTTTTATGTTACAGATAAAGAGCATCGAAGCTTTCAGGATATACTAGATAAATTATCTCGCTCTTATGCAGCAATTCCTGGGATTATATTGGCTTTATTATTACCTCTTTATACACCGATTTGGGTTTTGATGTTTGCTGCTTTTGTAGCAACAATAATCGGAAAGATGATTTTTGGTGGATTTGGACATAATATTTTTAATCCTGCATTATTAGGTTATGCTATAGTTGGATTTACTTTAATGGGAGTTGTTAATAGAGCGGGTGGATTGTTCAACGCTTCTGAAGTTTTGGTAGATGCTTATGCAGGTGCTACTCCACTTGGCGTTTTAGCCTCAGGTAAACAACTGAGTTTTGATCTTTTAGTTAAACCATATGGGGGACTTTTTAACTTGTTTATTGGGTCTTATCCAGGAGCTTTAGGAGAAACTTCAAGTTTAGCTATTATGATTGGTGGAGTTTATTTGGTTTATAAAAAGATTATTAAATGGTATACACCAGTTATCTATGTTGGAACAGTTTTTGTTTTATCATGGTTGATTGGTTTGGTTAGTGGTGAGGCAGGGCTTTGGTTCCCGACTTACTCTATTCTAACAGGTGGAGTTATGTTTGCGGCTGTGTTCATGGCAACAGAGCCTGTGACAACACCAACGAATTCTTTGGGTAAAGTTTTCTTTGCTCTCTTCTTGGGAGTTTTGACAGTATTGTTCCGCTTTGTTGGTAATTTGCCTGAAGGCGTTGGAACTTCATTGATTTTCTTGAATATTTTCACGATAGCTTTTGATAAATATACTGCAGTTATAAGGACTAAGAAACTTGCTAAACCCGGTGGATTGTATCTAGCAATATTAACTGGTTTATTTATCCTTTTAGCTATCTATACAGTTATTAAAGCAGGAAACATGTATAGTTTAGTTATGCCAATTTTAGGGTGGGTGATATAAGATGAAAAAGTTTATGAGTAAGTATTTTCAGATTACTGTCCTAACGTCTTTGCTTTTATTGATATTTGTTTTAGGGGGAGTTTTTTCTAGATACATGACAAGTCAAATTGAAGTCCATGCTAATGATAATGCGATTAAGGAGTTCAATCAGAGTTTAATTAATCTTGTTGGTTCTGGAGAATTGATTGAAGAATTTGATGTTGTAGGAATTGACAAGGAGTATGATATACCTGGTTTGGAAGGTGAAAAATACCAACCAGAGCTCATTGGCGCATATAAAGTTTATGATTCAGAAAGTAAAGTAATTGCAGTTGTTTATATCATCTCAACTATTGGTAGAGATGAGGGGTTAGAGATTGCTTATGCAATTGATATTGAAAGCAAGGTGATAATTGATACAATGGTTGTTGATTCAAGTGAAACACCAGATTACTTCCAAGCTTTAAATTTCGGATTCTACAACCAGTTGAAGAACAAAACTCTTGATGAAGTTTTATTTAATCTCGATGCAGTGACAGGTGCTACTCTATCTTGCTTAGCTGTAGAAACAGGTATGCAATATGCAAGAGAGTTATTTGCAAGAGATTTTGATTTCACTATTCCTGACATAGTGTATACGATTAACTCAGTAATAAGAAATTTCGATAAGACAACTATGGCAGATAAACCTTTCATTGTTAATATTACTTATGGTTCTGATAATCAAGAACTAGAAGCTTATTTTGACAATGATTTAAACTATTTGGAAACAATATCTGGAACAGAACCAAATCAGTTATATAAAGATGTTTTCAAGGACGCTTTACCGACACAAGCTTCGATTGATTTAAGGGCAAAAGTCATTGATTATGACTCTACAACCAGAACTTTGTCGGTTCTAACGAGGGCATATCATAGAGATAACATAATAATTGAAGTAACTTTTGATGAAACATTTACCAGTATAACTTCATTGACAATTATCAGCAAAGAAACATATGACTCCGATTATAATGATTTATATACAGGAGCACCTTCTCCAGTGATTGAAAATGCTTATAAAGATCAATATTTAGCTGATGGTTCATATTTAGACACATTTGCTGGGGCTACAGTTACTTCGAATGGAATTATTAGACTCTTAACTTTGATTGATGAAGTGATGAGTGCATGGAACGGAGGAAACTAAGATGAATAAAGGTCTTGTTTCAGGCTTAGTTCTATTGATTTTAGGACTAATATGTGGATTATTGTTAGCGGTAGTAAATCATTTTACTGCTCCAAAAATCCTCGAAGAAGAAAATAAAATTAAGTTTGCTGCATTAGCAGAGTTTTATAATCTTGATAACTACGATTTATCTGAAGTAGAAGGAAGTGGAGCGATAGGAGTTATTTATGTTCTTAAAGAAAAAGGTACAGATAATATCCTATCATTAGTCTATACTGTAAGCGCAACAGGTTACAGCGACTCACAAGATGTTGTAATGTTGATTGCTGTAAACAATGATTTGAGTGTTGAAGGATATAAAGTTGTTGCTCACAAGGAGTCTAGCGGGTTTGGAGCAGATATTGTTGAAAACGACTTTAAAGTAACAATGATAACAGATCTCTCAGAATTTGATTCAGTTTCTGATGTAACAGTAACATCTAATGCGATTTATGAATGCTTCAATCAAGTCGGATTAAGAGCAGCAGTCGATTTTGGAGGTGGATTATAATGGATCAAAAGGCTAATTTCTTAAAGGGTTTATTTAAAGAAAACCCATTGTTCGTTGCCCTTTTGGGGTTGTGTCCATCACTAGCTGTAACTACATCATTAGAGAATGCAATAGGAATGACAATGGGAGTTTTCTTTGTTTTGGTGCTTTCAAACTTGATTATCTCTTTGATTATGAGCAATAAGTTTTTATCTCCTTTGGTTAAACCGGTTAGAATTCCTGTATATATCGTAGTTATTGCAACACTAGTGACAATTGTTGAAATGGTAATGAATGCATTCTTGATAGATTTGTATCTTTCATTAGGAGTGTTCATCCCATTGATTGTTGTAAACTGCATTATCTTAGGTAGAGCTGAAGCTTTTGCTTCGGAGAATAAACCGATAGATTCTTTGATTGATGGAATCGGAATGGCTATAGGATATGGACTGGCAATTATGATAATAAGTATTTTCAGGGAGTTTTTGGGTAAAGGTACAATCACAATCTGGCAAAGTTTACAAATTGATTTAGTTTTCATTTTTGATTTCTTGAAAATAGAACCAATAGCGATGTTTGTTCAACCGGTGGGAGCTTTTCTATCATTTGGTTTGATACTGGCAATAATTACAGCAATTGTTAACAACGTATCACAAACCAATAAGAAGGGGGCATGATTATGGAAAATTTACTTATGATTGCTTTTTCAGCATTTATAATCGAAAATATCATTCTTACTCAGTTTTTAGGAATCTGTCCTTTTTTAGGAGTTTCTAGAAAACGCAGTTCAGCTTTAGGTATGGGCATGGCTGTTATTTTTGTTATGTTGATATCTAGTACTGTTACTTGGTTGTTATTTAAGTATGTTCTAGAAGTGTTTGAAATCCAATATATGAGGACGATAGTTTTTATTCTTGTTATTGCTTCTTTGGTTCAAATGGTTGAGACTTTCTTAAAAAAGGTTTCTTTACCTTTGTATAAAGCATTAGGAATCTATTTGCCGCTTATTACCACCAATTGTGCTGTTTTGGGTGTTGCAATCTTGAATATTACAAAAGAACATAATTTTGTTGAGATGCTAGTTTATACGATTTTTATAGGTTTAGGCTTCTTGTTTGTGATGTATATCTTCTCAATGATTAGAGAGAAATTAGATTTTTCTCCTGTACCAAAAGCTTTTAAAGGTGTTCCAATTGCCTTGATTGTTGCCGCTATTTTAGCAGTGATTTTTTCTAGGTTTGGAGGGATAATATAATGGAAATTATAATACCGGCACTTGTTTTAGCAGGAGTAGGATTTATACTCGGTTTACTGATAAATTTTGTTAGTAAAGTTTTCTATGTAGAAGAAGATCCGACAATTGATGAAGTTGTGGATTTATTGCCAAGGTATAACTGTGGAGCTTGTGGCTATCCAGGTTGTAAGGAAATGGCTATAGCACTCTTGGCAAAAGAAAGCAAGGTTTTGCAATGTAAACCGATAAAAAAAGAAGCAGCAGAAACCTTAGATGAATTTCTTAAAGAATATTTTCAAAAAAGCAAATAAATAGCTTTCTTAAGCAAATTTTTGTTGTGTATTTAAAGCTTTTATATTATAATTTATATGTACGAAAGAAGAACGGAGGAGAAAAAATGAAAAAAATTGTATTACTTTTATTCGTATTATTTACGTTTGTTGCAGTTGCGGCTTGTAACGGAGAAACTACTACTCAAACTACAACTACAACAACAACAACAACGGAGACGACAACTACAGAAGCTCCTAGAGAATTCGCAGCTGACGGAGAATTCACAGCTTATAAGGTTGGAATCCATCGCAATGCACCTATGGTTACTACTGTCACAGTAACAATTGAAAATGATGAAATTGTTGCATTCTACATTGATGCTCGTCAGGGAAGAGCAACTGAAGGCGAAACAAGTTGGACATTCTCATGGAATGAATTGACAAAGAAAGAACTTGGAGATGACTATGGAATGGTTGCTAATGGTGGTGCTATTTCTGAATGGTATGTTCAAGCGGAACTTATCGAAGCTTATTGGTTAGCAAATGGTTTTGACTCTGTAACAGTTGATGGAGATAACGTAATTGATAATGTATCAGGCGTTACAGTCAAAGACGGCAATTACATTGAGTTAGCAGCAGCAGCAGTTCAATTGGCAAAAGATGGTTTGATGCAAGCAATTTATTGCACAGGAGATGATCTATATATTGCAAAAATGACTGTAGCAGCTGACGGAACTTATTCTGAGTTAATTATCGATGTTTTACAAGGAAGTCCTGATGGCGGAACATTCGCTTGGAGAGCTGAAACAAAACAAGAATTAGGCGATGATTATGCTATGAAAGGTGTTGGCGGCGGCTATACATTTGTTGATGGAGCATGGGTATCTTCTGGAAGTCCAGCTGAATTAGAATGGTATGAGCAAGTTGCTTTGATTACTGATTATGTAATGGAAAACGGTTGGAATGAAGACTTAGCAGCATTAGCTCAACGTGGTGGTACGATTGATGGTACTACATTGTTGGATGACTTAGCTGGAGTTACAATTCGTTCAGGGTCTTACTATACTTTACTAGCTGAATTATTTTCTAAATTACCAGAATAATTATTGTTTATTAAGATAAGTTGTCAAGAAATCTTGGCAACTTTTTTCTTTTTCACAATTTTGTTTCATCGATTTTTCTTGACTAAAATAAGAAAAAAATGTAATATATTTAAGGTATGGAGTGGCTTATGTATCTAGAGTATATTATCCCTGGATTGGCTGTGATTATAACAGTCATTTACTTCTTAGAAGTTCATAGGAAAATCAATTATGTTAAAAACATGAAAAAGATTGTTGAAGTTATACGTCTTCTTAATCTTGATTTTAAGATTGATTGTCTTGAGTATGATGATATTTATAACATCAGATTAGAGAAATCAAATCAAGAAATCTTGATTAAATTGGTTTATAGCAAACCTGATTATGAGTTCATCATTACTAATGCTAAGCGTTGGACTGTCAATAGCAACCCTCGGCAATGGACAAGAAAAACAAAACCAATATTTGTTGATAAATCAAAAGATTTCATTGGATTAGAAAATGAAAGTTTTGTAACAACTAAAATTGTCTTGATTTATCCAGGAGTAAAGCATGTTATAAGATACCTTAATGAGTCAGATACGGTTATCATCAAGAATCATGTACCGGTTGATGGCGTTCACTTTGTTACATATGATGATTTCTCGAACTTCATAAAGAGTATTTAAAAAATTGTATTTACAAATATGAGATTTTGTTTTATTATATTTATGCTGCGCCATTAGCTCAGTTGGTAGAGCAAATGACTCTTAATCATTGGGTCCTGGGTTCGAGTCCCCGATGGCGCACCAAAAAAGAATTCAGACGACTTTTTTAAGTCGTTTTTTCTTCTTTTTATCTCTTGAAAACGCTTTACTTTGAGAAGATAAACCCTTATAATATTTATGAAAGCAAGGTGATAATGTGATTTTTCTTAATGGAGAAAATTTAGATGTTTACAGTTTTAAAAAAATAGTCTTAGATTATGAAAAAATTGAAATTGACCTTAATAATAAATTACTGGTTGAGAAGGCAAAGAGTTATGTTGATCAAGTAATAGAATCAGAAGTGCCAACCTATGGAATCAATACAGGTTTTGGAAAATTGTCTGATTTATCGATAAATAAGTGTGATGTAAGAAAACTACAGGTTAACCTCATTAAATCTCATGCTTGTGGAGTGGGAGAACCATTTTCAGAGTCGGTTGTCAGAGGGATGCTTTTGTTGAGAATTAATGCTTTGATTAAGGGGTTTAGTGGCATTAGATTAAAAGTAATTGAGAAAATGGTTGAGTTCTTAAATAAAAGGTTAACACCCTTGGTTTATTCCCAAGGGTCTTTAGGTGCAAGCGGAGACTTAGCTCCATTGTCGCATATGGCTTTACCTTTAATAGGTTTAGGCGAAGTAATGTTTCAAGGAAAAAGGTATTCAGCAAAGAAAGGTTTAGAAAAAGCTGAGATAGTACCATTAAGCAATTTAGAGGCAAAAGAAGGCTTGTCTTTGATTAACGGAACCCAAGCTATGACCTCAGTAGCAGCATTAGCGGTTATTGATTCATTAGACTTAGTTAATATATCCATGTTAAACCTTGGCATTTCTATGCAAGCTCTTTTAGGAATTATTGATGTTTTCCATAGCAAGATTCACTCCTTGAGAAATCAAACGGGACAAATTGAAGTTTCTAAGAAGATGGTTAAAATTTTAAAAGGCTCTCAATTGATGACAGTACAAGGAGAGTTGAGAGTTCAAGATGGTTATTCTTTAAGGTGCTCTCCACAAGTGATTGGAGCTTCTTTGGATGCAATCATCTATGCAAAAGATGTAGTTGAGAAAGAAATGAATGCAGTAACTGACAATCCTTTGGTTTTTGTAGATGAGAAAAGAGTTATCAGTGCTGGGAATTTCCATGGACAACCAGTAGCATTAGCTATGGATTTTTTAAAGATTGCCATTAGTGAATTGGCAAATATTTCTGAAAGAAGACTTGAAAGAATGGTTAATGCTGGATTAAGCAATGGACTACCACCATTCTTGGTTAAAAACCCGGGTATAAATTCAGGTTTTATGATAGTTCAATATAGCGCTGCTTCTTTGGTAAGCGAGAATAAAGTTTTATCGCACCCAGCAAGCGTGGACTCAATCCCTTCTTCAGCCAACCAAGAAGATCATGTTTCAATGGGAACAATTGCTGCCAGAAAAGCAAGTGAAGTAATTAAAAACACTTTTTATGTTTTGGCTATGGAATTAATGACTGGATTGCAAGCTATTGATTTTAGAGGTTTTGAAAAACTAAGCAATCCAACTAAGGACGTCTATGATTATATTAGGAAAGAAGTAAAGTTTGTTGAAAATGATTTAATTATGTATGAGTTGATTCAAAAAACTTATCAACTAATCAATAACTTTGATTTTCGTGAGAAATTAAGGAGGTATTTTGATGAATAAGCACTTATCAATCGAGTCAATATTCGATGTTTTGCCAGATAGAAAACCATTCATTGAAGGCATTAGAAGAGCTCCAAAAAGAGATTTTTCTTTAACGAGCGAAGAAACAGAATTGGCTTTAAAAAATGCTTTGAGATATATTCCTAAAAAGTGGCATGAGCTTTTAGCAGAAGAGTTTTTGGATGAGTTACTGACAAGAGGTAAGATCTACGGATATCGATTTCGCCCTGAAGGTAATATTCGTGGTAAACCAATTCAAGAATATCAGGGAGAATGTCTAGAGGGCAAAGCTTTTCAGGTGATGATTGATAATAACTTGGATTTTGATATTGCACTTTATCCTTATGAGTTGATTACTTACGGAGAAACAGGAGGGGTTTTAGGAAACTGGATGCAATATCAATTGGTAAAAAAATACTTAGAAACAATGAATGATCAACAAACTCTAGTGGTAATGTCTGGACACCCCTTAGGTTTGTTTGCATCAAGTAAATCAAGCCCTAGGGTCATCATTACTAATGGGTTGATGATTGGTGAATTTGATAATTTGCACGACTTTAACCGCGCATTAAGCCTAGGAGTTGCCAACTATGGTCAGATGACTGCTGGTGGATGGATGTATATTGGCCCACAAGGAATTGTGCATGGTACATATTCAACTTTACTAAATGCAGGTAGATTAAAATTGAATATATCTGAGTTTGATAATTTGAAAGGAAAACTCTTCGTTTCCTCTGGTTTGGGTGGCATGAGTGGTGCTCAAGGAAAGGCGGCGGTTATAGCTGGTGCTATAGGGTTGATAGCAGAAGTCGATATTTCTAGAATTGAGACAAGATATAATCAGGGATGGGTTGATAGGATAGTCAAAAATCCAAAGGCAGCTTTTGAATTGGTTGAAGAGTATCAAAAAGAAAAGAAACCTTTGGCTATTGCATTCCATGGAAATATTGTTGATCTATTAGAATTTGCTGCTTCAAAAGATATTTCAATTGACCTTTTGAGTGATCAAACAAGCTGTCATGCAGTATATGACGGAGGATATTGTCCTGTAGGTATTAGTTTTGAGGAAAGAACATATCTATTACAGAATGATAAAGAGAAGTTTATTGAGCTAGTTGATGATACATTAAGAAGACATTATGAAGTTATTAAAAAGATTACTGCTAAAGGAACATATTTCTTTGATTATGGAAATTCATTTATGAAGGCAATCAGTGATAGTGGAATCAAAGAAATATGCAAAAATGGGGTTAATGATCTTGATGGTTTTATCTGGCCATCTTATGTTGAAGATATTATGGGACCTGTACTTTTTGACTTTGGTTATGGACCTTTTAGATGGGTTTGTTTGAGTGGCAAAGATGATGATTTAGATAAAACTGATCAAGTAGCAATGGATTGTATAGATAAAGATCGAAGATTCCAAGACTATGATAATTATCAATGGATTAAAGATGCTAAAAAGAATAAAATGGTCGTTGGAACTAAAGCAAGAATTTTATATCAAGATGCTTATGGTAGACTCAAAATAGCGCTGAAGTTTAATGAAATGGTCAGAAATAATGAAGTTGGGCCAATTATGTTGGGAAGAGATCATCATGATACCGGAGGTACTGACTCACCTTTTAGAGAGACATCAAATGTTAAAGATGGGTCAAATATCATGGCTGATATGGCAACTCATGTAGCTTTAGGTAATGCGGCTAGAGGGATGTCTTTAGTAACACTTCACAATGGTGGGGGTGTTGGAATAGGGAAAGTTATCAATGGTGGCTATGGGATGGTTTTAGATGGCTCTAAAAGAGTTGATGAAATTTTGAGTACAGCTATGTTGTTTGATGTTATTGCTGGAGTGTCCAGAAGAGCTTGGGCAAGACAAGGCAATGCAATTTCAACCATCAAAGAGTTTAATGAGTTGAACAATAATTCAATTGTGACTTTACCAGAACTGACTGATGATGACTATGTTAAACTTTTAGTGAGTAAAAAATATAAGAAGGGTGGTTTAAATGGTTAAAATTGTTGAATGTGTCCCTAACTTCTCGGAAGGAAGGGATAAAGAAAAAATTACAAGAATAATATCGAAACTTGATAAACATGAAAATGTAAAGTTGGTAAATTATGAAGCTGATGCTGATTACAATAGAACAGTTGTGACTTTATTGGGTGAAGTAAATGCTGTTATGGAAGCAGTTATGGATTTAATAGATGTTTGCAGAGATGAAATCGATTTGAATAAGCATAGCGGAGAACATGCTAGAATGGGTGCAGTGGATGTGATTCCATTTATCCCAATCAAAGATATTACCATGAAAGAGACAGTAGAATTTGCAAATATTCTTGCTGAAAGAATCGCAAAAACCTTTGATATACCCTGTTTCATGTATGCACAAGCCGCTAAAAGAGAAGAGCGAGTTTCTTTGCCTAATATTCGCAAAGGTGAGTTTGAAGGCATGAAGGAAAAGATCCATCTAGATGAATGGAAACCAGATTATGGTAAAGCAGAAATTCATCCTACTTTTGGATGCATAGGCGTTGGAGCTAGAGATTTTTTAATTGCATATAACATCGATATTTTGACTGATGATGAGAAGAAAACAAGTAATTTTGCTAAAGCTATAAGAGGTTCGTCAGGGGGTTATCAATTTGTTCAAGCTGGACCAGTTTTCTTGGAGAACAGAGGGCATACTCAAGTAACAATGAATATTCTAGATTATAAGAAGAATCCTATTTATAGAGTTTTCGAGACAGTCAAAATGGAAGCAAAACGTTATCATTTTGAAGTGCCTTCAGCAGAAATTGTTGGACTGATTCCTAAGGATGCCTTGGTCAGATCGCTTAAATACTATTATGCAATTGATAACTTAGTTTTTCCTGAAGAAATTAGTTTGAATGAGGTTGTTAGAATGAGTGAGAGATATCTTTGCCTAAGAGATTTTTCTGTTGATAAAATCATCGATTATTTCTTATAGGTAACTATATTATGAGTGATAACTTGTTAATCCATAACATAAAAACCCTTTATTCTAACAATCATAAACCTCCTGTTAAAGGTTTAAAGATGAGTGACATATTAAAGATTGATAATGCTTTTATCTTGATTAAAGGAAGTAGAATTGCAGTTGTTGGAAATGGAGACTTTTCAGGATATATTAATAAAGACACAGAAGTATTCGATGCATGTCAAACAATTTGTATACCTGGACTTATCGATAGTCATACCCATTTGGTTTTTGGCGGTTCAAGAGAAGATGAGTTCAGCAGAAAAATTGCTGGAGAAGATTATTTAGATATCTTAAAGAGTGGTGGAGGTATCTTAAACACTGTTAATCAGACAAAAAAAGCAAGTTTTGAAGACTTGTATCAACAAGCAAAGAAATCTTTGGATGAGATGTTGTTATTTGGAGTTACTTCAATAGAAGCAAAATCTGGATATGGATTGGAACTAGAAACAGAAATAAAGCAATTAAGGGTTCTTAAAAAACTTAATGAAGATCACCCAATCGATATCTACATCACTTACCTTGGGGCACATGCCTTGCCTAAGGAGTATGAAAACAGAAGAGATGTTTTTATTGAGAGGATAATAAATGATTTAGAAGTCATAAAAACTGAAGGTTTAGCTGATTTTGTGGATGTGTTTTGTGAGGTAGGGGTATTTGATGCTTTAGAGACAGAAAAAATCCTTAGAAGAGCAAAGGATTTAGGTTTTAAGTTGCGCTTGCATGCTGATGAAATAAAATCAATAGGCGGTACTCAAGTCGGATTAAAACTCAAAGCAAGTACAATTGATCATCTAATGGCTATCAGTGATGATGATATTAAAGCTTTTGCTAAAACCAATACAATAGCAAATCTTTTACCTTCAACATCCTTTTTCTTAAATAAAGAATACGCTCCGGCAAGAAAACTTATTGACAACTCTGTTGCAGTGAGTTTATCTAGTGATTACAATCCAGGCTCAACACCATCAGAGAATTTTCAATTAACACTGCAAATAAGCGGTAATAAATTAAGAATGATGCCTTCAGAGATTCTTACTGCAGCTACGATAAATCCAGCATACAGTTTGGATATTTTCAAGGATTTAGGAAGTATTGAAGTTGGAAAAAAAGCGGATATCGTATTGCTGGATGCTAAAAACCTAGAGTATTTCATCTATCATTATGGAATTAACCATACAAAAACAGTGATCAAGAATGGTTTTATTGTAGTTAATAATAGACAGATATTAAAGGAGAATATTAATGAAATTATTTGATATGAAGGTTAAAGATTTTATCAATGAGTTAGCTTCATCATCACCTGCACCTGGTGGAGGTAGCGTTAGCGCTTTAGCTGGAGCAAATGGATGTGGACTTCTGTGTATGGTTGGCAGTTTAAGTGTCACGAAGAAGAAATTTAAAAGCTTGGATGACAAGATTCAAGAAGTATATCATAAGAAGATTGAATTATTTCAAAGTAATAAGGAACAGTTCATTAATTTTATCGATGAGGATACAGAAGCTTTTAATCAGTTGATGAATGCTTTTAGATTGCCTAAAGAGAATGATGAAGAGATAGCTTATCGACAAAATGAAATTGATAAAGCAACTCTTAGCTGTATAAAAGTACCTTTAAAAGTATGCGCATTAGCGCTTGAATCATTGAGAGAAGTAGAAGATTTAATAAAGTATTCAAATAAGAATACGATTTCAGATCAAGGTGTTGCAGTATTGATGCTTTATAGTTCAATAGAGGGTGCTGCAATGAATGTAATAATAAATCTCTCTGGACTTGATGATGATATTTTAAAGAAGAATTACCAAGATATAGTTGAAGAAATACTTTTTGAAACAGAGAAACTAAAAGATAAACTTTTGGAAGAAGTAAAATACCTTATGAATTAGAATAGTAGAGCTTTAAGTAAAGATGCCTGGTATGAAATTAACCATATCAAAGGGCATCTTTTTGTTTTTTTTGTGATTATGAGTCAAATGTTTTGACATATGACAAGTTGTCATATAAAATCTATTTGAGGTGATTTGATGCCGACAAATACTTTTTTCAATCTTTCTTTAGTTAAACAAGAAAAAATTATATCTGCAGCAATAAATGAGTTTGCAAGAGTTCCTTATGCTGAGGTATCTATAAATAAGATTATTAAAAGCGCAGAGATTTCAAGAGGGAGTTTCTACCTTTATTTTTCGGAGAAATATGATCTTTTAGTTTTTTTGATTACAAAGTTAAAAGAGGAAATGAATGCTAAAATAAAGAAAAGATTAGAGAATAAAAAAGCATCTCTAGATGAATTGTTTGTTATTATTCACGAAACTTTCTTCTCGTATCAATCAGATGTAGTAATAAAGCGGTTTATCACTAATATTTTGATATATTTGAATGGAAATCCTAATGATGAAAAATCAGAAATTTCTGATAGCATCTCCAATTATCGAGACTGTTTAACCATCTATGAGTATTTAGATCAAAGTGATTTCCGTTTTAGAAATAAAGAAAAAATTATCCAAATCCTTGATATTGCATACGCAATATTAAAGAATGTTTTGTTTGTTACATCTGTCAACAATTATAATTACATTAAATCAAAAGAATTGCTTAACGAATATATTGATTTGTTAAAATATGGTTATCTGGAGGGAAAAAAATGTTGAGATTACAAAATGTATCAAAAAGTTATACGATTGGGGATTTTTCGCAAAATGCTCTTGATCGAATTTCAATCGAGTTTAGAAAAACTGAGTTTGTTACGATATTAGGACCATCAGGTTGTGGAAAAACAACAATGTTAAATGTAATTGGTGGCTTAGATAAATCTGATAGTGGCGAAATGTTTATCAATGGGGAGTCTACTGTTAGTTTTAAAGACAAAGAGTGGGATATGTATCGTAACAATTCGATAGGATTTATTTTTCAATCTCACAATTTGATTCCCCATCTTAGTGTTTTGCAAAACGTAGAAATGGGATTGTCACTAAGTGGAGTCTCCCAAATAGAAGCTAAGAAAAGAGCGATAGAAGTACTTGATCGAGTAGGATTAAAAGACCATATCTATAAAAGACCTAATCAATTATCTGGAGGCCAAAGTCAAAGAGTTGCAATCGCTAGAGCTTTAGCAAATAATCCAGATATTATTCTAGCTGATGAGCCAACGGGGTCAATAGATTCAGAAACATCAATCCAAATCTTAGATCTCATCAAAGAGATAGCAAAAGATAAGCTAGTAATAATGGTAACCCATGATTCAGAAATGGCTTACAAATACTCATCAAGAATTATTAAACTAAAAGACGGTAAGATAATCAATGACAGCAATCCCATAGAACAAACATCAAATGTTTCACAACCGCTTGAATTTAAACCTACAGCAATGAGTTTTGTTATGGCATTGATTTCTTCAATAAATAACATTAGAACAAAGCTTGGAAGAACCCTATTGACTGCTTTTGCTGGAAGTATCGGAATAATTGGGATTGCTTTAATCCTTTCTTTATCAAATGGATTAGATCAAGAAATTCAAAAATTTGAACGAGATACTTTATCTGGATATCCTTTAACTATTTCTGAATCGAGACTTGATTTTGAGAGGATGAGACAAGCTGGTGAAAGCGATATGGAGATTTATCCAGATAGTGATTATGCAACGATGTATGATGAGAACCGATTTCAGAGTTTTCTGATATCTAATAATATTACTGAAGATTATGTTGAATATGTCAAGGATTATGTTGAAGGAGAAGGGCAAGATACTTTAGCTGGAGTTAAGTATCAGAAGAAACTCAATATGTCTTTGCTAAAGTATATGAGTGTACCTGGAGTTGGGAGCGCACATTTTCCTGTTTATTCAGAAAATATTGAAGGTGAAGAAGTTTCTAATCCTGGACAATTATGGGGGTTTAGTTTCTCTTTTTTCACCCTCCTCCCTGAAGGTAATGTGTTTGAGGATAACTATGAAGTTATTTATGGTCAAAGAGCAACTCATAATGTAACAGAAAATGAATTTGAAGTAGTTTTAGTAGTTGATGAATACAATAGAATTTATAAATCAACATTACAGATTCTAGGTTTTGACCCAGATAGCGAAACAGAATTCGCTTTTGAAGACATAGTGGGGACTGAGTTTAAGTTGTTTATTGGAGACTATAACATTCTATCATCGGATGTTAGTCAAGCATTGAGTTTAACAATTTCAGGCATCATTCGCGCTAAGGAAGGGTCGAATGTTAGTCTTATTAGCAATGGCTTAGGATATGATTTTGGATTAGCACAATATGTTTATAGTAATTATCCTGATGAAGTTGGCGAGTATAATAGGATTTCTCTTTATCCAGTAAATTTTGAAGCAAAAGACGAAGTGAAATCTTATCTTGATGCATATAATGTTGGAAAAAATGAAAACGAAAGAATTGAGTATATAGACCAAGCAGCGACTATTACATCTTTAATCGGAGGAGTTATCGATACGATATCGATTGTATTAATTGCTTTTGCAGGAATATCTTTGGTTGTATCCTCAATCATGATAGCAATAATTACTTACATTTCTGTAATCGAAAGAACCAAAGAAATAGGGGTTCTAAGAGCTTTGGGAGCTAGGAAAAAAGATATTTCTCGAGTATTTAACTCAGAGAATTTGATTATAGGTTTCTTTGCCGGTGTAACAGGGGTATTGATTACTTTGCTTTTGATTATTCCAACGAATTTAATTATTGAGAATCTTTCTGAAATGCCTAATGTCGCAAAACTTTCATCAATTCATATCATAGTTTTAATTACTATTAGTGTAGTGTTAGCATATATAGCTGGCTTGATTCCAGCAAGGATGGCATCAAAGAAAGACCCAGTTATTGCGTTAAGAACCGAATAAAAATCAAAAAATAATCAATATACAAAAAAACAAATATATGGTATAATTGCTTAGATGTTAGGAGTTATACCATATTTATTTTTTGGAGGATATTCTATGGATTTATTTAAGAAATGTGATGAATTTACTATAGCAGAAGAATATAAGGAACTAGGAATATATCCATATTTTCATGCTTTAGAAACAAAACAAGACATAGAAGTTTTTATGGAAGGCAAGCGTAGGATTATGATTGGTTCGAACAATTATTTAGGTCTTACGGGTGATGACCGAGTAATCAAAGCTGGAGTAGAAGCAATGGTAAAATTTGGATCTGGAGTGTCTGGCTCGAGATTTCTTAATGGAACTTTAACAACTCATCTCATTCTTGAAAAAGAACTAGCTGAGTTTCTAAATAAAGAAGCATGTGTAACATTTTCAACAGGTTTTCAATCGAATCTAGGTATTATTGCGGCTATTGCAGGCAGAAATGATTTGATTTTTTGTGATCGTGAAAATCATGCATCGATATATGATGGAGCAAGGTTGTCTTTTGCTCAAATGATTAGATATCATCATAATGATATGCATGATTTGGAAAACAAGTTAGCCAATGCAGATCCAAACAAGGGAAAACTTATCATAACTGATGGTGTATTCTCAATGAGTGGTGATATTTGCAATTTGCCAGAAATAGTTCGATTAGCAAAACTTTATAATGCTAGAGTAATGGTTGATGATGCCCATGGTTTTGGTGTATTAGGACCTAATGGCAGGGGAACAGCCGAGTACTTTAATCTCGAAGATGAAGTAGATATTATCATGGGTACCTTTTCTAAATCTCTCGCTAGCTTAGGCGGATATATGGCAGCAGATAAAAAAGTTGTCGAGTTTGTTAAACATAAATCAAGACCTTTCATTTTTTGTGCAGCAATCACACCAGCTAACGCAGCAACTGCTTTAGAAGCACTGAGAATTTTGCAAACTGAACCCCAAAGACCTAAAGCATTATTGGAAATATCAAAATATGTAAGACAGGGTTTAAAAGATAAAGGTTTAAATATTTTAGAAAACTCGATAGTTCCAATCATTCCAATCTATACAGGTTCAATGCTTAGAACTATTGTTGCTTGTAAGGTGTTGTTTGATAGAGGGGTTTATGTTAATCCAGTATTACCTCCTGCAGCTCCTGAAGGAGAGTGTTTGATAAGAACTTCTTATACATCAACTCATACAAAAGAATTAATGGATGAAGCCATAGAGATTATTGCGGATGTGTTGAATTCTTTACCGGAAAAAGATGAAGATTTAATGGCTTTTTTAGAGCACAATGAGTAAGACAGTCGTTATTAGTGGAGCTTCAAGTGGAATTGGGTTTGCAACAGCAAAACTACTTGAAGAGTTAGGATATTGTGTTTATGGTCTTTCAAGAAAATATCCTAAGGAAAACTTTAAATTCAATTATCATCTTTGTGATATTACTAATCAATCACAAATCGATGAGTTTATTAAAAAGCTGCCTGATAGTATAGATGTATTGATTAACTGTGCAGGCATGGGAGTTTCTGGCGCTGTTGAATATAGTTTGGAAAAAGAAGTAAAGCATATCTTTGATGTTAATGTTATAGGTCAATTCCTATTAACAAAAGCTTTAATTCCTAGATTACGACTATCAAAAGGCAGAATTATTAATATTGGTTCAGTGGCTGGTGAGATTTCCATTCCTTTCCAGACGTTTTATTCGATGACTAAAGCAGCAATTAGCAGTTTCTCTGAGGGATTAAGAATAGAGTTAAAACCATTTAATATTCAGGTTGCTACAGTTTTACCTGGAGATATAAAAACTGATTTCACTAAAAATCGACAGATGCCTTTAATCTTGGAAGATGAAGTTTATCAAAACCGAATTAAGAATTCATTAGCTAGAATGGCTAAAGATGAAGAAAATGGAATGAGTCCTTTATTTGTATCAAAGGTTATTCTAAAAATGATTAAGAAAAAAAGAATGCCAGTAGCTAAAACTGTAGGAATTAATTACAAGTTAATAGTTTTTCTTAAAAGAATCTTACCAAAAAGTCTGGTGAGTTATATCATTCAAAAGATGTATGGGTAAGTTCCATACATTTTGTTTTAGAGATTGTTGGAGGTTGTGATGATAATATATGTTGACAAAAAAATGATGGGAAGAGTTAACTACCCTTTATTGAAAGAAGAGTTCAATGAAGTTGAAATCGTAGATAATCTAGAGAATTCATCTAGTATAGATGCTATGGTTATCATGAATTCTCAATTGGCCAAAATTAATATCGATGATTACCCAAAACTTAAATGGATTCAGTTGTTAATGGCTGGTTATGATAATGTAGATGTAACAAGTATTAGAGAAAAAGGCATCTTAATAAGCAATGCTAGAGATATATTTTCAATCGCAATTGCTGAAGATGTTATTTCAAAAATCTTATTTTTTAATAGAAATACCAAGTATTATTTAGAGTCAATGAAGAAAAAGGTTTGGCAACCTATTCAAAGAGAACCGGAGATATTCAATTCTACAATTGCAATTCTTGGAACAGGTTCAATTGGCAAAGAAGTTGCTAAAAGGCTAAAGAGTTTTCAAGTAAAAAAAATAATGGGTTATAGAAATAAACTTGAAGAAGTTGATGGCTTTGATGAAGTGTATAATGACCAAGAGGGGTTGATGATAATGTGTAAGGAAGCAGATTATCTGATTTTAGCACTTCCATTAACAGAATCAACGAAAAGAATTATTGATCGTGAAAAACTTAGATTGATGAAGAAAGAAGCGTTAATAATTAATGTTGCAAGAGGAGATATCTTGGACCAAGATGCATTGATAGAAGCCTTAGAAAATGAGTGGATTAGAGGAGCGGGGTTGGATGTGACAACTCCTGAGCCCTTACCAATAAGTTCAAAACTATGGACTTTATCAAACGTATTTATTACACCTCATAATGCATCAAGTTCTCCTTATATGCAAGATAGACTTTATGAACTGACAAGAGAAAACCTGAGACGTTTTCTAAATAATCAAGAAGTAAAATATCTTCTTAATTAAAAAAACTCCACTCATGCAGGGTGGAGTTTTTTACTTTATAGTAATTTTTCGATGACTGTTTGTAATTCCTCTGGTTTTACTCTTGAACCATAGCGACCATAGACATTACCTTCTTTGTCGATAATGAATTTGGTGAAGTTCCATTTAATGGCTGAACCCATAAGCTTTGCTTTTATACCATTATTATTAGATTCTTGTCCAGGAACTTCATCTTTTGGTTTTTGGGTTTTCAGATACTTAAATAGTTCAATGGCATCATCACCATTAACTTTAATTTTAGCAAAGGTTTCAAAAGTAGTGTGATAAGCTGCTTGACAAAAACCAGCAAGTTCTTTGTCTGAACCAGGAGCTTGATTCATAAATTGATTACACGGCAAATCGATTACTTCAAAACCTAAATCTTGATATTTATCATAGAGTTTTTGTATTCCTTCGTATTGGGGTGTAAACCCACATTTGGTAGCAGAATTAAAAATAAGTAAAACTTTACCTTGGTATTTATCTAACTTAACGTCTTCTCTTTCGATGTTCTTAATTGAAAAATCATAAACTGACATGTTATCACCTCTAATCTATATTTTATCAAAAATCATCAATAAAAGAAAATGATTTGTTCTATTAATGATTTTCTAATTGTTCTTTTCTGATTCTAATATAGACAAAGAAGAATATTATTAAACCAAGGAAAATCATCAAAGCTGAAAAGTTAAAGAGTACCAAGGGGCTTATTTCATACAAGAAACCTCCTACTAATGGTCCGATAATCATTCCAATTGAGTAAAAAGATTGTCTTATACCCATAGTTGAACTAAAAAACCCATCTTTTGCTCTGTTAGCGATAAAACTTTGCTCTAGGGGTTGAAATATGGAGCGACTCATTATAAAAAGCATATAAACAGTGTAGATTGCTAACAAGAAATTATTAGCTCTAAAAACGTAAAGTACAACTAATATGCTAATAATTTGAGTGAGCAAAATAACTATTAGATTTCTATTTAATTTTGCAATTAGTGGTACTATAAAGATACTAGTAAACAAAGATACTATACCAGTAACAAAAACAAAGTTACCGATATCTTGAGAAGTATAACCCAGCTCATCGAAATACACATCTAGATACTTTGTCAAGTTGGTAATGGCAATAGAAACAAAGCTCAAGGCAATTAGAAACAGTAAAAGGTTCTTATTGATTTTTCCAATATTACGAAAACTCTCAATAAATGATGGTTTTTTATTTGTCCTTTCTATTACATGTTCTTCTTTGACAAATAGAAAGACATTTAAGGTATGCAATAGATTAATAGTTCCTTGAATAGCAAAAACAATTCGTAAATCAGCAGTTCCTAAGAAATCTACCATGATTGGATTATTGCTGATGAAACCACCAATCGCGTAACCAATAGCCGCTCCTAAAGTTAAGCCAGCAGCTAACCATGCAAGGTGTTTTGCTCGGTTAGATGGGCTTGAGACCTCGATCATATGTGATGTGAAAAGAGTCATGCTTGCTGAAACTCCAAAACCGCTCAAAAAACGAAAACCAACCATCAAATACATGTTGTTTACATATCCAAAACCAAATTGACCTAAACTGTATAGCAAAAGGCCAATTGCCATTATTAATCTTTTTCTTCCTCTATCAGCTAAAATACCCCAAATAGGTGAGCCAATCATCAAACCAAAACTCATGGATGAATAAAAAAAACCAAACATATAGTCAGGAATGTTTAATCCTCTAACAAAAGCCGGAGTTACTGGATGACCGAGGTTATGAATTATGCCTTGAATAAAAAAAAGTACTAGAATTACAATTACTGCTTTTTTCATATTGCTTTCGCCTTGCTTTCATGCCAATAATTATATCTTAATCTAAAGATAAAATAAACAGATATGATGAGAAAAAATTGGATGATATGGGTAATGTCCTACTTTTGAAATTTTAGTAATTAAAACTATCTATTATTATATACAATAATCAAATAAAGACTAAAAAAATGATAGAATTCATTTTCTAAGACTATTTTTTTAGATGAAGCAGAGAGAGTATATAATATTTTGTGTAAATAGAATTTTTTAGGAAAATTTTAAGTAA
>CAZSVO010000018.1:0-31383 GCA_964610325.1 uncultured Candidatus Izemoplasmatales bacterium
AGATATAGACAGTTCTAAGTGCAGATTTTCATAGAAACAGACAGTTGTTGAATAACCCTCAAGGCAACCCGGCACATAACTGTATGAAAACTGTAACAGTTTACCTGCAGATGTTGACATATAGACGTCAACTCACCTTGCAACTTTTTTCAAAAAACACACAGTTGTGTGTGTTAAAGTGTAGGGTCAACACGCAAAATTATGTTCAAAGTGAAGGGGTTCATTGAAACCGACAGTCATTTCACTAGGACTAAGACAACGTGGCACATAACTGTATGAAAACTGTAACAGTTTGCCTGCAAATGTTGACATATAGACGTCAACTCACCTTGCAACACTTTTCAAAAAACACACAGTTATGTGTGTTAAAGTGTAGGGTCAATACGCAAAATCATGTTCAAAGTAAAGGGGTTCAGTGAAACCGACAGTCATTTCACTAGGACTAAGACATAAATGCGAGAAACTGTATGAAAACTGTAACAGTTTGCCTGCAAATGCTGACATATAGACGTTAACTCACTCTGCAATGTTTTTCAAAAAACACACAGTTGTGTGTTAAAGTGTAGGGTCAACGCGTAAAACTATGTTCATAGCAGATGGGTAATTTCACTATTTTGAATATCGAATTTAATTGGACAATGAAAAATTTACAAATAATTTGATTAGAAGATGTTTGTAGTTTTTAGTAGTTACTAGTGCTTATTGTAAAAGGGGAGAGAGTTATGATAGATTTTTTTGAAGGTTTACAGTTTGATAATGCCATTTTAATTTCAATAATAGCAATAAACCTAACTTTAATTGGTTTAACATCATTGGCTGAGACAAAAAAAGTTATGGGAATAGATTATGGCAGATTTATGATCAATGAATATGTGTTTTTTCTTCCATTTAAAGTAAATGTCAAACTTAAATACTGGTTGGGTTTCTTCATTATGGTGAATGGGTTAGCCATAGTATCATTGTTTTTTACTAAATATATAGTTGTTGTCATTATTTTAAGTTTTATATTAAGTTTTTGCCTAGTAACTTTATTAGCGTATTTCTTTTTCTTTATTGTTCAAGTTAACCCAAATATCAGAAAGCAAATTTATGTAAAAACTTTTTCTGCAATGTACACAAGTCTAAATTTAAGGAACAAAGAAGGATTTAAAAGATCGCATAGTTATTTTGATACCAAACTTGATATAAGTGATGGATCACCTACTAAAAAACGAATTGTTAGTAGTGTATATAAATATTTTGATGAAGATAGTCATGAAGTTCAGAAGGTTTTTGAGGATGTATTTTCTATAAATTCAATAATATATAAACCAGAAGGGAAGAATAATAGAAAAGCTATTAGCTACTTTCTAAAGAAGTATAATCAAAATGAAAAGAAAAGGAAACTTGATATTAGCCATTCAATGATAGTAAGTAATGAAGAAATTAGCAACCCTTATAGGTATAGATTGATAGACGGCTGTTATGATATATCACATGAATTTTTTCAAATGATGAGAAATACTTCGTTGCAGGCTAGATGGTGTATGAGTATGTTCTATTTATCTAAAAAGGAACACACATATAACTTCATTACATATTCTAATATAGTGCGAATAACCTGTAATTTAGGATTGTACGGGAGTTCAGATGATATTAGCATTTATAAATTTATCCAGTTTTTGATGCGTGAATATAACAACAGTGTTTCTTCAGAAGCAATTAAGAATGAAATTTACGAAAAAAGGGAAGATAATTATTTGGATTCATATAAAATTGAAAATGAAAGTAAAACTATTGATTACAAAGCGATAGAAAGAGATTTTTTAACAAGCTTCTATAATCTTTCATTAAAGTCTATATTAAAGTATAGTGAAGATAATTTATTAATGCCCATTAGAGAGGTAAACACTTGCATTGAGACAATGATAAAGAGTCAGTCAAAATTAAATGTAGAAGAAAAAGTAAAATTGTTTAATAATGTTTTAGAGAATATGTCAATAAGTTCAAAAGATCTAATTAAGTTAGTTGATATAGATAGTATTTAGTATTTTGTCTTAGATGTAAACCTCATTATAGTATTTTGATTATTACAATTTTATTGGAGAGTGAAATATGGAGTACATATTAAATGATAGCTATTTCAGTACAGATATCTGCAAACCAGATAATTTATTCATGATAGACGTACAAAAATCGAGTGTTAATTTAATTAGTGAAAATAATTTAGATTGCAAGATAATTCTTGTTTTACTTGAAAGTCCTCATTATTTTGAATACAAGAATAAAATTAATACAGCTGCCCAAAATCATACAAGAAATCAGTTGAATAAATACTTGCTTAAACTGATAAAAAATTATCAATTTTCAAGTAAACACAGTAAAATTCCTTATGGAAAATATGTTTTAACTGTAGACAACGCTATACAGTATCAGTGCAGTAGAGGAGTTGAAACAAGATATTTTAGAGATCAGAATTGGTTATATAATTGGATTAATAGAAGTATGGATTATGATTTGGAACAAAGAATAAAAACTATGAATCCAGAAGTGATAATAAATTTATGTACAAAAGGTCAGCACTATAATGATAATCTAAAAACAGTCAACATTACAGAAAGATACCTAAAATCATTTTTGGGTTTCAAACCAAATTATAAATGCAATTTAGTCTATAACAACAAATTGATTTATAATGGCAAATATATAGGTTTAACAAAGAAACAATCTATGAGCAGAATTGTTCACCCAGCTTTTACTTCAAGAAACTATTATATCAAAGGTTTTGTGCAAACTTTAATAGATTCAACTTTTAATAAATTGAAACTTGTTGGCGAAGTGCATCCCTCTAGTAAAAAGTTTGCTACATCTAAACTATATCAAGTCTAATACATTATGATAGCGGTTATTATAAAAAGACAAAGGACGTCGGTAATATCGGTAAAAACTGAATTTCATAATTTTCTTAAAAACTCGATATCATCTTAGTTAAAACCAAAAGTAACATTATGTTCAAAGTGAAGGGGTTCATTGAAACCGACAGTCATTTCACTCGGACTAAGACATGGAGTCGAGGGGATTTGAACTTTTGATAAAATAACCTTGACTTATCGAAAATAGTATGATTTGGTCTTTATCAAGACAAAAAGAGACTATATTTTTTCCAAGGGAAAAACTTCGCTTTTTGATCTATTTGATGTAACGGTTGCAAAGATATAGACAGTTCTAAGTGCAGATTTTCATAGAAACAGACAGTTGTTGAATACCCCTCAAGGCATGGAGTCGAGGGGATTTGAACTTTAGATAAAATGACCTTGACATTTGCTCTTTATTATGCTGTTAAATGGTGTTTCAACTTGAAGAAAAAAAACTATAAAATGACAGTCCATAGTACAGGGTCAACACGCGAAATTAGGTTCAAAGTGAAGGGTTTCAGCGAAACCGACAGTTGTTAAAGCAGGACTGAGACATGGAGTCGAGGGGATTTAACTATTTTAAAAAATATACAGTACTTTTGACTTTGATTGAAGTGTTAAATAATGCTTGAGATTACAGAAAAGAATCTTTAAAAAAACATTTCTGAGTATAGATTCAACACGAAAAACTATTTTCAAGTGATGAGTTTCACGCAAAACCTAAGGTCCTTCTTATAAGCCTGGCACAACACTGTGGTCTAGTTGAAAGATTGTCAGTTTGTAGTACTATTATCGATATTGTAATAATCTAATCTTTTCATTACAAAACATAGAATAATTCTAAGAGTTAGCTATATTATGACTTAATTCTTGTATTTTATTAACAAATTTTACTATTTGAAAAAATTTTTAAACTAATTATTTCTCCTTATATGATATAATCATATAAGAAGAGGTGATGATTTTGAAATATGAACCTAAGTCTAAAAATGCTAATATGGATTTACTCTGTAATGCTATCTTAGAACTTAAAACAGTAGAAGAAGTCTACCGTTTTTTAGAAGATCTTTGTACGATGAGCGAACTTGAAAAGATGGCTCAGCGCATGGAGGTTGCTGTTATGTTATGGCATAAAGCATCTTACCAGAAAGTGAAGAACAGAACCCATGCCTCAACCACTACAATTGGAAGAATCAATAAATCTCTCAAATATGGTAATGAAGGCTATAAAACGGTGTTTTTTAGATTAAAAGATAAAACTAAGTTTGAATGGAATCGCTAGTAAAAATATAATATTTGATGAAGTTGTCCTAGTGGCAACTTTTTTATATGCGACATAAAATGTCGCATTTGAAAAATAGTGTATTAACGCGTTAGAGCGTTATTATAAAAGTTGTAAATTTAGCCATAATTTATCTTGACAGTTATTGAATTATATATATGAGAGTATTATAATCATACTAAATTAAGCAATTTGAAATTAATTTACTAATTGCTTGAAAAGGAGGATAAATCGATGAAGTTTAAAAACAAAATTATTATAAGTCTATTTTTGGGATTACTGATTATTGGTTTTCTTGGTTGTAATCAATCAACTACTAATACAGAAACCACCAATGCTAATGAAGAGGTAAGTATAGTTGGTGAGTATTTGATAGATATTACAGATTTAGGAATGCCTTTGGTTTTTTATCTAAGAATTGATGCGGATGATAATTTTATCTTATCTCCGGATCGAACATATGAAACAGATAAAGGACATGGGACTGTTGGAAGTAGTGGAAACACTTATATGTTAATCTATAGTGATTCTACACCAGATACTCCTAAAACTTCAACTTTTGAAGTTCTAGAAGGAAACTTGCATTTTAAATCTACATTGCCTTATGGTGCATCTAACTTACCTGCATCAAAAGAAGATGATAATGATCCAAATATAGTCTATTATCTTTTAGGTAAGGTTTTAGTTTATGAAGATTACTTCGGTGAATATGCTGGATCGCATACAGTAAGTGCAATGGGTAGTGAAGTTGTTTATGATTATTACTTACAACTTAATTCAGGAAGAGAGTTTAAGTTTGTTAGTAACTTCACTATGAATCAAGAACCTTATGAGTTTGTTGAAACAGGATTTTATGATGTGGATGATGGGGTTGTTACCTTACATCTAGAAGGTGAAACTGTAACAGGACAGTTTGATAGTAATAGAAACCTTACCATTGGTATCAAAGCATCTGAAATGGCGGATAGAACAGAAAGAGTCTTACAGGTTGCTACTACTGCTGCTTGTGCTAGTATCTATTATGGATATGCTACTAAAGAAATGGGTGGAGTCATAATGTATGATACTGAAATGGTCTTAACTCTTGATAAGTTCGGAGGATATACTTTTACTGGTAATGACCTTATCTCAGGTGAGTATAGTGAAACTGGCAGTTTCACTATCGATGGGAATAATCTTGTATTCTCCCCTGCTGATAGTGATGATACATATACAGGTTCATTGGTTAATTTTGTTGTTACGGCACCTTTTAAAGTATCATCTGCTACAAGCACAAGAACTGAAGTAACCTTTTATTGTAAGACTATTCAAGGTGAGTTTAGTGCTCAAGGCCAAGATGAGCTAGAAAATGATTATGAAGCTAAACTATTGTTAAACAGTGACGGTACTTTTAGTTTAACACTTAACAAAGGAGAAGAAACTTTGATTGACCAACTAGGAAGTTTCAGTGTGAGAAGATTCATCTTCATGCAGTTGATACTTATTGCAGAAGATGAAACAAGATATGAACTTGTCATCTCAGAAGTTGGTCTAAATGTTAACTTTACTTTAGCAGATGAAACAATTATTGGATTTTTATTAAAAAAGGAGTAAATATAAGCAGACTTATATTGAATATATGGAGGATAAAAAAATGAAAAAAGGATTAATGATGCTATTTACACTTGTGTTAGCTGTTGTCTTGTTTGCTTGTCAAACAACAACTACTACAACACAAACAACCACACAAACAACAGCTTCAACAACGACTACGACTGCTTCGACAACAACAACTACAACTACTGAAGTACAAGATGCTGTTTTAGCAAGAGTTTATGAAGGCTCACATACAGTTAGTGCTATGGGTAGTGATGTAGAATACTACTATGAAATCAATTTTTTAAATGGTGAGTACTTCTTTATCAGTGAGTTTGAAATGGGTGAAGAAATGTATGATTTCCAGGAGTCAGGTACATATTCTGTCTCAGGTAATACCATTACTCTAACACCTGAAGGTTTAGATGCTGTTACAGGAGAAGTCTTAGCTAATGGAGTAATCTCAATTCCTATTAAAGCTAGTGCTATGGCTCAAAGAACTGCAAGAGAATTAACAGCTACATCAATTGCTAGGATTTATGTAGGAACACATACTGTAAGTGCTATGGGTAGTGAGGTAATCTATGTTTATCAAATGACTTTTGCATATGGAGTTTATTTCTTCTATTCAGAATTTGAAATGGGTGGAGAAATGTATAGTCATATGGAATTTGGTACCTATGAGGTTGATGGTGAAGTATTAACAATCACACCATTCATGGGTGAGGCTGTTACTGGTTCGATTTCAGGAGATGAAATCACAATCGGTGTTAAAGCTAGTGCAATGGCTACAAGAACTGATAGAACTTTATCAGAAACAGCTCTTGGTATGCATTATGAAGGAAGTCATGATGTTTCAGCTATGGGTTCTGCTGTAACTTATAATTATGTGATAACTTTCAAGAATGGTACTTATAATTTTATTTCAGAATTTGAAATGGGTGGAGAACCTTATACATATGAAGAAACTGGTTCTTACACTGTAAGTAACGAAGGTGTGATTACTTTAACACCTGAAGGGTTAGATGCTGTTACAGGTCAAATCAATTTGAACTATACAATCACATTACCAATCAAGGCTAGTGCAATGGCTTCAAGAGGAGAACAAGTTTTAGAATTCTTTTTCCCATTTGAAGAAGAAGTAGTAGAAGAAGTAATAGAATAAATACTAAGGAGATTATAATGAAGAGTGCAGAAAGTTTTTTCAATTGGGCTTTTAGAACTAGAGCCAAAACAGTATTAAAATTAGCTAACGGAGAAGAAATGTCTCAAGAAAAAGTATTCTTAAGCTTTTGTTCTCATGATCCAGCCCTAGTCTCAAATGGGCCAGCTGGACTAAATGCAAGTATTAAAGGGATTGGCTTTATGCCAAAACCAGAGTATTTAGAAGAAACCCTGGCTGCTTATATTGAACATATTAAATCATACACTCCGGATGATAAAAACTATTCTCAAAGAGGACTTGAATTATTAGTTAAGTATATGTATGGTGAAGAAGCACAAGAGCGAATTGATTTTACATGTATCGGTTCACTTGAAATGGCTAAGAAACATAGTTATGAAAACTATAAAGTAAATCCAGAAGCGACAATTCTATTCTATCAACCTCCGATGATCTCTTATGAGTTAAGAGGTAAGATGGAGATTCATGATCAAATGGATTCAGGTAAAAGAGAGATTTACCAACAATTTTTAAACGCTCAGCACGATGTATACCATCGTCCTGATATGAACCGTTGGTTGAAGTATCCAGCTTATGTATTTAGAATTGAAGAAATATATGATAACTGTGTTACAAAAGACGGTTTTGGCACTAAGATGATTTATCCATATTAAGAATCGATAAATTATTCTTTTTTGACTGATGGCAAAACCAATTTTGATTTAAATGGTTTTGCCATTGTCTTATTCACATCAAGAAGTGAGGTAAGAGAATGGTAAAGAAATTATTATTTTTATGTTTAATGTCAGTACTGTCTGTTTTATTGCTTGGCTGCACAGTTAATGAGTATGAGAGAAGAACTGATGAATCTAATACTTTGTATCTAGGCTCTGTTGGAGCTTCTTTTCCAACTTCTTTTATGCCTTGGTTAAGTCGAGATGGAATAGCTCCAACGGTTGCTAGTATGTTATATAACACACTTTTCACTTATGACGATACAACTGGAGAATTCTTAGGTTTGATTGGTAAAGAATGGTATTATGTTGATAAAGAAGGTAATCCGATTTTAACTCAGGATGGAAAAATCGATTATGAAGCATTAGAGACTATCTATTCTGGAAGTGAAAACAATTATTTAGTTGTAAAGGTCATCATTCATGATGATGTTTATTGGCATGATGGAAAGAATTTAACAGTTGAAGATATCTATTATACTTTTGATATTGGCACAAATAACGCTTTGAGCAACCATGCTGGGGCTTTAGCTTGGACTGCTGATTTACAACATACATATAGTAATGGTATTTTAACAAAACAAGGCATGTTTACATATGAGAATGGAGCTGCTGACAAGGGCTATGAAATAGATGAATCTGAAAAAGATACAGTTATGTATCTTCATGTTAATAAAGTATTAGGGGCGATTACTTCATTGTTTTCAACTATTTTGATATTACCTAAACATGTTTGGGAACCAATTGTTAGTTTCGATAATCAATTAAACAGTAAGAATCCAACAGCTGAGTCTTTATCACATTATCAAAACCCAATTGGTTCAGGTCCATATAAACTCGATGCTTTAAACTCTAATGCTCAGGTGATAACAATCATCAGAAATGAGGATTATCATCTCCGAGATGACGATGATTTTTTGTATAAGGTTGAAAGAATTAAGTTCATGTTGTTTCAAGAACAAAACGTAGCTATCTATGCACTTTTAAAAGGACATATCGATATTTTAGATGCTACGATTAGTTCTAATTACTTGACTTTATTTGAAGAAAGGCCAGATATCTTTGTTTCTAATGCAAGTGGAATTTTTACACAAACACTGGTATTGAATGTCAATCCAGCTACATCTGAAAAAAATGAGTTAAGAGATTTACTAGGGATAACAGAGTTTAGAAGAGCGATAGCTCTAGCAATCAATCAAGAAGAGTTAGTAGATAATGTCCTTAATGGTGCAGGGATGACTTCAAGTGCAGGGTTATTAAGAGAGTCTTTATCTGATTTTTATAATGAGGATGCAGATATCTTAAGATTTGATTTAGATCAAAGAATTATAGAGGCAAATCAATTATTAGATCAAATAATACCTGATAAAGACCCTCAGGGATATCGCTTATTGAGTAAAAACAGAATTAAATACTCAATTTTAGGAACCCCAGGTGAACAAGAAGTGATTTCAAGACTACAAGTGCAATTGCAAAAGATTGGGATTGAGATAGAGTATAAAGCTAAGGGGTCAAGTCCTGAGCGGACCTTTCTATATAATTCTAAGTTTGATATGACTTTACAAGGGGTAATATTTTCTTTGTCAAATGCAGATATTATGTATAGAGCTCATTTTGTGACTTTGAGTCAATCATCAAATTATGGTAGATTAACTGATTCTGTTTTATCTAGTAAGATCAATGAGATGCGTTTATCCTTAAACTTAAATTATAAATATCAATTATTGCAAGAATTGCAAGAATTGATAGCTTATCAATACTACAAAATTCCACTTTATACTTCCAATATTATTTCAGTCGCAAGAACTGATCGTTACGAGGGTTATATCGTGGTTGAAGGTTCGACTATTTTCAATGGTGATAGTTTAAAGAACATTAGAAGAGTGGAGGGATAATTTATGCAAAGATCATTTGTTATAAAACGTATCCTTTATGCTATATTTATTTTCTTTGTCGTCTTGACACTTAATTTCTTTATTCCTAGATTAGGAGTTAATGATCCAGCAGAGAGATATTATCCTCCACAGGGTAATATGAGTGAAATTGAATATGAAATTATCAAACAAGTCACAAGAGAACAATACGGTTTTGATGTTTCAACTTTTAAGCAATATACTAATTATGTGAGTGGATTATTGAGATTTGATTTAGGTAATTCTTTTAAGGCTGATAATCCTAAGGTAAGTGATTTAATAGCAGAAAGACTGCCTTGGACTTTAGTGTTATCGGTCTCAAATTTAGTTATCAGTTTGTCGATTGGTTTAATATTTGGAACGGTAGCTGCTTGGAAGCGAGGTAGATGGCAAGATTCACTGTTGTTGAATCTTTCGACGATTTCAGTAGCTTTACCTGCTTTTTTCATCGCTTTGATTTTATCGTTTTACTTTGGGTTTGAACTTGAGTTATTTCCAGCTTATACCAATCCTAATATGGTAAGTCAGTTTGATTGGAGTTTAGATGCGATAAAAGTTGTCTTTTATAATGCAGCTTTACCGATAATTTCGATGTCAATAGGAGGAATTATCGGATACTCACAAAGAACGAGAAACTCGGTTATTGCGGTTACTAATGAAGAGTTTGTTTTAACTGCTAGAGCTAAGGGGTTATCTCAAAATAAGGTTTTGTTTAAACATACATTAAGAAATGCGATGTTACCGATTGTAACAGCTGTTGGGATGAGTTTATCAGGACTTATCGGTGGAGCTGTTATCATCGAACAGATTTTTAATTGGAATGGGATGGGAACATTATTTTTAGAAGCTAATAATACTAATGATTATCCTTTAATGATGGGAATTATGCTGTTTATGTCAACGATTGCTATTTTAGCTAATCTAATTGTTGAGTTGACTTATTCATTGCTTGATCCAAGAATTACGGTAGGTGAAAAGCGATGAGTATAATAAAAAGAATTAGTAATAGATTAATAGATATACTATTATCAATCTGGGAATTTATTAAAAAACTTTGGCGTCACCCTAAGGGTAGAGTTGGTTTAATAATGGTTTTGTTTTTAGCTTTTTTAGCGGTCTTTGCGCCTTTAATAGCACCATATGACCCATATGATGTTACCCAAAGAGCCGCTAAGGGTTTATCGCCTTCATGGAATCATCTTCTAGGAACTACGATAACAACAGGTCAAGATATCTTTTCAATGTTGATATATGGCACTAGAGTTAGTTTATTAGTAGGATTAGTTACAGGGATAGCAATTGCTTTTCTAGGGGCAATCCTAGGGATAATTGCTGGTTATGTTGGCGGTTTAGCTGACAATACGATAATGAGAATTGTTGATGTGATGTTGGTAATACCAACATTACCTCTAACCATTGTTATTACCAATCTTTTCGGTAAGAGTTACTTTATTATTGTTCTTATCTTTGTTGTTTTTGGTTGGACTGGTTTAGCTAGGGTTGTTAGATCTTTAGTTTTGGTGCTTAAAAACAGCAATTACGTTAAAGCTTCTGAACTTGCTGGTGGCAGTCGTTGGCATATCATGACAAAGCATATCTTACCAGGTGTAAGTCATCTTTTAATTATGAATACAGCACTTACATGCGCGGGGATTATGGTAGCTGAGGCTGGGCTTTCTTTCCTTGGTCTAGGTGACCCTACAGCAATATCTTGGGGTAAGATGTTGGCTGATGCTCAATCTGGTGGGGCGTTGTTGTTTGGTCATTGGTGGTGGATTATGGCGCCAGGAATTGGGATCTTTATTGCAGTTTTCTCATTTATGAGAATTGGTCTTGTTATGGAAGAAATCCTTAATCCAAGGATGAAGGCTTCTAGTGGAATCTATAAGTTATTTAAAACATTAAATAATACCTATATCCAAGAAGTTTTTGCAAAGATGGATGAGGGTAATGAAGATTTACCTAAAGGAGAAGCGTTATGAGTAATATATTATTAAAACTTAGAAACCTTAAGGTTATCTTTCCAGCAAATCAAGGAATAGTTAGAGCGGTTGAAGGTATTGATATCGATATCGCTAAGGGTGAATGCGTTGCTTTGGTTGGTGAGAGTGGTTGTGGTAAGAGTGTAACCTCATTAGCGATAATGAGGTTGTTAAACACACCACCTGCACTTATCGATGTTAAAGAGATAAACCTCGATGGAGAGGATATCTCAAAGTATTCAGAAACGAAAATGCAAACAGTCAGAGGTAAACAAATCTCGATGATTTTTCAAGATGCTATGACGGCGTTAAACCCTGTTATGACTGTTGGCAAACAAATAGATGAAGTATATTTAAAACACAATAATATCTCTAAACAAGAAGCTAGAAAACAAACGATAGAAGCTTTAAGATTAGTAGGGATACCAGAACCTGAGTCAAGAGCAAAAGCCTTTCCTCATCAATTATCAGGAGGTTTAAGACAAAGGGTTTTAATCGCTATGGCTTTTGCTTGTATGCCTAAGCTAATTATTGCTGATGAGCCAACAACAGCTTTAGATGTAACAATTCAAGCTCAAGTTTTAAATGTCTTAAGTCAAATGCAAAGAAGTCATAATGTCTCATTGCTTTTGATAACTCATGATTTAAGTGTAGTAGCTCATACGGCTGATTTAGTCTATGTAATGTATGCTGGTAAGATTGTTGAAAAGGCAAGGGTTGAGGATTTGTTTAAAAAACCACATCATCCTTACACAGAAGGTCTTTTAGGTTCTATTCCTAGACTAAGTGACAGTAAAAAGCATTTTATTCAAATTCCTGATTCTGTTCCTCATCCGATGTTTAAACCTAGCGGGTGTTATTTTCATCCCAGATGTAAGTATGTGACTGATAAGTGTAAAGAGTTAATGCCTCCACTTGTTAAAATCGATAAAGATCGAGAAATCAGGTGTTTTTATCCTTTAAATGTTGATAAGGAGGGTAAATTGTGAGTGATAATTTACCGATTGTAAAAATCGAGAATTTAAGTGTTAACTTTCCTGCTAAAGGTGGATTGCCTTTTGCTAAGAAGAAGTATATTCAAGCAGTTACTGATGTATCATTAGAAATTCATAAAGGTGAGACTTTTGGAATTGTTGGTGAGAGTGGTTGTGGTAAAAGTACTTTAGCTAACGCAATGATTGGTATGGTAAGACCGAGTTTAGGGAAGGTAACATTTAAGGATAAGGATTTATTTAGTTTAAAAAGAATTGAATTTAAAGAAGTTAGAAGAGATATGCAGATGATTTTTCAAGATCCATTCTCTTCGTTAAATCCAAGATTTTCTGTTTATCAAATCATCTCTGAACCGATGTATATTAGAGGTGGGTTTACTAAGAAAGAAATGGAAAACAGAGTATTAGAATTATTGAAGTTGGTTGGACTTGATGAAAAAGACTTATACCGTTATCCATCTGATTTTTCTGGGGGGCAGAAGCAAAGAATCGGGATTGCTAGAGCAATCAGTTTAAATCCTGACCTTTTGATCTGTGATGAACCAGTTTCAGCTTTAGATGTTAGTGTTCATGCACAGATCTTAAACCTTTTAATCGATTTACAGGAAAAACTTAACCTGACCTATGTCTTTATCTCTCATAACTTAGCTGTAGTTAAAAATGTTTGTGACCGAATTTTAGTGATGTATTTAGGGAAGGTTATGGAGTCAGGTTCAACAAAAACGATTTATAAGAATCCGCTTCACCCATATACGAATGCACTTTTATCAGCAATCTTAGATTTAGATATCAAAAGAGAAAAAACGATTCTAAAAGGTGATATACCAAGTCCAATCGATCCACCAAAAGGATGTAGGTTTTGGCAAAGGTGCCCTTATGCAATGCGAGGATGTAAAGATATTGAGGCTCCTTTAATTGAAGTAGAACCAAATCATTTTGTTGCTTGTCATAAAATAAGTGGTTTTACTGAAGAACAAATTGCACAAGAATTAGATAGGGTATTGGTTCATCATGTCTAGAGAAAAGAAGTTCATCATCACTAATTCATTGCTTTATTTGTTTGTTGTAGTGATGTTGTTTATCTTACAAATCAGTAAAGTTCCTTGGTTTTTCCTCTGGTTGATTTTGATGCATGGGGGGATTGTTGGGTTGATTGTTTCTAAGAAGAAATATCATGATTTAAATATCTTGCCATATTATCGTTTGGCATATTTATCTTTTGGATTATTCATTCCGATTTTAATCTATAAAGTAATTGCATTTATCTTTAGTATTCCTGAGAACAAGGAGGCAATAAGACAAGTATCGAATGTTATCGTCATTGTTTGTCTGTTTGTTGCTATCTACAATTACATAAAATTTACAGCTAATAATTATTAAGTGCTTGCATTAATGCAGGCATTTTTTTAATTTAATCTTGACAATTTTCTAGTTTAGATTTATCATATGAATATATGCGAATATGAGTATATGAAAGGTTGATTTTATGATAGAAATTGTTGATTTCTTTAAGATAATGGCTGATGAAACAAGATTAAGGATTTTAATGTTGCTTGCTCAAAGTGATCTCTTTGTCTGTCAGATTATGGGAGTTTTAAACTTACCACAATCAAAGGTTTCTAAACACTTGGCAAAATTGAGAGATTTGAAACTTGTCAGTATTGAAAAGAAAGAAAAGTATGTTTTATATAAACTTGATATAGGAGATGAGTTATTCAAGAAAATGATTGAAGATATCTTATTAAAAAGTGATAGTTTTAAAGTTTTAAAAGCTGACTCAGTTAATTTAAAGCACAAGGATTCATTTCTTTGTGATTGTAGTAACTTATATTAAGGAGAAGATTACATATGGAATATATCATCGATGTCTTAACATCAGGATGGCTTGCTTTAGTTGATTACTTAACAATTCATAGAATTATCATGTTAACAATTGCTTTTTTCTTATCAGGTGCTATTGCACAGTTTATGTCACAAGGTGCAATATTGAAATATTTTGGGCCAAATTCTAATAAGGGTTTAGCATATCTATTTGCATCAATATCAGGAGCTATTTTAGCTGTTTGTTCTTGTTCGGTATTACCGATGTTTGCTAGTATTAGAAAGAAGGGTGCAGGTCTTGGACCAGCGATAACTTTTCTTTTCGCAGGACCAGCAATCAATGTTTTAGCGATAACTTTTACTTTTAGTTATATAGGAGTAGATATTGGGTTTGTCAGAGTTTTTGGAGCGATTACCTTATCAATAGTTATTGGTCTATTGATGTATTTGCTTTATAGAAAAAGCGAAAAAGTTGATGCTTTACCTGAGATGTTTAGTGTTCAAGAAACGAAGAAACGAGGTTTTTGGATAAATGCATTGTTCTTTGTTACTTTGATTGGTATCTTGGTTTCAGGAGTAAAAAATCCCGTTATTACTAGTGTTTTATTTGTTATTTTGATAATCCAGTTAGTGTTGTTCTTTTCCAAAAAAGAGTTGTTAGATTGGGTAAAGTCAACTTTTGATCTCGCTAAAAAAATCTTTCCGTTATTCATCGTCGGTGTTTTTCTAGCAGGAGTTATTACGGCAATAATCCCGAGTGAGTTTATGGTGTCTTTAGTTGGCAATAACTCATTCTTAGCTAATTTAGTTGCAGGGGTTTTTGGAGCTTTTATGTATTTTGCAACACTTACAGAAGTGCCAATTGTCAATAGTTTTATTGCTCTTGGAATGTTTAAGGGCCCTGCTACAGCTTTGTTGTTAGCAGGACCATCACTTAGTTTACCAAATATGATTGTTATCTCTAGGGTGCTTGGAGTTAAGAAAAGTTTAACTTATATTGGTTTTGTTATTATCTTGTCAAGCTTAATTGGAATGCTAGCAGGATTATTAATATATTAGAGAGGAGATTTTTTATGGTTTTAAAGGTTTTAGGTTCAGGATGTAAGAATTGTAAGAAGTTAGCTGCTAATGCTTTAGCAGCAATTGAAGAGTTAGGAATTGATGCTAGAGTCGAGAAAATTGAAGATTTTGATAAGATCATGGAATACAACATTATGAAGACTCCGGTACTTGTGATTGATGAGGTTGTCAAAACTCAAGGATTTATTCCTTCGGTAGAAGAAATTAAAGCGTTAATAAATAGTTAGTTAGATGAAACGGTGTTTAAATGACACTGTTTTTATTTTTAAAGATAATATTGATTGACATAGAAAAATAAATCAAGTAGAATATATATGGTTATCTATATAGATATATATCAATATATGGAGGATTTTAAAATGGATGAGAAAATAGCTGAATACTTTAAGGTCTTATCTGACCCTAATCGATTAAAAATAGTCGAACTACTATTAAAAGGAGAGACTTGTGGTTGTACTTTGATTGATAAACTAACGATTAGTCAACCAACTCTTTCTTATCATTTAAGTATGCTAGCTAATTCAGGTCTTGCAAGAACTAAAAGAGATGGCAATAAAATCGAGCATTTCATTAACAGAGACAAATTAGATGAAATGATTGATTTTTTAGAAGATTTAAAACTTAGTGATGAGATCTCTTGTAAAATATCTAAATGATTAATAATCTTAAACAATGAGGAGAGAAATTAATGAAAAAAATAGTAGCTTTTGTCTGTACACACAATAGTTGTCGAAGTATTATGGCTGAAGGATGGGCAAAACATCTTGGTAGTGATGTTTTAGAAGCTTATTCAGCTGGAACCGAAAAGTATGATTCCCCTAAAAAACTAGCTATCGAAGTTATGGAAGATTTAGGGGTTGATATGAGTCATGCTAAAAGCAAACTTTTAGACCAACTTCCCGAAAATATCGATATTTTGATTACGATGGGATGTGGAGTTGAATGTCCTTTTGTTGTGACTAAACATCGTGAGGATTGGGGTTTAGAAGATCCTAGTGGTGGTCCAAAATCAGGTTTTGAGAATACTAGGGATATCATTAAAAGTAAAGTAGAAGAGTTAATTGAACGGATTAAGAATGATGATTTTAAGAAATCTGATTTTATTACTTTGTTATAGTCAAATATTAAAAGAGAGGGATTAGCAGATTATGATCTCAAAAGAAAATGGATCAGACAAACAAAAAAATAATCTTCAAGCAGCTTCTAAGAAAAATATCAGTTTCTTTGAAACTTATCTAACTGTATTTGTTTTGTTATGTATGTTTCTTGGTGTTTTGATTGGTAGATTTCTACCAATTTTACCAGAGTTTTTAAATAAGTTTGAAGTCTTTAGTGTCAATATTCCAATTGGGATATTGATTTGGATTATGATCTATCCAATGATGCTAAAGATTGATTTTACTTCAGTAAAAAAGGTTGGAAAGAATCCCAAGGGTTTGTTTCTAACCTGGGTTGTCAATTGGTTGATTAAACCTTTTACAATGTTTGGAATTGCCAGTCTTTTCTTCTTGGTTATTTTTAAAACTGTTATACCTTTAGATTTAGCTAATGATTATTTAGCTGGTGCGATTATTTTAGGGGCTGCACCTTGTACAGCAATGGTTTTTGTTTGGAGTAGTTTAACTAAGGGGAATCCTGCTTATACATTAGTCCAAGTCGCAACTAATGATTTAATCATCTTGATTTTATTCGTACCAATCGTAGGGATTTTATTAGGTGTGGGGGGAATATCCGTACCTTGGGGTACTTTGTTTTTATCAGTATTTCTATTTGTAGTGATTCCTTTAGTAGCTGCTTCTTTAACTAGGTATTATTTGATTAAGAAGAAGGGTTTAGAGTATTACAACAGTGTGTTTATTCCTAAGTTTTCTAAGATAACTATTAGTGGGTTATTATTGACATTGATATTGATTTTTTCTTTACAAAGTAATCTTATCATCAATAATCCCTTGCATATTGTCTTAATAAGCGTTCCTTTGATTATTCAAACCTTTTTGATCTTCTTTATTGGTTATAGCGGAGCTAAAGTTTTAAAGCTTCCACATGATGTTGGTGCTCCTGCTGGAATGATTGGAGCGAGTAACTTCTTTGAGTTAGCAGTAGCTGTTGCACTAGCTTTGTTTCCTTTAAATCCTGGCGTTGCTTTAGCAACTATTGTTGGGGTTTTAGTAGAAGTACCGGTGATGTTGTTTTTGGTTAAAATTGCTAATAAAACAAAACATTGGTTTAAAGCAAAAAGCTTTGATGGCTTAGAGGCATAAATTATATAAGTTGAAAGTATCTTAATCTCTTTTATAGAAGATAAAAAAAGAACCTAATTTTTGTTTTTTTTCAAAAAGTCAAAAATAGGTTCTTTATTATTTATATCTTGATTTGATTTATCGCGATTAACAAAGGATCCCAAACTGGTGAAAACGGCGGAGCATAGGCAAAGTCCAACATACTAAATTCTTTAGCTGTCATCTCTTTTGAGATGGCTAAAGCTAATATATTTATTCTGTCTGAAACACCTTTTTCTCCAATCATTTGTCCGCCTTTTAAAACCCCAGTTTTAGGGTCATAGACAATTCTAATAAGTATTTGTTTAGCGCCTGGGTAGTAACCTGATTGATTCTTTGCAATGACATCTTCATAAGCATAATTTAAATTAAGTCGTTTAGCTTCTTTATAACCAAGACCAGTTTTTGCTAAAGCTAGATTATTTATCTTGATGATGTTTGAACCGATTATCCCTGGAAAAGATGTTTTATATCCTGCGATGTTTTCAGCAATTACTTTACCTGTTTTATTGGCATGAGTTCCTAATGGAACAAACTCATGTTTATTTGTTAAGCGATGCTTATAGGCAGAACAATCACCTGCAGCATAGATGTCTTTTAAAGAAGTTTCTTGAAATTCATTAGTGATTATCGCACCGTTTTTAAGCATTTCAATACCGCTATCTCTTAGAAATTCTGTATTTGGTTTAACTCCGATAGCTTCAATAACCATATCTACTGAGTAAGTTGATTTGTCTGTTATAACAACTGTCTTGTTTAGGTCTTTTTGATACTTAATAAGTCTTTCTTCTAGAGAAAACTCAATCTTCATTTCTTTTAAGGCTTCCTCTGCTTTTTTAGCAAAGATATCATCATAGTTAGGCAATATTTGTGATTGTAATTCGATTACGTGAACTTTTTTATTTAAGTGAGCGAGATTTTCAGCGATTTCAAGACCGATATAACCACCACCGATTATTGCTACATCTTGTACTTTATCTAGGGAAGACTTAATCTTAATCGCATCTTCAAGTTGACTTAAAACAAATGGCTTTACCTCATCAAAGCCGACTACATTAGATGTGATTGCTTTGGTACCTGTAGCAATCACTAAGATATCGTAAAACGTTTCAAAAGTATTGGATGTTTTTAAATCTAAAACTTTGATTGTTTTGTTTGTTGCATTCAACTTAATGACTTCATGCATTGTCTGAACATTGATTCCTGATTTTTCAAATTCCTCTTTAGTTCTTGCGACTAGTTTTGAAACCTCTTCAATAATCCCTCCGATATAATAAGGCATTCCACAAGCACCATAACTCAAATCATTGCCTTTTTCATAGACAACAATCTCTGCCGATTCATCTAGTCTTCTTAATTTGGCAGCTACACTCATCCCTGCAGCTACACCACCGATAATAATTACTTTCATAAGCCAACTCCTTCATTATTATTTTACCATAAAAAATTAGCTTTTGTTTGATTAATGCTTTTGCTTTAAGATTAGTAAAATTAACAAAGTGACTACAAACAATTTGTTTTCAATGCTATAATTAATAAGACAAATGGTTAAGGAGGAAAAGATGATATTTGATGCTCATGGAGATATCTTAACAGATATGTATCAAGAATCACTTAAAAAAAGAACTTACGATTCTTTTAAGCAAAGACATCTTGAAAAGTATATTAAAGGTGATATCAAAATATCTATTTTTGTTAATTATACTGACCCCTACAAGCAAGATAAGTTGGTATTTAATGAGATATTTGCAGTTGGATTTAAAGAGATAGAGTTAAATCAAGATATCTTTGGATTAGTTCTTGAATATAAAGATATTGAGAGATTTAATAAAGAAGGTAAGATAGCTGTTATTATCGGTGTTGAAGGTATTAAGTATCTTTCTAGTAAAGATGAACTTATCAAGCTTTACAAACAAGGACTAAGACATCTGTCATTAACTTGGAACGAGGCAAATGATTATGGTTGTGGAATATTAGGTGGAGACTCTGGTCTTAGTGATAAGGGTAAAGAGATTTTAGATATTGCCAAAGATTTAGGTATGATAATTGATTTAGCTCATGCTAATGAATCAACTTTTTTTGATGTAATCAATTATGTAAAACAACCGATAATTGTTTCACATGCAAATATAAGAAACATATGCTTTCATCCAAGAAATTTAACCGATGAGCAATTATTAGCTATTAAAGCAACTAATGGTGTTATTGGATTAACAAATGTTGCGAACTTCATCGCTAAGGAAAGAGAAGATCATACAGTGAAAAACCTAGCAAAACATATAGATTATGCAATTAAGTTGCTTGGAGTAGATCATGTCGGACTAGGATTTGATATCTGTTATTATCTAGGTGAAAGATTTAATAATACTTTAGTTAAAGATTTTGAAGATATTTCCAAAACAAAAAATTTAATCAAAGAATTAAAGAGTTTAGGTTATAATGAAGAAGATTTAGATAAAATTAAATACAAGAATTTTTTAAGAGTAGTCAAGGAAGTGTTAAATAGGTAAATCTATGAATTTTGATAGAAACGGTGAAATTCAAACAAAAAGTAAAACTTTTATCGTTTTGCGAAACAATATATTTTCGCTATTTTTAATCGTAACATTTTCGATTTTTACCTCGATACTTTTAACATTATAAGTACTAAAAAAAATTACTTATTATAAATAAGTAAGAAAAATCACCTCTTCACAAGTAAAAAAAATATGATAAGATTATCTTGAATAACATAGTGAGGTGAATTATTTATGAAACTTAAAAAAGCTAATGAAAACCCAATATTAAAACCTAACCATAAAAATCATTGGGAGAGTTATTGTGTTTTAAATCCTGCTGTAATTTATGATGAGACTATGAAGAAGTTTGTTATGCTTTACCGTGCAGCTGGAGATGATTTAGAACACTTTATCTATTTAGGTTTAGCATTATCAGATGACGGAATAAACTTTGAAAGACAAAGTGACTTACCAAACTTTTCTCCTATTTTTGATGGTGAGGACGGTGGAGGAGTAGAAGATCCTCGCCTTGTAAAAATTGGCGATTGGTATTATATGACCTATGCATCAAGACCATACGCTCCAGGAAGATATTGGCTGAATGAACCAAAAACGTGGTTTAATCCACCAAAGGATGGACCAACATTCTTAACTTGGAACAATACAGTAACTTATTTGGCAATAACTAAAGACTTTAAAACCTATAAGCGTTTAGGTAGAATTACTGATACAAGAGATGACGATAGAGATGTATATATCTTCCCTGAAAAGATCAATGGTCAATTTGTCAGAATCTCAAGACCGATGTTTGCTTGTGGTATTGGTTATGAAAATGAAAATCCAGCGATTTGGATAGCTTTTTCAAATGATTTAATGGAATGGACAGATAAGTCTTTATTAATGAAAGGTGAGTATTGGTGGGAGAGTAAAAAGATTGGCGGATCCACTCCACCAATTAAGACGGATAGGGGTTGGTTTATGATAGTTCATGGTGTTTCAAAAACCGATGATACATATCGAGTAGGAGCTGTTTTATTAGACTTAGATAATCCTAGAAAAATAATTGCAAGAACTAAAGAACCGATTATGATACCAGAAGCTGATTTTGAAACAAAAGGACTTTATAATGGTTGTGTATTTCCAACAGGAAATGTTGTAAAAGATAATATACTCTATGTTTACTACGGTGCTGCAGATAAGTATGTATGTGTGGCAACATGTAACTTTACAGATTTGATAGAAGACATGATAAAAAACGAGAAAGTAATCTAAAAAGAGATTTTTTCTCTTTTTTTTATTTTCGGGTTGACAAATTGATGTAAACGGTTTTATAATTAAGTAACCGATTAAGTAACATTTAAGGAGTAACCTATGAAGAAAATATTAATTATGATGATGGTCATAGCGTTTTTTGTCTTGTTTAGCGCGTGTCAAACAGATACTACAACATCTAAAACTACTTCATCTTCAACACAAACAACCACTCAAACCACTCAAACCTCGACTGCAACTCAAACTGAAACAACGGTTTCTTCTACAGAGACGACTGAGTTATCAAAACTAGATATAGTTGGTCTTGTTGGGGTTTTAGATAACATCATTACATTTTCTTCTGTAGAAAATGCTCAGAAATATCGTATCTATATTTATGGTGAAGATGATGTCTTGTTAGGTGAATATAATATAACTAATGGATTTAATCTAGCTCTTTTACTGGGAGTTGGAACATATAAATTCCAGATTAAAGCTATGTCTCCTGGTTTTATTGATTCAGATTTAACTGTAATAGATGAATTTCAAATCGTTGATCTATTGGCAATTAATGTGTTGGAGGGTTCGCAGATGAACAATCATCAATACATCAGATGGTTAGGAAGAAACTACTATAACGAAGTAGAAGAAGTTAAATACTTTTACTTCACTGCTAGTGGGTTTGAAGTTGCTTTTTATGGCACAGAGTTAAAAGCAGTCTTAAAAGCTTCAAATTATAATGTCTACGGAAAACAACCTCATTTAGTTGTACTTATAGATGGCGAAGATGATTCAACTAAGGGGAGTTTAATCGTTTTAGACCAAGCTGAAGGTGAATATACTCTAGTAGAGGGATTAGAAGAGGGTTATCATACTGTAAAACTACTAAAGCGTTCAGAAGCAATCGATTCAAACACAGCTTTAAAATCGTTATCTACTGATGGTACTTTTACCAACCCACCACAACCTAAATCTTTTAGCATCCAATTTATTGCGGCTTCTAGTTCAACTGGATATGGAAACTTAGGAACCTTACAAGATAGTAAAACAACAGCTAATTCTGATGGATTAAACGCTTTTGCTTATTTAACAACATTTATGTTGGATGCTGAGATATCGATTTTCTCAGCAAGTGGTTGGGGAGTTTCAAGAGGATATAATACTCCAGGATTCTCACATAACCCTAGTTTTGGAGGTATCTCAGAAGTTGAGAACATACCTAATGCTTTTGAATATGTTGCAATTGATGCTTCTAATCGGGTTTTAACTGCTTTAGGAAAGTGGGATATTTCTAATTTTATCCCTGATGTTATCGTAGTAAATCTTGGAACAAATGATTTTAATGCTTCAAGTTATAGAACAATGTCTACAGAAGATAAAACTGCTCTTGAGGATAGGTTTAAAGCTGATTACGTTGATTTCTTAGTTTTACTTAACAATATGTATCCAAACGCAAAAATAATCGTTGCTTATGGATTGATGAATGAACAAGGTCTCCTAGAAGCAATAACACTTGAAATAATCAATTTAGCTAACAGCGAAATTGGTCAGACAGTAGTTTTTGCTTTTGAGATGGAAGGGGCTGGAACTAATAGCAATCCTTATGGAGCTAATTATCATCCTAATGTCCAAACAAGCATTAATGTCGCAAGAGATTTAGCTGATTATATTCACGAACTCACAGGAAGGGAAATTGTAAGAAATATTTATGACGAATAACTTAAATAACTTAAAGATTAGTTTACATGGAGAATACCTTCTTTCAATCAAAGGTAAAAATGTTAATTTAATGGCTTCTGTGCCAGGTTCAATTTATCAAGCGTTACTTGAAAATCAAATTATTCCTGATCCATTTGATCAAGACAATGAATATCTTGTTAGAGAATGGATGAGGTTAGATTATTCATATGATCATTACTTTGATTTTGATAAATCATATCTAGGTAATAAAAACACGCTTGTCTTTGAAGGAATTGATACTTTAAGTGAGATATATTTAAACAAAAAATTAATACTCAAAACTGATAACATGCATATCACTTATCAAGTTGATATCAGTGATGTTTTAAGAGAGAAGAATAACCATTTACATATTGAAATTCTATCTCCTATTGAATATATAGAAAAAGAGAACTTAAACTACGATAAATCTCTATATCATGCAAGCGAGAGTATGAGAGGTTATATCCATCTTCGAAAAGCCCATTATATGTTTGGCTGGGACTGGGGTCCACAACTTCCCGATGGTGGGATATTCAGAGATGTCTATATCAAATCAGTTCCTGAAGTAGAGATTCAAGAAATCAATGTTTTACAAAATCATTTGGAAAACTCAGTTGAATTAACCATTGAAATTAACTATGTTGATCATTTTGAGTGTCTTAATGACTATTCAATCGATTTAAAATTGATAGATCCACAAGAACAAGTAGTATTTGAAAAATCTTCCTTAGCGACAAACAAATCAATTATAATTAGAATTGAAAATCCAAAACTTTGGCAGGTATATGGTTATGGCGAAAGTAATCTCTATAAATTAAGTTTATGTTTAAAAAAAGAAAACAGTCTAGTTCAACAATTTAACCAAAGAATTGGATTAAGAACAGTCAAGTTAGAACAAATTGATGATGAGTACGGACAGAGTTTTACCTTTATTATCAACGGGATTAAAGTTTTTGCTAAAGGAGCTAATTACATCCCTGAAGACAATCTTTTAGGAAGAACTAGCTACGAATTAACGAGAAGTTTACTGGAAAAAGCTATCAACGCCAATCACAACATGATTAGGGTATGGGGTGGTGGAATCTACCCTCCTGATTTCTTCTATGACGTTTGTGATGAACTAGGAATATTAGTTTGGCAGGATTTAATGTTTGCTTGTTCGATTTATCCGATGGATAAATCTTCGTTTAAGGACAACATTATCAAAGAAGTCCAATCTAACCTTAAAAGAATTAGACTACATCCATCACTAGCTTTGATCTGTGGAAATAATGAAAACGAAACAGCGATTGAACAATGGAATATATCTGAACTAGAATTCTCAAAACAATCCTTTATTAAACAATATGTCGAAGTATTACCTGAAGTTGTCAAGAATATCACCACAGAAATACCTTATTGGCGTTCTTCACCAGCTAGTAAAGAATTATTCGTTAATTCAAACTCAGATAAATATGGAGATATGCATTATTGGGGAGTTTGGCATAATCTAGAACCTATCTCTTATTACCGGAAATACACTCCTCGTTTTATGTCTGAATTTGGTTTACAATCCTTTCCAAGTCTTGAAACAATCAATACTTTTGCAAGAACAGAAGATTTAAACATTTTTTCCTATGTGATGGAACAACATCAAAAGAATAAGACCGCAAACTCAAAAATACTTGACTACATCGGAAAAATGTTTAAATACCCAAAAAACTTTGAATCATTGCTGAGTGTATCGCAATTGATTCAAGCTGAAGGGATTAGATATGGAGTAGAGCATTGGCGTAGGAATTATGGTGTTTGTATGGGTATTCTTTATTGGCAACTAAATGATTGTTGGCCTGTTGCTTCTTGGTCTTCAATTGATTATTATGGAAGACTTAAAGCTTTGTATTATCATTCCAAGAAATTTTATGATGATTTGCTTGTCAGTATCGAAGAAAAGAAAAATCAAGCAAAAGTTTACTTAACTAACGATTTGTTAGTTGATGTATCTGGTGAGTTAAAGTATAGTTTTGTCGATTTTACAGGAAATGTGCTTTTTGAAGAATCAAGATTAGTGACAATTGATAAACAGAGTTCAAAACGTTTTTATGACTTAAAATTTGATTTAACACAAAATGACTTTATGGATAAAGTTCTATATGTTAGTTTTAAGACAGAAACTAAAATTTATGAAAATTATGTATCATTTGTACCAGATAAGTATTTAAAATTGCAAAAACCAAATTTTAAATCAGCACTTATTGATAATGACGGACTTTTTGCACTTGAGATTAGCACAGACACCTTTGTAAAATATCTAGAAGTAAAAGTACTTGGAGAAGACATTGTTTTCTCAGACAACTTCTTTAACCTCTTAGCTAATCAAAAGCGAACAATAACTTTTAATAGCAAGCTTAAAAGAAATGAAGTATTAAATAAACTAAAGATTAATTGTCTATATGACACTTATCAATGAATTGAGGTAATTTATGAAAAAAGTTAGTATGTTGGAAATAGCTAAAGCTTTGAATATTTCAAAAGTTAGTGTTTCAAAAGCTTTAAATGGTAAAGAAGGAGTTTCTGAAGAGTTAAGAAATAAAATCAAAGAAACCGCTTTGGCTATGGGATATCGTATCAATAATTCTGCTAGAAGTCTAAAAACCGATAGACAATACAATATTGGTATTTTGATTTCGGAAAAATATGTGATGGATAACGAGGCATATTACTTTACTGTTTGTGGAGAGATAATTAAGAAGCTTGATACATATGGACAATCTGGAATCATGGAAATTATTAGTCATGATACAGAAAAAAACTTGGTTTTACCAAGAGTTTATAACGAGAAAAAAGTTGATGGTATCATCGTCCTTGGTCAATTATCAAATCCATATCTAGAGACATTAGAAGAGATAACAATACCGATGATTTACTTTGACTTTTACTTACAGCACACAATTATCGATTCAGTTGTTGTTGATAATTTCTTTTCTGGGTATCAATTAACTGATCTTCTAATTGAAAGAGGTCATCGAAAAATTGCTTATGTTGGCTCAATCAAAGCAACATCAAGTATTCAAGATCGGTATTTAGGATATCATAAAGCTCTTATTGAAAATGATATTCCCTTACGCAGTGACTATGTGATTGAAGACAGGGATCTTTCTGGTAAGTTCATTGATTTGATTCTTCCAGATGATTTGCCTAGTGCTTTTGTTTGTAATTGTGATCGAGTTGCTTTTTCTTTGATTAATAAACTTAAGACATTAAGTAAAGTTGTACCTGATGATTGTTCGGTTGTGGGCTTTGATAATAGTTTGTTTTCAACAATCTCAATGCCACAAATTACAACTGTTGATAATAACATTGAAAAAATGGTTTCAACAGCTGTGAAAATCATCAGTAAGAAGATCAATAATCCTCAAAAAACCTATGATAGAATCCTAGTTCCAGGAACGATAATTGAAAGAGAATCTGTCTCAACATTAGAAGCGGAGAATTAAATGAAAAAACTGATTCTTATTTGTTTGGTATTTGTAACTATAGCTTGCTTTGTTGCTTGCAACAACCAAACAAGTAGTCTATCCAGTCAAACTGAAACCACGACTCTTAGAAAAGAGATAACACCAGTATTAAACTCTTTAGAACTGCCAATCAATTCATTACATAAAATAGAGTATGTCACAAATTTTTCACTCTCATTTGCAGAAGTGATTAATTTTTCAAGCAGTGATGAATCATGTGTGAGTGTAGATGCCTTAGGAATTATTAGAGCTGTTGGTTATGGAGTGTGTTTTGTTGAGCTGAGTTATCAGGATATTGAGGTTTTGATAGAGGTTTCTGTAAGTAAATATTATCGAATTATTGAACCTAATAAAACCATATACAAATTTGATGAACCAATCGATACGTTTGGCGGAAAACTACAAATCTATGATATCGATGAGACCTTAGTTGAGGAGATAAGTATTAATAATTCGATGATTATTGATCAATTTCTTGGTGAGAGTGGTTATAAGATTATCTCTATAGATTATCAAGGGATTATCTATTCTTACTCAATTCTTAGATTGAGTGAGCAAGAAGAAGATATTCTCTTCGATGATTTTATCAGTTTGAATCAAAGTGTTAATGTTGGTGAGTTATGGGAGTTTGCTTTGCTTAAAGGTGATACTTTAAAATTGCTTGAAAATATTGATAATGTCTATGATTATCAAGAGATAAAGATTAATGCTTATATTAAAGACCCTAATAATCACAGCGTTAATATCATGGGGTTCTGGTATCAAGATTTTGATGAAGTAGTAACTGAAACGACAATTAATCCAAACTTGAGATTAGAAGGTTATGTAAATGATACAGAGGATGACTATGATATCTTACTTGAATATATAAAAACAGGAATTCCTCATTTTCGAATAAGATATCTTCCCGAAGTTGTTGGATTATATCAGATAACAGTATTAGTTGAAGTTAATGGTGTTATAATTCAAAGATTTTCTAAGAGTTATGAAGTAAGTGATTCAATGATTGATTACTTAGGTTTCGTACGAGTTGATGAGAGTAATAAAAAGACGTTAGTTTTTGATGACTCAAGTTCATATATACCGATTGGCCAAAATGTAGGTTGGTATACATCTGCTCAAAGAAAGTATTATGATTATCGCTCTTGGTTTCCTAATATGAGCGATGTTGGTATGAATTATGCAAGAGTATGGATGGCGGCTTGGGGTTTTTCAATCTTTTGGGATGACTTATATGTGTATGATTCTAGACAAAGCAATATGTATTCTTTAGATAAGACTTTAGAATTAGCAAAAGAAAATGGCATTTACATTCAACTCTGTTTGTTACATCATGGGATGTTTTCTAAAGAAGTTAATCCGATGTGGCCCGCTTCAAGCAATACCTGGTATACAAGTAGATATGGCTCTAATCCTTATGCAGATATAATTGATGAACCAGGTCAATTCTTTACAGATCAAAACGCAATAGATCTATTTAAGAATCAATTGAACTACATCATAGCAAGATATGCTTATTCTAACCATATCATGGCATTTGAGATTTTTAATGAAGCTGATTGGATTGAGAGTTATCAAGCTACAAGCGGGTTAGCTTGGCATCAAGAGATTGCTGATTACATAAAGAGTATTGATCCATACAATCATTTAGTTACAACATCTTTAGCACATCAAAATTTCACAGGAAATAATTATAAAGTATTTAATTTAAAGAATATTGATTTTGTTAATGTTCATCATTATGGAATTTATGATCATTTAGAAACATTACCAAAGAACCAATACTTTCTCCATAAATTCTTTGCTAAACCAGTAATTTACAGTGAAGTTGGTTTCAGTGGTAATGGAGGAGATGATCAATATCAAAAAGATCCTTTAAATTTAACTTTGCATCAAGCTTTATGGGGTTCTGTAATGGGTGGTGGACTTGGAAGTGTAGCTCATTGGTGGTGGGATTCTTGGGTTGAGAAGTATGATAGTTATCATATCTATCAAGGAATAGCTACTTATGCTAGCAAACTCGATTTAAGTGGTAGTGATTTATCATATCTTAATAGTAGAACAAATAATAGTCATTTGACTATCAACAATATCTCCTTAGCTTATATGGGTTATCTTTTCAATGATAGGATATATTTATATGTTTACGATCAAAGTTACTTATTATACTCAACTAATACAAGAGTTTTCAATAGTATTGAAATCAGTGAAATTGCTTTAGAACAAGGGTATTATAAAATCACTTATCACAACACGAGTAGTGGGAGTGTTATCAAGACTGATTATATTAGTGTAACACAAGAAAATTTCACTATTACATTACCTAATTTTAATAAAGACATTGCAATAATCATTGAGATTATTGACTAAATAGATTGTGAGGAAATAAAAAATATGAGCAAATATAAAATCTATGGTGACCCATTAGTAAATTTACCTTGGGAAGATAAACCTGAAAATTGTAAGAGTCCTGTTTGGCGTTCAAAGAAAAACCCGATTGTTAAAAGAAACCCAATTGAAGGGATAGCAAGAATCTTCAACTCTGCAGTTGTGCCTTGGGGCGATGGGTTCATTGGCGTATTCAGAGCTGAAACAGTCCATACTTTACCACATTTACGGGTGGGAAGAAGTAAGAATGGTATTGATTGGGAGTTTGAATCTCATCAACTTAAAATGGTTGATGAGAATAATAAACCATGGGATCCTTATTATGCATATGACCCAAGAGTTGTCAAACTTGAAGATGCATATTATGTTATATGGTGTACTGAAGCTCATGGTCCAGCAATAGGCCTAGCTAGAACAACAGATTTTTTAACTTTCGTTAGATTAGAAAACCCCTTTATTCCTTTCAATCGTAACGGAGTGCTTTTCCCAAGAAAGATTAATGGTAATTACCGTATTCTCTCAAGAGCATCTGATAATGGACATACCCCTTTTGGTGATATCTTCATATCAGAAAGTCCAGATCTAAAGTTTTGGGGTAAGCACCGTCATGTTATGGAAAGAGGTGGATCGGGTTGGTGGCAAGGACTTAAAATCGGTTGTGGAGCTTCACCAATTGAAACATCTGAAGGTTGGTTAATGCTTTATCATGGTGTTTGCAATACATGTAATGGCTATGTTTATTCAATGGGTGGCGCTATTTTGGATATCGATGAACCATCGATTGTTAAATACCGCTGCAAGAATTATCTTTTAACTCCTGAAACTGATTATGAAGAGATTGGTTTTGTCCCTAATGTAGTTTTCCCTTGCGCCTCTTTACAAGATTCATCAACAGGTAGAATTGCCATCTATTATGGTGCTGCGGATTCTTATGTTGCTCTAGCTTATACTACGGTTGATGAACTGATTGATTATATCAAAGAAAATCATGAAGCTGTAGGACGTGACGGAGACTTAGGGAAATGATTTTTAAGAGAATTCTGATTCTTTTATCATTGATTATTTCGTTGATAGCTTGTAATGGTATATCATCAGAAAGGACAAAGACCATGGAAACAACTAGCCCAACTACAAGTGCCCCTTCACAAGATACTTTGACAACTTCTTCAAATGTTAACTCTACAACTCACACAACTGAAGCTCAAGTGATTATTGAAGAAGTTGAGATAGTCAATGAAGGAATTTATGTTGATGAATTACTAGAGTTTAATATTATTGAAGATGAACAAAAAAGAGTTAGTTCAACTGATTACAATCCGTATAATTATCAAGAAATAAGAGTTGAGATGACTTTTATAAAACCTTCACAACAAGCTTATAATCAATATGCTTTTTGGTACCGTGATTATCTTAAACTAGATGTAATTGGAAAAGAAACCAATGAAGCTGGGTTTATTACTAAAGGCCAAGAATATATCAATTGGGGGGATAATTCATATAGTCATTACCGTGTGAGAATCACACCAAATGAAACAGGTTTATGGCAATATGAGATGAGACTTATCATCAATAATCAAACAACCCAAACTAAATCAGGAGAATTTATTGTTTCTGATAAAGATAAAAGATCAGCTGGTTTTATCAGAGTAGATGAAGTGAATAAACGTAACTTCATCTTTGAACAAAGCCAAGAGACCTATATACCTTCAGGAATCAATCTTGCTTGGTATGCTAGTTCACTTGGTACACACGATTACTTTAATTGGTTTAAGAAAATGAATGAAGTAGATATGAACATGGCAAGAATTTGGTTAGCATCTTGGAGTTTTTCTCTTCATAAGGATAGCTATGATAACTTTGACACAAGACAGAATATTTTAGCAAGACTAGATTATCTATTTAACTTTGCTAAAGAGCATCAAGTCTATATTATGTTGACACTGTTAAATCATGGACAATTCTCTGCTAATACGAATCCTGAATGGTCACACAATCCATATAATCAAGAAATAGGTGGAATGCTAGAATATCCAATACAATTCTTCTATAACGAAGAAGCAAAAAGTGCATATAAGAATGAGTTGTTATATTTAATTGCTAGATATTCTTATAGTGAAGAATTGTTTGCTTGGGAGTTATTTAATGAGGTTGATTGGGTTGATGGATACTCTGGGTTAATAGTTACGAGATGGCATGATGAAATGGCTAAGTTCATCAAAGAGAATGATCCATATTCTCACCTGATAACCACAAGTTATAAGTACCCTTTTAACACACCTGCATTTGATTTAGATTCTCTTGATTTTGCTAATT
>CAZSVO010000019.1:0-30595 GCA_964610325.1 uncultured Candidatus Izemoplasmatales bacterium
TGCATTGCTTCACACACAGTTTTTTTTGTGTGTCCACAATACAGGGTACATTTTATTGCGAGGGATGGTTTTTTATTCTTCTAGTTATTCGTTGAAGACATCAATTTTTAATTCATTGTATCTATGACCTGTTAAACTCTCGCATACTTTGATTACTTCTTTATCTTGAGATACTTCTTTAGTTTCTTTACGAGATTTGATTTCGTTCATCAAAATCTGATGATTCTGTGAATTCATTTTAAAACTAAGAATAAAGATAAGAGCAATTATAATGAAGATAAATGGCCCTGTAAAGAAAATCAATCTTATTCCATTTATTACAGTGCTTTCTTGAGAGACATTAGGGATGTATCCAATCTCATCTAAATAAACTCCAATTATAAAAACAGATATGGCTTGTGCAATCTTTCTGATTAAAGTTGACATACCTGCGTATACACCTTCACGTCTTTTTCCAGTTATAATTTCATCGACATCGGAGATATCGGGAAGGATTGACCAGGGGACAAAGATAGCAGAGCTTCCTCCAACTCCAGAAAGTGCAGCTACGATATAAATCAAGAAACCAGGGGAAGAAGAATTGATAAACAAAGCAATTGTAAGTCCAACAATCCATGTAATCATACCGATAATTAAAGGTACTTTTTTTCCGTATTTTTTAGCAACAAATCCGTGAAATGGCATGCTTAGCAATTGAACGACTAATAATGTTCCTAACACTGCTGAAAACTCTTTTTCTCGATTTAAAACATAGGTTAGGTAATAGATGAAAATAGTTGTAAGAAAATCAGCTGCAGTCTGAGATGATACATAGAAACCTGCATGAATTCGGAAGCATTTGTTTTTAAATGATTGCTTGAATTCTTTAAATATGGATTTTATTGAGGAGTGTTGTTGGATTTGAGTTTGATTTATTGGGTTCTCCCAGGTGAGAAATAAAACAAAAATCCAAGGAATTGCATAAATTAAGCCGAAGATGACACCCATAATTAAATAGCCAGTAGAGCGGTTGGAAACACCTTGGATAATCATCATTGGTACTACTCCAGAAAGGATTGCTGATATAGATGAAAAAATCATTCTATACATATTGAAACTGGTTCTCTCATCATAAGATTTAATCATGTTTGGCAATAAGGCGTTGTAAGGTACCATGACAAGAGTGAATGAGGTTGTGAAGAAGATGTATGAGAAAATGTAGTATATAGCACTAAATATTGAGTTAGGGTCAACTTTTAACCAAAGCATTGAAAAGGATAGGAAAATCGGGACAATACCTAAAGCAAAATAAAATCTTCGACGACCTAATCTAGTTTTCGTTCTATCGCTGATAAATCCCATCAATGGATCAGAAATTGCATCCCAAACTTTACCTATCAAAAAAGCTAAACCAGCTAATTTTGGATTAAGACCAACTACGTCAGTCAAGAAGTTTAGATACAAGAGGTTGACAAGTAAAAATGCTCCTCCGGCATACATATCGCCAATACCATAACCTATTTTATTTCGTAATGAGTAATTTCTTTCTTCTATCATATTATTCTATTCTCCTTTAAAAAAATAGTGGTTTTTTCTTGATACTTTTCTTTGTTTATGTTGAAAGCTTCACCGTGGGAAGCATTGGGCACAGAATAGAATGCTTTTTTTGATTTTAGTCCATCATATATTATTTTTGCTTCACTTATATCAACAAGTAAATCAGCTTCTCCATGAATTATCATGGTGGGAACTTGGATTTTGTCAATATGATATTTTACCGATACAGCTTTGAAAGAATAACCATATAACAATTGATTGAAGGCATTGATTAATGGTAAGAGAATCTTTGGAAGATGAAGTTTTTTAAGTTGTCTTGCATATTGGTTTTTCATTGATGCAAAAGCACTTTCTGAAATACAAAAATCAATATTTTTGTTCTTTGAACATTGTAACAAAGCTGTTACACCACCCATAGAAGAACCAAGAGTTCCTAAAATCAAATCGTCTCTATTTATTGTTTTTCTAACAAACTCAATTATCTTTTGTAAATCTAAACTCTCATGGAAACCAAAACTAGAAAATCTACCATAGGAATCACCATGATATCTTTGGTTGTAGACAAAGCAATTGAACCCTAAGTCAAGAAAGATGCTCAGGTATTTGATTTGGCGATAGTATGTACATTCATAACCATGAATCAATATTACAGCTAGATTTGAATCGGAAATTTTGGGTTTAAACCATAAACCATTGATTACAGAGTTGTTTCTTATGTTAATAGCAAATTTTTCGTGTGGAGTAGTATCTATAAAGTTTTTAGAGTATGTTCCAATATTTAGTTCAATATTTAAACCTTCTTCTAGACTTTGTGTTTTTGGGTGAGAGGCTTTATAAGAAATCACGAAGGAAATGGATAATGTTGATACTAGGAGAGAAACAAAAGCGATTATGACAAGTTCCATTATTTAAGCTCATAGATTTGATTTTCTTCGAGAAAATCAAGGACCTTTTTCTCATATTCTTTAGGATTGGTAGAATAACTTTTGGCATGATCTGCATTTTTGCATAGGTAAATAGTTGAATTATCGATAATCCTTGATAACTCATGACAATGAGACTTATCGATGTATTGATCACTTTCACCATGAATTAGAAGTATAGGTTTTTTAATATTCTTCAAATAGTTTAAAGGTTTAATCTTGAAAAAAGGGATTTTGAATAAGATATAAGACATTAGAGCTGCTGGGTATACCATGAAAGAAGGTATCTTGAATTTGCGTTTAAGCAGCTCTTTAGTTTGGAGAGTAAAATCACTAAAAGCACAATCACTAATAATGAAGTTTATGTTTTCATTTTGAGCAGCCATTAAAACAGTAGCACCACCCATAGATTCACCATGAACGCCAATGAGTCTGTTTTTTGGGTTTTTATCTGTTATAAAAGTTACCCAATTGTTTAAATCCTCGCTTTCTTTTAAACCTAAGGTAGAAAACTTGCCTTCGCTATTACCGTGATATCTTTGGTCAGGCATTAATACATTAAAATTTTGGTTTAAAAAGATGGGGAGATACTTATAAGAACCATATAAAGTAAAGGTATGTCCATGCATAAAAATCATTGTCTTATCGGATTTATTATCAATCCATTTTGCATGGAGTTTGAGTTTGTTGCTAAGAGTATATACATCTTGAACATCATACTTATTCATAAATGATTCATCAATATTACCATTGTTGACTTCATTCAAATAAGATTCTTCAACACCCCATCTTTTAGGTCTAAAGATTGAAAAAGATATGTAAGTTCCTAAACCAAGAGTTATTATAACTAAAGCAAGAAATATATATAATATAATCATGTTCTAACCTCCTTAAACTTAGTAAATAGTAATAATGCAACAAAACCTATTGCACTAGCAACAATTCCAGTTAACCTTACTCCTATGACACTTTGATCTCCACCGATTAGTAAAACACCAGTAAAAATCAACATGGCTAACATCTGTCCCAACTTATTCATAAAAGTTTGAATTGAGAAGAACATTCCTGCACGATGGTTTCCAGAAACCATTCCATCATGATAAGCTATATCTGCACAAATCGCATTAGGTAAGATGCCAAATATTGCAAATCCAACTCCAGCTAATAGAACGAATATTATTGCTTGAATTCTCGGGTCAAAGGGGTATAAACCTAGAAAAGCACAGTAAATATAAGCGATTATTAAAAGAATCATTGCAAAGATACAGAGGTTTTTCTTTCCAAGTCTCTTGCTGAAACGATTTACAAGAGGATACATTGAAAAAGCTAATACTCCTGTCAGTGCAGTTATTATCGTAACCCAAGATTCTTTTAAACCCAGTAGTAGGGTTACGTAATAGACGTTACCAGATTGGAATATTGTAATAGCTATTCCATATGCTAAAAAGAATATTTCGAATATCATAAAGTTCTTATTTTTCAATGTAACTTTGATAGCTTCCTTTAAGTTTATGCCGGAAGGTTTTTGTTCTACATACTTTACTTCATCAATTGCAATTATTGGACATAGCATAAATATTAATCCGATTATTGCAAGGATAATAATCGTGATTTGAATACTTAAAGTCGTTGATAACCCTATGTTTTCAAATATAGGCCATATCAGCGAAGCCCCACTAGCAATTATATAACCTAAAAACCATGTTAAAGCAATCATTGTAGATAGGTCAAGACGCTCGTCTTCAGTCTTTCCTAGTTCACTTGTAAGGGCGAAGTAAGGTGCTACATACATTGTATACATTACGTAGTAACCTAGCAAAGTTATGGTAAGCCAGATAATATTGATAAGGTAGTTACTTTGAGTTGGGCTGATAAAGACTAAGATAGTCAAAATTGTGAAAGGTAAAACAGCTCTCTTCATGAAAGGTATTCGTCTACCTTTAGGGTTTTTTGACTTATCACTTGCATTAGCAATTAAAGGGTCAGTGATAGCATCCATGAATCGTCCTAACATTGTTATTAACCCAATCACCACAAAGATACCTAGTATGGGTTGCCTTGGGATGAACTCTGGAATATTAGCGGCTCCTTTGGGGTTGTAAAACCATAATAGCCATACTTGAATTATTCCACTTAATATTGACCAGCCTAGTTGACCTAGCGCATACATCCATTTTATCTTTCTAGTAATCATATCAATTTTTTATCCCTTCAAATAGATAATCTGTTAAATCTATTAATCTTTCGCGATAAGCTTTTTTATTATTGAAGTTATCATAGAGGCATCCACAAAGATATAGTTGTTTGAACAAGCCGTTATCGATGTTTTTAATCAAACTCTTTTCTTTGGCTTCATCGAGTAAGCTATATGTTCTTTCCCAGTCGCTTTCAAAGAAGTTTTCGACTTTTCGATAAAGTTTTGGGAAGTATATGTTTAAGTTCTTTAAGTTCTCATCAGTAAATAATTCTGAATTAACGGGGATTACTTGTAGTAATTCTTTGATTTTCTCAAGAAGACTAATTGGTTTATCATAAATTAGTCTTTGCTTTTCTTTAATATCATGATGAGCTTGGACAATGAAGTTTTCGATTATCTCTTCTTTGTTTTTGAAGTGCTTATAGATTGTTTTTTTGCTAATTCCCAGACTTTTTGCTAGATCTTCCATTAAGAAAACTACACCATTTTCAATCGTGAGTTTCTTTGCCTCTGTTAAAATAAGATTCTTCATTGTTACCCTCCTTTAGGAAACTAATAAAAATATATCAGTTTCCATTATAGACGATTAATTATTATTATGCAATAAGGGTGGAGGTTTTTAACAAATTAAATATGTTATTTCATCTGATTAAACTCATAATTAATGAATGACTTCAAGATATTTTAATTGAAGACTTTTAAAAAACAAAAATAGTGATATTATAGAGAGGGATGGAGGTAGTATATGAAGGAAGATAAAGCGTTAATAAGCATTAACAAAAAAAGTTTCTTTAATGTTTTGATTATTTTGGGTTCTTTAATGGTAATAGCTTATATTTTGACTTACCTAATTCCTCAAGGTGTTTATGAGCGCACGGCTGAAGGGGAAATAATCTCTGGATCATTTCAGTATCTCTCTTTGGAAAAATTAAGTATCTTTGACTTGTTTTTAGCTCCTTTCAAACTCTTTGGCAGCACGGATGCATTGAATGTGATTGTGATTTCCTTATTTCTATTTATTTTGGGTGGATTTTTCACGGTTATGGATCAAACAAAAGGTATAGTTGTCATCATCAAAAAACTTGTTAATCGTTACCTTGACAACAAGTATTTATTGATAAGGATGATTGTTCTGTTCTTTATGATGTTTGGTGCTTTTTTTGGGATCTTTGAGGAAAGTATTGCCTTATTACCGATAATGATAATCCTTGCTTTATCAATGGGTTATGATACTTTAATGGCTTTAGGATTAACGGTTTTAGCAGCTGGTTTTGGATTTGCTAGCGCTATTACAAATCCTTTCTCCGTGGGGATTGCTTCAGAGATTGCTGGGATAAATATTCTTAGCGGAGTAGGATATAGATTATTGGTTTTTGTGATAATGTATTTAATTCTTTCAACATTCTTGGTTAGGTATGCAAGAGTTCTTGAAAAGAACCCTAAGAAATCTTTGACATATGAAGATGATTTAACAAAAAGACAGAACCTGAGCAATGATTTAGTAAAGAAAGTTGAAAATGAAGATTTAGTTTTTAAAACATATATCTTAATATTTGCTTTATTACTATTGTTTATCGTTTTAGCATCAATCGCTCAGTTAGTATTTAGTTTAGAGATACCTTCAATTATTTTAATGAGTGTTGTTTTCATGGTTGGAGGGATAACAGCAGGCTTAATTATAAATAAGGATATGGTTAAAACTCTCAAGACTTTTCTAAAAGGAGTATTAGGGGTAATGCCGGCTTCGATATTAATTATTATGGCTGCAAGCGTCAAATATTTAATGACTAGCGGAAACATCATGGATACTATCCTGCACTTCTTTGAAAACATGCTTACTGATCGTCCGGCAATAGTTGGAGTTATTGGAATATATATAATAATTTTAGTAATCCAATTCTTTATTGGTTCTGCTTCAGCTAAGGCAATTCTCATAATGCCAATATTGGTATCCTTGGTAAGTTTAGTTGGGATTTCTACAAATATAGCGATTTTGGCTTTTATATTTGGAGATGGATATACTAATGTAATCTTCCCAACAAACGGAGTTTTACTGATAGCTTTGAGCATTGCATCAGTAAGTTATCAAAAATGGTTTAAATGGACTATCAAATTACAATTGTCGGTTTTTTTGATTACGATAGTGATGTTAGTGATAGCATATTACATCGGTTATTAGTGGGTAGTTTAACTTTACAAAAACACATGATAAATGTATAATGATATAGTGTGATAATTTAATAGAGGAGGATATATATATGGGTTTAGTTTCTGCGAAAGATATGTTGGATAAGGCTTATCGCAATAATTATGCAATCGGTCAGTTTAACATCAATAATTTAGAATGGACAAAGGCAATTTTACTAGCAGCTGAAGAAACAAAATCACCGGTTATTCTAGGTGTTTCTGAAGGTGCAGCAAAATACATGTGCGGATTTAAGGTTGTGACAGAGATGGTTAAGGCTATGGTCGAATCATTGAAAATTACTGTTCCTGTAGCTTTACATTTAGACCATGGGACTTATGAAGGGGCTTTAAAAGCTATTGAAGCAGGGTTCTCATCAATCATGTTTGATGGTTCTCATTATTCAATAGAAGAGAACTTGAAACTAACTAAGGAAATGGTTGAAAGGACTAGAAATTTAGGATTATCATTAGAAGCTGAAGTTGGAGCTATCGGTGGAGAGGAAGACGGAGTTGTGGGTTCTGGAGAAGTTGCAGATCCTAATGAATGTAAAATGATTGCTGATCTTGGAGTTGATTTTTTAGCTGCTGGAATTGGTAATATTCATGGTAAATATCCAGAAAATTGGCCGGGATTAAATTTTGATGTCTTGAATCAAGTAAACATTGTTACAGGAGATACACCATTGGTATTACATGGTGGTACAGGAATTCCAGAAGATATGATTAAAAAAGCGATATCTATGGGAGTTTCAAAAATCAATGTTAATACAGAATGTCAACTAGTTTTTGCTGAGGCAACAAGAAAGTATATCGAAGAAGGTAAAGATTTAGTAGGCAAAGGATTTGATCCAAGAAAAATCCTAGCTCCAGGAACTGAGGCTATTAAAAAGGTTGTTAAAGAGAAAATGGCGCTTTTTGGTTCCGTTAATCAAGCATAATTTACAATTAGTATTGCTATAGATTTATAAAGATATAAAAAGCCCAATCAATTTCGATAATATGATTTGGGCTTTTATATTTAAATAGGTTTTCAATAGTAGTCATAACAATTTCCAGTGGTATTTTCTTCTTTTTTAAAGTATAATATTCAAGAGGGTTATTATGAAGAAATTATTGAAGGACTATCAAAGTTGGATAAGCGACAACAAATATATCTATGAACATTTAGCGACTCATCAGTCGATTCTCTATAATCGTTTTCAACCAGTTTATGAAGTTCTTAGTTTTTTATATGAAGAAAGCAATAGCAATGAAGACAGTTTTAATGAAGATATTGAGAAGATATTTCAAGTTGGACTTGAGTACCTTAATATGCAATTCGTTACTTGTAAAATTTATCTAGAAAAGAATTTTAATAATGACTTTCATGATTTCTTACACTATGATAGAGTAATTGCTTATCTATTGTTTATTGAAGATTTGAGATATGAGTTATTGGAGAAAAAAATTAAGTTCAATCAAGAAGAGTTGGATGAGTTAAGCGATTATTTGGAATCAATAATAATCAAGAAACAACCAATCCAAGAGAATTTGAGTTTATATGTTGATGCAAGAATCAGCAAGACGATTAAAACGGAAAATTATCATTTCACAGGAATTATCGATATTTTTGTTGAAATAGCAGATACTTTGGGGATTGATTTTTTTGAGGAACAAGAATATATATTGGGAAAGGATTTAGAAAATGAATAGAAAACAGTATTTGGTTACATTAGTAACAATTTTAGTTTTAGGAGTAACTTTGATTATTACCAACTTATTTTTGGAATATATCGAATGGATTTGGGTTGTAGTAATTATGATGATTGCTTATTTGTACTTGAAGTATAAACTCTCAGGGCCATTGCAGATGTTTTCAAATAAATTTAATATGTTAGTAGATTATGACCTAGATTTGGATAATGCAAGAAATTTGTGCATAGAAAAAGTTGAAAATGCGCCGACTAGAAATATAAAAGCTTTGTTTATGGTTTATCAAGGTATGGCAGAATACTATAGTGGTGATTACGATCAAGCAATCAGAACTTTTAATCAAATAGAACTTAATAAATTAAATTCAGTTTATCACGTGTTAATCTTCTCTTTTACAGCATATTCAGCTTATGAGTTAGAAGACAGGGAAAAGTTTGATTTATCGATTGAAAGAATCAAGAACATCCAAAATACTGTTCATAGAAAATTCATACCATATGTTAGTTCTTATATTCAAGTTTTAGAAGCCATGAAGAATTTGGAGATAAATCCAGAACATTATCGTGAAGTTATTGAGAATCAATTTTCAAGAAATGATGGATATATTGCAACAAAATTAACTTACAATTACCGAATGGCAAGATATTATCAAGTAATTCATGATGAAGAAAACATGGATATATGCTTAGCGAAAGTTATTGCTAATGGAAAAGAACATCATACTGCATTGCAAGCTAAGAAGTTATTTAAAAATACAGTTAATATAGAAGACTATGTTTTCCCTGAAGATTTAAATGAAGAGAAGGCAGATAACTATTCTGAGCAAGATTTGATTACAGAGAATAAAAATGATATTGAAGAGATAGAAGATATTGAAAGAGTAGAAGAAGACGATTTATTAAAATAGATGATAAGCGCTGAAAAGAGCGCTTTTCTTATTAAGGAGATTTTATGAATGTATATGATAAGATAATCAAATATTTTAAAGATGATTCAGGAATTTTGGCGGTGTATTTACAAGGTTCACGAGTATATGCTAAAAAACATGTTGACAAGTATTCCGATTATGACTTTTTAGTTTTTGTTGATGATATTACTAAATATACTGGTTTAGATGGCTTTCTTTCTCAACTTGAAGAAATTTTGATTATGCAAAAAACTTCCGATAGTTATAACCATCCATATGATTATTTCGGAAGAGATCCATTTACATACTTAATACAGTTTTGTAACACAGAAAGATTAGATATAACTTTTGTTGATAGATGTGATTCATTGAAAAGTATTGATGTTTCTGATCCGATGATTCCCATTATTGATAAAGCTAATTATAAGTTTATAAACACTAACGAATTAGTCAATAACTATAATTTGTATCAACCTTCACAAAAGGAGTTTAGTGATACAGTAAACGAATTCTATTGGATCAGCCTTTATGTAGTTAAAGCAATCAAGCGAAAAGAGTTGATACAAGCGATGACTTTTTATCAAAACTTCTTTTTGAAGATGTTGATGAAAATGGTTGGTTTTTGGATTGGCTCTAATTATGATTATGAAATTACCTTAGGAAAGAATTATCGTTTCTTAAGAGATTATTTAGAAAAACCTGCATGTGATGAAATAGAAGAACTTTTTTTTGTTGATAAACAAGATGCAATAATTAAAAAGGTATTTCTTGCTTTTGATATTTTTGAGAAATATTCACAACAAGTCAAAATTTTTTTGGACTATAAAAAAGAAGATTATGCTCATATAAGAAATTTTATTAATTCCAAATATTAAAGCCTCCGAATTTCGGAGGCTTTTAGTTAACGATTTTTCATTTGTGGAAATAGTAAGACATCGCGGATAGATTTTGAATTTGTTAGAAGCATTACCAATCTATCAATACCAATACCAATACCTCCAGTAGGTGGCATTCCATACTCCAAAGCTTCTACAAAATCCATATCCATTTCATTTGCTTCTTCGTTACCAAGATCTTTTTCTTTGATTTGGTTTACAAAGCGTTCAAGTTGATCGATAGGATCGTTGAGTTCAGTATAAGCATTAGCATATTCACTACCATTGATAAAAAGCTCAAATCTTTGTGTAAAGCGCTCATCTAAAGGGTCTTTTTTAGTTAGTGGTGATATTTCAATAGGATGGCCGTATACAAATGTTGGTTGTATCAAATCTGCTTCACAATAATGTTCAAAGAAGAGGTTGATGATATGACCAACTCCATAGAGATGAGGTTCAACTTCTAGGTGATGTTCTTTAGCTAATTTTTTTGCGGTTTCAAAGTCATTAATTTCAAAAAAATTAATATTTGTTTTTTCCTTAATAAGGTCAACCATATGAACTTTTTTCCAACCCTTTGACAAGTCGATCTCTACATCGTTGTATAATATTTTTGTAGTATTATTGACAACTTGACAAAGATGAGAAATCAAATTCTCGCTCAAATCCATCATTCCTTGCAAATCAGAATATGCTAGGTATAGTTCAATGGTTGTGAACTCAGGATTATGAAGACGATCTATCCCTTCATTTCTAAATAACCTTCCTATTTCATAAACACAGTCAAATCCGCCTACAATCATTCTTTTTAAATGTAGTTCAGTAGCTATTCTTAAATAAAAAGGCATGTCAAGGGTGTTGTGATGGGTTATAAACGGTCTTGCATTAGCTCCACCTAATATCGGTTGAAGAATTGGGGTCTCTACTTCGATATAACCACGCTCATCTAAGTAGTTACGCATTTCTCTGATTATTTTTGAACGTTTTATGAAAGTTTCTTTACTTTCTTCATTCATTATTAAATCTAAGTATCTTCGACGATAGATCTCTTCTTTATCGACCAAGCCGTGGTACTTTTCAGGCAAAGGCCTTAAAGCTTTTGTTAAGTGAATATATTCATTAACTTTAAGTGATAATTCACCGGTGTTGGTAATCATTGGATTTCCAACAACGCCTATGATATCTCCGATATCACCTTTTTTGAACAATTCATAAGCATCATCACCAACACTATCCATTCTAATATATAATTGAAGTAAACCAAATTGATCCTGAATATGAGTAAATCCAGCTTTACCTTTAATTCTTCTAGTCATTATTCTTCCAGCTATTTTTACAGATATCGGATTTTCCATATCATGAAGTTCATCTTTTGTGAATTTTGAGAACTCTTCTTTAAAATTTAATGTATTATGGGTGCGATCAAAACGAGAACCGAAAGGATCGATTCCTTGAGTTTTTAGGCTTTCTGCTTTTTCTCTTCTAACTATTTCTTGTTCAGTGAATTTATTTTCCATTATTTCCCTCTATTCTCCTTGATATTCTCCAGCAGTTTTAATAAGTTCTAAGTTTTCATACATTATGTTGATATAGTTCTTTCCTTCAGTAATCTCTTTGATAGTTAGTGACTGTAAAATATCAAATTCAACTTTTTGTGCTGTTTGCCCAAGCAGATTTAATTCATCCAATACAGCGTTTGATAGTGGAGAAGTAGTATTTCTTTCATAGATTATATATCTTATTTCATGATATATGGCTTCATCAACAATCTCTTTTTTCTCAGCAGAGGTAAATTGATCTGATTCCTCGTGATATCCTGGAGAAATGGGGATAAATTGCAAGCCGTAGTCATGTTTTAAATAACCGTAAAGGTTTGTAGATGTCATAACAGGTTTTGTAAGTTTATTGATTGATGCTTGAAAGTCATCAGTTAATTGTTGTAAAGAGTTAGTTAAATTGTTGTAATTAGTAGTAATTGCATCAGAATCATCAGGATAAGCTGCGATTAGTTTATCATAGATTAAAGCAGAAACTTCTAAGACTTTCAAAGGAGATATCCAAAAATGAGGGTCAATTCCTAAAGTGTGAATATCATCATTGTGTTCGTCATGTTCATCGTGGTCATCATCATGATCATCATCATGGTCGTGAACATGCAAAGCCCCTGGTATGAACTCAATATATGAAGTTGCATCTTCGATTTTTATCAATTCAACAGCTTTATTTTTGAATATGCTATCAATTTGATGGTCTATATAGTAATCATAATTTGCACCAATATAAAACAAGTACTTTGCTTGAGTCATTGCGATAATTTCTTTTGGTGACCAATCGACAGAACTTTCATGAGAGATGACTCCTGGAACAATACCGACAGTATATTCAGTACCTTCAAGCATTTGTTCGGTTATGTATTGTAATGGATATACAGTTACAAATATGTCATGTTCTAGTTCTTGTTGACAAGCTGATAATGAGATTATAGTTAGAAAACCCATAATAAGCAATAGAAATTTTTTCATCATTTTTCTCCTCGTAGATGGTTTTTTTGTTTAAAAATTTATTCTTTATTATTTGTGGATATTATTTCATACATGGTATTTGCATCATCTTTTTTGGCGTAATCTAGAGTTTCCAAAACTCTAATTATTAATTCTTTTTCACCATAGGTAATCGTTAAGATATCCCCAGTTTTTACTTGTGTACCTGGTTTTGCAGTTCTTTCGTTGATTAAGACTCTTGCGTTTTTGGTTACTTCCTTTGCGATTGCTCTTCTTTTGAAGACCCTCGATACTTTAAGGAATTTGTCTAATCTCATAGAAATCCTCCGAATATAAGAAGGGATACCTTAGTATCCCGTTTGTTTAGTGTTTAACTTCTCTGTTGCCTTTTTCTTCTGGCACTTCAGTTTTATTTAGTTCACCAGCAAGTACATTATCCCAACGTGATAGTTTATTTGTTTCAACAATTTCATCGATATCTTCTTTAGTGAGTGTTTCAACCTCTAGAAGATAATGAGCGATAGTTTTTAATAAGTCGATGTTATTTTTAATAAGAATTTTTGCTTTTTCATAACAATCATGGATTATTCCTCTAACTTCTTTATCAATTTCAGTTGCAATTGCTTCGGAGAAGTTTTTTGATTTCCCATAATCTCTACCTAAGAATACAGTGTCAGCATCTTTTTCATAAGTAATTGGACCTAATCGTTCACTCATTCCATATTCGGTAATCATTGCTCTAGCAATAGCAGTAGAACGTTGTAAATCATTGTGAGCACCAGTTGATACTTCGTTGAAAACAACCTCTTCAGCAACTCTACCACCCAATAATCCAATAATCATTTGAACTAGATTTTCCTTTGTCTGTATGAAAGCCTGTTCTTCTTTTGGTAACATTAGGTTGTAACCACCTGCTTGTCCTCTAGGTATGATTGTAACTTTATGAACAATATTGGCATTCTCTAGTTTTATACCAATGATTGCATGGCCCGCTTCATGATAAGCGATTAGTTCTTTCTCTTTTTTGCTGAAGACCCGACTTTTTTTCGCAGGACCCATCATTACTCTATCAACTGCTTCATCAATATGAGATAATTCTATTTGTTTCTTATTCTCTCTTGCAGCTAGAATAGCTGCTTCATTCATAAGGTTTTCCAAATCAGCACCGGTAAATCCAGGAGTTCTTCTTGCAATTTCTTGGAAAGTAATCTCAGGGTTTATTTTTTTGTTTCTTGAGTGGACTTTTAGTATTTCTACTCTACCCTTGATATCTGGTCTACCTACAAAAATTTGTCTGTCAAAACGGCCTGGACGCATCAAAGCTGGGTCAAGGATATCAACCCTGTTTGTAGCGGCCATTACAATAACACCTGAATTTGCTCCGAAACCATCCATCTCAACTAATAATTGATTCAATGTTTGTTCTCTCTCATCATGTCCACCGCCAAGGCCTGTTCCTCTTTGTCGACCTACAGCATCTATTTCATCTATGAAAAGGATGCATGGTGAATGAGTCTTTGCTGTTTTAAACATATCTCTAACCCTTGATGCACCAACACCTACAAACATTTCTAAGAAGTCAGAACCAGAAACAAAGTAAAATGGAACATTTGCTTCACCTGCTACAGCTCTTGCAATTAGAGTTTTACCAGTTCCAGGAGGGCCTACAAGTAAGACGCCTTTAGGTATTCTAGCGCCAAGCTCAATATACTTCTTTGGATTCTTTAGGAAATCAATGATTTCTCTCAACTCTTCTTTTTCTTCATCAGCTCCAGCAACATCAGCAAAAGTAGTGGTTTGGTTCTTGCTAACTTGAGCCCTACTTTTTCCAAAATCAAACGCTTGTTTGTTGGCATTAGTTCCGCCTCGCATCATAACTACTAGCATTATCACGATACCAGCGACTAGGATTATTGGGAAAATGACATTAATAATATTATAAGTTGCTCCAGGCAAGAAAACATAAGAGATATCATTAACATCAGATGCATCACTGTTTTTTTGATAGATAATATCTCTTGCTTGATTTAGTTCGTCATCATTGGCAAAAAAAGTAATATAATTATCGCCATCTAATAATTTTCCTGTTACTTTATATGCTCGATAGTTTGTTTCACCGGCTTGAGGAGTAACTTGGACTGAGGTAATACCATTTTTTTCAAGCAAAGAGATGAAAGTTGTATTATTTAGTTCTTCTGGAGAATTTACATTCCCAAAACTGTAAAATATAGATATCACTAGTATTACTAAAAGTGCTATCATTAAGAATCTAGTTGAACGACTATTAGTCGGTTGTCTTTGTGGTTTTTTTGCGACTGCCATGATTTTGTCCCTCCTTACTTATTATAAACTTCCTGCTTAAGAACTCCGATATATGGAAGATTTCGATAATACTCATCATAATCTAAACCAAAACCTACTACAAATTCTTTAGGGATTGAAATTCCAATATACTTTGGTTCAAAAGCTTCGGTTCTTCCTTCTGGTTTATCCAAAAGTGTGACGACCTCAACTGATAATGCTCCTCGATACTTGAGTAAGTTCTTAACAACATTAATTGTCCTACCGGTATCAACGATATCTTCAGCAATCAAAACATGTCTACCTTCAATTGAAATATCAAGGTCTTTGGTAATTTTTACATTGCCTGAAGATTCAGTTTGACCATGATAACTCTGAACAGCCATTAGTTCGATTTCACAGTAGAGGTCAATATATTTGATCAATTCTGACATGAAAGGCATACAACCTTTCAAAAGCCCGATGATTACAGGTTTTTTTCCTAGATAATCTTGGGTTATTTTTTCTCCCAATCTTTTGGTTATTTCTTTTATTTGAGATTCTGACACAAGAATTCTTTCGATATCTTTTTCAAGCATAAGTTATCCTTTCTTATATCCTATATATAATTCATTCTTTCCTGAGGATTGTTTTTGATAGATTCCTGGAACTAGGATGATGTCATTAAATTTATCTAGGATTACTGGCAAGGTGTTTCTAAGATTTAATGGTATCTTTTTATCAATCATCAAATCCTTAATTTTTTTTGAACCTGCCGAGGTTTTTACTCTGTCTCCATCCCTGCGATTTCTAACAGTTAGCGGAAAGAGTAAATCTAGATTATTATAACATAATTTGTAAATAAAACCATAATTTTTGTTTTGATTTTCACTGATTATCAGTAAATTATCATAAGGTAGTCTAATTTCCTTGAAATCATCGATGATAAAATGATAATCATTGAATTCTTTTAAGTTTCTTGAGAAAGTGAGAGTCTGATAACTTTTTTCGATATACAATTGATTTTCTAATTCAAACCTTAAGTGAGGTTTCTCGCTATTACAGAGTTCGATGATATCTAAGAAGTTTTGAAAACTCAGTTCAACGCTGTCAAAAGTCAATCTATTTATCATCTTTTTAAGGATTTCTATTTTGATAATATCAAATTGTTTATTGAAGTCAAGTAGATCAATAGAGTTGCTTGTAAATTTCTCCATGAGTTTATCTGTGTATGATTCAATCAACAAGTATGCTTGTTTTTGGTAATAAGAGAACTGGGAAAACTTTTCAAGATACTTTGGATTCTCAGATTCAAAAAAAGGGAGGATTTGATGCCTAAATCGGTTTCTAGTATAATCATTTTCTTGATTCGATGGATCCTCAAGATATTTAATATTGTTCGTTTTTTGATAATCAATAATCTCTGCTTTAGATGTTCTTAAAAGTGGTCTGATAATCTTGATTCCTTTATAAAGATTTTGCTCAAGAATTCCTATATAACCATCAAAAGAACTTCCCCTACTAAGACGCATAAGAATTGTTTCACTGTTATCATTGGCATTATGAGCTAAGACAATTTTATCAATGTTATTTTCTTTAGCCAATTGATAGAAGAAATCATATCTTTCTTTATGAGCATAATCGTGGAAGTTTTGGTTTTTTGTTTTATCTAAGTTTTTTACAAAAAAGGGAATTTTCAATTTCTTCGCTGTGTAATTTATCAGTTCTAAATCTAGTTCGTTACTCGGTCTAGTTTGATGGTTGACATGAGCGATAGATATTTTTAGATTAAATTCTTCTTTGATATTAAAAATATAGTCAAGCATGACCATTGAGTCGATTCCTCCGCTGATTGCAAGCAACAAAGAATCATTGGGTTGAATTAAGGATCTAATGAAATTTTTCAACGATTTAGCCTCCATATAATAATATTGAGCATAGAAATATCAACTATTTCTATGCTCAAACATATAAAATAAAAGAGAAAATTTGATTGCATAGATATAATATCAAATCTATGTGATAGTTTTATGTATTTTTTATAAAAAATAAAATATTTATTTTAATTGATTTTTTGCTATAATATTTTAAGAGGTGCGTTATGAAAATAATACTTGCAAGCAATTCCAAAAGACGACAAGAACTGATTAAATTGCTCGATATTGATTGCCATACTATCAGTTCAAATATTGATGAAATAGTTGATTTAAGTCTTAATCATGAAGAAATGGTAATGGATTTAGCGTTTCAGAAAGCCTTAGCTGTTTTTAAAGATTATCGAGAAGATTTGGTTTTGGGGTTTGATACATTAGTTGTGATTGATGATGTTATTCTAGGTAAACCAAAAGATCAAGAACAGGCTAAATTTTTTTTAGAGACGCTTTCTGGAAAAACTCATAGAGTGATAACCGGATGTGCTATCATTAAAAACGGGTATTCAAAATCATTTTATAGTGATGCTTTGGTTACATTTTATGATATGAATGAAGAAGAAATATTAGATTATATAAAAACAAAAGAGCCTTTTGATAAAGCTGGTGCATATGGAATACAAGGTTATGGAGCTAAGTTTGTTAAGAATATATCTGGAGATTATTTTACAATAGTTGGATTTCCAATAGCAAGGGTTTATCAAGAAATAAAAGAACTTTTAAAGAGTTGATTAAAACTCTTTTTTTACTGCATTAATTACAGCTTGAGCTATTGCATCCACAACTCTTTCATCGTAAACACTTGGGAGAATAAATTCTTCGCTTAACTGATCAACTGATACCAAATTTGATAAAGCTTTTAAGGCGGCTAGTTTCATTTCGTCTGTTATTGAATGAGCTTTCGCTTGTAATGCGCCTTTCATTAAGCCAGGAAATACTAAAACATTATTAATCTGATTAGGAAAATCACTTCTTCCAGTCCCAATTATTCTTGCTTTAGCTTCTCTTGCTTTTGAGGGTATGATTTCAGGGTCTGGATTTGCCAAAGCAAAAACTATAGCATCATCGTTCATTCCTTCAATCATTTCTTTAGTAACGATATTTGCTGCAGAAACTCCAATTAAAACATCTTTATCTTTTAAAAGCATTTCAAGATTAGTAGCTAAAGGGTCATCTTCTAAATAAGAGTTATCATAAAGGCTTTGTATAACAAAATCATAATCATCATATTTCTGTGAAGACAAAACGCCTGAGATATTATAAGCATAGATTTCTCTAGCGCCTAATTTATTTAAAATCTTAATTATTGCAGAGCCAGCTGCTCCTGTTCCCAAGACGACTATTTTAACAGAATCTAAATTCTTACCGACAACTTTTAACGCATTGAGTAAAGCAGCTCCAACTACAATTGCAGTTCCGTGTTGGTCATCATGAAATATAGGAATTGGCAACTCTTTTTGTAAGGTATCTTCAATATATACACATTTTGGGGCAGAAATATCTTCAAGCATTATCGCACAGAAATTTGGAGAGATAAGTTTTGCTGTTTTGATGATATCAAATTCATCAAAACTATCTAAACATATTGGCATAGCTTGAATTCGTGCAAATTGATAAAGCAAAGCAGCTTTTCCTTCCATTACAGGCAATGCAGCTTCGGGACCTATTTTTCCTAATCCCAAAACTGCAGATCCATCTGAAATTATCACTACGGTTTTACCTTTTATTGTATACTCATAGGCTTTAGATTTATCTTTGTGAATCTCTTTTGCGACTAGCCCAACACCAGGTGTATAAGCCATTGATAGGATTTCATTATTATCTAAAACTAAATTGGGTAAGATATCAAGTTTTCCTGTTTTTAATTTATGTAAATCAAGCGTTCTTTTTTTAAACTCTTCCATTTATTAACCTCTATACATTTTTTTAGTGACATTTATTATATATTATAGCATTTTTAAAGCAATAAATGTATGTCAATAAATAAAGATTAATAGATTAAAACCTTTTCTTTTTATCAACGATATTTTCCTTGCTTTTTGTTTTAGTATTTGTTATAATACTTTTGCTTGTAATGATGCTTACTATGATTGTAAAATTTCATGGCAGAAGGAGATATGATAATGAAGAATAATACACATCCACAATATCATAAAGTTACAGTGACTTGTTCAACCTGCGGAAATACATTTGAAACTGGATCAACTCTTAAAAACATTAAAGTTGATACATGCTCAAATTGTCATCCTTTTTATACAGGAAAACAAAAATACACTGTAGTTGCTGGTAGAATTGATAAATTCAATAAGAAGTATAATATTCAAGAAACAGAAGAAAAATAGTAAAATAATTAAAGCCAAGGTCTTGGCTTTTTTTCTTGCCTTAGGTATAATAATTTGTATAATGATTGGAGGGCTTTATGTATTTGAATCAAAAAGATGGTTGGGTTGAAGTTATCACAGGACCGATGTTTGCTGGAAAAACCGAAGAATTGATAAGAAGAGTAAAAAGATTGGAGTATGCCAATCAAAATATTTTGGTTTTCAAACCTCTAATCGATAACCGTTATGGTGAAGGAGAGGTTGTTTCGCATAATAATAATCGAACAAAATCTATCAATATTTTAAAAGCTCATGAAATAATTCAATACATCGATGATTCTATAGATGTTGTCGCTATTGATGAGATACAATTTCTCGACGAAGAGGCAGTTGATATTTGTGAATACTTGGCTGATAAAGGTATTAGAGTTATTGTATCAGGATTAGATAGAAATTTTCGTGGTGAACCATTTTCTTTTATGCCAAAGCTTCTTGCTCTTGCTGAGTATGTTACAAAACTGAGCGCTATTTGTGTTGTATGTCATACACCTGCAACAAGAACACAAAGAATTATCGATGGTAGACCAGCTAATTATAATGATCCGATAATTTTAGTTGGAGCTACTGATTCATATGAAGCTAGATGCAGAGAATGTCATGAAGTTCCTGGAAAGCCTAAGCAGTTTGGTTTCTTGAAATGACTTCAGATGAAAGGTTTATGAGAGAAGCCTTGCAAGAAGCACAAATGGCATTTGCAATTGATGAGGTTCCGGTAGGTTGTGTTATTGTCAAGGACAACGAAATTATATCTAGAGCTCATAATCAAAAAGAGTCAAAGCAAAATGCATTAGCTCATGCAGAGATTATTGCGATAAATAAAGCGTGTGAGACTCTTGGTTCTTGGCGGCTTGATGATTGCGAAATTTTCGTTACTTTAGAACCTTGCTTGATGTGTATTGGAGCAATTGTATCAGCAAGATTTAAAAGATTAGTCTATGGCCCTAGAGATGTTAAGTATGATTCGTTGGATGATATTCTTAAAGAGTATCTTAAGAACTTTAATCACCGAGTTGAAGTTACTCAAGGAGTGTTAGAAACAGAATCAGATATATTGTTAAAACAGTTCTTTAAAAAACTTAGAGAAAAAAAATGATTTCTTGAAATATTCGATTGAAAGAGAAAAGATATTTTGTTATAATCTTTAAGAGCTCACTATAAAAGGGTTCTCCAAAAAAGGAGAACTCTTTATTATTTTTTAAAGAAGGTGCGATGATGAAAAATACAAAGTTTGTTTTTATTACAGGTGGTGTTGTTTCAAGCCTTGGCAAGGGAATTGCAGCGGCTTCTTTAGGTAGATTGCTAAAAAATCAAGGGTTGAAAGTATTTATGCTAAAATTTGACCCTTATATCAATGTTGATCCAGGCACTATGTCTCCTTATCAACATGGAGAAGTTTTCGTTACAAATGATGGTGGAGAAACAGATTTAGATTTAGGGCATTATGAACGGTTTATCGATGAGAATTTATCCAAGAATTCTTCAATTACTACAGGTAAGATTTATCAATCAGTAATTGATAAAGAAAGAAGAGGAGATTATCTTGGAGCTACTGTACAAGTAATCCCTCATATCACTGATGAAATAAAGAGTCGTTTGATTACTCTAGCTAAAGAGTACGATTGCGATGTATTGATTACTGAGATTGGTGGGACGGTAGGCGATATTGAATCTTTGCCTTTTCTTGAAGCGATTAGACAAATGCGAAGAGATATTGGATATAATAATACGATGTATATTCATAATACTTTGGTTCCTCATTTAGAAACTACAGGAGAGTTAAAGACAAAACCAACTCAGCATAGCGTCAAGGAGTTACGATCATTAGGGATAACTCCGGATATCATTATTTTAAGAGCTAAGAAGAATATCTCTTGTGAAATAAGAGAGAAAATCGCTTTGTTCTGCGATGTCAGGAAAGAAGCGGTAATCGAATGTAAAGATGTTGAAGTTTTATACGAAGTTATGATAAATCTTAAGAAAGAAGGTTTAGATAAACTGGTTGTTAACCATCTACAATTACCAGTAAGAGTGACAGATATATCAATTTTTGAAGATTTGGTAAAAAGGATAAAGTCGTTGAAGAAGAAAGTAAAAATTGCTCTTGTTGGAAAATATGTTTCTTTAAGGGATGCTTATTTATCGGTAGCAGAAGCCTTGAATCATGCTGGGTATCATCACGATTGTGAAGTTGATATCGAATGGATTGATTCAGCAAAATTAAATGAGGATAATCTCAAGAAGAGTTTACAAAATGTATCAGCTATTTTGATTCCAGGTGGTTTTGGAACTAGAGGCATAGATGGAAAAATTTATGCAATTAGATATGCAAGAGAAAACAAGATACCTTTTTTAGGTTTGTGTTTAGGAATGCAATTGACAGTTATCGAGTTTGCAAGAAATGTATGCAATCTTCCAAGAGCTAATTCAACTGAGTTTGAACCAGAAACAATCCATAATGTAATTGATTATATGCCAGACCAATTCCAAGGGATTAACATGGGAGGAACTTTGAGACTTGGGCTATATGAATGTCATCTTTTAAAAGGAAGCTTAGCTCATGAGATTTATAAAGAAGATGTAATCTATGAAAGACATAGACACCGTTATGAGTTCAATAATAAGTATAAGAAGATATATCAAGAAAATGGTATGACTTTTTCTGGAATAAACAAAGAGAATAATCTTGTTGAGATTGTAGAAATTAAAGATCATCCTTTCTTTATCGCAACCCAGTTTCATCCTGAGTTTTTATCAAGGCCTGATAAACCTCATCCATTGTTTCTCAAGTTTATAGAAAGAGCAATTGAAAATGAATATTGATTTAAGAATGTTTCGAATCTTATTGATAGTCAAAATTTATTGAATTAATTAGATTGTATGATATAATATATGAAGAATCTCAAATGAAGCATCTTCACTCAATAGATGCCCACGAATTAGGTCAGATCTTGACGGAAGCAGCCTTAAGTAAGGTGTTTATGTGGGTGGAGATGCTTCAGTTGAGATTCTTTTAATCAGTTGAGGTGAATTAATGGCATTAGTATTTTTAGACCTAGATGGAACTCTATTAGAAAACGGAAGAATAGTTCCAGGAGCTAAGGAAGCGGTAAAAGAACTAAAAGATAATAACCATATTGTTGTTATTGCAACAGGTAGAAATCCTAATCTGCTCTATGGAGTGGATAAGGAACTTGGAATAGATAATCTTGTCTTAGCAAATGGTTCTTATGTATCTTATCAAGGAGTATTAATCAAAGAGAATTTTATAAGATTTTCAACAGTAAAACGAATGATGGAACTTGCGGATAGATTAATGTTTGACTTGGTAGTTGAGTATCATGATGCTTATAAATCATACAGACAAGATACGGATGCAGCTAAAAAATTCTCTGAAATATTCAATATAGAAGTACCCGAATTAGACAGAACTGAATATCCTGATAGAAAAGTTTATGCGATGCTTTTACTCGATGATAAAGTTGTAACAGAAATTAAAGAAGAATTTAGTGATTTGCAGTTCAATAAATCTAATCAGTATGGATATGATGTAAATCTAAGTGGAGATTTGAAAGCAGAAGGTATTCAAGCGATGATTGATTATCTTAACTATCCAATAGAAGATACATATGCGATTGGAGATGCCTTCAATGATGTTTCCATGTTGAAAAAAGTCAGACATGGAATTGCTATGGGAAACGCTTTTGATGAGTTAAAAGCAGTTGCTGAATATGTAACTACAGATGTATTAGATAGAGGAGTTTATAGAGCTTTGAAGCATTATAAACTGATTTAGATGAAAGAAGTGATTAGACATGTATGATGCGATTGTAGTAGGCGGAGGACATGCGGGAGTAGAGGCAGCTTTAGCTTTGGCTAGACTCAATAACTTGACAATACTTATAACTGGAAACCTAAAAATGGTTTCTTTTATGCCGTGTAACCCATCTATTGGTGGCCCTGCCAAAGGAACGTTGGTAAGGGAGATTGATGCTTTAGGCGGAGAAATGGGCAAAAATACAGATAAGACATGTTTGCAGATGAAGATGCTGAATCGCTCAAAAGGACCTGCTGTTAGAGCTTTGAGAGCACAAGCAGATAAATTAGAGTATCCCGAATCGATGTTAGAAACGTTGAAGAACACTTTGAATCTTGATTTAAGAGAAGCATATGTTAGAAGCCTAATTGTCAATGACAGATTAGTTAAAGGTGTTGTTTTGGAATCAGGAGAAGAAATACTTGGTAAGACAGTGATTATAACAACAGGTACTTTTATGGAAGCAAAGATACTTGTGGGGAACACTTCAAGGTCTGAAGGGCCAGATAAGCAGAAAGCTTCAGTCGGGTTGTCGGATTGTATAAGAAAACTAGGGCATACCACTTTTAGATTAAAAACTGGTACACCAGCTAGAATTCAAAGAGATAGTATTGATTTTACAAAAATGGAGTTATCTCCTGGAGATGGTTTTATTCATAGTTTTAGTTTTGAAAAAGAACATCTAAGAATTTTGGATAAAGAATGGCCTTGTTATTTGATTCATACAACAAAAGAAACTCATGATATTATCAATTTCAATATTACTAAATCAGCGATGTATAGTGGACTAGTTGAAGGAGTAGGACCAAGGTATTGTCCTTCTATCGAAGATAAACTAGTCCGTTTCAAGGATAAACCAAGACATCAACTTTTTATTGAACCTGAATCAAGACACTTGGATGAGGTCTATTTACAGGGATTTTCTACATCTATGCCTTATGATATTCAAGAGCAAATGATAAAATCTTTGCCAGGTTTAGAGAATGCAGTTATAAGAAAATATGCATATGCTATTGAATATGATGCGATTGATGCAAGAGAGTTATGGCCAAGTTTGGAATCTAAGATTATTAGCAATCTGTTTTTCGCTGGACAGGTAAATGGAACTAGTGGTTATGAAGAAGCTGCAGCTCAAGGTTTGATGGCAGGAATTAATGCCAGCAATAAGTTGTCTGATAAACCTGAATTCGTTTTGAGACGCGATGAAGCTTATATTGGCGTTTTAATTGATGATTTAGTCACAAAAGGTACTGAAGAACCTTACCGAATGTTGACATCTAGAGCTGAGTTTCGATTGCTTTTACGTCATGATAATGCAGATATCAGATTAACTGAATATGGATATCATATCGGGCTTATCTTAGAAGATAGATATAAAAAGTTTTTAAGGAAAAAAAATGATATCGAAAAGGAAATTGATTACCTTAAGAATAATGATGTTACACCATCAAAGAAGATTGAAGAATATTTCCAAGAAATTGGATGTCCTATTTTTAAAGGTAAAATTAATCTTGCGGATTTATTGAAAAGACCTGAACTAACCTATAATGATATCGAAGTTATTACCCAAAGATTTTCAGAAATAACAGATGAAGTTAAAGAACAAGTAGAGATAAATATTAAGTATGCAGGATATATAGAGAAAAGCATTAAGGAAGCAAGAAAACTTGCAAGGGAAAGCAATATCTTAATACCTAAGGATTTAGATTATACAAAAGTCACTAATCTGGCATTGGAGGCTAGAGCAAAACTATCTAAAATTAGGCCTTTGACAATTTCTCAAGCTTCGAGAATATCCGGAGTAAACCCCGCAGATATTCAAATGCTTTTATTACATTTGAAGAAGTTATGAAACATTAGTTTCATAGATACTCTTACATATAATATATAATTGTGATAAAATATTAGTTGGTTTAGAGGAGATTATAAATTGGATATTATAGAGATAGATATTTTGTTAAAGAATAGATTGGATGATATTAAGTTCAAGTTGTACTATGATTATTTGATTGAAAGAAATCAACATATAAACCTTACAAATATTACTAGTTTTGAAGATGTCTATGAAAAGCATTTCTATGATTCAGTCTTTATTTCAACAGTTATAGATTTGCAAGATAAAACACTTCTTGATATTGGAGCTGGAGCTGGTTTTCCTTCGATACCAAACCGAATCATTGAGAATAGTTTGAAAGTTACTATAGTTGATGGACTTAGTAAAAGAATAAATTTTTTGAAAGAGCTATGTGAAATCCTGGATATTTCAAACGTTAGCTTGATTCATGGTCGCGCAGAAGAACTATCAAAGAAAGAAGCTTTTGATATTGTGACTGCAAGAGCAGTCGCAAAACTAAATGTGTTGTCTGAGATTGCTTTGCCTTTTGTTAAAAAAAATGGTTATTTCGCAGCATTTAAATCGATTAATTTTGAATCAGAGTTGCAAGAAGCAAATAGAGCAATATCGATACTAGGGGGAGAAGTAGAAAAAGTTTTTTTATATAAAATCAACGAAGAAATTATCCATTCTTTGATTTTAATTAAAAAAATTAAATCGACACCCAATATCTATCCAAGAGCCTTTGCAAAGATTAAAAAAACGCCTTTATAGGAGGAGTTCTTTTGAAGAAAGATTATTTTATTTATCCCCAAACTAAATATTATCGAGAAACTCTTGAATTAAAACATTTAAAAGGACAGAATAATTTGGTCCTTTCGATGATATTTGGTTTGATGATTTTGACTGTAACATATATGATATTATCAAAATATCCTTTTTTACCTATCTTAGCTTTTGGGATTGCATACTTGGTTATTATTTTGTTTAATATTGCAGCTATTGCTTATGGAGTGGAGAATACATATTATTTAAAATTTAACAAATATATTACATCGATTACACTTTTCACATTGGTGCTGGTTAAGGTAATATATTTTGGTTCACCCTCTATAATTCCTTTTCTATTTGTAGCTTACGCCATCTGTTCTCTTTATAAAGATAATAAAGTTTTATTGACAATAAGTTTTTATTTCTTGTTTTCAATGTTGATGCTTATTATGAATTTTAAAGTAATTTTTGATTTTGAGAATCAAGTAGTTATTAAAGATTTGGCGATTGGCTTTTTTGTAATAATGTTTTTGCTAGTATTAATGTTTTCAACTTTTATAATCATTAAGGAGAAGACTTTCTTTTATAATAATGTTGCTTATGCAAAAGAGAAAGAGTATAGAAATCTTGATTTTTTACTTGATTTTAAGCTTAAGAACAAAAGGAATGATTTCCATCAAAGAAATTATTATCAAGATACAGAGAAGATTCTAGATGATTTTAGTAAAAAAATTGAGATTCCCAATGTGTTTTCTGAGAAGATTCAAATAATCCAAGATTTAGAAAAATCCAAGGATTATCAAAGCATTTTGAAAGAACACCCCGATTTTACTGAGGTTGATTTGAAAAGACTAGAGAATTTGGTAATAAATAAGAAATCAAAATTACGTAGAACCATTTTGAAAATAAAGAATTCAAAATTGAAAAACCTAAAAACTAAAGAGATATTTTCTGCAATTCACTTTCAGAGCTTTAATAAGCAAGCAGATAGCATAGATATTAAGATTCTATGTTTTGTTGTTTATTATGTTGCTTTAAAAAAAGGATTGCCAGGAATGAAATCAGTTTCAAATAAAGAACTCTATGATACTTTTGTTAATTCAGATTTTTATCATTTTATAGATCCGAAAGTAATAAGAATATTTGAAGAAAATGAGGATGTTTTTAATACAATCATCGAAGATACGATTTCGGAGGTGATTGATAATGATTAAATTCTTCAAGAAGATTTTAAACTCAGAATTCTTGCCAATGAGTGAGGTAAGAAAACTCAAGGTCAATGTAGTAATGTTGTTTTTATTTGTAGTTACCTTAGTTACAATCCCTTTTTCTTTCTTCTTAGATTATAGTTTTTTGATTAAATTCTTGTCTTTGGCTTCGTTTGCTATTGCATATATTATTTGTTACTTTTTAATCAGGTTCAATAAGATTTTTGGTGCTATTCAGATCACAATGGTATATTCATTATTATTGACAGTTTTTTATACTCAAGGTATTAGTAGTTTTTATGCTTATATATTCTTTTATATAACTTTGACAATTATCTTTTTCTATCAAGAGATTTATTCTTACTTCATATATGCAACAGTTACTTTAACCTTAGGGGTATTTTATACTTTATCCTATCATGATGGGTTGGTAACCGCAAATGATGTTCCTGGTTCAATGTATCTTTACTTAGGCGGTTTGATTATTTACTATGTCATTAGTTTTATTCAGATATTTGGCAATGAGAAGTTTTATGCGGATATGAATTTAGAATGGGTTAAATTGAATAATATTAATAATAACTATCAAGAGGATATTTTATATCATTTAGAAGATATGAGAATTGATATGAAAAAGTCTTTAATCTATGAGGACCTTGAATTTCAAAAGGCTGCTTTTGAGTTAAGTAGGTTTATAGCAGATCAGATAATGAAAGAAGGAAAAGATATTGTTAATCTGATTGATTTATATATATATATTCATGAAAAGGGTTTAGAGAGAATCTTGGAAAATGATGAAATTTCAGTTGCGATGAAGAAAACTTCTAATATTTTAGGAAGATATCTTTTAAATGAGAATTCTGATATGTTCTCACTTTTGATTAGTTTTTATCTAAAAATTAGAGATACTGAACCATATGAACAAAACAGGTATAATTATCAAATTGAAAGTATAACTGATTTGAATGATGAGCAGTTAATAGCATTTACGTTTGTATTCTTGTATCTTTATGATGAGATTTCTGAGACTACTAAATGGCATCAATTAGAAGATAGAGACACTTTATTAGACAATGTATTTGCCAATATTAATCAAGAAGATTTCTTTTCAGAACAATTGATTGCTTTTTATCTAGATAATAAAGAAGTATTTAAAAAGCGAATTAAGAAAAATTAGATTGGAGTATTATTTATGGCTTTGGTATTATCGATAGCTAATCAAAAAGGTGGAGTTGGAAAAACAACCACTGCGATTAATTTAGCTAGTTCATTAGCTGAAATGAATTATAAAGTGCTTTTAATTGATTTAGATTATCAAGCTAATGCTACTACTTGTATGGGTATTAATCGGGGAAGTTTCAAAAAAAGTATTTTTGATATATTTAAAAGAGAAGCGAGCGTCTCGGATGTTTTAATTAAGACGTCGAATAATCTGATTGATGTTTTACCAGCAAAAACTCTTGTTGAGGGTGTTGAAGAAAAGATTATAACCGATAGCAATCGAGATTTTATCTTGCAAGACAGTTTGAAAAATCATAAAGATGATTATGATTTCGTTTTGATTGATTGCCCTCCATCTTTAGGCTATATTACAATAAATGCTTTGATTGCATCAGACGGAGTAATCATACCAGTTCAATGTGAGTTTTTAGCAATGGATGGATTAACTCAATTGTTAAATACAATCAGATTAGTTCAATCTAAGAAGAAAGTTAACCGGGAAACTTTGACGATTTTCGGTGTTTTGTTGACAATGCTTGATAACCGAGTAAACTCAGGCTATCAAATTGTCAATGAAATTAAAACATACTTTAAAGAGAAAGTGTTTGTGTCAATTATTCCTAGGAACATTACTTGTTCAAACGCTACGTTCTATGGAGTACCTGTAACTGTATATTCACCAAGAAGCAGATCTTCTGTAAGTTACAAGAAATTAGCTAAAGAGGTGGTGGAAAGATATGAATAAAGATGAATTTATTAAAAGAGGTCTTGAGGATCTATTGAAAGAGAATAGAATTGATGATCTTGAAAAGGAAGAAGTCGTTGATATTGATTTAGACAAGATTGCACCAAATCCCTTTCAACCTAGGCGTCATTTTGATGAACAAGCTTTAGTAGAATTAGCAGATTCCATCAGATCTAATGGTGTCTTACAACCAATAATTGTTAAGAAGGTTGCGAACGGATTTTTACTGGTTGCTGGTGAAAGAAGATGTAAAGCTTCAAAGATAGCTGGTTTTGCAACAGTTCCAGCCATAATTAGAGATTATAATAATCAGTATTTAGCAGAACTTGCTTTGTTAGAGAATATTCAAAGAGAAGACTTAACAATAATAGAAGAAGCTCAAGCATATTCAAATGCAATTCAGTCTTTAAATTTAACACATCTTGAACTAGCTAATAAAATTGGCAAAAGTAGATCTTATATTTCTAACGCATTAGGAATATTAACTTTACCAGAAGAAGTTATCAACGAAATCAATCAGGGAAACATTTCTATGGGTCATGCAAGAAGTTTATCGAAGCTAAAGGATGTAAATCGGATAAAGAAAATATCTAATATGATTATTGAACAACGTTTGACTGTTAGGGATATTGAGAGTTTGGTTAAGAAAGAGCAAAAGAGAAATGTGATTAAGCGCAAAACTATCAGTCAAGATTTACAACTTGATTTGAATGACTTTAAAGATAGAATAAATAGGGAAATATCTTTAAAGGAGCCAGTTAAAATCACCAGTAATAAGATTATGATAACTGTTCAAAATAAAGAAGAAATGAAACTAGTGAAAGAACTATTTCAAGGTAATATTCATGAGTGAAAGTATTACAAAGGGAAGTGTTTTAGTTTTAAAAAAAGGACATCCGTGTGGAGAAAACAAATGGGAGATTGTTGATTTTGGAACAATATGTAAGATCAAATGTTTAGGTTGTGAAAGAATAGTTATAATTGATAGAGTAAAATTGAAGAAGAAAATAAAGAAGGTTATATCATGAAGAAATTGCTTGAAGATATCATTAAGTTTAGAGATGAAAGAGGTTGGAGAACACACGATACTCCTGCTGCCTTAGCTAAATCGATTATTATTGAAGCAGCTGAGCTACTTGAAAACTATCAATGGCCCGACCAACAACCAGATTTAGAGAATGTTGAAGAAGAACTTGCAGATGTTTTGATTTATTCTTTAGCGATGTGTTCTGATTTGGGTATGGATCCCCAAGAGATAATATTAAGGAAAATGAAGAAGAATGAGAAAAAATATCCCAAGCTTATAAACAATGAAGAATAATAGTGATTTTCTCTTGTTTTAATGATGTAATGATATGAAAAAATCCGTTTTTCTTTTAAAAAACAGAAAATAATAATTGACAAATATTCTTATAAATAGTAAAATATTATTCGCATTGCAACGAGATGTTTAGGGCCTATAGCTCAGGTGGTTAGAGCGCACGCCTGATAAGCGTGAGGTCGATGGTTCAAGTCCATTTAGGCCCACCATTCTTTCGGGGTATTAGCTCAGTCCGGGAGAGCGCCTGCCTTGCAAGCAGGAGGTCAGCGGT
>CAZSVO010000020.1:0-28433 GCA_964610325.1 uncultured Candidatus Izemoplasmatales bacterium
AGAACCAACAGAACCAACCAAAGAAGGGTATACCTTTGGAGGTTGGTATAGTGATTCGGAGTTTTTAACAGCTTTTGTGTTCAATAATCTGCCAGCTGAAAATATAAACATTTATGCTAAATGGAATATCAATTCATATACCTTACAGTATATCGATGATGATGGAACAGTCCTATATACTGATGATTTTGAGTATAATGAAGATTTAACAGCTGTAGAGGAACCGACAGAACCAACCAAAGAAGGACATACATTTACTGGTTGGGATAAGGTTTTACCAGATACAATGCCAGCTAATAACTTAACAATTCAAGCAACTTATACTATTAATCAATACACGATTAGCTTTGAATCTAACGAAGGATCAAATGTTGCATCGATAACTCAAGATTATAATAGTGTGGTATTAGAACCAACAGAACCAACAAGAGAATATTATAACTTCATTGGTTGGTTTGTAGATCAGGAGTTGACAATAAGTTTTGCTTTTACTAATATGCCTGCAGAAAATATTACGATTTATGCTAAATGGGAAATCCAAACCTACAATACTAATTATTATATTTATGAAGATTTTGAGACAGTTGGAATTATTAATCTATATCCAGAGGAAACATTTAATATGATTGCATCAGCTTATGGTATAGTAGCTGGTCTTACTACTAATGGTCGTTTATTTACCATGGGTAATAATAATAATGGTCAATTAGGTAATGGGACATTAGAATCTAGTAATTTACCAATTGAGATTACTGAGGAATTTAACCTCGAAATAAACGAATTAATAATCAAGATTTGTTTAGGAGATTTTCATGCAATAGCGATGACTTCAACTGGAAGAGTATTTACTTGGGGAGCAAACTGGGCTGGTCAACTTGGAAATGGATCGACTTACACTGAACCAAGACCAATAGAAATAACTGCAGCTTTCAATTTAGCGTTAGGTGAAACCATAGTAGATATAAGAGCAGGAGTATATCATAATGCTGCATTGACATCATCTGGAAGAATATTTACTTGGGGAGAAAACGCCGATGGCCAATTAGGAGATGGCTCGACAGATTATAAAACTACACCAATTGATATAACCGCCAATTTCACTTTAGAAGTAGATGAAACAATAACTGGTATTTATTTAGGTTATTGGCACTCATCTGCGCTTACTTCAAAGGGAAGAGTTTTTACTTGGGGACAAAATGGTTCTGGATATTTAGGAGATGGCACTACTAATAATCGATATTTACCAACAGACATTACAGCTGAATTTAACTTAGAAGTCGGAGAGATAATAATTCTTTTATCGCTGGGAAATATTCATTCAGCCGCGCTTAGTTCATCAGGCAGGATTTTCACTTGGGGTGCTAATACGAAAGGAATATTAGGAGATGGAACAGAGAACTCAAGTTATACACCGCTAGATATAAGTCATCAATTTACATTTGTTGAAAATGAAAGTATTATTGATATTTCTCTAGGAGCATTTCACTCTTCTGTACTTACCTCTACGGGGCGACTTTTCACATGGGGTGATAATCAAAAGGGTCAACTTGGTGATGGACTGACAATAGGTATCTTTACACCAACAGAAGTTACTAATAATTTTATTTTAGAAACAGATGAACTTATCACCAGTATTGCTTTTGGAAATTATCAATCAGTTGCTATTTCATCTTTGGGCAATATCTTTGTTTGGGGAGATAATGAATACGGACAACTTGGAAATGGCACGAATCAAGATGTTTATATACCTACTAAACTAGAGAAATTCACTATAGAACACCCAATTTTAGATTTAACTGAAGTATATGATTATAATGCTTTAATCACAGAGTACATCCCTTCAAGAGACGGATATACTTTTGATGGTTGGTATGTTGATTATGGACTTACAGAAATTTATACTTTTACCAATATGCCTGATGAAGATATTAATGTATACGCAAAATGGATTTTTGATTTCGATGTGGAACTGCTTGAAGATGATACATATAGAATAACAGGATATAAAGCCAACAATACTGAAGTTTATTTACCTATAAGTTATTTAGGAAAACCAATATCAAGTATAGGTGATTACGCTTTTTCTCAAAAATACAACATTACTTCAATTAATATATCTTCAAGTATAACAAACATTATGCAACTAGCTTTCTATAATGTTCACGGATTGATAAACATTTATGTAGATGATGATAATATGCATTTTTCATCAGAGGATGGTGTTTTATTCAATATAGATAAAACTGTGCTTATTAAATATCCTGAAGCAAGATTAGAAACTAGTTACAATATTCCTTTAACTGTTACAACAATAAATCCTTTTGCATTCTTTTTTAGTACAAATCTGTTATCCATGGTTATTCCTTCTAATGTTACTACAATAAACCATGATGCCTTTTTGGATTGTTCAAATCTAATATCAATCGTAATACCATTGAGTGTTAATTACATAGGAGGGAATGCCTTCTATAGTTGTAATAACCTTACTATATATGCTGAAGCACAAAATAAACCAAGTGGATGGGAGTCACATTGGAATCCACATAATCGACCAGTTGAATGGGGATATGTTATTAGTTGATTTAGATTTATCAAAAAAAAGCAATAATTTAAAAATAAGTAGTTTTTTAAGACAAATGAATTTCTTGTAATTTTTTATAGCCACTGAAAAGTGGCTATTAAAGTTTATCCATAATCAGTAATGATAATTTCAAAGGATTCATCAAAAAGAACCATTAAGTTTAATAATTCATTGATAGAAAGCATTAATTTGACAAATATTAGAATTTTTATGATAGAATAAGTGATATTGATAAAAAAATTTCAGGAGGAGATTATGTTTACAAGGCAAACTATTTTTGATTTAGTAAGCGAAAGTAAAATTTGTGTAATTACAAGTAATTTAGAAAATGAGATGGTCCAAAGTATATTTAACACATTAAATGTTAGTAAAGAAGATTTAGAAAATGATATTGAAGTGATAAATTCATTAGGTAAATTAGCTATGAAGAAAATCATTATAGTTAATGAAGAAAAGATTTACGAAAAAGAAAAGCTAAGTAAATTGTTCGATTTTAAAGAAGACTTATTGGTTTTAGTTGATACTTTTACTAATCCAAGAGGATTATTTGAAACTTTAGTTTGTTCAAGTTACAGATTTCAAGACTATAAGTCTAAAGACAAAAAGACAACATGTAGTATTTATTACTATAGTGATTTGGATATTGATAATGAAGTTCATCAAGGTATTGTCTATGGTGTTGCTATAAATAATACCAAGGACTTAGTTAATAAACCTTATAATTATTTAAACGCATTGATGTTAGCGGACTATGCACTTGAGTTCAATAAAATCCCTAATCTCGAAGTAAAGATTTATAACAAAACAGAGATAGAAGATATGAAAATGGGTGCATTTTTAGGCGTTAACAAGGGAAGTCTTGATGAGCCAAGATTAATTCATATTAGATATACTGGAGACAAAGAAAACAAAGAAATCATCTCTTTAGTCGGAAAAGGTGTTATGTATGATACCGGAGGCTATTCACTTAAAACGGTGACAGGAATGCCTAATATGAAATGTGATATGGCCGGTGCAGCAACTGTTTTAGGTGCTATTGAAATCATTAGCAAACTAGGTTTTAAGAAGAATGTTGATGTTATCATTGCTGCAACAGATAATCGAATTGGTGACGGTGCTATTGTGCCTGATGATATTTTAACTTCAGCTAATGGTTTAACAATTGAAATTATCTCGACTGATGCTGAAGGTAGACTTACCTTAGCAGATGCCTTATGGTTCGCGCAAAAACAAGGAGCGACAAAATTAATAGATATCGCTACTTTAACCGGAGCGATAGTAGTTGCTTTAGGGAAAGAATATAGTGGAGTGTTCACTAACAATCAAGAGTTTCTAGATAATTTTATGGCTGTTAGTGAGAATACAAAGGAAAAGATCTGGCAGATGCCAATTTCTGAAGGATACAGAAAAGAGTTAAAGAGTTTTTCAGCTGATTTAAGAAATAGTGGAACATCAAGAACTGCTGGAGCTAGTGTAGCAGCTGCTTTCTTGGAAAACTTTATTGAAGATAATAGACCTTGGATTCATTTAGATATCGCCGCGACTGCTTTTGATGAGAAAAAAGGTGGTAGTGGAGTGATGGTAAAAACTCTAGCAGAGTTTTGTAAATAAATAGCAATTTTGATGGTGATTTGAGTTATTTCATTTATTAGCTATGATTAAGGATTTAGAGCCATCAATCTTATAAAAGATGTAATGAGCATGTTTTTTTTGACATGCTCTATTCTTTAATTAACACTTGAATAGATAACATCGATATTTCAAAAGCTTAGTTAAAATCCAAAAACCTTATAATTAACAATATTATTTGTAATTTGTTTTTGTATATTTATCTTTCGTTGAAAATATGTTAAAATCTATCTGATAATGCTTTCTTAAAGCATTATCAGATTTTACTCGGAGGAATTTATGAAGGCAAGACTAATAAGATTAACAATTTATGCTTTTATGCTATTTGCATTATCTGGTTGTGATTTCTTTGGACAAGGCAGCACAACAATTCCCAGCACAATAGATTTGACTACTTCTAGAACAATCGCTCCAACATCTAATCCTCAAAACTCACTGTCAACCGAAGATAGTAAGGTCACAGTTTTTTTTGAAGAAAATGGAGGGACGCTTGTTGTAGACCAAATCATCAACAAAGATGAAGTTGTATTAGAACCTACTATAAGCAGAGTAGGCTTTATATTTGATGGTTGGTATTTAGATCAAGAATTCAATAATCTATTTGATTTTTCACAACCGATTGACAAGAACTTAACTCTTTATGCTAAATGGTCAAGTCAACCATTGAGTATAAAAATCCATATAGAGGATTGGTATGAAGTAGAAATTCTCCTTAACTCAGGAGATACTTTAAGTGATTTAGAGTTGCTTTTGGATGACGAGTTACTCGATTTATTACAAGGTTTTTATCTCGATGAATCTCTTACATCATCACTTCCTATCAATACGATATTTACATCTGATTTGACACTTTATTTACAAATCGATGACTATGTTACAATAACCTATAATAATATCGAAAACATAAGTATTAAGGAATATTATGGTAATACAGTTCTTAGTGAAGATGGAATAATCTATTCTCGTGATTTTTATGAAGCGTCATCTTTGTTAAGATTATATTACAACCTAACAACAGAAGGATATGAGTTATTATATAATAACTTAAATCAGTACTTTAATCTAAATCCAGGGGAAGTAGTAACAAGTATTATTGCGATAAGTAACTTTAATATTATTTTTAGTACCTCTGAATTTAGAACGCTGATTTTTGGTTATAATCAATATAATGCTTTAGTTAAAGATACAAGTGATCCTTATAAATTCGAGGTAACTGATTTAACTGATATACTGGAGTTAGCTGATGATGAATTAATCACATCAGCTGTTATCAGTAAAAAAAACTATCTGGTTTCTACAGATAAATCAAGGGTATTTTATTGGGGAATTAATATAATAGATGGTGAAGAATTTGATATCTTATCTCCAAGAGATGTCAGTTCTGATTTTGAGTTGGAATCAGGAGAATATTTCCTTCAAGGCGCTTTTATTGACTCTTTTAATTTTAATGTTACTTACAAGACAAATAGGCGATATTTCGTCATTCAAGAAGCAATTAAAGATTATTTAAGTGATTATAACACTGATCTATTGTTTGTTGATGCAGTCAACTTACTAGATAATTACCAAAAGATAGTTTATTTTGCAGCTGATTTAAATGGTAATTATGTAACCATCACCGAGAATGGACATCTAAAAGGTGTCATTCAAAATATGATATATGATAGTTTGCTTAATTTAGAAGAGGATGACTTAATCGTTAAATTTTTGGAAGACGGAACATTCATAACTTCATCAGGTCAGATTTATAGAATATTAGATGATATGGCAAATATTACTAATGTTTTGCAAGAGTACTTAGAAGAAAATGAGTTTATTTTAGAGTACGATGGTGATTGGCTAAATAGCTATATCTTAACTAATCTTGGGAATGTCTATATCGAAAATGGTGAAGGATATCAAAATATTGCCGATATGCTAGAAGGTGCTGGACTTAGCCCAGAAGATTTGTTAGTTTTTGATAATAAGATCGTGCTTATCAATAATGGTGTGCTATATGAGATATATCCTGATTATTTTAGAACTATTAATCACTATGCGCTTGTTCCTTACATCTATATCTATGGTCTAGATGCAACATTTGATCTGCTAGCTGTCAATGAAAGTGATTTTTTAGCTAGTGGATGGGTTGATGAATTCGGATCTATCTATGCATCTTCTCAAGACATTACAAAAAACATAACACTTTATCCAAAAGAAGCCAAAGAGGAATATGTGAGGTTTACAGTCATTGTCAAAGATAAACATTTTACTTATGTAGAGGTAGTCGGAACAAGGTTTAATTTTGATGATATTAGAAATATTATCCCTGAAGACTATGATTTTGATTCCTTTGAGGTTAAGAATACTAATTTAGGAAAAGAGTTTATCTTGACTGAGGATTTGGAAAAAGGCTTTGTTTTTATTAATGTTGAAGCAATTCCTAAGGTAGATGTCGCTGTATATTTTATAGATGAATTAGGTAATGTATTATTTGTTGAACATTTAAAAATGCTTAAAGGCAGACCTTTTATATCGAATTTCTATGGAGAAGGATATATTGATGAAGGGCAAAAGATTGTCGGATACTATCTTGATCAAGATTTGATGATTGATTTTAATGTATACACTGTCATCAATGAGTCAAGAACAGTTTATATTAAAGTTCTTGATAAAGAGCAATATACAGTTACTTTCATCAGTGATGAGTTTGGTACTGTAGAAATGGAACTTTTTGAAGGTTATAACTATTTAGACTGGTATGTTGTAAGTTATATCTTAAGTGAGTTTGAGCTCAATGAAGATTATGCAATTGAGAGTTTCTATGTAGATTCAGAATTACAAATAGAATATAATTTTATGATTGAATTGACAAGTGATATTACTATCTACGTAAATATCGTCAAACCATTCTCTGCTGACCTCTATTTATATGTTGAAGATATGTTAGTTTCTGTAAAAAGTGATTACAGTTTATGGACAAATGTATCATTAGGTAAAGTTTTTGAGTGGTTTAAAACTATGGAAATTGAATATTATGGATATGAAGTTGATATTATAGCTACTGATGCTAGTTTCACTTCCCTTTGGAATCTAGAGCAGAAGTTGGATGATACGATTACTGAGCTTCACATCAAACTAGAGAAGTTAGATATGATTGATGTCACTCTTCACCTAATGGATACAAGGGTAGATGAATGGATTACTTATCAATTCAGTCTTGTTGTTGGAGATAATATTCTAGATTATTTAATGAACCGCTATTTCTTTGATTTTGGCGCCTTATATCTTAGCGAAGATATGAGTGAAGAGATAAATGGTTGGGAAGAACTTTATGAGAATATCGATTTATATGCTTATGGTAATATTTATCAAGATATTGAATTAACTGTAATATTTAGTATCGACATTGAACCTTTGGTTATTAATCATTACACGTTTTTTGAAAACTATACCCAAGGAATTGTGAATTATTTAGAGGATTATTTAAGCATTTCAGGTTTTATTATTGAAATATACCTCGATGAAGATTATACAATTCCATTTAATGGCTATCTCTATTTCGATACAACAATTTATGTAAAGTATATTGAGATTGAATAAAACATTATGAAATGAAAAAGCAAACCCACGACTTGGATTATCTCTTCGAGGTTTGCTTTTTTTCTTTAGCTTTAGTAAGATTTTTCTTTGTTAATCACTAAAAAAGAATTGTTAAGGTAAATCACTAATATATAATGGTAACGCCTTCCATATCTCATAACCTATTGAATCTGGATTTATTAAGATCGAAGGTTTTATATTTAATGAAATCGTTTCTCTATTTTTACTTGAGTACTCTTTCCAATAAAATGTTTCTTCACGATTAGGGTTTGCGTATTTAATAAAATTTATCCAGTAATTATGAACTAGATTAGCAATTATCTTAGGATTTTCAGTTTCATAAGCAAGTATTTTTGATAATTCGGAGTCTAGATTATTAAAAGCAAACATTATTTCAATACCATGAAAAGCACCTAAATTCAGTTTTTTACTGACAACAGTTTCATAATCAAAACGATATACATAAGTTTTTTGGTTTATCGAGTTTAGATCTGCTAACTTAGTGTTTCCACAAACAAAGCTCATATCCCTAGTTAAAGCTCTTAAGGCATCTAAATTAGGATAACTACAATAATTACTCAGAATCCTCCTTTTATCTAAATGGGGATTCAACTTAAACAAAAGATCTATCTGTTTTTCATTTGAAGGCAACCAAGGAGCCTTCTCTTTGACAAAATTCGATGTTTCATCTTTGTTAGTACCTATCAATAAAGGAATGTTCATTGCTTTGTTTTTATTGAAACCTTCAATTATGCTATAAGGTAATAAATCATTATCAATCACTGGTGAAAAAGGCCAAGCACCTGGCATGATGTCTGTAAAAACCTCGAATAGTTTTGCAGTTGCATTAACAACAATTTCTGAAGATACCTCTAACAAACCTTTAATGTCATAAGTCTTTAAACCCATAAACTTCATCATCTTTTTAGCCCAAAACTGTGCATTCTTCTTTGTTAAAATACTCTCTACTAATGCGCTTTGACAAATGACCTTGTGAAAGAGTCCCTTTGCCATAGGAGATACCATTAAACTAAGTATACTCGTCGCCCCAGCTGATTCACCCATCAATGTGATATTATCTTTATCTCCTCCAAAATATGAGATATTTTTTTGAATCCATTTTAACGCTTCAATTTGATCGGATAGACCGATATTAGTGTCAAAACTCTGAAAGTCATTATTTAGATAACTCAAGTCTAAAAACCCAAAAACTCCTAAACGATATTGTATTGAAATAAAGATGATATCACCGTTAATGGCAAAACTTTCTCCGTTAAAGATTCTAGTAGCTGTTTCTCCCATTATAAAAGCTCCGCCATGAATCCAAACAACTACTGGTTTTTTAACACAAGTGTCTATAGGTGTCCAAATGTTTAAGTATAAGCAATCTTCACTCTGTAAAATACTATTTTCTATCGTTAACAAACCTATTTTTGGTTGAATTGCTTTGTTCTTGAATTCAGTACAAATTATCTCTTCTCTTTTCTTTTCTAATGGTTTTGCTCTTTTAAATCTCAAGCTACCCATTGGTGCTGTTGCAAATGGTACACCAAGAAACTCCTTGGTTTTTTTCTTTTGCAAACCAATCAATGTTTTTTCTTCGGTTACTACATAGATATAATTCATAGACTTACCTCAATTTTAAAATTGTGTACCCATTAAGATATGAGTACACAATAACTATTTATGCTAGATATTTTTCAAAGATAACACAATCGTAATCTTTTAACAGTTTGAGGCTATCATTAATATTGTTCACTGTCCAACAAGCAATTTTAGCACCCAAGAACTTATTAATTTTTACTGCAATGTTTATATCTTGCCAACGATATGAGATAAAATGAGGTCTTCCGATGAAGTTGCAAAGAAGATATGTTACCATTCTGCGGTTTTTCATCGGAAGTTTCTTCGCCTCGTCTTTACCTAATGCAATTTCATAACATTGCATTCCCATACCTAATTGACCTCTTAATATATCAGGTCTATTCTTTTTATACCAGTTTAATACCATATAGTTAAAGCTTTCTATGCAATATTTGCCTTGATACTCTTTAAGTATAGTATTACCATTGACGCATAAACTTAAACATTCACTACCAGGTAGATTTGCCTTATACTCTATTAGTAAAGGAACCTTGCCATCAACTAAATCTAAAACTTCTTTAAGGGTTGGAATCTTTTCTTCAGAGTTTAATAGTTTTAGATTCTGTAGTTTTGCAAGCGTAAGTTCATTTACTAAACAATCTAATCCTGCCATTCTTCTTAATGAATCATCATGAAATACAACAATCTCATTATCTAATGTTTCTCGAATATCTAATTCAATACCATATCCTTGGTCAATTGCTTTTTTAAAAGCTAACATTGAGTTTTCTGGAATGTTTTCAGAATTGCTATAAAGACCTCGATGAGCAAACTTTTCATGCTTAATGCTAAAACCAATCTTTTTATTTACTCTTTTTGGTGAAATCAAGTATAGTGTTAAAATAATGATTAGTCCAACTAAACTTGCTAAAACAATTAAAATTGTTTCAAGAATCATGGTTTCTAGTCTTTCTCTGATGCTTGTTCTAAAGCACTTTTTATAGCAGGCTTAACATCACCATGTTTTATCACAATACTACAGATTGCTGCTAAAGCAAAGAAGACAGCGCCATAATAAGTAATAGAGCCATATCCAAATCCTAATGTTTCAATAAATACTGAAGCAAGAGTAGGTGTTATAATCTGTGCTAAAGTTGCAGCTATGTAGTAATATCCCATATACCTTCCAGAATCTCTATCCTTCGCTAATTCTAAAACCATAGGACCAACATTCACAGCAACCATTGGAAAACCGATTGAGAAGATTATGAACCACAAGTATAGCATATTGACATTGTTCTGAGTAACTGTTGTTAATCCTAAAAACGCCACCATAACAATTATAAGACCGATTAATGAAGTCTTTTTTCGACCAATTTTAGAAGCTACGGCAGCCGCTGGGAATGTAAAGAATAAAACTAAAAGGATTCTAACTAACAAAGGTGTTGTCCAACTAGCTTCTTGCATCAGGAATTTTGTTAGATAATTGGAGTAATGAGTTGAGAATGCATTGTATCCCATATACATCAAAACTACAACGCCTAGAATGGCCATCAAGCTTATAAACTCTGGTTTTGAAAGTTTTGTGATGACTTGATCTTTTAAATCAGTTTTATCATCACCGATGCCTAAAGCTTTAATTTCCTTTTGAACTTCAGCAACAGCTTTATTTTCTCTGAATAAAATTAGGTAAATAACTGTTGAGATAATCATCGAGACAATAACAAAAGATATTGTCAGGGAAAGGCCTCTTGAAAGAAGAGCTCTACCTAAAAGAGCGAATGTTACCCCAGCTAATCCCCCAAGAAGATTAAGCATAGCATTTGCTTTAGTTCTCAAAGGTCTGATAAAGCAATCTGCTGTTAATGCAGTAGCAGGAGCTCTAAATAAACTCATACTAAATACAGCTATTAACAAACCGATTAGGAAGAATATAAAAGCACCAGTGCTCATAACTTCCAATGAGTATGCTAGTTGCAAGCCATCAGCTAGATTCATTGCTACAAGACCAAAGATACCACCAATTGTTCCCCAAAGAATAAGAGGGGTTCTTCTCCCCATTTTACCATTTATCTTATCAGAAATTGCACCAAATAAAGGTAAAAATATTAGGGCGACAACATTGTCAATTGACATAATAATACTATAACCCATTGTGCTGATATGAAAATGTCTAGTCAGTATCAATGGTACGATGTAATCATAAGCTTGCCAAAAAATAGTTATTGCAAAAAAAGGCAAACTAATTAGTGCGGCTCTACCCCAGTTCATTTTGTACTTCTTCATAAATCATTTCTCCTTATATTTTTATATTTTTTTTAGAAAATTTAGTTATTGGATTCAATTTATCACAATGTAAACGCTTTTTCATGATTTTCACTTATAAGGCAATATTTGCACTTAAAAAGATAAAGAGCTTTAAAAACTTAGAATTTGTGCTAAAATATAAATATTGTTAAGGTTGAGGAAAAAATATGTTGACTGTTACTATCTGTGATGATTCAATTAAAGAAATTGAAGAGATACTTGTTTTGCTAGAAGGTTATGCTTATGGAAAAAAGAGAATCTCTATTCAAACATTCAACTCATCTATGAGTCTTGTAAAAACAATCGAAGCAGGGAATGTATCTGATATCTATTTACTCGATATTGTGATGCCAGGGTTTTCTGGGATTGATATCGGATCGATAATAAGAAGTAAAAACAAGGATGCAGCGATTATCTTTTTTACTAACTCACAAGAATATGCTTTGAATGCTTATGAATTATCTGCTTTGCAGTATCTTGTTAAACCAGTAAAAAAAAGCGCATTATATGATGCGCTAAACAAAGCTGTTCTCATCCTTGAAAGAAGAGATAAAGTATTTTTTGCAGATACACCAGATGGAATTATTCCAATCAAGTATAGTGATATCATCTATGTTGAATATACTAATCATGTAATGAGTTTTCAAACAATAAGTAAAACCATATTAAGCAAGTACATTAGAGTTCAGTTTGCTCTAGCTCTTGAAGAGTTGCTTAAAGAACATAATTTTATTCAAACCCATAGAGCATTTGTTGTCAATATTCAACATGTAAGAAGAATTAGAAAAGATTTCTTTTTAATGACAAAATCTTTTCTAGTTCCGATAGCTAAGAATCGACGAGCTGAGTTGACAGATTATTATATGAAATACATTTTAGGGGAGGATTCATCTATTGTTTAGTCCAGCTATTTTTAGGCTATTTGTTTCTCAAGCCTTTTTGTGTTTTCTTTTCATCTCAATAACTCCTTTAAAAAAACCGATAAAACGCAATACAATCGTAATCGCTTTCGGGGCATTTTTTATCACTTTAATAAACGCATTGGTAATCGTTTATTTTGGACTGACTGAGTTTTATGTTAAATACTACTTTCTCACTTTAATCTTACCTTACTTTATTTTGCTTTCTTACTTCGCCATCCATAAAGGACCTAAAGTCCTATTTGGGTTTTTAACATGTCAAGTTTTTGGCAATGTTGCTATTGCCAATGGGTTGTTAGTATCTCATTTATTATATGGAGTCGACACACCATTAATCGATGGTTTGATTCGTGTAGCTACATTTATATTATTGATGCCACTGTTTCTAAAGTTCGTTAAACCCAAGTTCATTGAAATGGCAGAAACATTAGATAAGGGATGGTGGACATTATCTTTTGTTTTAATATTATCATATAGTTTAACTTATTATGTTGGATTTGTTCCTGTAAGTCTTCTATTACGACCTGAGTATTTTCCTCATATGTATATATTGATACTATTATCTGGTTTTATCTATTTAATAATTTTTAGGTTTTTTTTAGAAATCCAATCCAAGTTTGAATCTCAAAGAGATAAGCAATTGCTTTCGACTCAAGTTAATGCGATTGCCAATCAATCAGAAACAGTATCAGCAGCTCAAGAAAAAATTAGTATTTTAAGACACGACATGAGACATCAGCTAAGAATCATCAGTAAACATCTAATCAATAGCAATATCGAGGAAGCGATTCATTTTCTAGAGTTTTGTCAAAGTGAGTTAACGAAAACAACCACTAGAGTTTTTTGTGACAATGTAGCTGTTAATGCTACATTAAGTTACTATTTTGATTTAGCGGAAAAAAATTCAATCAAGTTTCAGCCAATGGTAGAAGTCCCTCAAACATTAAATATAAACAATGCCGAGTTAGCAGTAGTATATGCAAACGGGTTAGAGAATGCGATTAATGCTTGCTTAAAAGAAAATGAAGTAAACGAATGCTTTATCAATCTTAAAAGCCGCTATAGCAAAAGCCAAATCATCATCGATATGTCTAATACTTGCTCATTAGATGTTAAGTTTAATAAACAAGGTATTCCTGTGACCGATAAGAAAGATCATGGAATTGGTATAATGAGTATTTTAGCTTTTGCTAAAAAATACGATTCTTTAATAGAGTTTTCACATAAAGATAATATATTCAATTTTAAACTACTGATAAACCTATAAAAAAAGTCCACTTTAAAGTGAACTGAGTATTTCATAAAGTGAAGCAACATCATTGAGAATAAATGTTGGTTTTTCTGAGGAATCTTTTAAATCTTCTAATTTTGTTTCACCACTTAAAACCAACAAAGTATCAATCAAAGCATTTCTTCCGCAGGCGATATCTGTATATAATCTATCACCAACTAAAATAGCATTATCAGGTGCTGTTTTGGTTTTTTTTAGGATCATATCTACTATTAAACTTTTTGGTTTACCTATTACTAAAGGTTTTCTATTAGTTGCATACTCTAGCATTTTTGCAAAAGCACCACAATCAGGGACAAAGCCAAATTCTACCGGACAAACCAAATCAGGATGTGTTGCGATATATTTCTTCCCTTCGGTAAGTAATTTAGAGGCAATTACCAGTTTCTCATAAACTAGTTCGGTATCATATCCTAAGATAACTCCATCTAGATTAGGATGGTATTCTGTCGAAGATGTAATACCAGCTTCCTTAATCTCTGAAATCATTGCCTTGGTTCCAACAATAAAGAATGATTCATTGGGGTGGTGATTTTGTAAGTACTCTATAGTTGCTTGAGTAGAAGTAGCTATATTTGTTTTATCGCATGATATTCCAAGTTTAATTAGTTTTTCAAGATATTGCTCACTACTCTTAGATGAGTTGTTGGTTAAAAAGACATATTTATTATTTCTAGAATTAATTAACTCTAGCAAATCTAAAGCTTTGGGAAACAAAACATTATCCAAATAAATAGTTCCGTCTAAATCGAAAATGAATAGTTTCTTTTGTCTTAAAATCTCTTTTTGAGCTTTTTCTATCATTTTTCTCTCCTAATTGCTTTTTTAAGTTTTTTTCTTTTGTTAACAAATTATAACACCAAACTCAAATTTGTCAATCAAGCTTTTGTTTCAATATATGAATATATTGATTTTTTTTTAAAAACATTTGAATATTTTAAATAAAAAGCAAATCCTCATTATAGTCATTAAATAAGGATTTGCTTATAGACTATTCAAAGTTACCTGCTGAACGATTAAACCTCTTTCTTTCATTCTCATCAAGGATTTTCTTCCTGAGCCTGATATCACTTGGAGTGATTTCAACAAGTTCATCACTTTCAATGAATTCTAATGCTTCTTCTAAGGTATATTTCAAGGGGTCAAGCAATTTTATCGCTTCATCAGAACTACTTGAGCGGATATTTGTTAAGTTCTTGTTTTTACAAGGATTGACGATTAAATCATTGTTGCGAGAGTTAAAGCCCACAATCATACCAGCATATACTTCAACCCCTGGACCAACAATCATTCTCCCGCGTTCTGAAAGATTAAACAAGCTATATGCCATGGTTTTTCCTCGTTCTTTGGCGATGAAAACACCATTTTTTCTTTTTTCAATCTCACCTGCATAAGGTTTGTATGAATCAAAGGACCTAAGCAACGATCCTTGACCTCTTGTGGTGTTAATAAACTCGCTACGGTATCCAATCAAGCCTCTTGTTGGCATTACATACTCTAGGATAGTGTAACCATTCTCAGAAGACATTGTCTTCATCACACCTTTTCTCGAATTAAATTGCGGGATAATACTTCCTACATAATCATCGGGTATATTGACAATGACCAGTTCAAAAGCTTCATGTACTATACCATCAATCATGCGGATTATGACTTCTGGTTTTGATACGCTTAGCTCAAAACCTTCTCTTCTCATTCTCTCTAAAAGAATTGATAAGTGCAACTCTCCTCGTCCGCTTACTTTATATCCATCAGAGTGCTTAAGTTCTTCTACCTCAAGACCTATGTTTGTTTCAAGTTCTTTCATAAGTCTTGCTCGGATTTGTCTTGTTGTTACTAATGAACCACTTCGTCCTACAAAAGGAGAATCATTTACTAAGAAATTCATTGAGAGGGTTGGTTTCTCTATTTCGATCATTGGTAATGGTTCAATCTTAGTTTCATCACATAGAGTTTCACCGATTGAAATATGTGAAATACCGCTGAATATAACGATATCCCCAGCATAAGCAGCTTGCTTCTCTACTTTAGCCAAACCTTCATTAACAAATAATTTTGTAATTTTTACAGTTACTACGCTTCCATCCCTTTTGCTTAACTTGTATGATTTACCATTGATGATTGTTCCTCTTTTTACTCTACCGATACCGAGTCTTCCTAAGTAGTCATCATAAGCTAATGAAGAAACTTGTAAAAGTAAAGGCTCATCTGAATTGTCAGGATATGGTTTTACATGATTTAATAAACAAGTAAATAATGGTTCAAGATTTTCACTTTCATCTTCGATGTTATTCATAGCTTTACCATCTCTAGCTACACCATAAACTATGGGAAAATCAAGTTGTAAGTCACTTGCTCCTAATTCAACAAATAAATCAAAACACATATCTACTACTTCAACAGCTCTTTCGTCTCGTTTATCAATTTTGTTGATAAAAACTATTGGTCTTAACCCAATCTGTAGAGATTTTTGTAAAACTACTTTGGTTTGTGGCATTGGTCCTTCGGAACTATCAACAATTAGAATGACTGTGTCGACAGTATTCATAATTCTTTCTACTTCACTAGAAAAATCTGCATGTCCAGGAGTATCAACAATATTTATCTTTGTTCCATTATGCTCAATAGCACAATTTTTTGAATATATTGTAATGCCTCTTTCTCTTTCGATATCAAAACTATCCATAACTTGTTCAATCATTATTTCATTTTCATGGAAAACACCACTTTGTCTTAGCAAGGCATCAACCAAAGTCGATTTACCAGCATCAACGTGAGCGATGACTCCGACGTTTATTATATTTTTATTTCTCATAATTTCAAATCCTTATCTTTGATTGTTTGCTTGTTGTAACCAAACAATTAAGTCTACCACAAATCAGCCAAAAGTAAAGAAAAAAGTGCTTTCTTGATTTTGAAATATTTGTATTTTCTGATTAAATGTCAAAAACACTTAAATCAAATAGTTTTTAGATAGTTTCTTTAATAACTTTCTGATTAGTTAAAGCAGAGCAGAGTAATTTAAGACAAAGACTTTTAAGTATTTCTTGATATAAATGAGTTTTCAAAAGCAATAATTTCATCTCGGTGTTTTTCTTCATCATATACTTTAGATAATATTAATCTACCCTCTACACCTTTTAAGTAACCTAGTTTAAGTTCCATAGCCATGAAAGCATCGAAGTTCTTTCCGTCATGAGTTGTTATCTTGAATTTATCTGCAGTTACAAAGCCAAAACGAGGGTAGTAGTTAGGATGACCATAAAAAAGGATCGCTCCAAAGCCTTGTTGTTTTGCTGCTTCAATTGAGTATTTCATTAATGTAGTACCAATTCCTTGGTTTTGATACTTTTTCTTAACAGTCAAAGGACCAAAACAAAGACAGTCTAGTTTAGAGTTGTCTGGTTTTTCAATGTAAGCTTTACTATAGATTATATGTCCAACAATTTCCTCATTAATCTTAGCAACAAAATTCAATTCTTTTATGCCATCAATTTTTCTTAATTGATTTACCATATAATGTTCAGAACATCCAAAACCTTTTTCTTCTAAGTCTTTTTGATTATAAAAAGCTTCTCTTGTAATGATTTCTACGTCACGTTGATCTGATGGTTTTTCTAGGCTTATTTTTAAATTCATACAAACTCCTCGTCAATAAAATATCTTGATATGATTATATTTTATCATATTCTAAAAATAAAGTCGTTTTTTCTATTATAGATAATTAAAACAAAGAAAAATATTGAAAACTTTTTAACTTAACATCATTCATATGATAAGACATCTTTTCAATTAGAGGTATATATGGTATATTGAATCAGTAAGAAAATAAGTTTGAAAAATCATGAGGAGAGATTTCAATGATTATGAAGCTCAAGTGTTTGAAGAGAATTGCGAATATATTTAACAAGAATAATATTACTTGGGTATTAGGCTCTTCTATGATGCTATATTTTAGAGGGATAGTTGATGATTGTACCGATATAGATCTATTTGTTAGTGAATGTGATATTGAAAGAGTGGTAACTCTTTTGGACACAATCGGTTCTAGACAGAAAAAACTAATTAATGAAAACTATAATACAAGATATTTTGTTGAATACCTAATCGATGAGGTTGAAGTCGATGTAGTTTCAGGATTTACGATAAATTATCACAATCAAAAGCATTATTTCCCTTTAGATGAAAGAAAAAAATACGATCATTTATTTTTAGAAGATGTTTTAATATTCTTAGATGATTTAAATAGTTGGAAAGAATACTATTCCTTGATGCAAAGAAGTGAGAAAGTAGATTTGATCGAGGCTTTTCAAAATATAGAGATTCAAGAGAAACGCTATCCCTTGATGAAAATAGAGGATTGGGTGAAACTATTTTTTCAAAATAGTTATGGGCCAGCCCATTTCAGTCAAAAACCAAGTAAGAAGCAGTTATTAGATTATCTTAATAAAGAAATGGTTGAAGTAAAATCATATCAAATATATCCGTTTATTGAAGATATTGGATTTTGTTACTCAAGAGTATACTTAAGTTCGATTCCAAAGTTGTTCAGTGAAGATACTTTGGTTGAAATGTTTTTAGCATCGATGAATCAAAGGATTGATTATAATAAAGCGAATCAGAGATTCAGGATGCAAATCGATTTGTTGTTGAGAAGACTAAATCATAAGAACTCTAAAGAGTTTGCTTCTTATCAAAGATTTATTCAAGACTATTTAGATGATGGTATCAAAGCAATACATCATAGCACAACTTATAGAGAGAATTACCATCCTCATTACCGATTGATACATAACCAATTGTTAAAATGATAACTTCTTAATGATTTGTTGCTACTATATTTTACTGTTTTCAAGTGTTATATTTCATAGGTGATATTTTGTTTTTAGATAAAGATAGCATATCTAGATAATCAATCATTAAAAGAAAAATTTTTTTTACTAATATTTTTAAAGTTGGAGGAAGGGTTTTATTGATTTAACCTATATTTAAAAATGATAAAAGAGTATATCAACAATAAAGAGTTCTTAAACAGTCATCTTGAGTATCTAGAAAAAAATGAAATAAAGAATAATTTAATTATTGGAGTTGCACAAAAAGCTAATAATGATAGTGATTTCTTTGTTTCATCTGAAATCAATGGGATGCTACTATTAGGTGTTTTAGCAGGGAAGAAATTAATAATATCTGCAAACACTCTCAATGAAGACCCATACATTGAGATGATTAATTATTTAAGAAAAACAAGTTATCCTGGTATTATTGGAGAAAAAGAGACCTGTTTGATCTATTCAAAAGTTTTTCAAAGACTTATTAGCAAACCCTTGGTTGAAGTAATGAAACAAAGAATTTATTACTGTGACAAGATCTTAAGTGATTATTGTAAAACAGAAGTTTTTCGTTTAGCTAAACGAGATGATTTTGAAGTCTTGAGGTTTTGGATTAATGACTTTTATAAAGAGATTGGTGAAGAATTAAAACTTGAAGAATCAGATAAAATAGTTTTAGATTATATTGATAATAACCGCCTTTTTGTTCTTGAAGTTGCAGCAAGGCTTGTTTCAATGGCGGGTAGAACAAGGCCATTAAGAAACAGTGAAACAGTTTCTATGGTCTATACACCTAAAACTTTAAGAAAGAAAGGTTTTGCTTCAAAAGTAGTAGAAGGAACCACAAGAGTTTTAATGCAGGAAAAGAAGATGGTTACATTATATACAGATTTATCAAACCCAACTTCAAACAGCATTTATATGAAGATTGGTTTCAAGCCATATTGTGATTCGTTAGTTATGGAGATATTAAAATAGAATGGAGTAAAGTATTATGTCAGAAGTTTTTAGATGTTTTGGGAATAAAAATGGTGAAGAATTATATGCGAAATACCATGATTTTGAGTGGGGAAAACCAGTTCATGACGATAATATGCTTTTTGAGTTCTTAATACTAGAAGGAGCTCAAGCTGGTTTAAACTGGTTTACGATACTTAAAAAAAGACCTGGGTATAAAAGAGCATTTAAAGGGTTTGATCCGCAATTAGTTTCAAGAATGACAGATGATGAGTTAGAGATATTAAGAGCTGATGAAGGCATTATTAGAAATAGACTTAAAATATACTCTGCTAGAAAAAACGCAATAGTATTTATAAAGATTCAAGAAGAGTTTGGAAGTTTTGACAATTATCTTTGGGCTTTTGTTAACTATCAACCGATTGTCAACCATCATGATACATATAAGACTATACCTGTTAGAACAGAGATATCAGATAGATTATCTGCAGATTTAAAGAAACGAGGTATGAGTTTTGTAGGTTCGACTATTATCTATGCTTATATGCAAGCTGTTGGTTTGGTTGATGACCATTTGAGTAGTTGTCATATAAGGTTAAACAAGAGAATATAAACTAAGAAAAACGCCACATAAAATTGTGGTGTTAAATTTATAATAGTATGTTTTGAAATATTGGTTTAAATCTTTAAAATAAAGGATTTGATGATATAATTAGTCTATAAAGACTAGGAGATAATCAGATGAATTATGACATTGATTTAAGCAAGATTTCTTTAATGGCATATAAAGAAATACTTAAGACTCAATACTTGTTGCCAAGCAGAAGAGTTCTTTTGCAAAATGTAGATTATTATTTTGATTCATTAGCAAAGCATGGTATCAATAATTTGCAAAGTCTAAAGGAGATATTTTCTTCGAAGAAAAGGTTTAATCAATTGATTATCTCTACTGGTCTAAAAGAAGATTTAATGATAATCTTAAAGAGAGAAATTGGCAGTTTGGCGCCATCAGTTGTTAAAATATCGGATTTTCTTTATCTTGATGAAGGCGTTTTGACTGCTTTAAAAACTTTCGATATTTTGAACTCTAGGGACTATTATAGTTTGTTTTTAGAAAATCGATTAAATTCAGATTTCTTTTCAAAAATTAGACTTGATGAGACTAGAGCAATTGAATTGTTTGAACTTTGTGATTTGGTAAGGATTAACGGAGTAGGTGCAATAGCAGCAAAGAGTTTTCTAGATGCAGGCTATCATAGTGTTTATGATGTAGCAAATACAACAGCTTCTAAGATGCTAGAAAGGGTCTCAAGGGTCAATGATATATATCACTATTACAAAACAAAACTAGGGATTAAGGATATGCAGTTTTGTATTGATTATGCTAAATTGATTATACGTTTAGAAAAAGAAGGAGAAGACTATGGGATTTAAGGCTTATAATGAGCTAGCTTGGGTCGATGAAATTTTAGGTACAAAGGAAAGTTATCAAGAAGAAGCAAATGTCTATATTCAAGAAATTTTGAAAGTTTTAGATAAAGAAGATATTAGCATGCTACATTTAGGTTGTGGAGCAGGGGGACATGATTATCATTTTAAGCAGGTATTTAAAGTCACAGGTGTTGATATAAGTCCTGGGATGTTAGAACGAGCTATATTGCTTAATCCAGAAGTAGATTACTTACTTAAAGATATGAGAGACTTTAAAATTGAAAAAAAATATGATGTCGTTATAATTCCAGACTCCATAGCTTATATGACAAGTTTAGAAGACTTAAGGAAAACTATTTCGAATGCAAATCAACATTTAATGCCAGGTGGATTGTTAATAATTGTTGCTAATATCAAAGAAGATTTTAAAGAGAATAACTTTGTTTATACCGGAAAGAAAGATGATACTCATATTACCCTATTTGAGAATAATCATCAAATCTCTAGTAGCAATTATGAAGCAACACTGTTTTATCTTATCAGACAAGGAAATAAGAAAAGAGTCTATCAAGAGACACATCTGTTAGGTCTGTTCACTCGCTTAGAGTGGATAAATATTTTTGATGAATATAGTTTCATGGTTAATGAGTTAGATATGAATCACCTATATAATCAATATTTACTTGAAGATAGTGATTATTTTTTAAAGGTATTTATTTTGCAAAAGATTTAATTTCATTAGATTATTATTTAGTATTCTCTAAAGATAGAGTAAGGGAGAGATTATGAAAAAGGCATTTGTATTTGGTTCGATAAACATGGATTTAGTTTTTGATGTTTCTCGTTTGCCTGAAAAAGGCGAGACAATGAAAAGTAAGAAATTTATAATGACACCAGGTGGAAAAGGCGCTAATCAGGCTTTTGCTTTGTCAAGACAAGGAGTTGAAACCATAATGCTAGGCAGTGTAGGAACTGATAGTTTATCAGGTTTGAGTCTAGATGACCTGAGAAGAGCAAATGTAAGTTGTGATTATGTTTTAGTAACAAAAGATCATTATTGTGGAATTGCTGGAATTTTGGTTGAAAACGGAGAGAACAGAATAATTACTTATGCGGGTGCTAATAGTGTTCAAGATATAAAAGCTCATTGTGACGTATTGGTAAGGTTTGCAAATCATGGAGATTACTTTTTAACCCAGCTTGAAGTGCCATTAGAAGATGTTTTGGCCATGTTGAAAAAGGCGAAGAGTTTAGGTTTGATAACTGTTTTAAATGCTGCACCAGCAAAAGATTTAGGAAAAGATGTTTTGTCATTAGTAGATATTTTAGTAGTAAATGAAACTGAAATGAATATTTTAACAGGTGTTTACCCTATAAATTCACTAGAGATTGAAAGAGGTTGTAAGTTATTGTTGGATAAAGGTGTGAAATCAATTCTTTTAACACTTGGTAAAAATGGCAGTGTATATATCAGCGAAGATTCAAATATAAAAGTTGATGCTTTAGAAGTTAACGTTGTCGATACAACTGCAGCAGGAGATACATATATCGGAGTTTTTATCTCAAAGTTGATAGTTTCAGAAACGATTGCTAAAGCAATGGATTATGCTTCTATAGGTGCTGCATTAGCTATAACAAAAATAGGTGCTCAAAAATCTATACCTTCAAAAAAAGATATTGATGATTTTCTATGGAAGAAGGAAAGATAATATGAAGAAAAGAAAAGTTATCCTTGATTGTGACCCTGGGCATGATGACGCTATCGCGATTATGATGCTTGGAAAACATCCACAATTTGAACTTTTAGGTATTACTGTTGAGTGTGGTAATCAAACCTTAGAGAAAACAGGCAAGAATGCTTTGAATTTATGTCAATATTTAGAAATTGATGTTCCCATATGTTTAGGTGTTCCTTATCCATTGATTAAAGAAGTAGAAGTTTGTGAGGTCATCCACGGAAAGAGTGGATTAGATGGTTTTGATTTTTTAGAGCTAACAAAAGAGTATGATAACAGACATGCGCTTAATTTTATCATTGATACATTACTTGCTAGTGATGAGAATATTACGATAGTTTCAACCGGACCAATGACTAATTTAGCTTTAGCTATGAAGATAGAACCGAGGATTTTACCCCGTATTCATGAAGTAATAGTTATGGGTGGTTCGATTAACAACGGTAATGTCACTCCTGCAGCTGAGTTTAATATCAATTGTGATCCTGAGGCAGCATATATTGTTTTTAATTCAGGGTGTATTATAAAAATGTTTGGACTTGATGTGACAAGACAAGTTAAGGTGTTACCAGATGTTTTGGATAGAATGGCACAAATAGATAACTCAGCCAGCAAGCTCTTTGTCCAGTTAATGGAAGTGTTTAATATTAATCAAAAAAGAGTTTTTGGATTTGATGGTGCACCGCTGCATGACCCTGTTACGATAGCGTATCTGATTGACTCAAGTGTTTGTGAATTGAAACATGTTCACTGCGATATTGATATTTCAAGAGGAGTAAGTTATGGAAGGACAAATATCGATGTCTTTGATTACTTGAAGTTGCCTAAGAATATCTTTGTTGCTACAAGTATTGATGTTTCGAAGTATTGGGATATTATTGAACAGTCAATCAAGCTTTATAACTAACAATTTTTAGCATTCAATCTCATGATTTGAATGCTATTTTTAGTGCTAAAAACATCATGTTTTTTGCTTTGATGGTATAATGTTTATGAAGGAGTGATATTAGTGAGACAAGTGGGAATTATTGGTTTAGGTAAAATGGGGTATAATTTAGCTTTGAATATGATTGACAATGATATCTTGGTGTTTGGATATGACAAATTTATCAACAAAGATTTAATTGAAAATAGTAAATTGGTTGTCTTAACTAAATTACAAGATTTAGTAACCTCTTTGGCTAGACCAAGAGTTATTTGGATGATGGTTCCTTCAGGAGAGACTACTGAGAATTTAATCGATGAGTTAGGAAGGATGCTTAGTCCAAATGATATCATAATAGACGGTGGTAATTCTCGATATACAGATACTATCAGAAGGTATAAATATTTAAAAGAATTTGATATTTCTTTAGTTGATTGTGGAACAAGTGGAGGAGTTAATGGTGCAAGATACGGGGCTTCTTTAATGGTAGGTGGCGACTTAGAAGTTGTCAAGAGTATCAGTTGGTTGTTTGAATCTTTAGCAATTAAGGATGGATATGCTTACATTGGTGAATCAGGAAGTGGACATTTTGTTAAAATGGTTCATAATGGGATAGAATATGGGATGATGCAAGCGATTGGTGAAGGTTTTGATTTACTTGAGCACTCGCATTATGAGTTAAATTATAAGGATGTTGCTAGGGTGTGGGCAAACGGGTCAATTATTCAAGGTTTATTAATGGATGTTACGCTTTCAGCCTTATCCAAAGATGAAAAATTGACGAGTATTGCAGGAAGAATAGATGACTCTGGCGAAGGACAATGGACAATTGAAGAAGCTTTAAAACTAAAGGTATCGATTCCGGTTATTGCTGCTTCTTTGTTTGCTAGATATAAATCTAGAGATGACTTACTTTTTTCTGAGAAGATTGTTGCTTCAATGAGAAATGAGTTCGGAGGGCATAAGGTGTATAAGAAAAAATGAGAAAGATTATAACTATTTTTGGTTCTACTGGCAACTTAATGTATAAGAAATTAATACCAGCTTTATCAGCTTTAATTGAGCATGACTATCTTCAAAACAATACAAAAATCTATTGTGTGGCAAGGAAGGATTGTGATTTAGAAGATTATATTCAAGAAGCAAAAAGAGAAGTTACAGCTAAAGTAAATTGGGACAAGTTAATTCCTTTTTTGACTTATATTAAACTAGATGTTTATAATCTAGAAGATTACTTTAAACTTAATGAAACGATAAATTCTAATGGTATCAATATAGATAAAATTTTTTATTTAGCTGTCCCACCTAGTCTTTTTCCAGTCATTGCCAAGGGAATATCTAACTCTAAATTAATTGAAAAAAATGATGAGTTTAGTCGTATTGTTTTTGAAAAACCTTTTGGAGAAGATTTACCAACAGCTAAAGCGATTAATAAAGAGTTATGGAAATATTTTGATGAAAGCCAAATATATCGAATAGATCATTATCTTGGGAAAGAGATGATTCAAAATATCTTAATAGTGAGATTTGCAAATATTATTTTTGAAAAAACTTGGAACAGGGAGACTATAGAATCGATAGTAATTATTGTAAAAGAAAATGAAGGGGTTTTAAGAAGAGGTGGTTATTACGATTCTATTGGAGCTTTAAAGGATATGATTCAAAGCCATTTAATGCAAATGGTCGCTTTGACTACGATGGAAAAACCTAAAACATTTAATTCTCATGATGTCAAGAATGAGAAAGTAAAAGTGATTAAGAAATTAAGGATTGAAAAAACAGATGTTTTGTTGGGTCAATACAAAGGATACTTGGATGAAGTAAACATTAAGAGAGGTTCTTTAACAGAGACATTTGTTTATGCTAAAGCTTTTATTGATAATTCAAGATGGAATGGTGTACCGATTCACTTGATTACTGGAAAAAAGCTTGATGAAAAAAGATCAGAAATAATTATCAACTTCAAAAGTGAATCGACAGGTTCATTTTCTGATAAGAATAATAAATTGATCATTAAAGTGGCACCTGAAGAGGGAGTAAACTTCATCTTTAATGTGAAAGAAGCTGGATTAAACAATAAAGTAGTATCTTCTGTTTTGGATTATTGTCATGCATGTAAAACTTCAGGAAATACGCCTGAAGCTTATGAAAAACTCTTGTTGGATATTATCAATAAGCAAGATAGTTTGTTCACTAGGTGGGATGAAATTGAAACTTCATGGAAAATTATTGATGATATCAAGAACTATCATCATGAGGTTTTTGTTTATGATGATTTTAATCAAGTTAAATTAAGAATCAAAGATTTGATTCAGGAGGTAGTAGATGATTTATGATATAAGTATGGATATATCTGAAAATATGATGGTATATAAGAATAAGTTAGATAAATATCCGACAATTAAACAAGTGAATACCTTTGAAAGAGATGGAAACTATGAGAGCGAATTGACAATGAACTTGCACACAGGAACTCATATTGATTATCCATTACATATGATTGAAAACGGTGAAAACTCTAATACAGAGAATCTTAGTATATTGACTGGAAGAGCTAAGGTTTTTGATTTGACACATGTTAGTAATTCGATAGGTTTATCTGATATTTTAGGTTTTGAAATTTTAGAAAATGATTTTGTAATCTTTAAGACAAGAAACAGTTTAACTGATGTTTTTGATTATGAATTTATTTATCTTGATGAAAGCGCAGCTATTTATCTCAAAGAAAAAAGAGTAAGGGCTGTGGGGATTGATGCTTTAGGGATTGAGCGCAATCAATTAGGCTATCCAACTCACAAAGCTTTACTTGGGTTTGGTATCATAATTTTGGAAGGATTAAGACTTAAGGCAATCGAAGCAGGAGAATATGACATTTATTGTCTTCCCCTTAAGATAAAAGGTGTAGAAGCAGTACCTGTTAGAGCAATTCTTGTAAAATGAGTTTAATTTTTTGGTATATTATTGTATAATTCTTTCAAAGGGGTGTTTACTATGAGGTTAACAAAAAAAGTGTTTACAGATTTAGCAATCTTTATGATTGGTTTTGGTTTGATTATGGGAGTAGTATTCCCTTTATTTGTAAATATCATCGGAGTTCCACAAGAGTATATTGATTTAGGGTTTATTATTGCATGTTTGATAGCAGGTTTTTTAGTCGGGCTTGTAAATATTCTATTGACTAAATTGATTGTTGGGAAGAGACTGAAGTTGTTATCAGATAGAATGAAATATGTTAATAGTCGATTAGCAAAGACTAGTGATATTGATGCACAAACATGCCTTGATAATTGTATAATTCCAGTGGATAGTGAAGATGTAATTGGAGAATCAAGTCAATCTTTTAATGAACTCGTAAAATCATTTTTAGTATCATTTGAAAGTGAGTTTTCAATTAGAAATTTTACGGAGATTTTCACTAACGAACTTGATTTAGAGAAGTTAAGCGATAAAGCATTACATCACTTGATGGATTATACTGGCTCTTCAGCTGGTTTGGTGTTGATTGATAAGGGTGGAAAGATTGATGTGTCTAGCTCTTATTTGATAAAAGAACCAGGGAAGATTATCGATATGGAGATTGTTCATAGGAGTTTTACTACAGGCAAAAGAGTGATATTAGGTTTTACAGAAGATATCGTAATTGAAACAGGGCTTATTAGTTTCAAACCAAAAGCAATTCTTTTAGAACCTATTAACTATAAGGGAAGTGTTTTAGGTTTAATAATGTTGGCTTCAACAATGAGTTTTGATCAAGAAAAACTTGATAAACTTAATGTTTATACTCATGGTTTATCTTTAGGTTTACACAATGCGATAACTCATGATAAATTAGAACAAATAGCAATACTTGATCCACTTACAAAAGTATTTAATCGTCGTTATGGGATGGAAAGACTTAGGGATGAATATAACCATAGTATACAATCCAACTCTCCTTTAGGTATATTGATGCTTGATATCGATCATTTTAAGAAAGTAAATGATACATATGGACATATTATTGGTGACCAAGTATTAATAAATATTACTAAAATATTGAAGCAAACATTAAGAAAAGGCGATACCTTAATAAGATATGGTGGCGAAGAGTTTTTGGTTGTTTTACCAGGGGCAGCTCAAACTGAACTTAAAAAGATTGCTGAACAGATTAGAAGGTTTATAGAAGAAAACTCAATCAAATATCATAATCAGGATATAAAGGTAACAATTTCAATAGGTGGAGTAAGTCATCCAGAATATGAGATAAATGACTTGAATGATTTGATTAAGGGAGCAGATGAGGGTCTTTATATTTCGAAAGAGAATGGTAGGAATCAAATCACGATTGTTTAAGTTATAGTTTTCTCTTGTGTATATCTAGCATTTTTATTCTTCTTTTTATAGTTTTATTTCATTTTATATTTTGATTGCAATAGTATTAGATTTTTTAATTATCTATGATTTTGAAGTTTATGTTCCTAAGAGAGAGTTTACCTTAAAAAAGGGTTGGTAAAAATAAAGAGATTGTGTATAATATAATATGATGGAATCATAGCTCAGCGGGAGAGCACCTGCTTGACGTGCAGGGGGTCGGGGGTTCAAATCCCTCTGGTTCCACCAAAACGTCTTGAAATAGCTTCCAAAAGTTGGAGATATGGTATAATAACCATACCACTCTGATG
>CAZSVO010000021.1:0-28285 GCA_964610325.1 uncultured Candidatus Izemoplasmatales bacterium
ATAACCATTTGCTACTTGCATTAATACTTCTTTGCCGTCTACTCCGTTTTCACCAGTCAAAGATGCTAATGAGATAATATCTATCCAAGTAGTATCACCTGTGTATTGCCACTGAATATAACCATTCGCTACTTGTAACACAACCTCTTTTCCATTTTCACCAGGAATACCTTGAGGTCCTCTAACAGTTTCTAACCATTCCTCGTATGTGCCTTCAAATGCTTCTGCTTCCAAAGCTAAATTAAAGATGTACTTCAACTGCATTGTCAACGCAGATTCGAAAGTTGTCACAGTTGTTGTTGTTAACTCAGAAGTTGTAGTTACTGTTGAGGTTGTGGTTACTGTTGAAGTTGTTGATGTTGTAATTTCAGTTGTACTGCTGCCAAAAAAATCACAACCAATAAAACCAAATGATAACAAAACCATCAACAAAACATAAAATGCTCTTCTCATATTTTTCTCCATTCAAAATATAATTTTTTCCAAAAATAAAAACAGGTTATGCGTGATATTCGCGCCATGTTAAGAAAAGTATTATTTGAAAAAACATCAACACGGACAAACAATCACAACCTATTTGTCGAAATCATCTCTATCAAAAAAACCACGTTAAAAAGGAATAAATTTATTCAAGTAGTTTTATTTAGAGTAAATATTTGATTTTAATTAATTATATAATTACAAAGAATACTATGTCAATACTATCGGGGGTTTTTTCTATTCTTTAAACTAGAAATTTTTCTTTTTCTTACTTTTTATTAGATGATTTCTTACCCACTCTTTCACTATGTAGGAAGAATATTGATTATCCGATAATTCAAGTGCTATTTGATTCATTATGTAAAGGTATTCATCAGTTTGATAATTAATGCTAATTCTTCTTAGAAATGCATAAACTATAAATATCTCTTCTTTAAGTTGCAGACTAAAATCGGTTAATATATTCGCTTTATACAAACCCAGAGCTTTCTTCATAGTGTCTTCAATCTCTTGATAATTTTCTCCTTCTAGTTCCATTAAATAACTGCTTAACCTCAATAGGTTAGCTTGGATATAGTTATGTTCTAATACACTAAAATCATGTTTCTCAAAGATATCATATAAGGTTGAGATTATATACATCACTTTCTCTAAGAAGGCTTTTCTTGGTCTAAAAAGCCTATAGTTAATAAATCTTACTAGCTTCTTGAGAAAGGGTACGACATCTAAAGGATTACACTCGACCAAGAAATCTCTTAACCAATAAGTCTTAATTTGGTTTAAAGACTCCTCTACACTTGTTAAATAGTAAACATCTGTTTCATTATTATATGATATACTAATCTGCTTATAAAATAAGACAAAAGTCAAATTGTATTCTTGATTTTCAATACTAAACTCTATAAATCGTGAAAGATAACTGAAATACTTACCAACTGCAGAAGCGTTTACTAATTGTCTAGTTATCAACTCCTCATAACTATTAATAACTGTAAAAATCATATCATAATAATCTTGAAAATTGGACAATTTAAAATAAGCAACTGCTTTTTGATATAAAACATCTGTCAACAAAACCTTACTATACTCTGTCTCTTGAACTTTTCTTATTATCTTTTCAGAAGTATCAATAACCTCTTGATAACTACTATTTGTATTCAATGCATTTAAATAATTTATCCCATATTGCAAAATCAAATCAGCAACATCATTTGCAATGAAATGATACTGATAAGCATCGAACCATAAAAAGAAAGCTTGTTTTTGTAATTCTAGCATCAAATCATTATTCTGAGTTCTTTGACAATAATCTCCTAATAACTTTAAATAATCACATCTAGCTAACTTAAACCTTTTGTTAAGATTATCGAGTTTAGTAAGTTTATAAGTTACCTCATCTAAAGCATCGAGATATACTTTTGAATCTTCAATATATCCAATAATTAACAATTTAAAGATTAATGAACTCAAAACTTCTACAATTTTAAGCTTGATTATTTGATTATAAGGGGCTTTCGCAGCAACCGCTAATGTATGACTGTAGATTGATTTGCATTTTAAGATATATTCTTCAGGGTTTTGTTCATAAAAAAGCAGTTTAAACTCTAAATCCAGATAGTTTAAAAACAGTTCAATGTTGTTTGGTTCTTTCTTTAATGTTCTCTTGATTCTTCCAATTGTCTTTTGAATAACTTTTTCTTTTTTTAAACTTCCTGACTGCTTAAGCAGATAAACAAAAACATTGTAATACTTAAGAATATTTATCTTTCCTAAATTTTTAAATGTAAAAGATTTGTTGTGATAGTTCTTTGTCCTAACCAAGTATTCATTTGCTTTATCTATTTGATTATTGCTTAGGTGTAATTCAGTTAAAAACATATAGAGAGAATCTTTGTTTCCATAGCTAAATCCAAGCCTTGAAAAGAAGCTAAGATTATCGAATATTTCTATTGCTTTTTCACAGTATTTTTTTGCTTCAACTTCTAAACCAGAAATCTCAAATGATATCTTAGCCATTTCTAGATTAACAAGCAAACCGATGATTTTCTCATCTTTTCCTCGATAATCTTCACTGTAACTAAGAACCATCTTAGCTAAAAAATAAGAAAAAGCTGTTAACCCTCTCATCGCAATTCTATTAAACTCAGAAAGCAATATATATATAATGTTATACATGTTTCCTACTGATTTAAGTTTTGTTAAAACATCACCTAAATCTTGATAAATAGCTTTGTCTTCCGATAACGCACAATCTGTCATTAAATTCTCAATGATTACATGTTGGGATCTTCTCAAATCATACTTAGAGATAGTTGAGATGACTTCAATAAGCATTGAGTATTCCCTTGCTTCAAATAAATAACTTCCTAAGAATTGACTTAAATTTGATAAATACATACTTCTAGAATTAAACTGTATATTTGCTAGTAAAGCTAGATATTTCGTCTGTTCAACTCGATAGTCTAAATCACTTAAAAACTTGATTTCAATTGCTTTGGAGAAGACTTGATGAAATGGTGTTAATAAACCCTGTTTGTTTTCAGAGAGATTTGTAAGGTAAAACGCAATTCTTTGATAAAGCTTTATCCATATCAATCTTGGACATTGTTTTTGATATTTTAACTCATAGAGCATCAGTAAATCAGATTCCATGATTCCATATCTTGCTAGAAAAAGCCATGATAAAATATCCTTAACAAAAGCTGATGGATGATGGATAAGCAAATCATCAATAAAAAACTGAAAGATTTCAAAGACGTCAAAAGGAAGGTCAAAAATCAGTTGATCTATCTCTTCATATTTGGGGAAGGTTCGAATCAAGTCAATAGCCGTAGTTAGATAGAGCGGATTATCAACAGCCTTTTTACTTAACAATGACGTTAATTGCTCTTGGCTTAAGCTCTTTCTAAAAATCAGTAGATAACTTAGAATAATCTCTTTGGATTCTTGATATGATAATGGTTGTACAGATATAATCGGGAAATGAAAGTACTTAGCTTGATCAATGAAAACCCCTTTGTTTGTTGAACAGATAAAGTGAATATTATCAACATCTTTAGGTAACCACTTAAAAAGTTCTGGATTATCGATTGGTAACAACTGATCAAGCGCATCTATAAAGAAGTAAATCTTCTCTTTAAAGTTAATAGTTAATAATAGATTGAAGAGTAATTCAATATCTTCTTCGTAAGATCGATTTTTATTATCTAAACCTTTTATTGAGTAATGCTTGCTAATTTGATCTATTAAAATAGATAACACACCCTTGATACTGGAAGATGCTTCAGACAAACCACAAAAAACGAAAAAAACTTGTTGATTGAGTTCTAAAATAGAAGCTACTTTACCCATTAAACTCGATTTTCCTGAACCGACATCACCTTCGATAAAAGTTATTTTGTTTTCTTTAGCAGAGTTTAAAATCTTTACAATTAAGTCTTCCCTACCTGAAAAATTATGAATCCTATCTCGTAAAAATGCTCTATGTACTTTTTCCTCATCGCTTTCTTCTTTCTCTCTTTTTAGTCCATACTCACTAACTAAACCTTCGTAAATCACTTGAGATACAATATCTCCAAAAGCTTCTAGATTCTTTAAGTATGCTACTCCTATCTTGCTTAACTTCACAATTAAAGCTAATGGGAGTTTGGAAAAATCCTCTTTTGGAATAACGAAATCTTCATTTAAGTATGCAGATATTATTAGCATCTCTTCTTTCGTAAACTCTAGAGGTAAGACATTTTTAACTTGCTCAAGATTGAACTTAATCCCATAAAAATCTGGTTCATAATAGAAAATTTGATCCTTTGATAAATCTCCATAATAATCATTTATGTCTTTTTCTAATCCCTCAAGTAGTTTAACGCTATTGATATCTTCATCAAGTAACATCTGTTTTATACAATCCGGTAAACTATCAATTTCCTTGATTTTCCTTTTAAAGAAAAAACTCCTTTTATTCATATCCTTTGTTTGCAAAACACCATACAGAATTTCTAGATGAGTAATTGAAAAATTATTTTTAGAGGAATCTAACCCATCGATATACTCCTTTGCGGATTCATCAAGCACTGATGGAATCCACCCATATCTGTTCCCTACCAATCCAATAAAGAAAGGTCGAGCATTCTCAACTTCATCTAAACATATTCCCAAAGTCTTCCCGTTTAATGCTTCTTCTTCAGTAATTCCCCATCGCAAATCAATATCTAACAGGTGAATCCCCAAATCCAGAGCTTTTCTTTTAATACCAGGGAAAACATGATTAATCAAATAATCTCTTTCAGTATGCATATCCTTAAATGTTGAAGAAATGAAAACTTTTACATTGCGTTCAATCATAATTAATCCTTTATGCTATCAAGATTTTAATTTATTGTAATCAATTATATCAAAACAAAGATGTATAATAAACATCCCATCACAAATTAAATAAGAATCGAAACAAATCGATTCTTATTAATATCTCACTTATAATCTAGTCTCTTTTCTTTACAACTGGAATCCATACTTCAGAGTAATACGATTCACTCAATACATCTCCCTTGGGATACAACTCAAAATCAGGTAAACATGCATGTTCATACTGACTTGTTGGCAAAAAGTTTTCATAAATCTCTGCCCAAACTTTCTGGATAGCATTAGGCATGGCTCCATGTGATTCAAATACAGCCCATGTAGATTCAGGTATAGTCAACTCCTCCAATCCTTCTTCATTTGAAGTTGACACAACACCGATTAAATATGAAAAACTTCCATCCGGTAACCCATCATAACAAACACCTAAAATCACATCATCCAGATTATGTTTCATAAGCTCATCACATTTTGGTGAGTTATTAAAGTCATCCCAAAACTTTGGGATACTCATGTTTTTCAAATTATCCTCTTGTGAAGTTTTAATGCTATGACCAATAACTTTAAATGCTTTCTTCTCAACAATACGATATTTCATCTTTCTATCTCCTTTCATTGTGATTTGAAAGGATAGTTTTGGATAAGTGTAAAGAGTGATATTTCTCTTTTTTGCTTGCGATGGGCTTATTCCGTGATACTTCTTAAATGCACTAGAAAAAGCATCAGGAGAATCATACCCATATAAAAGAGCTGTTTCAAGAACAGAGCCATGATTGCATGATAGTTTTTCAGCAGCATCAGACAGTCTTCTCCTTCTAATATATTCACTTAGTGAGATATTCGTCATATGAGAAAACATTCTTTGAAACAAATCTCCTGAAGTACAAGAGATAGCTTGAATCCTCTCATAATCAATTTCGCTAGTCAAGTTCTGTTCGATGTAATCAAGCACACTATTCATCCGTATTAACCAATCCATTACCATCTTCCTTTCATTAATATTCTATAACTTTCTCGTCAATTAATCCCTATATATATTGTACATCATTTAACGGATTTACCAAACAGACTTTAAGAGCATGTGAGAAGTTCTATAGTATTATTAAATTATCAAAAAATTAATAAAAGATGCGATACATCAAAGTCTTCTTTGAATTTATCAGCATCTCTATCAAAACCAATTATTTTATTTTTCCGTTGAATTTAGGTGCTTAATCGCTTCAATCAAATCAACATCTTGATTAATATGTTTAGGATTCCAAGCAATATATGTATCCGGCTTTACACCATCCTCTAAAAAAGAGTTTCTCATTACATTCGCTGTTTTTGAAGTAGGATACCATAGTTCAAAACTATCATTCAAAGATATTCTTGCTAGATTACTGTAATCAATCACACCTAAAGTTGGTCTACCAATGACATGAACTTTTTTTGATTGACGGCAATCATAGACAAACTGATCACCCGAACTAGAACAAAAGACATCAGTTAAAATAACTACTTTTTTGGGTTTGAAATAGTCTTTTTTAAAAACTATTGCTGACTCATCAGTATACTTAACAAACCCCCTACCCCAATTATCTCTTATATATTTGATATAATCATCTATCATCTTTTTAGTTTCTGGCTTTTGACTTCCTTTGGCAATAAACTCTTCTAATATCTCAAGTCTTAACTGACAATTTCTTTCACTCATCAAGAAGAATACATCCTCATTGAAGATCCTTTCATCTTGATTGAATAAATATGGCAACAAAGGTGTATAAGCATTATCTGAACCACCACTATTAAACCGAACATCAATAACCCAATAATCTGAGTTTTCAAGTAAAAGCCTATTAGCATTGATCAGATCATATATTTGATCTGGATTATTAAAATCCTCAAAACGCATATAAACTAGATTATTATCTAAAAGTTTAATTTCATAAGGGTTAATGGGATTAATTAAACAAACATTTTTCTCAACAGATATTTCTCTCTCTTCTTCTAGGTCGCTTATCGTAACTCTATTAGCTCGTTGCAATACAAATTGCCAAATTTGTCTTTCATTTGCTCTGTTTTTAAAATAACTTGAATATTTATTCTCATAAAAAGACAAATCAAGATTATCAATTCTAATAATCTTCATACCCTTCTTAATTTTAATTTGGTCATTAGTAATTTTTGTTACATAAAGTGCATCATTGTATCTTCTAACATAAAAACCAATCTTTTGATAATTATAAAACTTATGTCTAAACAAAACGTGATCATCTCTAAAATCTGCAAGATAATTGAAAACATAATCATAAAAAATGGAATCATCTATTGCATTAGCAAACATTGCCTCTTGAATTATCTGCCGATAAAAATCTGGTTTATCCCAATCTTTCTTCTCTTCTACTCCTGCATAATCATTATGCATTATCGATACTACTTCTTCAAAAATCTTTAAGTAGTCCATATAACACCTCCTAGCTTAATTACTAAGTTAAATAATAAAAAAATTGCTTTTTATAAAAACTAATTACTTATTAATAAAAATCCAGAGTTTAAAGTATTATTGGGCGATCTATACTTATATGATAATCAAACTCATTATCTATCCCATTCTTCATTTATCTCATTAGGAAGAATCTTATTGATAAACACATCAACTATCAAAGCATCAAATTGAGTATTAGAATGTTTCACCAATTCTTTTATTGCTTCTTCTTTATTTAATGCGACACGATATGTTCGATTCGATGTCATTGCTTCATATGCATCAGCGACACTTATAATCCTAGAGAATAAAGGAATATCTTTACCATCAATACCATTTGGATATCCTAATCCATCCATACGCTCATGATGACTCATCGCATACTCAGCTAAATTAGAGTATTTGTCTGCTGCCCGCAATATTTGATAACCAATTACTGTATGTTGTTTTATTTTTTCCCATTCTTCGTTATTGAGTTTTCCAGGTTTCATAAGAATATTATCATCAATCGCAATCTTCCCAATATCATGTAATCGACCAGCAAGCTCTAATTCAGTTAACTCATCATCACGTAAACCTAGTTTTTCCCCTATTGCTCTACTATATCTAGCCACTCTCTCTGAATGAGTCTTCTCATAGGCATATTTATTGGTAAATATCGCAAATACACTTTCTATAGCTGTACTACGCTTGCTTTGCCCGTAGACAATTTTGTTTTTATACATTGCATTCTCTGCTTCAATCATAATATCAGTTATCTTTTGTTTTTCATTTGTTTTTATCGCGAACCCTATGGCGATTGAGTACTCAATATTTTCAACTCTTTGCTTTGATATTATGTCGAGTAGTCTTTGCTTAAACTGCAATAGATAATCTAATGATGAGTTTGGGCACAACATTATAAACTCATCCCCACTCACTCTAGCTACAAAAACATCATTTTGTTTCTGAGTGAGAATTATTTCTGCGAACTGCTTTAAAACAATATTTCCAACATCTTGTCCTAATGAATCATTGATTAACTTTAAACCATTAATATCCATCATAACAATAGCTAATGGATAATTCTTTTTTTGATCTAATTCAATTATTCTTTCATCGTAAAATATTCTATTTGGTAAGTTTGTTAATGAATCATGTCTTAAAGTATACTTCAAAGATTCCTCATATTGAACTCTTTCAGTAATATCATCAATAACCGTTGCAAAAAAACCTTCCTTAGGTGAATAGGCTGATACTCTATAATACTTTCCAATATCTTGAGAATAGTTTTCAAACTGGATTGACTTTTTGTTTCGAACTACCTTTCCATATTCTTTAATCCAATAGTCTTCTGTATTAGGCAATACCTCGAGTACAGTCTTTCCGATTAAGTTTTCTCTTTTAAAACCAGTTATCTGCTCGAAGCTTTTATTAACACTGATAAATCGATAATCAATTGGATTGCCTTCATTATCAAAAATCATTTTATGAAGAGCTAATCCTAGTTGCATTTCGTTTGTTAAAAGACGAAATTGTTCTTCGCTTTCTTTGAGTTCTTGTTCTTTTTGTAACCTTTCCATTTCTAATTTTTTTCTTTCCGTTATATCATAGAAAGTTACAACAGAACCAATAATATTACCATCTTGAATTTGAGGTGTTGATGAATATGAGACAGGAAAAAACGTTCCATCTTTTCGCCAAATAATATCTTCTTGATTAACAATTTGATTAGATGTAGAAACTCTTAACAAAAAACAATCTTTTTCTAGATATCTTGAACCATCAGCATAAGAATGATGAACTAGCTTATGTATGTTTTTATTTAACATTTCATTTTTATCTGCATACCCAAGCAATCTTAAAGTGTTCTCGTTAACATATGTGCATATATCATTTAAGTCAATTGCATAAATACCACTTGATGTCGAATTTAAGACTAGTTCATGTTGTTCTAAAGTCATTTTAAGGTTATCTTGAGTTTCTTTTAGTTCCGTTATTTCTTCAAAAGTTGCATATACTTGATTTGGTTCTTCTTGATCTTCCAAGAACAGAGGTGTTGCGATAATTCTTAACCAAACATAATCATCTAAATCCGGACGATAGACTCCTCTAACAACCGGGCCAATGACTTTCTTTGTTTTTAGGGCTAACATTGCTGGATGATTTTCACCTGTGACAGTGTTTTTGCTTTCATCAATCATTTTCCATCTTTGATCCATAGATGTTTTACCTTGCATTTGTTCTAGAGTTAAACCAAGAATCCTTTCAGCAGCAGGATTACAAGATGTGATATATCCTTGATTATCTTGATACACAACACCATGAATCATGGTGTCATAAAGTAACCGATATTTCTCTTCCGTTTGATTTTTCTCTACTTCCTTTTGCTTAAGTTCAGTTATATCTCTAAACTCAACTACTCTTACTTGTTTTCCTTCAAAAGGAATATTTCTGGCTTCTAATTTTAATGGATAAATCTCTCCATTAAGCCTTATTCCATATGCTTCATAAGGAAGTTCATAACCAGCAAGAATCTTACTCATAACTAAATCACGATAACCAGGAGCAATTAGCAAAAGCCCATCCATTCCGATGAGTTCATTAATTGAATACCCCGTAATATCAGACAATCCTTGATTACACTCAAGTATAATTCCTTTTTCATGAACAGCTATTCCACCAAATGAAGCGTTATGCAAAATCTTGAATCGTTCTTCACTTTCCTTCAAAGATTGAGTTAAGAGATATAACTCTTTGTTTTTTTCAGTTAAATCTTTATTCTCTCTAATCGATTCTTCAAGCTCTTTGATTCGGTCGGTTTTATCCTTAAAGTGCTTTTGTAACTCATCATTTTTTTGACTTAATTCTCTCTCATATAAGAAGTGTTTTCTGTTTTTTACTTCAAACTGATAAGCACCTGTCATTCCTATTAAATTAGCTCCTAAATAAAACAAAGTGCCATATATAAATATTTCTGACATTTCATTGTTTATAATCAAATGTCCAATTATCTGAAACAAAAGAATAGCTAGCCCAGAAATAGTTGCATAAAAAAACCTTAGTTTTAACAATAAGTGTCCACTGAAATAAACCATGAACAAACCACCGTAATAAACTATGTTCTCTGGATGTAGAATCAGCATAAAAGCTATACCCACTCCCCCAGCAAACACACTAAAAGAAATATAGTATTGATGGAATCTAGAGAGTGATTTACTAAAAGTTAAGATAAAAACTGTAAATAGGATTGGGATTACAATCGCAAAGCGTATTATAAAAAGTGTTTTCCAATCATCTGGATAATAAGTTCTGTCTGCTATTGCGAAAAAGCCATATAATGCAATAAAAAGAGTATAAAACCATCTTACATATTTCGGGTTAAAATCCTGCTCTTCTTTTAAAAATTCCAGTTCTTGTTCTTTACTAAAAGCCCTTTTTATTTTCATGAGGACATATCTCCCTTTTTTACATCTTAAAAACAAAATTATATACATCTGCTATCAATGTAACCCTTACTATGTCATAAACAATTATTATTATTTATAGTATCTATGCTCTTTATAAAAAAACAATCCAAGAAAAGCTCTATTCTATCACTGTTGCTCGGATAATTGCTTGAATTAGATTGTTTATATTTTCCTCAGATATTTTAATATTGTTACATATAATATACTTTATAGATTTTGAGACTATCCCTACCATAATAGTAATAATCAAATACGGACTCATTTTAAAAAATGTGTTGTTTTCCATTAAAGCTCCTATACTTGAATCACCAAGCATAGTAAACTCATCGAAATATTGCTTGCTCTGATTTAAAGGATGACATTCAAAACTATCAAAGAACAAGAAATCATTTTTATTGTTCAAAGCATTATTTATATATAAATGCAACTTGATTTTCAACGCCTCAACTGTAAAGTGATCGTAAGTACTTAAACCTTCATAGATTACATTATAACAATATCTAAGAGTTCCTCTAAAGATTTCAGTTCGGTTCTCAAATATATTGTATATAGTCCCGATTGGAAACCCACAAGAATCACTTAAGGTCTGCATAGAAAAATGATCAATACCATATTGAATACACAAGTCTCGAAAAGTTTTAATAATTATCTTCTTTTTTTGATTGAGGTCCATTTCTTCACTTACATCTCTAAAAAAGTTAACTCTCTTATTTCTTAGCATGCTTCCTTTCTTAAAAAAATCATTTTATTAAACTTAAAGTTAATACTGATAAAAAAACTTTAAGTTTTTCATGCTTAACAGCAATGCTTTTACATTACAACTATCATAGAAAAGATAAAAATAATATATCTTCTATTAATATGTTCTTCATCAATATGTTTGTAAATAGATACATTATATTATATTTCATCAAATTGAATAATACAATAGATGAATGAATATTCATACCTAATCTGAGCTTACACTAAAAACCTGTGCTTGGAGTAAACTAATATGCATACAGGTATATATGGCAGAATAGAATTGTAAAATATTAGCGGAATAGAATAGCCATAAAGCAGTTATTATACTGATAAAAGAACTATATATGGTTTGTAAGATAAGAAAAAAGAGAGATTGATATATCTCTCAAATATCTAATAAAATAACCACTAATCGATGCAAAAGAGGATTTACGTAAGAGGATTAAAATATTCCATTGGTTACAGATGTATAAGAATTTTGATTCAATCGTAACCGTTTAAATCTTTCTGTGATATAAAAATCTCTATAACGATGAGGTCAAAGGTTATCAAGTCTCTAGAAGTCAAAAGCAGGGTTTGATTTTTAGAACACTAAAGAAAGCGATTAATCCCAATGATGACTTATCAAAACATTCTATATCAAAGCAACAAAGTTGTTATACTATTAAAAAATCTCAACAGATGGAGTTTGATTTATTCTTTTATACTTGAAACTGAAATATATAAGTAATGTGTAAGAAATTACTAAAGGCACTATGTAAAAGAGTGTATTAATTACAACTACAGTGTACCAAGGAGCGCTGCAAACAAAACAGTTATATAATGATATAGCTTCTATAGTTGTATGCAAAATGTATACTAATGATATGACTGAAGACGTAATAAGGAAGAACTTCTTTAACCGTAATGGATTACTTTTAATCATAGAAGATTTTATTACTCCAGACAATATAAAGTAAGATGCATAATAAAGAATCAAATAAACTATTCCCCAAAACCCAAGTTTGATTGTTGCTAGAGAATCAAAATAGATATAAATAGGTGTTAATGCTAATGCAGAAGAAATTACGACATATGGCCATCGCACTTTAATCAAAACGCTGATGACACCTAAAATGATGTAACTTATTGGTAATAGAATTGCAAAAACAGCGATCCCTGAAGTGGGATCATACTTAAAACTATAATGAGGAATCAATATACCAATAGATGCATAAATGATAACTAACATCATTGAATACACCAAGTTCTTAGTGTACTCAATGTTTTCTTTGTTCTCTAAGGTTATTATTGTGATTTCTTCATTTGAAAACAAAGAGTCTAGGCTTATGTTGAAAAGTTTGGTCAAATCAACAAGACTATCAATGTTTGGAATGCCTTTATCGGTTTCCCATTTAGAAATGGCATTTCTAGTCACATGCAATTTTTCTGCAAGTTGTTCTTGAGTCATTTGACTATCAACTCTTAATTTTTTTATTTTATTCCCAATATTCATAAGTAAACCTCCACTGTGTACAGTATAGTTGAAATATTTGCTAAAATAAAGACACGAATCGTTACTATGCTTTAAAATTGTCCTGTGTTTATCGACTTTATCACTATTTTTGATAACTTCTAAATTAACTTTGCTATAACCTCTACATGAACTTTACTAAAAATGATGCTAAAGTTCATATTTTACATGAAATTTTATTTTACGTTTTTAATCATTCTAACAGTCTTCTTTGAATATATTAATCTTGAATGTCAATCTTTTTTTTAAATCCTTCATGTTCGTAGAAACCAATCGCTTCTTTGTTACTTTCTAAAACCCACAGACTGATAATTTTAAAATTAGATAATTCATTATAACAAGCCTTCATTAATGCTCTTCCTATAACCATACTTTTAAAAGTTATTCAAGATATAAACTGCCATAATTTCTCCAGCGTTTTTTAAACCTGTATCTCTAGATTCTAAATACCAAGCAAACCCAACAATATTATGATCAACTAAAGCTACATAGGTATTTTCCGGATTTTCCTTTGCTAATTGAATGCTGCGCTCCAAAGTAATCTTTTCCATAATTTCATCAGGAAAAAGATCTGTTTAGGTCTCTATCCAACTTTTATAATGTACATACCCTTTGTGCCATTTGAATCATTAATAATTGCTTTTCTAATTATTAAATCATTCATATTCAATCATAATTCTTTACTTGTATATATCCTTACGATGACCAAATTCGATTACTAATAAAATTAGTTCATCATCGCGAATATTGGCAAGAATTCTATAATTACCAACACGATATCGCCATATTTCTTTTATATCACGAAATAATCCTTTACCCTTTTTTCTAGGGTCATTAGATCTTTCTAGATTTTTCTCAATCCAAGCGATAATCATTCTAGCAATTTGCTTTTCTAAGTTTTTTAATGACTTTATTGCTTTTTCAGAAATTTTTACTCTATACATTATTAAAAATCCAATATCTTCTTAGCTTCTTCAATCGTATATGTTTTCGGATTTTCTTCATATTCTTTATAAGCTTGTTGATATAGGAAAATATCAAACTCATCTTCTATCTTAGAAAGAATGGCTTGTCTCATCACTTCTGATACTGTTGTTCCATTTAATTCTGCATATTTCTTAATAAGTTTTGATTCTTTCTCACTAACTCTAATTGAAATAGACATCTTTATCATTTCGTAATACATTGTAATACGTTATATATATTTTTACAATAAAGGATCGCCATAGTGATGATGATCATCATCATGCCAATCATATTGGATAGATTTAGATAGTAAGGTGGTGTTTCTTTGAAACTTGCCAAAGAAACAAACGTAATCAAAAAAATTAGTCCAATGTAATATCCACTTTGTAAGATTTTCTCTATGTTTTTCACAAAATGTCTCTTTTAATCATAATAATCTATTTGATTATATCATAAAATTAAATAAGACAAACGAAGTGATTTTTGTCGCTCTTTCAAAATGGTATATTGAGTTTTTATTCTGAGCACCTGTCATTAATAAATTACATTTTATGATTGATCAAGTGCATTCATGAAATGATCGTGACACATCATCATCAGCGCTTCATCTAATGCTTGTACCCTATACCGATCAATATCCTCATAAAAGCTTTGTTTGACTTCATAAGGAATGTTTTCATGATGCGCATCATAAAGTGCTCTATAACTTACATTGATCGCTTCAATATATGATATTGCATCATCAGATCGAAACAAATGTTGATGCCCATTTCTGCCTTCATCTTCAATTAAGATGAATGATACTTCTTCATTGGTGATGAGACTTTGCTTGGCATAAAGTGCTGTATGATCATAGGTGACAATTTCATCTTTAATGCCTTGAATAATCATAATCTTAGCATCTGTCTGGTTGATTGCATCAACACCATTTAATTTGGTATATGCGCCAAATTTAAGGTTTTGATAAAGTGATAAAAATGGTTTTTGAGTATATGCAAATAAACCCATACTTTCTTTGACTTGATCAAAGATGAATGTATTTGCATCATTTGGTGCAGCAACACTAATGACAGCTATAATATCATCAACCAAATGAAGCACATTGATTGCTGCATACCCTCCCCAACTGTGACCAAAGATACAAATATCTAAACCATCAAATGTTTGATTAGAGCGTATATAATGAAGTGCAGCTTCTAAGTCTTTAACGGATTGTGGAAAACCGATGGTTGAATCACCTTCACTATCAAAACTACCTGTCGCATCATACATAAAGATAGACCACCCTTGATCATAAAACCACTTCATATAAGGCAAATAACTATCAGCCCCACCACCAAGGCCATGCGATATGACAATCAGTCCTAATGCATCATCTTGATGATAAATATACCCTCTTAAGTTGTTATCACCTGATACAAACGTAGTCAGTGTTCTTGGATAAGAAGACTCAATGTCTGTATATCTTAATGTGGCATTTATTGTGTCATCATGTCTATCAAATCTTGGAAATGAACGATTATATGTGACGACTGTTATAACCATAGAAATGACCATGAAGCATAAAAAAACAACCCACAGGATAAGGACCCATTTTTTTAGCATATTTTAAAACCTCCAACGTTAATTTTTTATATATATAAAATAGATATGATCAATCAAAAAGACATATTAAAAACGCATCACTGCGTTTTTATAGATCAACGTGATCGATTAGGAGAACGCGACCAATAATACACTGATTAGAGCAATCACATTCAGCGGACCCATAGTCCATTTTTCTTTAGGGCTTTTTGAAGAAAAGTTCATCAATGTTCCAAGCACAAAAAATGCACAGACAAACCATATCGCAATCTTTGAAAATGAAAACATGAAATCAAATGCAATTGTTGCTCTTGATGTCACAATCATTACAAATAGTGCCAATATGACGATTTGAAATATGGCTGCAATACGTAACTTCTTTGGTAGTTTCCCTTTGTACTGACCACCTAAAGTATATTCACCTAGTGGAGCACCAAGTGCCAATGCGATTTGTAAAATCATAATAACCAAACTAAGTATGATAAATATATAAGCACCAAACATATCTATACCCCCTTTCTATAAAAGTAATCATTTCAAATTATAACATATTGCATGAACTCCATCGACCGATAGTTTCAAATCCCAATCTGTGACAAATCCTACCTGAACTTATATAATCATAAGATAAACAAAGTGATTTACCTTTTTCGTTAATACAAATATCTAATAGTTTTTGAAGAAGGAATGTCCCAAGACCTTGATTGCGATAGTTTTTTTGCAGTTGCTACTGCTATAACTATCGAGTTTTTGGTTATTTGAGCAGATGTACTGGCGGTTGCAACTACCTCTTTACCATCATCTATAAAAAGGGTAATCCCAAAGGATTGGTCATTTGACTTAGTGGCTGAAGTCAACTGATTAATTCCTTTCTTGAAAAACCTGCTTCTTTTTCAAGAGGTGTTTTGTTATGTCTTTCACTTCTCTCTTGCCTTTCTATAGTTAGTCACCCCATCATTTTTTCAGTACCCTTGACAAATACTTTAGTACCCTTACATTAAATCGTAAGAATTTTTGCACACCTTCAATATTGGTTTGAGTATGCGTTAAAACGCATAGGGTTGATGGTTCAAAAATACCTCTATCTCTCATGAGTGCTCAAATTGACTTATGGTGTCCAAAATCTGAAGTGTGATAAAAAACTACATTTTCTTCAAAATATCATGATGACCAATGTCAATCATCAAAATCATGTTTTCATTTTGATATTTCCAAATGACTCTTATCGACATGTTGATGCTAGACTCAAATAGCATTACACTGCCTTGGATTTTTTCGTTCGAAGACTCGGATGTCTGTGATTCTCTATAAATAGAGATAATTTACTTCAGAATAACTTCTTTTCTTGATCATGTAATTTAGAAAAACATTTCTTAAATCCTTCCGCGAATAATATCTCATAATTCATCTGTCTTGCTCTTTGTCTTTCTTGTTATCTACTTCATCTGTTTCTTCCAAGTAACTTATAATTTCTTCCACAGATTTAAAAGGACCAACATTGTATTTCGATGGATCTTCATTGATTCTCATTACTGTCTCTTCTAATTTTTGGATATATGATTTTGAACATACTGCGACGGGTTCAATCACAATTACGCCATCTTTTACAGAAATCTCAAGTTGATCTTTTTCTTCAAGATTTAGTTCATTGACGATTTCTTTAGGTATCGTAATTTGAGATTTTTTTCTCAGTTCTATTAACATATCATTCACCTCATATCATTCTTATTTTCTTACTTTCCTACTATCTAACTATATTTTACCACTTGATGCTTACTTATGCAACTTATTCTTAGAAAAAAGACCATCAGCTTTGATGGTTATTCTGTAAGCGTCAAATGATAAGTACATTGACAAAACAAAACTCTGATATAACTGAAGTGTAACCTATTCAAGTTGACATACATAAAAGTTTTATTCTGAATGTTTTTCTAAAATTTTTCTTCCTAAAACAACCTTATATCAACATGATTTTCAATATTTTCTACTCATCAAAATATACCAAAAATTGATATTTTTCTTCAAATAAAAAACCCAAGAATTGATATTTGGTGTATTAAAACCATTTATTTCTCGGATTACGGGTGAATTTGTGTTATGGTACCTATTTTAGTTCAAATTATCACCCTTTAAAAATTTTAGAACCTTATAAAACAATAGATACAATTATTTTAAAGGGCGTTAATGTAACACGATATTTAATACATTCGAGTGGCTAAGCAATCGATTGTTCTTATCTATTTTTTTATGTAGACAATATTTTTACCAGTTCCAACGGGTTTGACTAAACCATCTGTTATCAATTTATTCAGCGAATCTAACGCTTTTGTTTTATTAACCCTGAGCAAACTTTCGACATCTTTTCTAGCTATTTCAACTTTAATATCCAATAAGTTCAGTACTCTTGTTTCTTCATTCATGTCAACATCATTAAATAAAACATTTGGTAGTATGACTTTAATGAATGTGTCTTTTATAACAAAAGCGGGTTTTTTATCAAAAGCGAAATAGGCATCATTCATCCTTCTTACACCAGTTCCAAACTTTTCAATAATTCCTAAAATGTAAAATACCTGAGATATGATTGAATTTCTTGGAATTGATAGATTATCCTGCAAATAATTCTCTCTCGTTACACCATTAGGAAGTCCACCTGGAGATATAATGTCTATTCTATTGTTGACATTTCAATTTTAATGTTTGACGAAACTAAATAATTTCTATGTGCGATAGCATTAGCTATTGCTTTCCTATAGGCTTCATAAGGTATTGGCTGTTTTTTTTTCCTTTGAATCCCTTCAACTTTTTCAATTTCAGAATAATGTTTTATAAACATTTCTACAGCGCCATCATATTGCGATAGTATGGATTTTCCAGTAATGGTTCTTCTGTCAATGAATTCAGAAATCGAATTACCAAAGCGTCCCATATCGACCCCCATACTCATATAGTTATTATTATCAGCAATCAACTTAGCAGCAATGTTATATTTATTGTTTGTGAATAACCCCAAAGTTAATAAAATATCTTTATTAAAGTTGGAAAATGGTCTAACCTCATTCAGCTTCTTATCTAAAACAGCGAACTGTAAATCGTCTTCATCAATCTCTAATTGATTATATGAAATATTTCTTCCTTTCAAGGACAATTCTACTAAGGATACTTGATCGACAGGAATCGTAGATGTATCTTTTCTTTGATAGGCAACCCCTTTATACATATAGGGTGTATTAATCCTTGGATATACAAGAATTTCTAATAAGTTTTTGTCATCATGGCTTAAGACTTTTATTTCGTATCGAGGTCTTGTTGTAATTGAATCATTTATCTTATTTTCGATTTTCAGTTTAAGATTTGCATAATCTAAGACATTAATTACTGCTTTGTTTATTTCATCGATACCTATAACTATTTGTCCACCATCACAATTAGCAAAAGCCGAAACAGTCTTTAAGATGCTATCGGTATATTCTCTTTTTAATTCTTTTTGTCTAATTTCACTAAAAGTTATACTCATATGTATCCGTCCTTTCATTTATGTTATAGCATTTCGATCACTTAATATCAACGATATTCTTTTTATTCGTTCTCATATTCGGTCGATAATTTTTTATTCGTTTGCACAATCGGTAGATAAACTTAATTTTATCCTGACGTGAAATGTATAAGAAAGGCTCTCTAGTTATTGATTGGATATCTTATACCCTCTCTCTAACTTTTGAAAGCCAGTTCATATTAATATGGATTGTGTAACCTATTTTAATACAATTACGCACCTCTGATGTTATTTTAGGCACCCTAAAGAAGTTTGTATAACCCTAAGAGATTTAACGCTTCACCTCTTATTCTTATAGCAAACATACCAAATGTCTGATCCTTCAAAATCGCATGATTCGTATAACCGTTTCGGGTTTGTATCATTATCTAGTCTTCCCGAAACTGTCACAAAATTAGCCTTTTTTGATAATCTATACAATAACTCTTCAACAATCATTCTTCCATATCCTTGACGTTGATACTCAGGGAGAACTTGCACCCACTCAATAATTCCTTCTTTTGTATTCTCATCAAATTCTGCTATACCACTTGCAACCATATGACCATCAACAACCACTTTAACCCAAAGTGATTTATCAAAAGTTGGATGATTTATCCAACGCTCAACATCCTCAATATTCACAGTAATCCTTTCATTGCTATATGAATGATTAATCTGCAATATTAAATCTTTCATGTCTTGAGCAATCTTAATATCGGAAATTGATTGATGGAATTTCAAGGGCTTTTCTAAATAGTGTATAAGCCTAAAATATTTCTCTACATTATTATATAAATCGTCTTCACGATAATCACTTTCATGAAATATATCTATATTTGGGGGTTGTTTAAATAATAGGTATTTCCAATATGGTATGGATAATTTCCCACATGGATTAACTAAGTATTCTTCCTTTGTCATCTTATTCCCTCATTACTCATAACTTATATTGAACATATCAAGTAATTTCTTATACTTGTCTTGTCCAGACAGACAGGTATCCATAAGATATCCTTTTTCACTTTTCCACTCTTTTAAGCCTCTATAATAAAATAGTTTAATACTTTCATCAATCGTGAAAGGAACAAAGCCGTGACGTAAACATTCTTTAAACGCAATCAATCTTCCGACTCTACCATTACCATCTTGAAATGGATGTATACATTCAAATTGATAATGGAATTCTATTATATCTTCAAAAGAATAATCTTTTTTTATTTCATATTTACCTATCAAGGAAATTAATTCGCTTTGAACATTAACAGGTTTCGTTGTCTCTATACCACCTACTGTACTTGGTCTTCGTTTATACTCACCAACATTAAACCAATCGAGTTTAGCATCACTTGTTCCTGTTTTTAAAATTTTATGTAAATCCTTAATCAATGCTTCAGATAATGGCTCTAGAGCGGATTTAATCATATAGTCAATACATCTAAAATGGTTTTGAGTTTCTATAATATCATCAACATTAATTGAATTATCCTTATCTAATCCAATGGTGTTAGTTTCAAAAATGTACCTAGTCTGATCAGATGATAGACGACTTCCTTCAATATGGTTTGAGTTATAAGTTAATAGTACTTGTGTTTCATGATAAATACTTCCTTTAATTCTGTGGGACATTTCTTCTCTTAATCTTTGATATAAGATAGAAGATTTTTCTACAGTCAGAAATGATACGATATCATTGATATTAACCGATAAGTATTTACAGATAGATTCCAATGTCTGAAGTGAAACATATTCACCTTTTCTAAATTTAGCTTGAGTTGCTGATGAAATCTTCAAATCCTTTGACATTTCTGATATTGCTATATTTTTCTTACTTAGCACTTCAAATAATCCTTTATAAATTATTGACATCTCAAATCACCTCTCATATATATTATAGCACATATATTTAGTTTTACAAATGTATTTATGTTATTTATTTAGTTTTATAAACATATATGCGTTTGCGCCATTATTGTTTTAGTTAAATATTGATTTGCTTTTTATGTATTCGCTGATTTAAGACTTGTAATCGTGTGAAATTCAATTAATTCGTGTAAATTCACTTGTAATTTTGCAAATCCCAATCAAATCGTGTAAACATAATATCAATCTAGTATATTTTTCTTTATTTTCGGCTACTATTCACATCAAATGCAACTTGTTCAACTGACAAAAGGCCTTATTAAAACAAAAAAGGCTGAATAATATTGTATCCAACCTATGCTTGTTATATGGTGGAGCTAAGGATCCCTGAAGTTTATCAGCGTTCACCATGATTCTTAATTAATAATTCTAAGCCATAATAATTCTGATTCAATTAGAAAATCAGATATTAATCGAACAAATTTTGAATAATCCAAATTTGTATGGGCTATGTCTAATGCTTCGTAATATTCAGCTCTTCTTTCCTTTGTTATGACAATTGGTGTGTATCCATACTTCATCAATTCAAAATTAAGTACCAATCTGGCTGTACGACCATTACCATCTATAAATGGATGAATTTTTACAAACTCTCCATGTAACAAGCAGGCCTTTATAACAGGATGATAGTTATTCCATTCTTTCTCATATTCAGCAAATAGTTTTTGAATTAACTCTGATATGATCATATGATTTGGTGGAATATGACTCGCACCACTAATTGTGACATTTTCAGTTCTATATTTTCCAGCATTATCATTATCAATTTCTTTTAAAATTAGCTGATGAATATTTTTGAGTGTCCACTCTGTTAAATCTTTTTTTTCCTTGATAATGGTTTCTAAGTATTCAATACCTTCTTTATGATTAACAGCTTCTAAATGTTCAGTAACACTTTTTCCTCCAATGGTAATCCCCTCTAATACTACTTTAGTTTCTGACAAAGTTAACGTATTTCCTTCTATTGCATTAGAGTTGTATGTCCAATCAACTATGAGTTTTTCACGAAGTGATTTTACAACATTTATTGATAAAGATCTATTCTCGTCTATGCTCTTTTTCATCGAGTCAATCTTAGAAAAATCATAATCTAATCCCTTATATTCTTTTTTTATTACTTTTCTTGCATCATAAGGTTTTGAAGAATCTTCAGCAATCATCCAAGTTTTACCAACTTTAAATGCGCCATCAACCCTACCTTCTTCACATAAAAATCTTACTCTTCGATCATTTACATTCCATTTGCATGCTATTTCTTTTGTTGTTAGATATTTCATAGAATCACCTCAATTATATAATATACCGTTACCGGTATATTGTCAAGCGATTCCAAAATAAACGGCTCCCTTCATTAGAGTGTATAGTTTTCTATACCATATCTACAAATCTTAGAAGCTATTTCATTTGCTTGTGTGTAACACTACCAATTTTGATATAAATTAGCACCCATTGATTTTTTATAGCACCCCTATACAAACGGTTTAACAATACAATGATACTAAATGTCAATTCTATAAATACTGTGTTTGGGGATACCATCATAATAAAACACATAATTTTTAGAAGGTGCTATCGTTTCAATGTGGGACCCACCAAGTTTGTTAATTACACTCTTTGAAGAATAATTATCCTCGTCACAAGAAATGATCAAATGTGTCATTCCATGAAACCTAGCTACCGAGTAAGTCATCATTACAGAAATTTTGGCATAACCATTTCCACGAAAAGGTTCGTCAATTTCATAACCCACATTCCCGTTAAAATAAGAATGCTCGTTGTATCCAATACGAATACTGATCTTACCAATTGGACTTGAAATCGATTTTAGATATATATCATAATAGTAAAATGGAATGACTTTATCATCACCAACACAAGTTTCAATTAGTTTTAGTGTAAGTGTATCTCCTTTTATTATATTAAATTTTAGATTGAATTCCATCACAATCCCCTTACAAAAACATAGTCATATAAACCGGTAAATAAATAACTTCATTTTTTATGGTTAAACCTTTTGTATGAATGATGTATTTTTTACCAAGCTTGTCTTTGAACTTGACACCAAACTTGTCCAATGATGATGTTGTATAGTTTTTGCCAGACTTAACTTCAACTGCTGATATTTTGGTCGGTTTAGTTTGATCTATAATTAGAAAATCTATTTCCATTGTATTTGACCTGTCTTGATTATCTGCTCTTGAGTAAAAATACAATTTCTTATTTAAGGCAGTAAACATTTGTGCAACAATATTTTCAAATATCATGCCATTAATAACTTCAAGGCGATCTTGAATAATGGCTTTCGCTACTTCTTGATGCATTTCATCATTTTCACTGAATGCTTGGCTTAAGAGTAAACCTGTGTCCGCCATATACATTTTAAGCGTTAATCTATCGCGATTTAAGGATAAACCAAAATTTGGATCTGATGCATTAAAGCACACATTAGTAATCATAGCTTCATCTAACCAGGTAAAAGCATCTTCATAATCTCTAAATCTCGCATCTTTGGATAGTGAACTTAACATAAATTTTTTCTCGTGTTTTGATAATTGACTTGGGATCTCATCAAAAATACTGAGTACTTTATGTTCATATCCTTTTGCATATTTTGAAATGTCATTCTTATAAAGTTTTAAGATGTCTCTTTTTATTCGGTCGACTTTTGTATAATCATTGGTGTTTAAATATTCTATGACTGCTTGAGGCATACCTCCGATTACCAAGTACTGTCTAAAAAGTTTCATAATCGTTGAGTGGATTTCACCTAGAGGTTTTAAAGTTTCAAAATGCTTTTTAATAATAGATATAACATCACCTCTACCAAGCGCCATACAAAATTCTTCGAAATCCAGTGGATACATTCTGATTGCTCTTTCTTCTGAAGGTATTAAAATACTTTCAACATTGCGCTTGATGGATAATAAAGAGCCTGTCTCGATGTAATCATAACGGTTGTCATTCACTAAATGTTTTATCAGTTGTCTTGCTTGAGGAAACAGTTGTACTTCATCAAATACAATGAGTGACTGTCTTTCATAAAGTGTAATTCCAGTGATTGATGTTAGGAAAAAGAAAAAATCATCTAGATTCGATGCGTATCTTTTGAAAAGCGATTTAATTTCATCACTAGCAATACTAAAATCAATTAGTATGTATGATTTGTATTCTTTTTTTGCGAAAGCTTCAACCACTGTGCTTTTTCCAACACGTCTTGCACCTTCGATCAGTAATGCTGTTTTACCATTTTCATTTTTCCACGAAAGCAATTGCTTATATATTTTACGCTCTAACTTCATCAGTATCACCTCTAAAAACTCTATTATACACGTATTTTGATTTTTAAAACAATATATTTTTCACTTTTTTTGATTTTTTTAAGTTTTGTTATATCACGTTATCGGAAATTTACTTGTAGGTATCAATGTATCTACTTCGAGTTAGCCACCCTTAACATTATATAATCGTGTAAATAGTTAGGTAATCGTGTAAATAATTGAATAAGAATTTCATACAGGCAAGAAAAAGTTCTGTTTTTGTCTTCTAAATGACTCTCGGAAATACGCAGATAGGGAAATAATTCCCTTTCTACATGAAAAAAAGGTCCGATACTTTTGAACTGGTATAGTAAAAGTAGACAAGTTAAAAAGATTAACACAGTCTACTTTTTTTGTTATAGTTAATAGATAAGGAGAAATTGATACTCTGGTTAAAAAGAAACAGTATCATCTGTATACAGATGAGGAAAAATTTGAGATTGTTAAAGATCATCTCGATAATGGAATCTCAATTAGGGCATGTGCTACTAAATATAATATATCCCCCTACTTCTTTAGTTTTTTGGTTGAGAGCTTACAGAGAAAACGGCAAAGAAGGTCTCAAAAGTCAGATAGGAAAGAAAAGTGGTAAAGGGAAAGGAAGACCACAAGGAACATTTAAGCCAAGAACCACAATTTAAGAATTAGAAAAAGAAAACTTGAAATTGAAGATTGAGGTTGAACGATTAAAAAAAGGTTATCTCACGAAAGGAGCTGGTGCAAAAAAGGAATACGTTTCTATAAACAACTGGAATTTCAAATCATTGAAAGATTGAGTGTTAATCATTCAATAAAGATCTTATGTGAACTGATGGATGTCAATCGATCTGGATACTATAAATGGGTAAAAAGAAAAGATAATCTTTCTTCTAAACAAATAGAACGTGATGGAGATATCGCTATTATAAAAGCAATCCACCATAAGCATCCTTCTCATGGATACCGCTGGATTAGAGCTTATGCATTAAAACATTTCAAAGTAAATTGGAGTAATTATCATGTCCATTTATGTTGTAAATACGCTGGAATAATTTCTGCTGGTAAGCACTATCGATATGTTAGACCTGGCGATGAAAGGGTTAAGTACAAAAACCTTATTAATAATTCTTGGAGATACTTATCTCGCCCTCTGGAAGTAGTCGTTTCCGATATGACTTCTCTTTATGTAAAGGGTAAATATTATGAACTTACTTTCTACTTTGATGATTATACAAAAGAAATTTTGAGTTATAAATTATCCGGTAGACGTGGTGATACTTCTCAATACTACGATGGTTTACTAGATGTTTTAGAAATAATAAAAAAAGAAAAGTTAACAGAACCTACAGTTTTGCACACCAATCAGGGATCCGTTTACTCTTCGATAAGCTACAACGAGCTCATTAAAGATTATAACATTAAACGCTCAATGAGTCGAGCAGGTACATCAACAGATAATCCAATTGATGAATCATTAAATGGCTGGATTAAAGAAGAATTATTCTTAGATTTTAATATCGGTAAATCAAATGATGTAAATCAGTCCATAAAAGATTATGTGCATTATTATAATAACGAACGATTCTCATATGCCTTAAAATACAAAACCCCAGCTGAGTTTAAATCTCAACTAGGGTTTCAAAAATCTATGTCTTGTCATTATGGACTTTATCACTGTTTTTGATAACTTCTAGACTAACTTTACTATAAATGACGCTAATAGTTCATATTATTTTTTTAGTTTTGATAACAACTCTGGTATATTTACTGTAGCAATGTCATAAATGATATTTAGTTTAACACCTTCGTATTCATGTGATATCATATTTCTTAAACCAATAATACTTGGCCAATGGATAGAATTACAGATTTGTTTTGACTCATCTGAAAGTTTCTTTGCTGTTTCACCGATTTGCTCAAGGTTTAATATAACTGCATCGACTTTCTCTTCGTTGTTCTCAAAGTCTGTGAATGTATCGACCCTTCCATATATCTGCCAATTTTCTTTGCATACTTAATGATACGATCAATATATATCTTATCTTTCATAAATCAGCGCTCCTGACTTTTTAATTTCCTCATCAATTTTCGAATACTCTTGAACTGTTATATTACTTAGAACTTCAACTTTTTTCTTTAAATTTTCTCTTAGTTGTTCAACAAATTCAAAATACTCTAAACCGTACAAATCAGACTCAATATATAGATCAACATCACTATTTTGTGTAGCTTGACCTTTGACATATGATCCAAACAAATATACTTTTTCAATATCATAATTTTTAGCTATTTTACTTATATTTTCTTTTATTGTTAAGAATGACAAAACACCTGTGTATTCATCGATTTTTGCATATTCTTCCATTTTTACTCTTAGTAATCTATCCATAACCAAGTCAATTGTCCAATCGCTGGGTTTCCTTACTTCTTGTTCCCAGTTTCTTAATGTTTTTACTGGTACGCCAGTTAATAATGAAACTTGTTCTTGTGTTAATTCTAAGTTTTTTCTTACTATTTTAATATTATTAGACATAGTATTCACCACCTACACCATTATTATATACCCCAATGGGTTATTTGTCAACGGATTTATACCCCATTGAGGTATAATATAAAAAAATCTCCCCTTCAGAGTGTATGGTTTAATATACCATATCTCCAACTTTTGGAAGCTACTTCAGCAAATATTGTCTTGTCATTATGGACTTTATCACTGTTTTTGATAACCTCTATACTAACTTTACTATAAATAATGCTAAAAGTTCATATTTTAATTGCGACTTTATGTTGGTTTTTTTATCATCCTAACAGTCTTCTTTGTATATATTACTTTTGAATATCCATCTTTTTTAAAGCCTTCAGATTCATAAAAACCAATTGCTTTTTCGTTACTTTCCAAAACCCATACTGTGATACTATTAAAATTAGATAACTCTTTATAGCAAACTTTCATTAACGCTTTTCCTATACCCATATTTTTAAAATCATTTAAGATATAAATTGCCATAATTTCTCCTGCATTTTTTAAATCTGTATCTCTAGATTCTATATAACAAGCAAACCCAACAATCTTTTGATCCCAAATAGCTACATAGGTGTTCTCAGGGTGTTCCTTTGCTAGTTTAACACTTCGTTTTAAAGTTATCTTTTCCATGATTTCATCAGGAAAAAGACCTGTATAGGTCTCTATCCAACTTTTATAATGTACATAACCTTTTCCATTTGCGTCTTCAGTAATTGCTTTTCTAATGATGATATCATTCATATTTATCACCAATCTTTACTTGTATATATCTTTACGATGACCAAATTCAATCACCAATATGATTAATTCATCATCAATAATATTTGCAAGAATTCTATAATTACCAACACGATAACGCCATATACCTTTTTTATCATGAGATAATCCTTTACCTTTATCTCTAGGATTATTAGTTCCTTCTAGATTTTTCTCAATCCAAGCGATAATCATTCTTGCGATTTGCTTATCTATATTTTTTAATGACTTTATCGCTTTTTCAGAAATTTTTACTCTATACATGATCAAAAATCCAATATCTTCTTAGCTTCTTCTATGGTATATGTTTTTGGATTTTCTTCATATTCTTTATAAGCTTGCTCATAAAGAAATATGTCAAACTCATCTTCTATCTTTGAAAGGATTGCTTGTCTCATCACTTCTGATACTGTTGTACCATTTAATTCCGCATATTTTTTAATAAGTTTTGATTCTTTCTCACTAACTCTAATTGAAATAGACATTATTATCACCTCGTAATACATTGTATCACTAAATATACTATTTTGCAATACACTGTAAGACAAAATAAAAAAGACTTGAAAGAATATTTCAAATCTCTAAAAATCTATGTCTTGTCATTATTGTGTAAGACTACCCATTTTGATACAAATTAGCACGTATAATTAAAGCTGTAAGAATTACAGGATTAATTAAATATATCCTTTCTT
>CAZSVO010000022.1:0-27490 GCA_964610325.1 uncultured Candidatus Izemoplasmatales bacterium
TTGCTTCACACACAGTTTTTTTTGTGTGTCCACAATACAGGGTACATTTTAAATAACCTACAGTTTTTTTCTTGTCAATTTATGTTTATAATACCTTTCTCTTTCCAAAACACCAATTTGTCCTGTTGAATCACCGACATCGATTAAATCAAGTTCTTCACCTAAAACACATGCTTTGGAATCAATATTATCAATAAAATGAATCATCAAAGCCTCAGCAATATTAGGCTTCTTTGGTGAACCAAAGTTTCCATAATAATGATGACTCAACATGATATGTTGTAAAAGCATGACTTCCTCTTCTTCTTCATAACCTAACTCCCTGGAAACTCTATCTAGCAAAACAACACCCATTGAAATATGACCAATCAGTCTGCCCTTAATCGTATAATTGCTTCCTTCATATGAATCAAACTCAAAAATCTTGCATATATCATGTAGAATTATTCCTGAAAAAAGCAGGTCTTTATCGAGAAAATCATAGACAACCAAAAATCCTTCTGCTAATTTCAACATCGAATGAGTATGATATGCTAAACCTGAAATATATGCATGATGGAACTTGGTTGCGGCAGGATAAAGATAGAACTCATCTTTATAATTTAGATATATTCTTTCAGTAACTGCTTTGATTATCGGATTATCAATTTCTTCAATTACTCTTTCAATATCATCCATTATCTCAACTGTATTTACTGGAGCATGATTATAAAAAAACTTCATCAGCTTCTCTCTTTTTTCGTCTGATACTTCAAGTTCAGACATTTTTTTATATTCGATAACTCTAAGATGAACTCGCTCTTTAAAAGACATACCTTCAACTTTAAAATAATACAACTTATTCAATGATAAATGTTCATTCTTGTCGATCCTTAAAACAGCAACTTCATTATCTTCTGTCAATACAGTTAAGGGGTAAGTATCATAGGTAGAATCAGTTATTTGCTGAACCTTTCCAAAAAACTCGTATTGTTTATTCACTTCAAACATTCTTTATGCTCCTTTCTTAAACACGTAAGTCCCAATATAATTAAGGGTAAACTCTGAACCATTAACCTTTTGAACCTCACTAGAAGACAATAATAAATCATATTCTTCTGGTATAATAATTATCTCTGATTTTTTAGTGGGTTTAAATACAACTAAAAGATTACAAAAATCGTTATAATGCATCATGATTGAATTTGATTTAAGAATCATAACCTCTGCTTTTGCATCAAGTTCATTAGATGTTCTTAACTTAAAACAAGCGTAATCTTTTCGAAGTTTAACAACTTTCTTAAAAAACTCAATATCCTCAAAATGTTTATCTCTTAAACTCCAATCTAACTTATTAACATCATCTCCAGAAACATATGAGTTTTCATCCCCTATTTTGCTTCGATAAAACTCTTGACCAGAATGAACAAACGGCACACCCTGCGACAATACTAAAATACAATTTGCCAGTAACTGCCAATCTCTAATCACAGAAAGGTCATCAGTGATACTTAAGTACTTATCAAAAAAAGTAAGGTTATCATGGCACTCTAAGTAATTTATGCTTTGAGAAGAATACTTAAACATAAAGCGATTATTCGCACTTCCTAAAAGCATCTCTTTAACTTTTTCCATATTTGAGAAATCTCCGCTTACATATCCCTTTCCTTTTGGGTTAAATGTTGATCCTTTAATTGTCTCGCGATACTTATCATTAAAAAAGCTAATTGTTGGAACCAACTTTTTTGAAAACATATGTGCCATGCGGTCACTTAGATTGGATGAATACATATTCCATCCTTCACCATAGACTATTATCTTTTGATTCAAATCATGCAACTCCTGCCTGATTTCATTCATTGTTTCATAGTCGATTAACCCCATCAAATCGAAACGAAACCCGTCTATTTTATACTCGGATGCCCAAAAGATAACCGAATCAATGATGAGTTTTCTCATCATCTTTCTATGACTTGCAATATCATTTTGACAACCAGATACATTTGTATAAATACCATTTCTATCGACATGATAAGCATATCCTGGTACAAGTTTTTCCAATGAAAAATCGAAAGCATCATAGACATGATTATAAACCACATCCATTACAACCGCAATATTGGACTCATGCAACTTATCAATCATAATCTTCAACTCATTAATCCTTGAATAAGGGTCATCTGGATTTGTTGAATATGAACCCTCTGGAACAAAATATTGATGAGGATTATACCCCCAGTTATATGATTCCTCAGGGTTAGTCTCATCTACACCTTCAAAGTCAAATATTGGCATTAATTGGACATGTGTGTAACCCATCTCAATTAAATAATCCAATCCAGCAGTTCTATTCTCTTTTGTCTTAAGACCTCTTTGAACAAAACCCAAATATTTTTTTGGATTTTTTGCTTTAATGCTAACATCACTTGTAAAATCTCTTACACTAGTTTCATAAATTATTGCGTCGAGTATATTCCCTGAAAAATCAACTTCATTAAGCATCTTATACGTTTTATCAAAATCAATAATGTAATTATATTCTCCATTCATCCCTGAAGCTTTTCCATATGGGTCAATAACATATTGCTCCTTACCATTTACATAAACAAGATAACGATACTTATAACCATCTAGGTCTTTCTCGATATAGATTCTCCAGACTCCAGAATTCTTGTATTCTAAATCATGAATCTCAATATTCCCGAATGAATCCGTTAACTCAATCTTTACATATTTAGCAACGGGAGTCCACAGTTTAAATTTAGTTCCACTTTTAGTATAAGAGAAACCTAAATCATTTTTCTTATATCGATAAATATTATCGAATAATTCCGTTCTAACTATCTTGCCGGTATATAACTCTGACATCTGTTTCTTTGAGTTTTCTACAAAATAGACTTTTTTCAAATCAATATAAGCGTCAAAATTTGCAATTAACTTGATCTCTATACCTAGATTGATTTTCTGATTGATATTAAGTTTGATAATTTCATCATTGCCAATCAAGCAATAACTTAGATTATCTTGATAATTCTTGATGGGAATGATTATTGTCAACTCATCAAAATCATCAAGATAACTATAAAAAGGTCTTTTATCCATTATATTTCTCCATTAAGTATTCAGCATAACTTCGCAAAATATGATAATCATTTTCTATATTATTGTTAATAACCTGATACTCTAACTCCTGAATAATCTCTCCGATTACCTCTGCATTTTTAATCTTTGTAAGTTCAAGGATATCTTGTCCCTTGAATAAGAGGTCACAGGTTTTCTTAATAGGTAGTTTTTCAAAGATTTCAACAATCAAATCCTCTTGATTGTTCATTGGGTTAATTACTTGAGATATCTTGTTTGCATATAGACATATATCTTTTCCTAAACGATAAACTAACAATGGATTGTAATAATCATTTTCTGTTACACTAATAAGTTCTATACACTTACTTATCAAGGTTATTTCTTTTTTGGATAATCGCCAATTATCAGGAATATCTATTCCCTTAAGAAATAAGGACATAGCCATAAAACCCAAAAAATCTAGACTAATATCACTCTTAATATATCTACCTATTCCCAGAGAAAATTCATTAAAAGCAAACTGTAAATTGATTCTTTCCATATACTTTACTGCCTCTTTAGAATAATTGTAACTAAAGATTTTTTTAAGTTCATCAACGACTCTTTCATTTGCTAATTTTGATATAAGCATTACATTTTTTTTCATAGAATTGATTGTCTCTTTTTCTATCGCAAAATCAAGTTTAGCAACAAATCTTAAAGCTCTTAATATTCTCAAAGCATCTTCATTAAACCTTTCATCGGGATTACCAATTGCCCTGATTAGTCTTCTATTGATATCATGAATACCATCAAACAAATCAACCACTTTTTCATGATAATCCATTGCCAAAGCATTGATAGTAAAATCTCTTCTTTTCAAATCCTCATGCAGATTCGTAGAAAAATTCACCTGTTTGGGCTTGCGATAATTAACATAATCCTTTTCCGTTCTAAATGTTGTAACCTCAACTAAAAATCCATCCATAAAAACAGTCACTGTCCCATACTTGATACCAGTAGCTTTTGTCTTCTTAAATAAAGCTGCTATCTCCTCTGGTTTAGCTGATGTGGTGATATCTATATCATTTGATTCTTCACCTAAAATGCGGTCCCTTACAAAACCGCCTACAAAATATCCTTCATAACCAAAATCATTTAATCTTTGTATGACTTTTTTACCGGCAACAAACCTTTCATTCATAAAACCACCGTAATAATTATATCATAATCAACTATCATATCATACTTAAATAGTGAGAAAATATTGATTTTTCTAACTGTAAATAAAGTTTAGTTTATAATTAATCATCACTATGATATAATACTTACGGTGATAAAATGATATCAATTTCAGGAAGTTCTCAAGCAGAAATAATTGAAAAAAAATCAAGGTTTATTGGCTTGGCTTATCATGTAAAATCTTTAGAAGATATAACTGATTTTTTGAGTAAAGCAAAATCTGAGTATCCAAATGCAAATCACTATACCTATGCTTATGTACTCGATGATTTACACCAAAAAGCTTTTGATGATTCTGAGCCCAACCGGACAGCTGGGTATCCAATTCTTGAAGTGATCAATTCGAACAATTTGAATTATGTACTTTTAATAGTCATCAGATATTTTGGTGGAACTCTCCTAGGCACTGGTGGTTTGATTAGAGCATACTCACAAACTGCTCAAAAAACTATTGAGAATGCTGTTATTTCAAAAAAAACAGCTACATACTATTGCAAACTAGTGTGTAGCTACGAATATTTAGGTGATATAGATAGAATTATAAGAAATCGAACAATTCTTGATAGAGTAGAGTATGACAAATCAGTGGTTTTTTATTTCACTCTTGACCAAAATAATTTTGGGGAGATAAAAAGTCTCCTCTACAACCACAATAACTATCAAGATACCTTAACAGTAATTAAAGAATCATCAAAATACATCAGAATAGATTATTCAGATACTCAAATAAAGAGATGATTGCATCAACAAAAAGAAAACCGATAATAACAGAGATAACCATAAACAAAAATCTGATTTGATCTCCAGTATTTTTACGGAACACTTTTGAGACATCAATAGCTTGTATTGCCTTAAAGACAAACCAAGTTGCTACAAAGAACAAAATAATTCTCGAAATATTAAAAACGTTAGGATCTAACATATATTATCACTCCAATACTCCATCTGGAATAAATTGATTGCTCTCAATATCTGTATAAACATTAATAACCAACTCATTTGGCAAACAAACTATTGGCATAAGAGGTGAGTTTGTTGGTCTTTGAAGTTGACATAAATCTCTCGGACTTTCTTGATAAACGACACTAATTTTCTTATCTTCCACTTTCAACTTAATTCCTACAATTGCGTTTTCACGAGCAAAAGCATCCACCTCATAAAGTAAATCCATCTCTTGAGTAACTTTGCCAGGGACATAGAATATACCTTGATTAGCTAAACTGACATTAATATCATTCTTATAAATTGTATCATATACGATATATTGATTATTATCTAAATTAATCATCAATATCACTTCATTTTGATAGATAATCTTAGCATAGGTATTCCCTGTATCATTGAATCTTTGAATAAAACGGAACAACAATCCAAAAAACAAAGCTATTACTAAAATTGATCCTATGAAGATAAAATCACGTTTCTTGATAATATCACCTTCTTGACTATATTATATAATAAATTGCCAATAATTCAAATAACAATAAAGGAGAGCTCATGAAAAAAACAATTATAACCCTTACAATTATTATTCTAAATCTATTGATGGTTGCTTGTGAAAATTCAACAACCACAATTTCAGAGTTTAGCAATCCAAATACAAGTTACTGTGTACCCGGTACTAAAGAAGGTGTTTATACCTGCCAAAGAGTTTATACTTCATATTTTGACACACAAGTATTGCTAAAACTTTATGTTGATGAAACATACGATTATGATATTGAAAAAGTCTTTACAGATTTTCAAAACTTACTTGAAAAATACCATAAATTATTTGATAAGTATAATGCTTATGAAGGCATCAACAATATCTTTACAATCAACAACTCAAACCAAGCAGTTACAATTGATGAAGAACTCTTTATTGCAATAGAGTATGCAATCAACAATCAAACAATCATTACTGCAGATAATCAACTTCTCTTCAATATCGCACTAAATCCAGTATTACAAATTTGGCATAACGCCAGAAACAGCAATAATTGTGATGATTCCATCGAACTAGGAATATCCTATTGCCCAATTCCTGAAACCGAACTTAACCAAGATTTCAATATCGACCCTAACGATATCATTTTAGATAAAGAAAACTTTACTATTGCTTTTAGCAAAGAAAATATGGGAATAGACCTAGGTGGTTTTGCAAAAGGATATATCAGCGAAATAATCACTGAATATCTAAATCAATACAATAATATAAAATACCTGCTAAATCTAGGAAACTCCAATGTCCATGTTCACGGAATCAATAACAATAATGATACCGGAAAATACTACATCGCACTTACAAGACCTTCAACAACTTTCCAGCTTACTTCAGACTATTACAAAATCATTGAACTCAGTTCCGGCCAAAATCTTGTAACCAGCGGAAACTATCAAAGATTCTTTAAGAATCTTGATATTGAAGACAAGACAATCTATCACCACATTATTGACCCAAGAACTTATTACCCAGCTGATGAATCAATGGCTGTTACAGTTTTATCGACTAATGGAGCTATCGGTGACATCCTATCTACCGCACTATTCTTAATGGATATCGAATCAGGTTTGGCTTATGTAAATAACATTGAAGGCTTAGAAGCTATTTGGTATGTGTCAGAAGATGAAATCTATATGTCAGACAATTTTTCTCAATATATCTATGTTCCTGAAAACTAAAAACGCTGAGTCTCAGCGTTTTTTAATTAAATGATTTGATTTTCTCAGTAAAATTATCGAGGACTCTTCTTGCTAAATAAGCAGTAACTAGACCAGTAGGAACGCTTAAAGCCATCATATAAGGCAAAATATAAATCAATGTTTGCGTATTCGAAACTATAATAGCTGCCATTATCTGTCCAACCATATGCATCAATGAACCAAAAACACTGATACTAAAGAGACTCAATCTAGTTTTTTTAATTAGAATCATCGCAGAAACAGCCATAACTCCTCCGGACAAACTAATCCAAAAAGAATTTGAAAATAATCCACTATAGGTCAACCCTACAATAATCAACCTCGTCATTACAACTAAAAAAGCATCTCTTTCTCCTAGAGTCATCAAAATAATCAATGTGATAATATTAGCTAAGCCTAATTTAACTCCTGGAACAATGAATATCAATCCCGATATTGCAGTCTCAACTATCGATAAGACAACACTAATCGAAATCATAATCGCAATAAACACCAGTTTTCTAACTTTCACGTACTAACCCCTATTTCTTGACTTGTAAATATCGATAAAGCATGGTAAAAGGCCAAAACAAGAGAGCTATTAAAATAATCACAAACCAAAGAAACTGAGAGAAAAACTCAAAAAAAGCAAAATTAATAAATATTGCAAGACCAGATATAATAAGATATCCCCAAACAGAGAACCAAAACTGATTCTTTCTATTCCTTATGGTTTCTCTTTTTTTAACTATTTCTGGGTAAGCCTCCATCAAATCAGAAGCATCTCCAAACTCATTAATTGAACGATTTATCGCTTCATCTACAGGTGTACCTTGTTCAACCAAATCATCGACTTTTTCTTCTAAACTCATAGTCAAGATTTCAATTAGTTCTTTTTTATCTTCATCGTTCAACAAGCCTTTTAAAAGATTGCTGACGAATGATTTGATTTTATTCATTATAATCACCTAACATCTTAAACATTATTTTTTGCAATAACTTCCACTCACTTAACATTTCATTAAAGTATGCTTTCCCCAAAATGGTTATTCTATAATATCTTCTTTTTCTCCCATAGGTTTTCTCACCAATATAAGAAGAAATCAACTCTTTTTTTTCCAGTCTTTGTAAGACTGCATAAAGAGTTGCTTCTTTAATGTTGAATAAGTCATTAGTTCTATCCTTAATCACACTTACTATTTCATAACCATACATATCTTTTTCTAAAAGTAATTTTAGAATAATAGTTTCTATATGTCCTCTAATAACATCGCTGTTAATCATACATAACTCCTATTTTTTTAATATATATCCAATCGTAATTGCCTTAGGACCACAATGTGCTCCAACAGCTGGAGTTAGAAGATAATCTTTAATTTCACCTATCTCTGGTCTTTGTCTTGAAACTACATCTCTGATATATTCCATCTTTTCAGGATTGTTGGCATGAACTATGAATGCCTCTACATCCTTCCCTTGTGTTTCCGTTAAAAACTTTTCAATAACTCGATCAACTGCTTTATCAAAAGTTCTTATCTTTTCTATACTGACAACAGCACCCATCTTATCAATCTCTAATAAAGGCTTAATTTTCAACATATTTGCCATAAATCCTGCTGCATTTGATAACCTACCATTTTTAATCAGAAATTTTAAATCTTTTACAGCAAAATATATTTGATTATTATCCCTTATATACTCTAAATCTTCAATAATCTCATCAATGTTTTTTCCTGCTAGGTATCCCTCATGCGCTTTAAAAATCATTGCACACTCAATGTATCCAACTGACTTTGAGTCAAAGACTCTGACATCAACACCCTCAACCATATTTTTTGCAATCATGGCATTTTCATAGATACCACTCATCTTAGAAGATATAGTCACGAACAAAACTGTATCACAACCTTGATCACGTAATTTTTCATAAGCTTCCAACATAGTACCCGTTGAAGCCATAGCAGTTCTCGGTAATAAACTTGAGTCGTTCTCAATCATTTCATAAAAATCTTTAGCAGTTAACTCCTCAAAATCTACATATTCCTTGTCTCCCATTATGATTGTTGATCTGATAACAGTAACATCAAAATCAAAACTTAGATAATCAATTGCTGAATTAGTGCAAACCATGAAACCTAATTTTTTCATATACATCCTCCTATATAACTACTCTATAATTATAATCTATCAAGTAAAAAAGTCAATAAGCTGAACTTATTATTACTTCTTCTTGTTTCTTTTCGCTGTTTGAATACTAATTCTTTTACCTTTTAATTTGCGATTGCTACAGTTAGTTAAAATAGCTGATTCATATTTTTGAGGTGTAGAGAAAAAGCAAAAATTTGATAGAATAGCTATATTTTGAATTTCTCTATTATTTATCCCCTTTACATTACCAGAAACAAAATCTAAGATATCGGAAACAGTCAAATCGTAATCCTTACCGATATTAAGGTGGAATCTCACTGAATCTCCATCTTTTCTAACATTTTCAAAACTCTCATTGATATCAGAAACATTAAAGTGCGAACTATCCATAATGTTAATCTTCTTTAATAGTGCAGCAATAATCTGATCTTCTCTTAAACCGGCTTCTATCATTTGGTTTAAAATCAAGTATTCACGATCAAGATTTTCATTCAAACTGATATCACTTATCTCTTCTACAAACTTAGAGTGTTTGACATCTTCTACTCTTTCATAAGTTGGTATATTTCTCTTTTTAATCTTTGAGTTTGTGAGTCTTTCAATCTCTGCGATTTGTTTTAGTTCCCCTTTAGAGACTAAAGTAAAAGAATATCCGATATTACCAATTCTTCCGGTTCTACCTATTCTATGAATATAGTAATCAGCCTTTTCAGGAACATCATAATTGAAAACAACTTCAACTTTCTTAATATCTAGTCCTCTAGCAGCAACATCAGTTGCTACTAAAACATCGATTACATTATTATGAAATTTGTTCAAAACATCTAATCTTGTAGTTTGTGGTAAATCCCCATGAATTTTATCACAGTTTATTTTTCTTTCTATCAATTCTTCTGTCAACTCATCAACACGTGCTTTTGTATTACAAAATATCAATGCCAAAGTTGGTCGATATATGTTTAACAAACGATAGATTGCCTCTGTCTTATTTTCCTTTTTTACCTTGTAATAATATTGTGAGACATCTTGATTAGTCAATTCATCAGTAATTGATGTTACTATCTCCGGATTAAATAAATACTTCTTCGCTAATCCCACTATTCTCTTTGGCATAGTTGCAGAAAACATCAAGGTTTGTCTTGATTCATTAGTATGTTCAAAAATGGTCTCAATATCCTCAACAAAGCCCATTTTCAACATCTCATCAGCCTCATCTAAAACAAGGTATTTCAACTGATTGAAATCCATTGTTTTTCTTTTCAAATGATCAATAATCCTTCCAGGAGTACCGATAATAATCTGCGGTTTCTTCTTTAACTGTTGGAATTGCTTTGTAATAATCTCGCCACCATATACATTTACTATTTTACAATTGCTTATATACTTTGCAATATTGTCTAATTCATGTTTAATTTGAACTGACAATTCTCTAGTTGGTGTAATAATCAAAGCTTGAATTTCATTAACTCCAAAATCAATCATCTCAAGCAAAGGAATCCCAAAAGCTGCAGTTTTCCCTGTTCCTGTATGACTATTTCCAATAACATCTTTTCCCATAAGTAATAATGGAATGGTCTGTTCCTGAATCGGTGTCAGATTTACAAATCCCATCTCTTTTATCGCTTGTTTTATCTCTTCTTTAATTCTCATATTCCCTCTTTTTCTCATGAAAAAAATCAACTTCCTAGTTGATTTTTCAAGTCTCTAAATCAATAATTTCAATTCCGTTTTCTATCAGCAACTCTGCGAATAGACCCTTAGCTTTTATAGACTTATGGCTAAAGGAACCATCATAGATAGAGTTATATCCACACGAAGGTGACCCATTTTTTAATATTGCAAACATAATCCCATTTTCCAACGCGACCTCTTTAGCTTTATTTGCCCCATTAACAAAATATTCGGTAACATCTTCACCTTCTTGATTGATAACCCTTTTATCTGCTTGCACTTCACTCGGAATTCTTGGGATTGTCATGCCCCCCATTACTTCTGGACAAACAGCAAAAACCTCTTTGCCAGCAATATAATCGATTAATTCACGATTTAGATTGTTTTTTCCATTATACTTACAGTTGACTCCAAGTAAACAAGCACTAACTAAATATTTTTCCATTTACTCAAATGAATCTATATCAATTTTTATCTTTTTGCCTTGCTTTGAAGCAGCTGCATAAGATATTGTCCGTATTGCATTAGCGATTTTACCGCCCTTTCCAATTACCCTACCCAGATCTTCTTTGTTTACTAAAACTTGGATTGTAATAGATGAATCATCTTCAGAGAACTTTTTTACTAAAAGATCCTGTGGATGTATCACCAATGGTGTTACCAAGTCAAACACTAATTTTTCGAAATTAACAGCCATGCTATTACCTTCTACTTACTATTCTTTTCAGATAAAAATTCTTTTAAGATTCCTGTATTCTTCAATAAGCTCTTTACAGTTTCGGTTGGTTGCGCTCCACTATTCAACCATTTCTTAGCAAGTTCAGAATTAATTTCAACAAAAGCTGGTTCTTTGGTAGGTTCATAGACACCAATTACTTCCAAGCATCTTCCATCTCTAGCTTTTCTCGAATCAGCAGCTACAATACGATAGAAAGGTCTCTTTGTTGTTCCAAATCTTTGTAATCTTAATTTAACCATTTTAAATCCTCCTTAAAAATACCTGATATATTGTATCAAACAATGAAAAGTCTGTCAAGTATTTTTTATTGACAGACTTTAAATAAAATTAAATTGAGAAATTGAGTTCTTCCATTCCTACTTTTGAAGCCTCGATCTTTTTTACTAACCTATGTTTTTTAAGGGTGTTATATACATCGTCAAACCTAGATTCATCAACATAACCCATCAAATATCTCATTCCTTCATTGACATAAGTAACATTAACATCAAGACTTCTTACTTTATTAACTATTTTTGCATTTCTAAAATAGATAATTATCCCTTTTCTTCTAACCATGTATTACCTCTTTAAATTGTTTTCAAATAAATTATAGCATATTAACAAATAAAAATCAAAAAATAACAATCCAATATCCTTTATTTTTCTTCTAACGGGTGTTATAATCATTTTGGTGATTAATATGTTGTTTATGAAGGATATTATTCAAGATGGACATCCTACCCTTAGAAAAAAAGCTCTACCTGTAAAATTGCCGTTATCTGAAACGGATTTTTTGACTTTAAAATCCTTGATGGAGTATATTGAAAACTCTCAGAATGATGATTTAGTTGAAGAGTATCAGTTAAGACCTTCAGTTGGTTTGGCTGCTCCCCAGATAAACAAATCACAATCTATGTTTTGTATGAAAACATATGATGAAACATTTACCAAACTTCATAAATACGCTGTAGTCAATCCGAAGATAATCTCCCATTCTGAAGAAATGACATATCTTCCTGGAGGGGAAGGTTGCTTGTCTGTAGATGAGGAAACTACAGGATTGGTAAAACGTCCTAAAAGAATCAAGGCTAGAATCATTTTGGTAAACTTAGAGACTAAAGAATCCAAAGAAACTATCTTAAAACTCTCAGGTTATCCTGCTATTGTGTTTCAACATGAGTATGACCACTTGCAAGGAATTTTATTCATTGATAAAATCAGTGAATCATTACCTGAAATTACCCCTGTTAAATTCTTCGAACCTGAAAATTAAAAAATGCCTGTCATTATTTGACGGGCATTATTTTTTTAGTTCTTTAAGTTCTTTTGCAAATTTAACACCATAATCATAAATTTCTTGTTCTTGTGTAACAGATGGTTTAAACTTAATTTTAAGGCCTTTCAAAGGCTTCATCTTCAATTGTTCTAAACGTTGGATAATATTGTCAACCGCCTCACCGCTCCAACCATAGGAACCAAAAGCAGAAGATATTTTTCCTTTCAAAACTTCATAATTTAACTCCGCTAAAATTTCCCAAACTGTTTTAACTGTATCCCGAACAATAGTAGCTGAGCCAATCAGAAAACCATCAGACCTTTTGATTCTTGAAACCACTTCTTCTACTTTTGCATCTATAAGATCATATAGTTCAACCTCTACATTACCATTATATTCTTGAACAATTGCTTGTCTAATAACTTCAGCCATTCTTTTTGTATATTGATAAGCACTAGCATAAGGTATAACTACCAAAGGTATTTCATTGCTGTTTTCTTGTGACCAAACCTCATAAAGGTTTATGGCTTTACTTATATAATTTCCTTGTAAAACTGCGCCATGTGAAGTACATATTAAGTTAGGATTGTATTCTTTGACTTTGGCAATACCTCTTCTTACACTTGATAAAAAAGGAGACATGATTGCGTCGAAATATTCTTTTAAGCTCCGATCATAATCTGAGATGTTTTGCAAATTATCACTTATCACTCCATCAAAAGCATAGTGCGCTCCGAAAAAATCGCAAGTAAAAAGACAGTTGTCTTCTATTAAATAAGTGAACATTGTATCAGGCCAATGCAGGTTTGGTTGTAGGGTAAACTCAAGGGTTTTATTTCCTAAGCTTAATCTTTCTCCTTCTTTTACTCGATGAAACTTAAAGTTTTGATTAACAATTTCCTTCAAGTTCATGATTGCCGGAGTCGATCCCCAAATCTCAATATCAGGGTTTTTCTGCAACAGATTCTCAACACATCCAGAATGATCTGGTTCCGCATGATTTACTATGAGATAATCGATATCTAATATATCGATAATATCCTCAATTCTTTCAAACAACTCCTGATTAAATGGTGCTTTTGCAGTATCTATCAAAGCTGTTTTCTTATCACCCTTGACTATATATGAGTTATAAGTCGAACCAAATTCAGTCTCCATGATTATATCAAATACTTTTAGATCATAATCAATTGTTCCAACCCAATAAATATTTTCTTTTAATTTATAAGATTTTAATTCCATTGGACTCACCCCCTTTGATATTATACTCAATATTGAACATAAAAACAAATGTTTAACATTTTTTTGTAGATATAACATGGATTATTGACATAAGCTTTCTTCTTTGTTAATCTATTATGTGTGATAGAGTAATTTATTTAAGGAGGATATGAAATGAAGAATTACAGAATTATTACAGACTCTTGTGTTGATTTACCTGATTCACTAGCAAAAGAGCTAGAACTTGACATCTTACCACTCAAGGTTACTGTTAAAGGTAAGGAGTATGCTAATCATCTTGATAATCGCGAAATATCACCAGAGGAATTTTATGATTTGTTGCGACAACAAAACACAGCTAAAACCACTCAGGGAAATCCTCAAGATTTCATCGAAATACTCACTCCATATTTAAAAGAGGAGATTGATATTTTATACCTTAGTTTTTCTAGTGCTTTGTCTGGAACTTATAATTCCGGTTTAATCGCAAAAGCTCAGCTTCTTGAAGAATTTCCTGAAAGAGAAATTGTCATAATAGACACCTTATGCGCTTCCATGGGGGAGGGTTTATTAGTAACTCTAGCAGCTAGAAAACGCCTTGGAGGCGAGTCTATGGAAGATGTAATAGACTATGTTGAAAACATTAAGTTATCAATTTCACACCTATTTACAGTCAGTGATTTAGGTCATCTTCGAAGAGGAGGGAGATTATCCGCAAGTTCCTTGGTTTTAGGCAGTCTTTTAAACATCAAACCATTGTTACATGTAAATTTAAAAGGAGAGTTAAAGGTTTTTGGCAAATCAAGAGGCAGATTTAAATCTTTAAATGACCTTGTCACAAGAATGGAAAAAACCTATGACTTTGAACGCAATGAAATAATCTATATATCTCATGGTGATTGCTATGAAGATGCTATCTATGTTAGAAACTTAATAATTGAAAAACTTGGATTAAAAGAAGATCAATTCTTAATAAATCATATCGGTCCAGTAATCGGAGCTCATGCAGGAGTAAATACACTGGCAATCTTTTATATCGGTAACGAGAGAACAGATTAAGCAGAGAAACCTCTGCTTTTCTTTTTGGTGAAAAAACCAGGATTTATGATATAATATTATAAAACGCAAATAATATGGATGGGTATATTATGTATAAGATAATTGCAAAAGAGATATTGAATAAAGACGTAGATTTAATGGTTGTTGAGGCTCCTCTTGTAGCTAAAAACACTAAACCCGGCAATTTTGTTATCGTTAGAGTTGATGAAAACGGTGAAAGGATTCCTTTGACCGTTGTAACCAATGACGAATCAACAATAACAATTATCTATCAAAAGATTGGATACTCCACAAAAAAACTAGGTGAACTTAAAGTAAATGATTTTATCGAGGATGTTGTCGGACCCTTAGGGATGCCTTCTGTTATTCATAATGTCAAGAATGTTCTGGCTATAGCTGGTGGAGTCGGAGCTGCACCGCTGTATCCTCAATTAGTCGCATATCATAAGCAAGGAAGTAAAATTGACCTTATTCTTGGCGCAAGAAACGAAGAGTACTTGATTCTTAGAGATTGGTTTGAACAGATTTGTGATAACATCTATTACGCAACTGATGATGGTTCATTAGGTGTTAAGGGCTATGTCACTGACTGCTTAAAGGATGTATTGAAACAAAAGAAATATGACCAAGCTATTGCAATTGGGCCTCTAATAATGATGAAAAACGTTGTTAATATTAATAAAGCAAATAACTTGAAAACCGAAGTCTCACTTAACCCAATTATGATAGACGGTACCGGCATGTGTGGAAATTGTCGCTTGACAATCAACAACCAAGTTAAATTCGCTTGCGTTGATGGACCTGATTTTCCGGGAGAAGGCATTGATTTTGATGAACTGATCAGCCGCCAATCTTACTACAATGATGAAGAACACGTCTGCAATTTAAAAATCGGTGAAAAAAATGACTGAAAGAATTAAAATGCCCCTTCAAGACCCGATAAAAAGAAACTTGAACTTTGATGAAGTAGCTTTAGGTTTTGATATAGAACAGATTAAAATTGAAGCTTCGAGGTGTCTAGATTGCAAAAATCCCAGATGTGTTAAAGCTTGTCCTGTTAACATAAATATACCAGAGTTTATCAAGTTTATCTTAGAAGAGAAACTTGATGATGCTTATTTTTCAATCTATAAGGATAATATCCTGCCTGCCATATGCGGAAGAGTTTGCCCTCAAGAAACGCAATGTGAAGGTGCGTGTGTCTTAGGAATAAAATCTAAAAGCGTTGCTATTGGCGCACTAGAAAGGTTTATTGGCGACTATGGCTTAGATAACAACCTGCAAATAAATGAAACGATAAGAAACAACTCAAAAAAAGTTGCAATTGTTGGCAGTGGTCCAGCTGGATTGGCTTGTGCAGCGACCACTAGAAGACTTGGTTATCAAGTTGATATCTATGAAGCTTTACATGAGTTTGGCGGAGTTTTGAAATATGGTATTCCAGATTTTAGATTACCAAAAACTATCGTAGACAAAGAAATCTCAAGATTAAAATCCATCGGAATAAACTTCTTAAAGAATATTATTGTCGGAAAAACAATAACTCTTGACCAATTAACCCAAGAATATGGATACAACGCAATTTTCATCGGTTCAGGAGCAGGCTTACCCAACTCATTAGGAATCAAAGGTGAGAACCTAAACGGAGTTTATTTTGCTAATGAATTTCTGACTAGAGTAAACTTAATGAAAGCAAACTTGTTTCCAAAAACACCAACTCCGATAAAAATCGGCAAGACTGTTGCAGTTGTCGGTGGTGGTAATGTAGCTATGGATGCCGCTAGAACCGCAAAAAGACTTGGAGCAGAAGAAGTATTTATTGTCTATCGAAGAAATATGGAATCATTACCAGCACGGCTTGAAGAAATCCATCATGCAATTGAAGAAGGTATTGATTTTAGATTGTTACTTAATCCAGTTGAGTTGATTGGTGAAAACTATTTATTAAAAAAAGTTAAATGTGAGGTTATGGAATTAGGAGAAAAAGATTCTTCTGGAAGACAAAGGCCAATACCTACAAACACTTTTAAAACCTTTGATATTGATAACTTCATCATCGCTATCGGTCAAAGTCCAAACCCGATTATCAAAAAATCGACTCCTAATCTTGAAGTTGATAAATGGGGAAGAATAATCGTGAAAGAATACCAAACTTCGATTCCTTCAGTCTTTGCCGGAGGAGATATTGTTACTGGTGCTGCTACTGTCATTTTAGCCATGGGAGCCGGTAAGGAAGCAGCTATTAAAATAGATGAATACATAAAAAGCACATAATGTGCTTTTTTTTATGACACTGATGTCATTTTCTTCTTGACATTTACTAAAACAATGATAAAATATAATTATGACAACATTGTCATATAGGGGTGATGTAATGCCAAAAAGAACTTTTTTCAACCTAAAAGAAGATAAACACAAACGAATTATCGACTCGGCTATGGATGAATTTTCTAATAAAACTTATGAACAAGTCAATTTATCAGAAATAATTAAGAATGCTAAAATACCTAGAGGTAGTTTCTATCAATATTTTGAAGATAAAGAAGACTTATACATGTATCTAATTGAATTAGGAAGAAATGCTAAAATGGAATATCTTAAAGAGACTTTACAAAACAAAGATGAGATACCATTTATGACTCTAGTAAGAAAACTGTTTGAACAAGGGATAATGTTCGCCCTAAATCACGAAAACTACGTTAAACTCTTCGATCTATTACTTAAGAATAAAAACTATATCTACGACAAGATAATTGCTGAAAATATTGAGATTGCTATCAAAATATATGGTGATTTGATTGAGAAAGATAAGCAAAAAGGATTAATAAGACAAGAAATCAATACTCAAGTCTTTGCTAAAATGATTGTTGAATTAACCACTAATATAACAGTTGATGACTTAGACTTAGATAACACTGATTTGAGTTACCAACATATGAAAGAAAAAATCAATCAGCTTCTACTGATTCTAGAAAAAGGAGTAATCAAGTAAATAACATGTTTAAAGTAAACAATCTGTATTTTAAATACAAAAACAACAAAGCAGATGTAATCAATGGTTTAAATTTCGAGATCAAAGAAGGGGAGATTTTTGGTTTTTTAGGCCCTAGTGGTGCTGGAAAAAGCACTACCCAAAAAATTATAATTAAAATCCTCGAGGATTATCGAGGAGAAATATTATATAAAGGCCAAAATTTAAAGGAATACAAAAACGATTTCTATGAAGACATAGGAGTTAGTTTTGAAATGCCAATTCACTTTTCTAAAATGACAGCTCTAGAAAACATCAACTTTTTCCTTAAACTCTATAAAAACAATGCAGATATTGAACAATTGATGAGAAGAGTTGGTTTATGGGAAGAGCGTGATAAAATGGTTGCGGAGTACTCTAAGGGTATGAAAATCAGATTGAATCTTGTAAGAGCTCTCTTGAATAATCCAAAAATGCTTTTTCTAGACGAGCCAACAAATGGTTTAGACCCAACTAATGCGATGATTTTGAAAGAGATGATCAAAGAATTCAAGAATGCTGGTGGAACTGTTTTTATCACTTCTCATATTATGGCTGATATTGATCAATTGTGTGATCGAGTTGCGTTTATAGTCGATGGTCAAATCAAAGAAATTGATTCGCCAAGAAATCTTAAGATTCGTTATGGGAAGAAAACTGTCAAAGTAGAATACAAAGAAGATAACATTTTACAAGTTAAAGAATTTTCACTTCCAGAGATCGGTAAAACTGAAGAGTTCTTTGATATCTTGAAGACAAAGGATATCGAAACTATCCATAGCGGCGAAACAACCTTAGAGGATATCTTTATCAAGGTGACTGGGGTGAAATTAAGAAATGGAGAATAAACATCTAATTGTTTTAATCAAAGGAGAGTTACAACGACTACATAAATATAATGTTACATCTATTAGTATTTTTGTTGCCATATTATGGGGTGTGATTCTATTTTTTATCGACTTAGATTTTTTTAATGTTCTTTTGCCATTTATCGTATTGCTCGATGCAACAATGATGAGTGTAATGTATATTGGCAGTGTGATGTTCTTCGAAAAAAAAGAAGCAACTCTCTCTACTATTTTGGTTACACCTGTTAGCCACAAGGAGATTATCTTAGCAAAAATAATCGCTAATACCATTAACAACCTATTCTCATCATCCTTAATAATTATAGCTTTTGTTATTTTAAAAGATGTTGAGATTAGAATTCCTCTAATAATTATTGGCATAGTTCTAACTACTGTTTTCTTTACTGGAATGGGGTTATGGTTATCTTATTATCAAAAAGACTTTACTACATTATTGACTAATGTAATGATATTGATGTTCGTTTTCCTTTTGCCTTCAGCGCTTTATTCATTCAAGGTATTGAAGAGTGATATTTGGGAATATATTCTTAAAATAAATCCAATTCAAGCAGCTTCAGAACTGATAAATGCCGGATTTAAGTTTTATGAAATTGGATGGGAGTATTATTTCTCTTTGGGATATGTTATATTTGGTGGATTTATAGCGTTCAAATTTTTGATATTTCCTAAATTCAATGATTATGCCATATCTATAAGTGGGGTATAAAAAATTATGTTAAAAACTATAATTAAATCTGAATTAAGAAGTATGAGTAGAGATTCAATGTATATCTTCTTCTTTATCTATCCCGTTATTATCGGTGTGGTTGGTTACTTTTTAATTCCTTATCTAAAGGAAAACTCTGGCCCTTTGTTACCTGAAATAGTGTCGATGATGTTTATTTTGATGACAGGTTTTATCTATGGCGCTTTAACTGCTTTTACATTATTAGATGACTTAGATGATAATGTCTTAATCAGCTTAAAGATTACTCCGGTATCAGTTAGACTATACGTTGTCATTAAACTGTTTGTTAGTTTTATCTTTGGATTTATTGCTACTTTAGCAATCACTCTGGCAACTGGTTTTTTACCAAACTCAAGTTTTTGGGTAATCTTATTAATATCTATTGTTGGTGCATTGCAAGCTCCTGGAGTGGCGTTAATCGTTAACTCATTTGCAAGCAATAAAGTTGAAGGTTTTGTATATATGAAACTTTCAGGGCTTATACTTGTTGTTCCAGTCATCGCATTCTTCGTTCAATCATGGCAAGAAATATTTTTAGTATTTGCTCCAGGTTTTTGGTCAGCTAGATTAATCCAAATGGAACTTTTACCTCAAATTGATGTCAACTTCACATTTATTTTCTACTTCATTTTAGGGGTAGTATATAACTTAGCTTTTACAGCATTGTTTATGAAAATATATTCAAAAAGAAATAATATATAGGAGGAAACTTTTAATGCAAGTTTTAGCAATTATTCTTATTATCTACGGTATCATTTGCATCGCTATCGGCCTTTTACGCCCGCCTTTCATCATGAACATGAAGAAGATTAAAGTCATTGAAAAAGTCATGGGCAAGACTGGTACTATTATCTTTATTCTTGTTTTTGGAATAGCAGCTTTAGTAGCAGGAATACTGATATATTAAAAAATGTCGGATTAATTATCCGGCATTTTTTTCTCTATGATTCGTTTTTCTTTCATATCAACAACACATTCACTTTTGATAAACTGATTCTTACTATCTTTAGAGAACAATATAAAATGTTTACAATATAAGTATCCATTATAATAATGAGTGTTCAAAGGATCGAAACCGATAATGAAGTCAAATTCATGATTGGAGTTTGATTCTCTTATCAGTTTGCTTATAGCCTTATCTAAATCTTTATAGAAACTTGTAATAAAGTCAATATCAAATTCCTCGTTTTCTATTTCGATATTTTTAATATAGTTTGCTTGAATCATATCTTTTATTGGTCTTGTCTCAGAAGACAAATCGTGACCGATATCAATATGCGTTTGTTTCGCATAAAGCATGATTAAAGCTCCTATTTCATAAGAAATCACACGAATCGGATGATATGATCTCTTATTACCGAGCTTTTTAAGCATTTCATCAATTTCTATTGCATAAAGCGAAGGATTCAAATGCTTTAAACTCATGATTTCAACAAATCTAGCCATGCCTTCTATTGTTTCTACCTTCTGCTCATATTCAACTTCTTCTTTAAAAAAATCATTCCTATTCTTTCTTAAGCTGTGAAAAATCGCATATTCGTTTGCATCGTTTTTTATAAATGCATCGATAAGGTGTTTTGTCTCAATATACTTTAACTTGACATTATCTATTACGTACCGATATTCAAGTGCTTTGAATTCGTTTGGAAAACGCGAATCAGATTTATCCATTTGGAAAGCATGAAACATCTCATGAATCAGTTTGGATGCGAGTCTGTCAATTGAGATATCTCCATCGATTCTCCATATCGCTAGATAATTGTTTTCATAATATATCGCAGTATTTCCGATAAAGCGATTATCATACGGTATTGTTTTATCACTTAAATAAACATATAAATCGTTATATAAAGCAAAATCATATCTTTTGAAGTCTTTAAACAATTCTTCAAATTTAACTTTTTCTAACCTATCTTCTATCTGCTTATATAGTTCTCTCATTGTCAAGTCCTTCCACGTACTCGTTTAAAGAAAATGCTGCGTTGCTTTCCCCAATAAATTGAACAACAAAATAATTATTATAATCGTTGATTCTAAAATAGAAACTACCCTCAAATTGATTGACAAATGAAGTTATTTTATTTAATTCTTTTTTAGAGGTTATCCTTATCCTTCTCAACAAGCAAACATCAGAATCCTTTCCTTTGAATCCATTAATATAGTTTTCAATCGATAAAAGAGAATCTCTTTTATATTTTTTCCTGATTTTATTCTGATTAAAGTATTCTTGAATATTCTCTTCCAAGAAGTACCATTTGTTCTTTATCTTTTCACCTCTTAAAAATCCTTTGTTAAGATGTCTTCTAATCGTTCTTTCTGGCAGGTCGAACATCTCAATCAATTGTTTTAGATCATACATAGTTTACCTCCAATAACAATATAATCGATTATAAAAGATAAAGCAATAGCATTTTTATGCCATTTGGCATAGTGTCTAAATATCAAAAATTTTATATCTTTACATCTAATATTAAAAATGATATAATGTTACTCAGCAGAGGTGATAACTATCGATCTACCAATAATTAAATGTCGACTATGCAACCACGATGCTATCTTCTTTGAAAGAGCAAGGAAGAGAGACTACTATCAATGCAAAAATTGCAAGGGAATCATGCTTCACGAAGATTACCTTTTATCAAAAGATGCTGAGAAGAATCGTTATCTTAAACACAATAATGATGTTTTCGATTTAAAATACCAAAAGTTTGTTCAACCAATCCTTGATTTTATCCTAAATAATCATACCTGTTTTGAAAAAGGCTTGGATTTTGGGGCTGGTACAGGTCCTGTAATAAGCAAGTTGTTAAAAGATAAGGATTATATTACCAATCTTTATGATCCATTCTTTCATGATAACAAAGATATTTTGAATGAAAGCTATGATTATATTGTTTGTTGCGAGGTAATCGAGCATTTCTATAATCCTTATAATGAGTTTTTACTTTTAAAAAGACTTCTTACTACAAGAGGAAAAATCATCATAATGACTGATATCTATAGTGAAAACATTGACTTTAAAAATTGGTATTATAAGAACGATGAAACTCATACGTTTTTCTACAGTGAAACCACATTGCACTGGATTAAGCAAGAATTTACTTTTAATGATTTGAAAATCGATAAGAGACTGATTGTTTTCAATTAATAAGATGGATAACAAAAGAGATTTTTTTAAGGTTCTTTTTCTAGCGTTTTATTGTATAATTAAATATTGAAATCATCAATCAATAACAATCAACAAAGGAATATATCAATGAATACTGTAGTTTACAACATATCCGATTTAAACAATATTGAAGCAAAAGAAGCAATAAACACCGCCATAATCAATAATGATTTGGTGGTTTTTCCCACCGAAACAGTATACGGGATTGGAGCAAATGCCCTATCTGAAATAGCAGTTAAAAAGATATTCAAGATTAAGGGAAGACCTTCTGACAATCCTTTGATTGTTCACTTAAGCCACAGTAGTGAAGTTCATAAATATGTCAAGGATCTTCCTAAGCATGCAAGATTGTTAATGGATTATTTTTGGCCCGGTCCGCTAACTTTGATTTTTGAACATAATGGGATTCTTCCTGATGTTGTTACTGGCGGTTTAAAAACAGTGGCTATTCGGGTTCCGTCTCACCCTATCGCAAATATGATTATTTCTTTGTGCAATCTTCCGATTTGCGCACCATCAGCCAATATCAGTGGCAGGCCTTCCTCTACATTGTTTTCACATGTAAAAGATGATTTTTATGGGTTGGTACCGATAATAATTGATGGTGGCCCAACTCAGATTGGGGTTGAATCTACTGTATTGGATTTGACAGTTGACACCCCTGTTATCTTAAGACCTGGCAAAATTACTAAATCTATGATTGAAGAAGTTTTGGGAATAAAAATCCTAGAAAATTCTGATATTCCTAATGAGTCAACACCAAAATCTCCTGGCATGAAATACAAACATTACGCTCCAAAAGGAATTGTAACCCTTGTAGATGGCCAGTTTGAAGAAGTGGTTAAGTTTATTAATTCAAGATCTGAGTTTCACAAAGATAAATCAGTAGCTGTTCTTTGTCCAGATGAATATGTGGATTTGCTTAAAATAGAAACTGTTATTAAACTAGGATCGCTTAGAAAATTGGAAGTGATTGGAGAAAATTTGTTTAAATCCTTAAGAATGATGGATGAACTTGAGATTGATTACATCTATATACCTGTTATAAGCTCTGAAGGGTTTGGCCAAGCTATTATGAACAGATTACTAAAAGCTGCAAACTACAACATCATAAGAGTTTAAATACTGCTGGAGGTTACTTAATGAAAGATTTACTAAGAATGTTTACTAGAGTATATAACAATCGATGGTTTCAAGTTTTTTTAGGTTTTTTAGCCCTTCTTTGTCTTGGTACAGTTTACTCATATAGCATTTTAAGAATTGAAATAGAAAAAGAGTTTTCAATCGGTTCCGGCTTGAGTGGAATACCTTATTTGACTTCTCTTTTTTTCTATGCTTTGACAATGTTTATTTCAGGAAGATATCTAAGCAGATTTTCACCAACTAAAATAATGTTGATTGGCAGTATCCTTGTGTCAATTGGTTGGATACTATCCGGATTAGCATCTAACATCATTTTTCTAACTATTACCTATGGTTTAATAATGGGTGTCGGAGTTGGCTTGTTGTATGGTATACCTATCTTAGTGATACCAAAATGGTTTATAAAAGGAAACAAAGGGTTAGCTGTTGGCTTGATTTTAGCTGGTTTTGGTCTATCCCCTCTAATAACCTCTCCCCTAACTCAACTTAGTTTAGATAACTCAGGATTAAGTTCGACATTTGTTTCTTTCGGAGTGGCTTTCGGTATTGTTTTACCAATCATTTCTCTATTGTTTCATAATCCTAAGGAAGAATCTACTCCACTGGTAGTAAAAGTTAAGAAAGATTTGTCTATCGAAAATTCAAATAAGAGTATAGTTAAGACAAAGAATTTTTGGTTACTATATCTTAATTTTTTATTTGGAACAACTACCGGTTTAATGATTATCGGTTCAACAGGATTAATCGGGACTCAATATTATAATATTGAAATCCACATTATTGCATTTACCATTTCAGCTTTTGCTTTCTCAAATGCCATTGGCAGACCCATCTTCGGAACTCTCAATGATTACTTAGGAACAAAAAAAGCTATCTCTTTAATTCACATTATAACGATTATTTCTTCGGGAATTATTATTCTTAATCCCTTTAACAGTTTTTTTGTTTTCTTACTTGGCTTCGCCCCGTTATGGATGATGCTTGGTGCGTGGCTTGCGATTGCTCCTGCAGCGACTTACAGTCTTTTTGGCGAAACTAACTATCCACGTAATTATGGGATTATTTTTACAGGTTATGGGTTTGGAGCAATTATAGGAGTGCTATTTTCAAGCAGAGTTTTTGATGTCAATCTATCTCTTGACTTTATCTTTATACCAATAATCATCATTTCTTCAGTAATCCTATTTCTTTCACTAATGTTTTTAGGTAATTCTTCTAATTCTAAAGAATAATGGACAATACCCTGGCGAAGTTAAAAACGCATTGTATTCTATTTTAATTAAAGATGATGTTTGTTTGACACTTACCTATAAGTAACAAAACTAAGTACTTAAAAATTTGACTCTGGTTATGATAATCAGTTTTTTTTGTTAAGGCACTTACCATTTGATGGTTTGACTGAATATTTCATTAGAAAAAAGATAGAAATCTATGAGTGATTTCTTCTTTTAGCTGATGTAAATGTGTACACGTGGTTCTTCTGAACAAATAACACATTCGATCAAATCAAGAACAATAAAAAAGAATTTGAACAATTAAGTTCAAACCCCTAAATAGCTAATGTCTTGTCATAACCAAGTTTGCTCAACTAAATAGGTTGTCGCAACCAAGTTTACTATGTTTTCAGCATGGAGTTTGTTTCTAATAAGCATATAATCCTCATCAAAAACAAGAAATCAAAAAATTAAAACAATAACCTTATTATTTTTAATGTTTTATCGAGCAAGTCAGGTGGAAGTTTTTCAACAGTTTTTATATTCCTTGCTCTTGTGTCCATAGTTTTTACTTGTTCGCACATGATTTGTCCATAAGTTTTAGTCCTTGAATCTAAATCCACATGTAAAGGATATTTAAATGCTCTATCAGAAGTAATTGGAACTACAATAACAAATCCATTTGTTTTTTTATGATATATATCATTGCTTACCACAACACCAGGCCTCTTCACTTTTTGTTCGGACCCTAGTGAAGGATCAAAATCAACGATAACGATATCTCCCTGATTTACCATACCTCTCTACCTTTAGAGTCATCAAATATAATTTCACCTTTATAAGTTTCTTTATAATCTAAAAATAACTCTTCTAGTGATTTAGGATCAAACGAATCTACTTTTGATAATATAATTTCTTTTCCCTCAACCTTAACTGTAAATTCTTCGTTTTCTTTGATATCAAGCATTTTTAAAATAGCAGCTGGTATAATGACACCTTTACTATTTCCTATCTTCTTTAATTGTGTATTCATAAAATCACCATCCTTCATAAATAGTATATACATTCGTTATAACATTGTCAATTGTTTTATATCATTTATGTTTAAATAAAATTATAAGCATAACAAAAAAAGAAAACACCCGTAAAACAGGTGTTAAACACATATGTCTTGTCATAACCAAGTTTGCTATGTGATTAGTATGGAGTTTGTTTGTATGCATATGATATAACAACCCTCTGTTCAAAAACCATACCGATCCATTCTCATTAAATAATTTTAGTAGTTCAGATAATCGAAATACTTTTTCTAAAGTATCTCAATTAAATTTATTATATTGAGCAATGTTAGTTAAGTCTCTTAAATTATAACTTCTCATCTTCATCCTCCATCAATAATTTGTCTAAATTGTAACAATATAGATTCCATTCTTTGTAGTATTTGTTTAAACGATGCTTTTCGTTTGTGAAATACTTCACACCCTTAATACCTCGGATTTTCATTTGATTTAGAATTGAATCGTCAACCAAGTATCCATCATTAAAATGTGATAGTACTAGTCCTACTTTATTAAAGAGAATTTTTTTATTCACAAATAATAAATATTCCATAATCTGTGATCCATTGATTACTGGAAGTGAAGATAAATTATATATGAGTTCTTCCATATCGTCATACGATTTTACATCATCTATACAATCTACTATTGTTTTTGGTAGTGTGCTTACGCGTACACCATTAATTGTGTCTACATACTTATCATTAGAAACATTTTTATACTTATACTCGTTATATTCAAATGTAAAATCATAAAATCGCTCTATACTAGCAGTTACAACATCATTATAAACTTGATTATTATATCCATAGTATTCAAAGGCACTGTGATGAGATACATAAGAACTTTTTGTAATATTTGATGCTATTTCATACTTACTAGGTATAACACCAGTCGTTTCGAAACTCATAGTCACATACAGGTTTTTCTTAACTCTTTTTATATACCCTTTTTTTAAGTAATTTTGCAATGTTTCACGAGCCAAGTTTTCACTATTGGTTATTCCAACTACAAAGGAAAAATCAAACACTCTTTTTTCAGAAAATATTTCCATGTATTTCATAGTTATCACTCCTCATTTGTATTTTACCTTATTTTGAATGTTATAACAAGTATTTTTGTATTATCATTCAACTATTGTAAATAAATTATTGTATTTCTTAACAAGAAGATAATGAAAAGTCTGTATTTGATGCATAAAAAATGTGCTCTGCTATGAAAAAACAGGACACATATCCCCCCTCTAAGTTATAAAA
>CAZSVO010000023.1:0-26627 GCA_964610325.1 uncultured Candidatus Izemoplasmatales bacterium
ATTATACCATAAACACTAAAAACAATTCTATTCTTTTCAAAAGAAAAACCAGAAACATCTGGTTTTATAACTCTCTATATGATTTTCCTGAATAATAACTGATTGCTACTACAATCATTCCTATCGAACAAAAAACATATAAACTTATTATTGAAATCTTTGAAATAATTAGACCAGCAATCATAGAAGCAAATGGTATTAACGCTTGACTAAGTACTCCAGACACGCTTATTACTTTACCTAGTTGATCAGGATCCACTTTATGCTGCATAATGATTTGAACAGGGATATTAAAGGATGTCGATGCAATTCCCACAAGCAAATTAATAAGAACCAGTAATATCAACAAAATGTTTACATCGAGTAATCTTAAGAAATACAAAATCATAAGCATTGACAAAACAACCATAATTCCGGCAAAAACCATAATCGATGTTGCTAGATCTTTCCCATAATTATCTTTTCTTTTTCGATTAGATAAGATCAACGCCATAATTATCCCTGACACTGAAAATGAAACCAAAATTATAGAGTACCAATTTTCAACTGTCAATAAACTAGAAAAAAGATATGTGACTTCTTCATTCAAACCATACTCAATAAAATAAGGATACCCATTATTCAAAATAGGAACTGTGAAAAAATTAATCGCTAGAGCCATAATAACCAGTTTAAACATAGGCTTGTAATTATAAAGATATTTTACTCCAGAAGATATCTCTGAGAGTATCCCATTTTTTTGGTCTTCTCCTTTTGTATTACATTCATACCTGATAAATATCTCGGTTATAGCTGAAATCAAATAACCAATACCATTAATCAAGAAAATGACATAAACATTGAAAATAGAAAACATTATTCCACCTAAAACTAACCCGAGAATATTTTGAAGATTCATTGAACCATGCAAATAGCTAGATGCTTGAGGTAATTCTGATTCTTTAACTATAAATTTCAGTAAAGACCCACTAGCTGGGTTAAAAAAAGCTGAGTTGACTCCCAATATAAAGTTCATGATAAATAGTGCTATAAGTTTAATAAAAGCAGATGGTTCCATAAATATAATCAAACCAGTAACAATTATTGTAAACCCTCTAATAAAATCTGTAAAATACATTATCTTGACTTTATTTATTCGATCTGCTAAAACACCACCAAAAGGCATAAATAAAACCAAAACAATACCCGCTACCCCAAGATAAATCCCTTGGACCAAAGGAGCGTATATATCACCATATACCTCCTTTGCTATTCTTAATACGTATAAACTAATAACAAAATTAAACAAAATATGTGCTACATTTGAAACCAATACTCCAAAAAACAATAGTGTAAAATTCTTGTTTTTAAATACGTTTACTCTCGTTGACATTGCAGATACTATTCTACGACAATTTTTACAATATCTCCATCTGCAGATTCGATATTGACTATTTCGCCTACAACACCTGAATTGATCATGCCTATTAGTTCATCAATATCTAAGTCAAGATCATCAGTATCTACTTTCATAAATTTCTTACTTTTTAATAACTTCGCAAATTCGATTGGTAATTGAACTCTTACTTGATCACCATCATTCGAGTCGACATAAATTTTTAACATTCTGAATTGACTCTTCTTTTGTTGGATTGAAGGATAATCTTGCTCGCTATCATTGATGTTTAAAGCAGCTAACAACTTCTCAGCCTGTTCAGCATTTATAACGTTTTTTGCTAATAAATCTAAAATTTTTAGTCTTTCTGCTTTCATATCTTTACTCATTATTATTTCCCCCTATTTAGCCTTTGATAGCAACTCAGCCGCTTCTTCAGCTGTAATTTCGCCTTTGTCTATCATTTCTAATATTTCTACTTTTGTCTTGCGATTATCTTCTTTTTCTGGTTCAGGTGTTTCATCTTTATCTTCATTACTATACCCTAGACCAACAACAACTTCATCAAGCATTTTCTTTATTGTTGGATATGAATAACCCATCTCTTTTTCTATAGCTTTGATGTTACCGCGGTTTTTAACAAACACTTCAATAAAATATAACTTTTCTGAATCTAGATAATTGAATTTAGATAATGTAAATCTGCCTTCAATCACGGTTTCACAATTAGTACAAGATAATTTTACTACTTCCAAATCGTGCTTGCACACAGGACATTCTGATATAACTGGGTACTTCTTATGAGATTTGTTGCGATGGATACCCATAGATTTTCTCACTTCATCTTCAATATTCTTCTTAAAATCGTTTTTAAAATCAAATTTCATATTACTTTCCTCCTATATTGTCTTAATTATTACTTTTTCTTTTGATGATGTATTAACCTGCACTTTAATTCCTTTTTGATTGATCATGTTTAACAATTCGCCTTTTGTAAATGGGATGTCTTCAGAGTCTAGCTTCACAAATCTTAATCCGAACTTCGCTATAAATATTGGAAAGGGGAAGAAGAATAAAATTCTTAGAAAATTATTAACCCCTTTTTCCTCTGGAATTATGATTTTTAATTTTACAAAATGTGCTTTGTTTGTAAATCTATATTGGTAGTTTTGATTATAAATATACTTGTATGCTTTTTTTGTTGAAATCTTATTCTCTGATAGAAGTTTTAAAGCTTGATCAACTTCCATTTCTTTAGGTTTATTGGTCAGTAAAACCAATATCATGAATCCGATAATGAATCCTCCGAAATCGAAAACAAATATATCAACAATACTAGCCGCTCTATCTGCAGGTATATTCTGTAATAATTCATCCACAGTTGCGGTCAGTAAACCTAGAACCAAAACTTTTAAAATAGATAAACCATAATATTTTCCAGTAAAGTAGTAAGAGACTCCCAAAATAAGATATTCTACTACATGAGCCATCTTCCTTACTACAAGATGTAGTGTAGATAACTCAATATTATTATTTATAAAAATTGAATCAAGAATATTTTTGATGCTTAACGTAACTCCTGAACTCAGTTCTGAAGAAGCATCTCCACTGAACAATGACATTGAGAAAATAAAAATCGTCAATGTGATTGTTATCACTAAGCTTAATCTCTTCATACTATTCTCTATTCTTTTTTGCTTTATGCTTGTAACCATTAATCGTTTCCCAATTTCCACTCTTATTGAGATTATGGTTTTGTATAAAAGCAACTACTTCATCTATTTTGTATTTCATATGAATATTCCTCCTTGTATTTTACTTATTAGTTTATTAAACACATAACTCTCTAAATCTAGATTTTTTACCATTTTTGTTGAGATTTTTCTTTTGATGCGTATAATTGATCCCAATACTCATTTGTATTCATTGTATAATTTTGAATCAACTTAACTGAATCATATTCATTCTTTCTCATTATATTTTCCTCCTAATTAAATTTTTATACTAACAACTAAACTGAATTAAGCTTTAAAGAGTATCTTTCACCGTTATTGATTTTTGTATTATTCAATATGGTTCTATTGTTATTCTTATATATCATCTTATAACCATTTTTTGTTTGACTTATCTTTGGAAGCATATAGTTGGTCCCAATATTCATTTGTATTCATCGTATAGTTTTGGATAATCCTAACTAATTTATCATTTTTGTTTTTCATTTTTATTTCTCCCTTCAAAATTATATTTGTTTAATTGTTAGTATAATTTATCAAGTTTTTCTTTCTTCAAGCTTAATTTTTTTAACTTACACCTTAATTATATCAAGTAATTTTAATATGTCAAGGATTTTTTTAAAGTTTTTTTAATTTTTTTAATTTTTTAATAAAAAAAGCCAATTTTTTTGGCTTTTTTACTTAATTTTATTAATTTTTGCTTTAATTTTAAATATTTTTCTTCATTTCAAATATCAAATCCCTTATTATTGCTGCTTGCTCAAAGTCCAATTCCTTAGCATAAACTAACATTTGCTTTTCTAACATCTGAATATTCTTCTCTATTTCTTTTCTACTTAGTTTAGTAAAATCATATGTTTCTTCAGATGATTCTGTTTTAACTGAAATTGGATCTGGTATGTTTTTAAGAATTGTAGTTGGTGTAATGCGATTAACTATATTGTGTTCTATTTGAACATTCCTTCTTCTGTTTGTCTCGGTGATTGCTCTTTGCATAGAATCAGTTATCTTTGATGCATACATAACAACTTTTCCATTAATATTCCTCGCAGCTCGACCAATAGTTTGAATTAAAGACTTATCGCTTCTTAAGAATCCTTCTTTATCTGCATCCAAAATAGCAATAAAAGATACCTCAGGCAAGTCCAAACCTTCTCTTAAAAGATTAATCCCTACCAAAATATCGAATTCACCTAGACGCAGTTTGCGAATTAAATCCATTCTTTCTAAAGATTTAACTTTTGAATGTAAATAACCAACCTTATATCCAAGTGATTTCAAGTATCCAGTCAAATCTTCACTCATTTTAATTGTCAACGTTGTAATCAATACTCTTTCTTTTTGCTTGATAACTCTATCAATTTCATTCATTAAATCATCAATCTGATTTGTTGAGTCTCTTACTTCAACAATAGGATCAACTAACCCAGTAGGCCTAATTATTTGTTCAATAATAGCAAAACTTCTTTCCAGCTCATAATCGCCAGGGGTTGCTGAAACATAAATAACCTGATTGATTTTCTGGTTGAACTCTTCAAAATTCAAAGGACGATTATCTAAAGCGCTTGGTAACCGGAAACCATAATCAATAAGAGTTTGTTTTCTTGACCGATCACCATTGTACATACCTCTTACCTGAGGTAAAGTTACATGCGATTCATCTACAATCAAAATGAAATCTTTTGGAAAAAAATCCATTAAAGTATATGGCGTCTCTCCTTCTTCTCGTAAAGATAGATGTCTAGAATAATTTTCTACACCAGCTACTGAACCCATCTCTCTAAGCATTTCTAGATCATATAGAGTCCTCTGTTCTATTCGTTCTGCTTCCAATAGTTTATTATTATCTTTAAAATATTTTACTCTTTCTATCAGCTCTTCTTTAATTCTTTTTAATGCTTCTTGCATTTTTTCGCTATCCGTTAAAAAGTGAGAAGCCGGAAATAACGACAAGACTTCATAGTCCTGATAGACTTCTCCAGAAACTATATTGAACTCCCTAATTCTCTTAACTTCATCAAAATCAAACTCTACACGAATACCTTTTGTTTTTTGATAAGGTGGTAGAATTTCAACGACATCCCCCCTTACTCGAAAACTTCCTCTAACAAAATCAATGTCGTTCCTGACATATAAAATATCGACAAGCCGATTTAACAGACCTTCCCTTGTAAGTTCTTGAGTCTTTCTAATCGTAACCATTCCAGCCTTATATATTTCTGGATCCCCAATTCCATAGATACATGAAACACTTGCGACTATGATAACATCTCTTCTTTCTAACAAAGATGATGTAGCTGCATGTCTCAATTCATCAATTTCATCATTTATTTTAGCATCTTTTTCAATATAAATATCTGCACCTGGCACATAGGCCTCTGGTTGATAGTAATCATAGTAAGATATAAAATACTCAACTCGGTTATTTGGAAATAATGATTTTAATTCAGAATATAGTTGACCAGCTAAGGTTTTATTATGAGCTAAAACCAATACAGGACGATTGACCTGATTTATAACCTGAGCTACAGTATATGTTTTCCCCGTTCCAGTTGCGCCTAAAAGCACTTGTTCCTTAATTCCTTTGTTCAAGTTTTTTATCAGTTCATTAATTGCTTTAGGTTGATCACCTTTTGGAGAATACTCAGCTTTCAAAAAAAATTTATCCATACCATCACCACCTTATTTAGTATATCACAATCTAATTTCTCTTTAACAGATTTTAACAAAAAGTGTTAAAATATAGTTAGGTGATTTGATGAAAATATCTTTAATCGGTATAAACTCAAAATTCATACATACCAATATTGCAATTAGGCATATCAAAGCCAATTGCGATTTTCCTACTTCAATTTATGAGTTTACCATAAAAGATAACCCCCACGACATCATAAAAAGCATAATCTCCATGAACTCGGACGTAATTGGCTTCAGTTGTTACATTTGGAATATTAATATCATCAAAAATGTCGCTGAAGAAATCAAGAGAACGAAACCACAAATTACAATAGTTTTTGGAGGGCCGGAAGTTAGTTATGAATACGAAGACTACCTTTATAAAGGAATAGCAGATTTTATTATTATAAATGAAGGCGAAATTGCTTTTAACTTATTGATAAACTCACTTAAAAATAATCTTAGCCTTTTAGATGTCCCAAATCTTGCTTTTATCCAAAAAAAAGAAATCAAAAAAACTTCTACACATCAAATCCAAGACTTAACATCATTAAAAAATCCTTATCGTTTTAATGAAGATATCCCGCACATAAAAAACAAAATCCAATATATTGAACTTTCAAGAGGGTGCCCTTTCCATTGTTCTTATTGCTTAGCTAGTTTAGATAAACCCGTTAGATTTTTGCCATTATATCAAGTTCTAGATGATATTGACTATTTAGTAACTCATGGCGCTAAAACTATCAAGTTTTTAGATAGATCCTTCAACGCAAATCCAATTATTGCTTTAGAATTCTTTAAAGCACTCATCGATAAGAACTATTCTTCAACTGTATTTCAATTTGAGATAAATGCTGACACCCTAAAAGATGAGGTGATTGCTCTATTGAAAGAATCTCTGAAACCTAATTATTTCAGATTTGAAATTGGAGTTCAATCCACAAATGATAGCGTCAACAAAGCAATACATCGAATTCAAAATACTGAGAAACTGATAAGGAATGTCAATAACCTCAAACAAACAAATATCGATTTGCACCTTGACTTGATTGCCGGATTGCCATATGAAGACTACAACAGTTTTAAAAAAACGTTCAATCAAATATTCTTGTTATTCAACAAAGAGCTGCAGTTAGGCTTTCTAAAAATGCTAAAAGGAACCATAATCAGAGATGAATCTTATAAATATGATTATAGTTATAACCTATCTCCACCTTATGAAGTAATCAGCAATAGATTCATTAGCGAAAGAGAACTTAATGAGATTCGAAAAGTGGAAACTATGCTTGAGATTTACTGGAACAAAGGTTTTTTCAAAAACACGATCAAATTACTTACTGAAAGAACTGAACAACCTTTTGATTTCTTCCTTCAATTATGTAATTTTTATGAGCTGGAGGATCTTTCTACAAAAAGGTATCAACTGTATGATATATTTTACAATCTAATGAACTATCTTAAAAAAAATCATCGTCTTAGCGATGAAGTTTTTGATAGTCTTAAATTTGATTATTTAACTTATCACAATATAAAACCTAAACTTTTTTGGGAAAACAAGATTCACAAAAACAATATATTACGAAATTTTCATACGAAAATACCTGATTACAAAATTGACATTCTATTTAAATATTCGTTAGTATGTGAATATAAAAGAGGTTATCTGATTGTCCTTTACTTACCGGAGAAAAAAAAGTATTTCTATTACAATATCGATGAAGCAGAAAATGTTTAAACACATTTTCTGCTTCATTTTTATATAAAACTAATTAAGCTTAGCTAAATAACTATACAGTTCACTCGGTTTATTCTCATAAATCAATGATTTCTCTAAATCTATATGTGAAACATCCAAACTTTTTGTATAAACAGCAAAACCACCTTTGCCTTCCTTCAACAAATCAACCGCATGAACTCCCATTTTACTAGCTAATATTCTATCAAAAGCACTTGGTTTTCCGCCTCTTTGAATATAACCTAAAACCGTTGCTCTTGCTTCATAACCTGAAATATCTTGAATCTTCTTTGCTAGAGTAAATACATCAGTGATATTTTCTGCCACAACAACAATTAAATGTCTCTTTCCAAGTTTTTTTGCATTTTGAACTTGATCAAGAATATCTTTTTCGCTATACCCAGTATCTCTAGTAATAACTATTTCAGCTCCACAAGCAATACCTGAAAAAATTGATAAATCTCCACAATTTCTTCCCATAACTTCGACAACAGTGCAACGATTATGAGAAAAAGAAGTATCTCGAAGTTTATCAATTGCATCAATTGCTGTGTCTAAAGCAGTGAAGAACCCAATTGTAAATTCTGTTGAAGCGATATCATTGTCAATGGTTCCAGGTATACCTATACACTTGATTCCCATTTCATTTAGCGCCATAGCTCCTCTGAAAGTACCATCTCCACCAATACATATCAAACTCTCAATTCCTAGTGCTAAAAGATTATCTACAGCTATTTGTCTAACTGCCCTATCTTTAAAGCTCTCTAATCTAGATGAACCGAGAATTGTCCCACCAGAATTCAAAATCTGCCCGACATCAAATCGGTTCAACTGTTTAATTTTCCCTTCTACTAACCCTTTATATCCATCATAAACAGCATATGCTTCAAAACCATAATTAATAGTTGCTCTAACTACGGCTCTAACACATGCATTCATACCTGGGGCATCGCCTCCAGATGTCAATACTGCAATTTTCAATTTTTTCACTCTCCTAATTCTTTTACGCTTTCAATGATAATTTGCTGCTTTTGTTTATTATAATCCAATTTCCCTTTAAACAAATATACTTTATTCTCAGAAAGATTCACTTTAGAAAATACTTTAGGAAATACAACTCCATCAATTTCCTCAAACTCATCTTCAAGTGTGATGAAAGCCATTTCTTCATTCCTTTTAGTTTTAATTTTCTTTACCTTACTTATCAGTGCGATAAACTCATCGATATGCTTATCATTTCTTAAAAAACTAGACAAAACCTGATAATTTCTTTGTTTTATAAGTTCTTGATAGTGATGAATTATATGATATTCAAAGTTTATACCTAACATCTCTTTTTCTTTGCTTTGCATATACAAGTAATCGTATTCTTCATACTCAATATATTTGAAATCTCCGGGATTGTTAAAACTAAAATAACTCTGAATATTGCTAATATTATTTATCATTGTTTTTTTGTTAATTCCAAAATCCGAGAACACATTAGCCAAAATCAAAGCTTCTATAACATTCACACCAATATCTTGAGAATGCTTCATAAAATCAACAAAACTAGTTATTTCATAATCTTCTTGAATAGATGTAATGTTTTTTGCCATTACCTCTCCAATACCTTTGATTCCTTTGTAAGGATATCGTAGATTTTTATTTTCAAATCGATAATAATCTCCGGATTTATTTATCTTAGGGGGCAATACCTTTAATCCCATCCTTTGACATTCCTTGATGTACTTTCTGGTTCCACTTACCGATCCTATCTGAGCATTCAGTAAAACAGCTAAGAAATAATTTGGATAATTTGCTTTTAGATAAGCCATCCAATAAGCCACATAACTGTATGCAACAGCATGACTCTTATTAAATCCATAATTTGCAAACTTTACAATATAGTCATATATCTGGTTTCCCAAGTCTTCATTATATCCCTGATCGATTACACCTTGAACAAACTTTGTTCTTTCTTTTATGAGGGTTGCCATATTCTTCTTGCTTACAGCTCTTCTCAAAACATCAGCTTCTCCTAATGAGTACCCCGCAAATTTATTGGCGATTTGCATTATCTGTTCTTGATAAACAATAATTCCATAAGTGGAATCTAAAATTGGAATCAAATCTGAATCTAGATAGTCAACTTTTTCTGTATTATGCTTCCGTCTAATAAAGGAAGGAATGTTTTCCATTGGTCCTGGTCTATGTAAAGATATACAATTGGCAATATCAATAAATTTTTCTACCTTTAATTGCCTTAGCAAATTCATCATGCCATCTGACTCTAGTTGAAAAATACCCAGTGTATTTACTTCTTGTAATAGTTTATATGTTGCTTGATCGTCTAAACTTAACCTGTAAACATTGATATCAATATTCTCATGTTTCTTAATAAGTTCTACTGTGTTTGCTACAATAGAAAGATTTCTAATTCCTAAAAAATCAATTTTCAAAAGCCCCAATTCTTCCAAATCACTTGCTTCATATTGACTTTGCAAAATATCCATTAAACCATGTTGAGTTGGAGCATACTTATTTATATTATCCTTAGTAATTATTATACCTGCTGCATGAGTAGATGTATGTCTGCACAATCCATTCAATTTTTCTGATATTGTCAACAACTCGTTTATAACTGAGTTATTCATATAGTAATTATACTCTTTAGGATAAGCCTTTTTGAACTCATGAATTGAATTACTTGTCTCAGAAATTTTTGATGTTAACTCATCAAGAATAACACTAGATACATTAAGCACTCTTCCTACATCCCGAATCGCTGATTTTCCCTGGAAAGTTCCAAAAGTAACTATTGAAACCACACGATTTTCCCCATATTTATCAACAACATAACGAATCACTTCATCCCGTTTATCATCAGGAAAATCCATATCTATATCCGGCATTGTAATTCGCTCGGGGTTTAAAAACCTTTCAAAAAATAGATCAAACTCCAAAGGATCCACATCAACTATTCCCAGTGCATAAGCAACCAATGACCCTGCAGCAGAGCCACGACCAGGACCAACAATTATGCCTTGTTTTTTTGCATATAGAACAAAATCCCAAACAATTAAAAAATAATCATTAAAGCCCATTTTATTAATCATGGCTAACTCAAAATCTAATCTCTTTTGATACCCTTCAATAAATTCTTCCGATATTTTTCCTTGCTTTAATCTTCTCTTTAAGCCTTTAATAGCTAACTCCTTCAATTTCTCAGCTGCACTTTTTTCCTCAAGAGGATATTCAGGTAAATGCTTTTGAGAGAAATCAATAATGACTTCACATTCTTCTATCAACTCGTAACTATTTTGGATAGCTAATGGATAGTTCTCATATAAAATATCAAGTTCATCTAAATTTCTCAAGTGGAGTTCTTCCTCTTCGTTATCAAAGAAACCTGATTCTGAAGGTTCTTTATCTAAAATTTGTTTTAAGATTTTAGAAGCAGTCTTTTCTTCTTGATTCAAATAAATCACATTATGTGTAATAACCGTTTTACCATAATCCGATAAATTAGGTGCAATTTTCAACTCAGTTCCAAAATCTCGCAAATCCAAGCCTAAATACAAACTATCCAAAGAGTCAGAAAACTCTTCAACTATCATCTTAACGTGATTTTTGTCATCACTATATAAAGCTTTCGATAAATCATCACGATCACTTACTAAAACCCCTATTAAACCATCTTTTTTTTCTTTGAGATATTCAATGCTTATCTCTTTGTTTTTTGCGCCTAAATAAGAACTTAGCAATATTAGATTTTGATATCCTAAATTATTCTTTGCGTATAACAAAACTGATTGCTCGTTAAAGTTTAATCCTTTTACTTTAACCTCAAGCCCTATTATCGGTTTTATTCCTACACTTAAACACTTCTTATAGAACTTGATAATTCCATACATATAGGAATTATCAACTAAAGCTAAAGTTTTATAACCTAAAGAAACCGCCTTTTCAACGGTTGATTCTATCTCTATTAAACTTCCATTAAAAGAGTACGAACTCTTTAGATACAATTCAAAATTAATCATCGGTTTCTCCGAAACAATTATACCATAAAATCAAAATAATTATCCAAGATTTATTGTCATTATGAATTATAGAAAGAGTGAAATAAAGTTTTAAACACATTATTTATTAATTAATTTTTTATTTCTATATAAAAAATACACACCTACAAAAGCAATCAAGATAAATCCATATTTAGCATATGCAATCCATTCGAAAACTTCAAATTCCTGTCTAACATCTTCTACCTTAATTGTAAATGAGTAACTATCATAGATCTTTCCTTCACTTAACAAATCTAACCGGAACTCACCAACCTCATCTACCTTAATTCTACCACTAACTGATTTTCCATTAAGTAACGCACTTCCATTAACAACAAATTCCACTTCTTCATAGATACCACCCTTATCCAAACCTACGACTTGAGGTAAAATGTAAAACATAATTTCAAGTTCATACCCATTAATTCCTAAGAATAATAACCTATACTCTCCTGGTGTAAAAATTAGTTCTGAATTATATACTTCATTATCTAAAAGCATAGTCAAAGCATTTGAATAAACTCTAATTGGTTCAACAAACTCTTGACCATCAAAAAGTTGTTTTTGTTCTATTCCTTCATTATACACAATATCAGGTATAATCACGAAAAAATAATCTTTCCGATAACCATTCTCTCCAGTAATTATAAGTTGGTAGTTACCTACTTGACTAACTGCACTACCGCTTTGATATATTGAGTTGTTTAATATCATTTCACCAAATCCAAAAATTTTTACCTCAGATAAATAATTGTCTTCAAATCTAGTTCCAACTATTTGAACATCTGAATGTAAAATAATTGAAAATATGAACTCATAACTTTTATCAATGATCTTAATTTGATAATTACCAGGATATTGAATTAATATACTTTCAACTTTAAGATTGTTGATGAATCCTTCGCCTTGAAATTGATAAGAGAAATAACCAGTATATTCTTTTAAAACAAATATCTCGTTTACTATATTTAGATCTTTATCAAAGATGAATTCTTTAGCTTTTCCCTTAACAATAATATGATGATTATGATTGTGGACTGATTTACTTGACATTTCAAAATAATATCTATCTTGAATATTTCCAGAAGTATCAAACAACAGTAACACGCTATTACGATACTTTGTCAATGTATTTAAATCTCCTGATTGATATGTATCGCACACTATCACAAAAAGATTTTCTCCCATTATCGCTAAATAGTTAAAAACATCATAACCAAAATTATCAAAAACAACCTCATTAATCAATTCTTTAGAGATTTTATCATAAATCTTAACATATCCATCACTGTCTTCGTTATGAATCAAGTTTCCATACTCTATATACACCATTTCGAATTCATAAGTATTTTTAAGTTGATATTGTGAAAACAGTGAAAAAAAACTTAAAAACACCAAAGTTAATCCTTGCACTAAAAAACCTCCTTCAAATTAATAGTACTTGATAGGAGGTTTATTTCTTTATTTAATTACAGTAAAGATAATGTATCTCTTGCAATCATTACTTCTTCGTTTGTCGGTATTATGAAAACCTTAATCTTTGAATCATCAGTTGATATCAGTCTCTCTACTCCTCGACAATTATTTCTTTCTCGATCAATTTTAACTCCTAAAACATTTAGGCGATTACAAACATTCTCTCTAGTAGACTCAGCGTTCTCACCAATTCCAGCGGTAAACACAATCGCATCAACTCCACCCATATATACATAATAACTAGCAATATAATCAGTAATTCTCTTTGCTTGAATATCAATAGCAAGTTGAGCTCTATGATTCCCTTCAGCTGAAGCGGCTACGAGATCTCTAGAATCTGAAGATAACCCAGAAACACCCAAATATCCAGATTGCTTGTTTAAGTAATTAGTAATTTCTTTAGCCGACTTATCTTTTTTCACCATCATATACTCAATAATAGCAGGGTCTATACTTCCCGATCTAGTTCCCATCGGAATACCATCAAGGGGAGTAAATCCCATAGAAGTGTCAATGGATTGCCCACCTTTAACAGCACAAATAGATGCCCCGTTTCCGATATGAGCTACAACAACATTGATATCTTTAACTTCTTTACCCATAATTTCCGCTGCACGATGTGAAACATATTTATGACTTGTTCCATGAAAACCATATTTCCTAACTTGATATCTTTCATACCAATCAAAAGGCACAGCATATAAAAAAGCTTCTTCTGGCATTGAATGGTGAAAAGCAGTGTCAAAAACTCCAACATGTTTGACCTTTGGAAGTATTTCTTTAAAAGCTTTTATACCTATCAAATTAGGCCCTAAATGAAGTGGTGCTAAGTCTACTATTGATTCTAAATAGCTAATTTCACTTTCTCCAATCACAACTGATTCTGCAATTTTACTGCCTCCATGGACCACACGATGTCCAACTCCAGAAATTTCATCATAAGATTCGATAATTCCAAACTCAATCAGTTTATTCAAAAGTATATTAACAGCTTCTGCATGATTATCAATATCGCTAGTTTCTTCAATCTTTTTCCCATTGACTTTTATTGCAAAAACAGATTTTTTCATACCTATTCTTTCAACAATACCGCTAGTAACTAACTTTTCTTCTGGCATTTCCAACAATTGGAATTTCAAAGAAGAACTCCCGGCATTTACCGCCATAATTTTTTTCATATTCTACCTCACCTTATAAAAATCTATATTTTCAAACCATTTATTTATATTGTTTATTACTTCTGTCATTTTATATTCGTCATCAAATCCGGGTAAATCAGCTAACAGAAATTTTTTTGGTTTGATAAAACTCTTGCCAATCTTCTGTAAAATAAAAATAGACTTCTTTTGCGCTCTAAACATAACATCTGGTAATACTATCATACCGAAGAAATGCCACGAACTCTTGACACTAGTGATAAAATCAGTTATTGATGTGTCGTCAAAAAAATGATTATCAATCACACTGATCATGAAGCCGTCATCAATCAATAAACCGCTCATATGTTTGATAATATCGTAGATTTTTGCCTGTTCTAACAAACTAAAATCGGTAATAACAACATCAGCAGTAACATTTTTAAAAGTCATAATATCTTGACAATAAACCGAGTCTCCATAATCGGTTATCTCAAACAAAGCCCTACTTAACTGACAACTTATCTTCTCATAATCTACTCCGATTAGTAATAAATTCTTCTTTAGATTATTAGCAAGACTTACTATCAGGTTTCCTGTCCCTACTAAGGGATCAATAATAACCAAATCATTTTTTTCATATACTTTTTCAATCAAGTAAGCAAAAAACACACCGATGCTATCAGGCGTAATCATCTGATTGGATATATTGATATGCTTTAATCCTTTTAGACAAGCATATTGGAAAGCTTTACGGATTTCCTCTTTGTTGAATTCTAAATCAAGAACACTTTTAAGTATCTTGGTAAGTGTTTGATTTAATTCCTGATTTTCTTCATCAACTTCTGCAGCTAAAATATTCTCACAAGTCTTTATTAGACCTTCTAAATATGTTGTTCTATTAACTTGATACATAGCTGATGCGCTCTTATCAAAGCAATCAAACAATTTTTCAATATTCTCTTGATTTATCACACTTACCACCTTTGATATTTTAACATATTAAATCTATATTTACAACATAAAAAATACCCTAAAAACCCTAAAAGTAAGGTTTGTTAGCAATATGAATAATAATTCATATTATAAAAACACTAATTGCAAAAATTTAATCAATTAAAACTTTCTATGATATGATAATATATATCGAGGTTTAAGATGAAAAATAAAATTATTAAAATTATTAAAAACTATCAAAAACTAACAAAAGGTAAAAATTCTACATGTCGATATCATCCAACTTGTTCTAATTATGCAATCGAGTGTTTCAAGAATTACAATTTTTTTAAAGCAAGTTTTCTTTCTTTTTGGCGAATTTTAAGATGTAATCCTCTTTCAAATGGCGGTTATGACCCAATCCCCAAAGTAAAGAAGATATACCTTGATAACATGCAAGAACATAAGTTTAACCCATTAAGATAAGGCAACTCGTTACGAGTTGCCTTATTTCAATCATCTTTTTTAGTCATTGAAGCAAAATCAATGTAAGTGATAAATTTTACATCATCTGTAATTGGAATAAAAAATGCTAAGAATATCGGAATCAATATAAAGATATTAAAATGACTGTAAAAAGGCAAAAAGATGTCCACTTCTTTTTCAACTATACGAAATATTTGTATTCTTGAATCTAAACCTATACTAAACTCTTGTTGTAGAAACTCTATTCTATCCTCGTTGACTTTATAGTTTGTTATTCTTCCTGTTGAATAATCTTGATCTAAAGAAATCTTCTGAGTTTTAAGATGGTTAAATAAAGCACTTTTCCTAGTTTCTGGGTTAATTATATAAACTCTCATATCTTCGATTTTTTTGTAATCACCATAATCATAGTCATAGTCACTATAATAGATTAATCCATCATGGTAAATTCCATCAGTTATACTATCCTTGATAGCTCCCATAAGGAATGATTTACCTGTGCTTTCAACTTTGAAATAACCTGATGAGTTAGCTAAATAGAAAACATTATTCTCTCTATCAAAAAGTCTTTTACCCTCTATATCACTAAAAATAACATCTTGATCTTCAAACAAAATCAAATTTTTAGAATCTTCAATAAAAAGGGTGTAGTCATATATTTTAAGATTTTGATTGATTGTCTCAACAAAATGAATATCACCATCATCGAAGATGTATACATCGCTCTTAAATGTATCCTCTTTAATCAAGAAGTGTAATTTAGAAGAACTCCTATAGAAGAAAGGGTTAAACTCTCTTTCAAAATCATGTAATAAAATGACCTGTAACTCTTTAATTAAATATAATCTTTGATTTGATTTCAATAAAATATTATCTTCAATTAATATAAAATGCTTTGAAAAAATATTTAAGTCACTATCTGTACTATTATCTGTTTGATCTAAATAATACACTTTACTTACTTCTTTTGATAACAGGTTTATAAAAACGACTTTATTATCCGTATATAGATAAAGATGTTCATCATCATAATGATAATCAGTAAAAAATCCATCTTCTTGAATTATTAAATCCAATATTTTCTCATGTTCAAAATTGTTTCTAACATCTATTGGCATATAGTCAAAGACCCAGTATCCTGAACTATTGTTAAGATTAAATACTTGTTTAAGATTATTTGTTGGAATTCGAAAATACAAGCCTAAAATAATAATAGCAAAACCTAAAATCCATATTCCAATATACTTGACAACTCCGGTATTACTAAACCATAAACCTATTTCTTCATAAAGGCTTTCCAAAGCTTTTCTTAAAGATATTGAGGCAATAAGTATAAGCATAGTTAAAACAATGCTCAATAAAAATTGATAATACCAAGGAATATACCTGAAAATTGTCATGAAAACATATAATGAAAGGACTGTCAATAAGCCGAAAATTAAATTGTTCTTAACTGCTTCAATCCGAATTATACCATCAACATAGAAAACATCATCAAGATTCTTAACATAATAAAAAATCCCTAAACAAAGCATTAACATTATCGTCACAATAAACAATAGCAAACTACCAAAAAAACCTTGGAAGAAGAATATCATTAAAAATAAATTTGATATGCTTACTTGAAAAAAAGTGTGATATATAATTTCTCTTGGTAACATGGATTCATTATTAATATTTCTTATCAAAGAGAAAATCAATAAAAAAATAAAAATTAATGAAATAAATAAAATAATCATTAATAACCTCCCTTAGGTCTATGGCTATCATTATAACAAAAACTTGTTCTTCTGTAAACAGACCTGTAATTTCGAGAAAATCCGTATTGATCTATATTGACATATACATATTTACAGATTATTCTAGTATTGGGGACTTAAATGGAAAAAATTAAATTTGCTTCACAACAGGAATTATATAAGTGGTTAAAGATCAATCATACTCAAGATGATGGACTATGGATTATTTTCGACAAAAGGCTAATTACTTCAACTCTAAAAGCTGAAGAAGCACTAGATATGGCGTTATGTTTTGGTTGGATTGATGGATTAATAAAAAAAGTTGATGAGCAATACTACATAAAATACTTTAAAAAAAGATTAAAAAGATCAATATGGTCTGAAAAAAACAAACTAAGAGCTCTTGAGTTAATAAAAGATGGATTGATGGAGCCTTCTGGTTTTAATGCAATTGAACAGGCTAAGAAAAATGGCCAATGGGAAAAAACAAACACATATCCTAATGATTACAATTTGCCTGCTTTTATTGATTTAATCAAACCGTTTAAAAATGCTTATTTAAATTTTATTAATATGTCAAACTCAGTCCAAAAAACATATGCTCTAAGTTATTATACTCTTAAAAAAGCTGAATCAAGAAAAAAGCGATTAGAGATAATAATTGATAGGCTATATAACAACTTAAAACCAATGTAGATTTACAGTTTATAAATTTATTGATATCCCTTTGCATCCTATTTAACTGTTAATCTAATAAAATAAAAAAGCTCCCTTCATCAGAGCGGTAAGGTAATTATACCATACCTCCAACTTTTGGAAGCTATTTCATTCTAAGATGTGGTAAAACAGTTACAGGGATACCTTTTAGCATCCCTGTATATTTTTAGCACCCTTAATTCAATCACTGTAGTATCTATATTTAAAAACACTAATGGTTTCTTATGGTTTTAAACATGCAATAGGTATGACATAGATGCCATCTTCTCTTTGATATGCAAATGAATCGGTAGCCGTGATGATAGCTAAAAATGCTGGTTTATTCATTTTGTCTTGATCGATTACTTCTTTTAATTTTGTTAAGGTAAATGCACCTTCATTGATTAATGTTTCACCACCAAGTTTAATTTCAACAAGACCCCATCTGCCATCATTTAAATGAATCACCGCATCTGCCTCTAACCCTGATTTATCACGGTAGTTATATACGTTGCCATCTAATGACTGTGTATAAATCTTTAAATCTCTGATGACAAGGTTTTCAAAAAGCAAGCCAAAAGTGTTTAAATCCTGCATGAGATCATTTGGATTAGCATCTAATATTGCAGTGGCTATGGATGGATCAACAAAGTGTTTTATACTTGTAGTTCTGATTGCAGTTTTAGATCTAATTTTAGGTGTCCAACTTTCAGTCTCATCAATAACGAATAATTTTGAAAATGCATCAATATATGAATTGATTGTTCGAATATCCTGAGTATCTATATTGGATTCAACATCTTTTAATATCGTTGTCATTTTAGCTGGGGTTGAAATATTTCTTGCATATGATTTTAGTATCGCTCTAGCTCTCTTTGGGTTTCTTTTAATATCATCGACACTCGTAATATCTGTTGAAACAAGTGTGTTCACATAGTCTTTTGCATAATTTAGAGAGATGTCTTTATCTTTTTCGATAACAGCACTTGGAAATCCACCTCTGCAAATGATATGAGCGATGTCTTTCAATTGGTATCTATTCTTTCCTGATACATTCTTAGTGTTATCAAATAGATTTCTTAGTGATACTTCTCCGCTGCTTTCATTACTTTCCCACAGACTCATTGTCCGCATGATGATTTTCTTCATACGCCCAATACCACTGTGGCGCTCTTTGTCTTCAATCGGTTTAGCTGATCCAGTTAAAATAAATAAACCTTTTCCTGATGTTTCATCAATATAGTTTCTTACATAATCCCATAGTTCTGGTATTTTTTGCCATTCATCAAAGAGTATTGGTTTTTCTCCAGATAGTAAATTATCATCACCTATATCAGCAAGAATTCTATATTGTTTATAGATAGCTGGTTTTTGAAGTTTAATAACGCTTTTAGCAAATCTTTCTGAAGTTGTTGATTTTCCACACCACTTTGGTCCTTCAATCACAATACAGCCATTGGTTTTCATCGATTCTGTGATTGGTTTTTCAATTATTCTAGGTAAATATGTATTATTTGTATTCGTCATCATAACCACCTCTTGCATTAATCATACTCTTTAATGTATGTTTTGTCAATTACTTGATGTATGTTTTGTCAATTACTAAATGTATGCTTTGGAACTGTATTGGTTCGTGAACTACCCACCACTTAACATATTAAAAGTAATTGACAAGATTGCAATGAAGTTGAATACCTCATTACCCCAAAAATAAATAAGTCACATTCGAGAAAGCAAATTTGCTCTCAGTATGACTCGATAAACGAAAACGACCCTATTCCATAAGTGATAAGATCGTTTTTCATTAAAATATCGCTATTATCACCTAATTATGGGGAGTGCTCAAAGATAACTTTGTGGTAAAAGAGTTACAGGGGTACCTTTAGCACCCTTGTTACTTAATGAACCCTGATTATGAAATATATATATATATATATATAAATAAAATGACCCCTTCTCAACTTAATGAAGAATGGATCATTTTGGTATTTGGGTATTCATGGTTTTTCTCCTTAGTAAATTACAATATGGCTTCTATTATCGTTATGAATATTTGAAAAATGCCTACAACTATTGTAGCTAAAAACTTAATAACTGATTCCATAAAACCAAAAAATTGATTTAAATTGATATTACTACTTGCTAATACACCGATCAATATAATTGCACCAAAACTTGTTAATAAATTTTTCATGTTTCACCCTCCTTTCTTGCACTATAAAATTTCAAAACAAAGATTATTTCTCTTCTATAATTTCTCGTAATCTATGTAAATCCTCTAGGGTTGGATTTCCATCTTTTTTTGCATTTACTTTCCATGTATAACCAGGATCCATTTGACGCTTTAATCTTAACCATTCCCTAGTTTGATTTAAAGAAAGGTTATTTGGACCTCCTTCAAAATCAGGATCTTCTAGCTGTTTTAGGTTGTGTTCCCATCCACATATTGGACAAATATCAAATAAATCAATAATTGTTGTTTCTGCGCAGCACGGACAAACGATTGTGTCAACTGTTTTCTTGCTTTGATTATCTCCCATTTTTTCTTTTCTCACTTTCCCACCATTTTTCTGATGTCTTAAAATATGTTGTAACTGTACCTTCTTTATCTATAGCAGCAAACTCCCCTGTTGTTTTAGAAAACTTCAATGTTATTGCATTCGCCCTAACAAAACTATCATGATTATCCCTATCTACTTTGTTTGCGAATGAGATTGCCACACTTCTTATTGACTCTCCATGTTTTACCCTATCAATCGCTAATAACTTCGTGTCTCTCTTATATACTCCGTTCTCCCGGTTTAAGAAAGCCTTACTTCCATATCTTTTATATATGTTAATCAAATATTTAAGGTTCCCTATGTCATATCCTCCATACATCTCTGATGCATCAGATATTGATTTACCCTTTATAACATGCTCTTCACACATCTTCATTTTCTGCTCTAGTGTTAATCTCATAAAATAAAAAAGCTCCCTTCATCAGAGTGGTATGGTTGTTATACCATATCTCCAACTTTTGGAAGCTATTTCATCTACACATGGGTGTTCATTATGAAGTTGCTTTCAAAAATGCTTATACTGTACGAAGTTGCTGGGGTTGTCAGTACGAAGTTGCATTTAAAATACAAGTATCAAATTTAGTATCATACAAAACTATCCATTAACTAATTTTTTATAGTTCTTCTTCTCTTTTAGTATTAAAACATATTTTTTATCATTATTAACAAACTGGTTAAACTCTCTACCTTTCGGAGTAATATAATAATACTTTTTCTTACCTATTTTACAGCTTTCAACTAATTTGAAACTGATAATAATTTTCATTACATTTGATAATTGTGTCTTACTAATGTTTAGTTTGGTCGCCAAATCCATATGGTTAATATATTCACTACTCAAAAGAATTGTTGACACGAAATACGAATATATAGTTTTATTAAAGCACTCGCGAAAATCATTTAACTGATATTCTTCTTCTTTATCCTTCTCAATCAAAGATGTTAACTCATTAAAGAACACTTCATATTTTTCTTGTGCCTTTGTGTCTAATTGTTCAAAAGTATCATCAATGGAGTTAATCATACGTTCAAAAGAGACATTTTTAAATTTGATGTAATTTAAGACTTTTTCTTTAAGAAAATCTATTTTTTTCACATATACATTATTACTAGTCATCGATTCCACCTCCATAGTTCATTCAAGTTCACTTATAGTATAAACTACTTTGCCAAGGAAATCAATCCTTTTTAGAAAACTCCTTTTCTAAATCTAATTCAAAGACCACTCCATTGCAAAATTCATGCACTGCTACGAAAAAGTGATACACAGAGCCCCCCTTGAGGGACACTAAAAATAGTAGTGCTTATTAATTTCTTTTTGGTTATTATATCATAATAGAATATTGATTTATATAGTATTTCATTATTTAACACCTTTTAATGTTCTGTATTCTACAGGTGATAAATAATCTAATCTCCATGCTGGTCTTGAATGATTAAAGTAATTTACATATAATTCAATCGCTGTATTAATATCAGAATACTCGTTTATTCTTAAGTTATATTTGAGTTCTGATTTAATCCAACCATTTAATGCTTCTATAACAGGATTATCTGTTGGGGTAGCTGCTCTTGACATACTTCTTCTTATTCGGTACTCTTTATGTGCTTTTTCAAACTTCTTTGATGCATATACTAATCCTTGATCACTATGTAATATTGTCAAATTATTATGATATCCTCTTTCTTCTTTTATTCTAAGAAAATCTTTGAGTGATCTTAAGTGATTCATAACGCCATTTCCATGTTGATAGTTTGCTATGTCCCATCCTACTATCTCATTATTATAGACATCTACATGGAAATTCCAATCGTATTTCTTTCCTTGGTGTACTAGCATTGTAGTATCACTACACACTTTTTCAAATGGTCTGGTTACGTACCAATGATTATTTATTAGATTTGGATATTTGTCTGATACTCCTTTTGGCCTTCTATAGGTTTTTCTCCTGGCTTTTGATGCTATGCCCATTTCTTTGAAACATTGATACATCATATATTAACTTACTGGCCATCCATCTTCTTTCATTATCTCTCTTCTTATATTTCGATAGCCTTTTGTTGGATATAATTCATGATACTTCTTGATTTTTATTTTAACTGATTCCTTTTGCTCTTCACGTTTAGTTTTTGTTCCCAATCTTTTTAACCATCGATAGTATCCACATCTGTTTATATCAATTAATTCGCACAACTCATTGATATAATACTTCGCTCTAAATTTATATATTAGATTATATTCAAATTCTAAGACTTGTTTTTTTAGATATTTTGCATCTGATTCTGTATATCCCTTTTTTAATCGTTCAATTTCTAGCTTTAACAATAAGTTTTCTTGTTTAAGTGATTCTATTGTTTCTTTTTCATGATCAATATAGATTTCTTCTTTAACTTTTCTTTTAGGAAGTAACCCACTTACTCCCTCGCTTCCATATTTAAGTACCCACTCTCTTTGAGATTTCCTTGATACATTAAACGTTCTTTCTATTTCATGTTTGCTTACATGTTCATTTAGAATCATTTTTACTATCTTTAATTTAAAGTCAATACTGTACGTTTTAGCCATTTTTTTTCCTTCTCTTTCTTAATACTATTTTACCATCTAGAGGGGGGCTTTGTGTATCACTTTTTGATAGCAGTGCATTGATTGACACCTTTCCAAATCGTCGAGTCGATAATTTGATCAAGTACTTCTCTAAAATACCTATACAAGAGCGATTACGTGTAAAAATAGTTATTTCTGATTTGTGGGACCCTTACAGAAGATTAGTTGAAACAGTATTCCCAAGAGCTAAGTTGGTAGCGGATAGATACCATTTCATCCGCCAGTTGTATTGGGGCCTTCAAGATGTTAGAAAGCGAATTATGAGGAAGTATAAGACAAATGATTTCGAATACTATCTGCTCAAAAAATACTGGCGATACATTCTCAAATATACCTACCACCTCTCTTCTAATCATTTCAAGGAATATAGTCTTGGTTATCATGTGACGCCACGTCAAATCATTGACATGGCTAGATCAATTAACGATGAGTTAAAACTCGCTATTGATCTCAAGGATGAGTTCTATGAACTGCTTCATTCCACTTCATTTGAAGATTCTCCAGTAGTCTTGAAATCATTCATTGAGAGGCTGAAGAGCTCTCGCATTCCTGAATATTTCTATGTCGCAAAGACATACGATAATTGGTTTACTGAAATATGCAATTCTTTCATTGATTCTAGATACAATAATGGGTTCATTGAAGGCTTGAACAATAAAATCAAAGTCATTAAACGTATTTCTTTTGGATTCCGTAATTTTGATCACTTCAAATCCAGAATCTTCGCTTTGACTTCTAATGATCTTCCACTCTCTTATTCCTAAAATAATAGGTATCATTTCCTTTTTAGAAACAATACCTATTATTCTTTTTTGAGTAGTTAACCCCTACCCTTGACATTTAACCATTAAATATTTTATTTTTTTATGGTGTCCACTTGACAGGGACTAGTTCAAATCTTATGGCTTCTTATTGATAACAATATTTTCCTTATTCAAATAATTATATGCATAGTTTCTTTTTTAAGTAAGCTTTACTTGTAATAACCTTAAAAATCTTGAACCTTCAACAAAGCGTTATAATCAAATTGAATATAAGCCCTTGGGTCACTGCTAGAGTAATAATCTCTCCAGCCAATATTATAACCAATATTACCTACAATACTATCATAGTAAAATATTCTTGTATTCCCTAAGCCATTTAAATTATCCATATATATTTCATAATAAACATCATCAATTTTTTGATAGTCATAAGAAACAATGGCATTAACATCACTAATGAAATTCAAGTAATTTCTATATAATTCAAAGTCGAATACATCTTCGATGTCATCGTGAAAATAAACGAATTGAGACCAGTATACACCATCAAGCATAGAATTATTTATAAAATTAAAAAAGAACTCCATATCTTCTGTCTCATAAGAAACACAAAAACCATAATCTTCAATATATTCAATTTCTTGTTCAATATCAATATCATAACTAGTAGCTAAATCAGTAATTGTAGTAGTATAGAATGTGAAATATTCAGATAAGAATACCTCATCGTTAACATCCCAACCTACTTTTTCATGATACTTCGGTTCTGAACAACCATATAAACATGATACAAAGACAAGAATAACAAAAATTAATATTTTCTTCATAATCCACCCCTATGGTATCATGTTACCAAAAAATCTAAATAGATATGTTCTTAAGGTTTGTTCAGTCTCAAAGTCAACTTTCTTTGTGTTAAACGATGGTGTGTCGCTATCAGGAATACCTAATATATTGCTAGAAATAAAATACACTTTATCATGATACTCAAACTCCCTGAGCATTTCAGCTTCTGTCCAGTTTTCTCTTAAATCTTCGTTTCCAGCTCTAAGGTACCTAATATATGCTAGTTTTTCTTCTCTTGATAAACCTACTGTTTTTTTGGAGTCTTGGATTTCCTTAAATCTTTCGGCATCCATTGCTTCAACATCAGAATTATCACAATATTTCTTGCTGTCTACGACAGCGACTACATTAGATCCAACAGCATAGACAACTGTCGCAACAACCACAACATTAATTCCTACAGCAGCTACTGCTACTGCTGTAACAGCAACAACTGCTACAGCTACAAATGCTAATTTTAGCCATGTCGCCATGTATCCATTACTATCAACATTCATAATAGGATTATTCATGCAATACGCATACATATTTGATGACAGAACTTGTCCTGCCTCTCCAATGATTCCATCAGCATTGATAAATCTAGCAATTTCAGGATTATAATAGCGGCTATTTAAATAATACATGGAAATTTCGGAATCATACTTATAACCTTTATATCTAATTGAGTTATACTCTCCTATTGTACTAGCTAAAGTCCCTGTAACACTGACTATATTTCCATATGCATCATATTGATAATGTACTACCTCTGTACCATATGCAGTTAGTAAATGAGTAACATCTCCCTGCACATTGGTCACTGCAATATAATCTATTGGAGTCCCAGTTCCAGAAACATATGATAAACCAATAAAGGAACCATTATAATCATAAGAATAAATCACCTTATAAATTAAATCCCATTCTTGAGATACATCATCGTAATCAAATTTAACTTCAGCTATCAACTGTGATCCAGATAATTTATACTCGTATTTTTCATCTTGGATTCCATCACCATCTATATCTATTATTTTTGAAGTTCTTAATCCTTGATCATTATAAGTATAATCTATTTCTGATACAACTGCAAGAGAAGAGTTATAAACTTTAATGTTAATCAATGTTCTTCCTTCCCAATCAAGTTCAGCTTTTTCATAAATTGTTTCATTATACTCGAAATTGGTTATTTCAGTTGGATTGCCTTGATTATCATAAGTAATTTGACTAGTATGAGTAGTCCCGTCTTTCAATACTGTATAGCTTTCTAACTGATCCTTCCATTGAGAATCATAATTATATGATACATATTCTTCAGGTGTATTATATCCTGAAACGGGATTACCGACCTTTATAACTACTCTAAATCGAACGGTATACAAGAATCCATCTGTAGCTTCATAGTAATTGTAATAGTATCCTTCAGTTGTGTTATCCAGATTAGAATACAATAATGTAGTACTCATATGTGTCAATAAATGACCACTGTCCATGTCAGTGTAGTTAAAACTTAGCGACGGATTTTGATTTAAATTAATTTCATATATATCATTATAGTAATTATTTGAGTTATAAATCATTCTTGCATCATATAAGCCAGTATTCGATTGTAGAAAACTAGGGATTGTATATGAATTATAGTCATCCTCACCATACTTATAACTTCTTATATATGTTAAATCTCCATTTTCATCGTAATAGTAATATCTCGAGTAATTAGTAGGTTCATACGAATATGAGTTTGAGTATGTCAAGTCTCTAGAGTTTTCTTTGATTAATTGTAAGCGTCAAACCATCAGTACCTACAATTAAATCTGGAAAAATAGTATAATACC
>CAZSVO010000024.1:0-23452 GCA_964610325.1 uncultured Candidatus Izemoplasmatales bacterium
AGTGGCAATACTCCGGAGATGATGAATGGAGTAATTTAATCGATTTAGCATCATTGATTGGCCCAGTGGGTTTAGACGGTGAAAACGGAGTAGACGGCAAAGAAGTATTAATGCAAGTAGCGAATGGTTATATTCAGTGGCAATACACCGGAGATGATGAATGGAGTAATTTAATCGATTTAGCATCATTAATAGGTCCAGCAGGTTTAGACGGTGAAAACGGAGTAGACGGCAAAGAAGTATTAATGCAAGTAGCAAATGGTTATATCCAATGGCAATACTCCGGGGATGATGAATGGAGTAATTTAATAGAAGTTGCATCTTTGGTTGGTCTTAAAGGTGAAACAGGAAATGGGATTCAATCAGCTATTATCAATGAGATTGGTGAACTTATCATAACTTATACCGATAGTACAGTAGTTAACTTAGGACAATTTTTGAAAGTATATCAAGTTGTATTTAAAGACTACAACGGCTATGTATTAGATGTTCAACATGTTCTTCATGGTTTCTCAGCAGTTCTTCCTAATGAACCAACAAGGATAGGTTATACTTTTGATAGTTGGGATTTTGATGTGGAAATTATTACGAGTGATGTGATTGTTAATACTCTATATCAGATCAATACATATAATGTTGTTTTTTATGCTTTTGATGGAGAAACAGTATTAAAGACAGAAGAGGTTGATTATTTATCAAGTGCAACTTCACCAAATATACCGAATGTAGAAGGCTATACATTCTTTGCTTGGAGTGAAAATTTTAACTCGATTACTTCAAACCTTGATATTCAAGCAATTTATACAAAGAATGTGTATCAAGTGGTTTTTTATGATTTTGATGGTGTGATGCTTTCAATTCAAAATGTTGAGCATGGAGAAGATGCTTTTGAACCTGGTTGGCCCTATAAAGAAGGATATAACTTTGATAGTTGGAGTCAATCGATAACTAATATTACACAACATACAAGCATTTATGCGTTGTATTTACCTAATGAATATACGATTACTTATTATGATAGAGAATACAATATTATTTCTACAGAAAAAGTCTTGTATCTACAATCAGGTACTTATCCTCTAGCTCCTGATATTGAGGGCTATAACTTCTTAGGATGGGATAAATCTGTTGATTTTGTCAAGAGAGATTTAGATGTTTTAGCATTATATGAGATAATGATATTTAAAGTGGTTTTTAGAACGATAGAGGGAGTTGTTTTTGATTTTCAATATATTGAGTATGGATCGGATGCATCAAACCCTGGTAGTCCGCAGGTAAATGGTTATACATTTAGCGAATGGGATAAAAGTTTTACTAATGTGACTTCCGATTTAGAAATATCACCACTTTATACACAAAATGCTTATAGTGTAAAGTTTTTTGATGTTGATGGTGTGCTTGTTGATGAACAAACAGTACTTTATGGTGATAGTGCCGATAATCCTTACCTGACAAAATCAGAAGATTTGGATTTGCTTGGTTTCTTGTTTATCGGTTGGACGGAATCTTTCGATTTTGTCAAAAATGATTTGTATTGTTATCCTCTATATGAAGTCATTACATTTGAGGTTCGGTTTGTGGATGATAACGGTACTATTTTTGATATTCAAACTGTAAATTATGGTGAGGATGCTTATCAACCTTTAATACCAGAGAGATTAGGGCATACATTCTTGGGATGGGACAGTTCTTATATAGAGGTAACTAGTAACTTAATTGTTAAAGCTATGTATCAAGTTCATGTTTTTACAGTTAGTTTTTATGATTTTGATTCTTTATTAATAGAATCTGTTCAAGTAGAGTATTTAAACGATGCTTTTGCTCCTGAAGCTCCTTCAGTTTTGGGATATAGTTTCAAAGGTTGGGATAAAGGTTTTGAGAGTGTAACTGAAGATTTAGATGTATATGCTCTTTATGAAGTAAATCAATACACTGTAATCTTTTTTGACATGTATCAAAGAATTTTGAAAATTGAAACTGTTGATTATAATCAAAATGCAACAGCTCCATCAAATATTGATGAAGAAGGATATACATTCTTGGGGTGGGATAAGAGTTTTGATAATGTTGTAGCTAATCTAGATGTTTATCCGGTTTATAGTATTAACCAATATACAGTAAGTTTTGACTCTAAAGGTGGGAATAGTATTGATGATATTATTGATGTTGATTTTAACACTTTAATATCAGTGCCAATCCCTACAAGATTAGGTTATAAGTTCTTGGGTTGGTATTTAGGTGAGTCTGAAACTGATGCAAAATTCTATGCTACTACACCCATAAAGAGTGATTTGACTTTGTTTGCTCGTTGGGAGTTAGCATTTTATGATGTAATCTTTTATGATTTTGATTATACAGTACTAAGAGTTTTAAGTGTAGGGCATGGCTATAGTGCTATCGCGCCTAATAATCCTAGTAGAGTAGGTTATATGTTTACTGGTTGGAGTGAGTCATTGTTAATGGTTACTAGTGATTTAGAAGTATACGCAGTTTATGAAGCGATAGTCTATTCTTTTGTAATTGAAGAGAATGGTGGGGATTACATAAGCGATTTAGAAATCGCTTATGAAGATATAATTCCTGAGATAGATATACCGATTAGAACTGGTTATAGTTTCTTAGGTTGGTTTGAAGATTTTGATTTGACAGTACCTTTTACAACGACTCATATGCCATTAGGTGGTATGACTATTTATGCTAAATGGGAGATAAATCAATATACAATTAGTTTTGTTGAAAATGGTGGAACTGTTGTTGCTGATATAACTTTAGATTATGGTTTAGAGGTTATAGCACCAGCTGATCCTACTCAATTAGCAAAGGATTTCTTAGGCTGGTACATCGATCCAGAGTTTAGTGAGTTATATGTTTTTAGTACAATGCCTTCAGAGGATGTTGTACTTTATGCAAAATGGGTAGATACACTTTATACTATCAGTTTTGTTGAAAATGGTGGTAGTGAGATTGATGATATCATAGATATCTATCAGGCTTCGATTTCTATGCCAACTGAACCTACTAAAGATGGATATATTTTTGATGGTTTTTACGAAGATGAAGAATTTACAACACCATATGTTTTTGATTCAATGCCTCTTGATGGAGATATTGTTTATGTTAAATGGTTGATTAATGAGTATGAGTTGAGTTATTATTCTTATCATGATTTAGATATTAAGTTACACTCTCTTAATTATCATTCGATTTTTGTGACTCAAGACAATCAAGTTTATACAATCGGAAGTGGTGGAAATGGACAATTAGGAATAAATGCTACTACTAATAGTACAGTATTAAATAATATTACTAGTCGTTTTGGTTTCTTAGAAGGCGAAGAAGTTATCTTTGTTGAGGCAACTGATAATGCATCATTTTTGTTAACGTCTTTAGGACGTGTCTTTAGTTGGGGGAAAAATGATGTTGGTCAATTAGGCGATGGAACCATGGTCAATAAACTTGTTCCTACGGATATAACAGGGTTATTTAATCTAGAACAAGGAGAGATAATCAATCAATTGAGTGTAAGTACAAGAACTGCTTTCGCGATTACTTCAAATCATCGAGTCTTTGCTTGGGGCTATAATGGATATAAGGCCTTGATATTACCAAATGTTCAATATTATCAAATGACTCCTGCAGATATAACTGATCTATTAGATAATTACGGGGATGAATATATTGTTATGATAGCTGCTGGAGAGAATTATACTTTCTTCATGACAAATGCACAAAGAGTTTTGGCGATTGGTGCTAATTGGAGTGGATCATTAGGTAATGGTTCAACAACTTCTAGTAATACTCTTGTTGATATTACTGCTAACTTTGGTTTGTTAGGTGTAGAGAATATCGTGTATATTGGCGCAGGTTATGAGTTTAATGGCGTTTTGACTGAAACCGGTAGAGTCTTTATGTGGGGAAGAAATGATCAGTATCAACTTGGGATTGAAATTCTTTCTGAGAAACATACACCTTATGAAACTACTTCATTCTTCAATTTAGAAGAAGGAGAATATATTGTTGAATTAAGTATTCAATATCGACATAGTGTGGCATTAACTAATTTAGGAAGAATCTTTGTATGGGGAGATTCTGGTTCATATCAAACTGGAACCGGTTCAACAATAGATGTTTATGCGCCTATTGATTTAACAGCTTCGTTTAGGTTATTTGAGGATGAGTTAATAGTTTCTTTAGGGTCATCTACAGGTTATGCTAATTTAGTGATTACTTCAAGAGGAAGGTTCTTTGCTTTTGGCAGTAATAGTGCAGGGGGATTGCTTGATTCTCCAGCAACAAAATATACACCAACATTAACTTATATCAGGGATTTTAAGGTTATTGGTAGTGATATGTTTGACTTTGGAGAAACTATTGTTTTGCCAGAGACATTGATTAAGGAAGGTTATAGTGTAGAAGGCTTTTATATGGATAGTGCTTATACAATTGCCTATAACTTAGATACAATGCCTTCAGAGCCAAAAACAATATATGTGAAGTGGTCAATTAATCAATACACAATTACTTTTGAATCTAATGGAGGAAGTTCTGTTCCAGTTAAAACTCAGAGCTATGGGACATATCTTTCATCGCCAATACCAGTGAAAACAGGATATACTTTTATTGGTTGGTTTAGAGATGTTGAGTTAACAGATGAGTATATTTTTGCTTATATGGAAGATATAAATATGACTCTTTATGCAAAATGGACTGTTAATACTTATAATATTCAATATTATGATGTTCAAGCAGACTTTGAGTTCGTTCAATTAGCGCCATCAGCTTATTTTACTATTGCATTAACTTCAAGCTGGCAAGTAATAGTTTGGGGTGATAATTCTAATGGGCAATTAGGGAATGGCACAACTGTTGATCAAAAATCACCGATTGATATTACAAGTTATTTCAATCTTTATGAGTTCGAAACTATTGTTAAAGTTGACTCTGGATTTCATTGGGTAATTGTGGTTACATCTTTGGGAAGAGTCTTTACTTGGGGAAATAATCAATATGGACAACTGGGTAATGGCAATACAGTTCAACAGACTTCACCAGTTGAAATCACAGCTAATTTTGCTTTGATTGGAGAAGAAAAGATTGTGAGTGTTGCTGGTGGTATGTATAGTGCTTATGCAATAACTTCAACAGGAAGACTATTTGCTTGGGGACGAAATGGGGATTCTCAAATCGGTGATGGTACTATGGTAGATAGACGAACTCCAAAAGATATAACATCATATTTCAATTTAGCAGCAGAGGAGACAATTTCTGAGATTCATACAGGAAACCGAAGTGCTTTAGCGATGACTTCATTGGGAAGAATCTTTACTTGGGGTTATGATGGTGGTTATGGTTCTTTAGCTAGAGGAACTATTTACACGAGTTCAATCCCTTTTGATGTTACAGCTAATTTTAATCTCTTAGAAGGTGAATCAATAACAAAGATTACTTATGGAGCTTATGGAGGAATGGTTTTAACATCAGATGGAAGAATACTTGGATGGGGATATAATGATTACTTTGAACTAGGTACTGGAGATGATTTAATATACAAGTTGCCAATTGATTTAACTTCTTTCTATAGTTTAGCTGTCGGAGAGTTGCCTTTGGATATTTCCACTGGAGATGGAATTACATTTTTGCTGACAAGTGAAGGAAGAGTAATTGCTGTTGGTAGAAACACTAAAGGAGCAATGGCTACAGGAGATACTATTAATTTGACAGTTTTGACTGATGTAACAGCTAACTTTAATATAGCTGTTGGCGATGAATTGGTTAGAGTAATTGCTTCGCCTCATAATAATTTTGCAATGGCTTTGACAAGAGAGGGTAAAATCCTGGTTTGGGGTAATAATGACGATGGACAATTGGGCGATGGAACTTTGACAATGAGATTATTGCCTATCGAGATAGATTACGCTGATTGGAATTACTATAATTCTAGTAATTTTGATTATTTAGAATCAATAGTTTTAATTGCTGAACCTCTGAGAGAAGGATATTTGTTTGATGGTTGGTATATGGATAAAAATTTAACATCATCGTTTACATTGACTCAAATGCCTGAGTATGATTTTGTACTTTATGCTAAATGGGTTCCGATTGATTAATAAATCAATAAATTGATAAGACCGGTAGGTATTGCCTGCCGGTTTTACTAATTGATTCTAAGGTTTTAAAAAGATTCTTTAAGCTTAAAAATAATGTTTAATTGCTATGACTGCTATGATATAATCATATTATTAGTTATTTCAAATGGGTTAGGGCAAAGGAATTAGATATGTTGGATTTTTTGAAAAAGTTTATGATAGATGGATTTAATCCTGGAGATTACACCATGGGTACTGTACATCAGGTATCGTTATATCTGTCTGGTTTGACAATAGTTTTGTTCGCTTTTTTGTTGAGAAAAAAGGATGCAGATTATGTTAATAAGAAGATGAAAATTATTGCTTTTGTAAGCTTGTTTTTCTATTTGCTTAATCGCTTTGTTAGAGTATATCAAGGTATGAGTGTGATTGAAGCATTTTGGCCTTTTTATCTTTGCAATGTCAATACCTTGTTATTGTCAATCTATATTATTTTCGATATTAAGAAGGGTAAAGACTTCTTCATTATTACTGGAATCAGCGGTGCTGTTTTGGCGTTTATAATACCTTATGGTATCTTTAATGATCAATATTTAACTTTGAATATCCTTGATAGTGTATTATCACATTATGAAATCGTCACAATTCCAGTAATTTTACTCTCTACAAAAACTTATCAATTGGATATTAAGAAATCATGGACAGTGGTTGTTGGATTATTGTTGGTTTGGATAAATGTTGAGTTTGTTCAACCTTTACTTACAGGTAATCAAGTTGATTATTTATTTCTTGATGGAACCTTACCATTTCAAATTCCAGGAGTAAATCAGTTTTTTATTATGTTCTTTGCTGCTTTAGTGTATGTATATTTTGTTTATTTCTTAGATTATTTATATTTAGGCAAGTTTAATCTAAAGAGGGTTTTTAAGAAATCTAATGAAAGAAGTCTTTTAAAGGAGAATTAAGATGATTAAACCAAAGAAATTGAATCGAGGCGATAGAGTTGCGATTGTCAGTTTGTCATCAGGAATCTTAGGAGAAGACGATTGTAGACATCAGCTTCAATTAGGAATTGATAGAATTAAAGATTTTGGATTAATTCCTGTTTTCATGCCTAATGCATTGAAAGGAAATAGTTTTTTAAGTGAAAATCCCAAAGCTAGAGCTGATGATTTGAAGTCTGCATATTTTGATGACTCAATCAAGGCTGTTTTTTGTGCGATTGGTGGTGATGAGACATATCGGATTCTACCATTTTTGATGGAGGACCAGTTATTCTTAAATAAAGTAAAAACCTCACCAAAAATATTCAGTGGTTTTTCTGATACGACAAACAATCATTTGTTTTTTTTCAAGCTTGGAGTCATCAGTTTCTATGGACCTAATTTTTTAAGTGATTTAGCTGAGCTAGAAAGTGAAATGTTGCCATATACTAAAAAAGCATTTTTATCTTTTTTCAATAATGATTATAATCGTTTGATTGAGTCAAGTGAGGTTTGGTATCAAGAAAGAACAGATTTCTCAATAAAGGCTTTAAAAACTAAAAGGATTGTCCATCAAGAAACCAAGGGTTATGAAGTGATTAATGGTTTTGGCAAAGTTAAGGGGAGATTGTTGGGTGGTTGTTTGGAGAGTTTATATGATGGTTATACTGGAGATAGATACTTTGAGCAAAAATTGGTTTATGAAAAGTATCAATTGATGCCAAACTTAATAGATTGGCAAGATAAGATTCTATTTTTTGAAACTAGCGAGGAACAACCAAATCCAACATTATACCGAAAGTACTTGGATGAGTTAGGAAAAAGAGGGGTTTTAGATGTTGTTAAGGCTGTTTTGGTAGGAAAACCACAAAATGAGGTATATTATCAGGAGTATATCGAGATATTGAATGATTTTGCAAAAATCTATAATTTACCAATAATGTATAATCTGAACTTTGGACATGCATATCCAAGAAATGTTATACCTTATGGTATTTTGACAGAGATAGATTTTGATAATTTGACAGTTACTTTGATTGAAAATATGTTGGAGTAAGACTTGCAGAGTGAATTTTATTCATTATGCAAGTTTTTTTTGGCAAATATTTTCTAAAACTAACGAAAGTCGTGACATTTGTCACTACTAAAGATAAGATTGATTTGCTATAATTTGTGGCGAGGTGATAAAGATGGTTGTTGAAATGAAAGATGCAATCAAACGTTATAACGGTAGAGTTTTAGCGCTTGACTATTTGAGTTTAGAGGTAAATAGGGGTGAAGTTGTCGGATTATTAGGGCCAAACGGGGCTGGAAAGACTACAGCTATTAATGCAATAGTTGGATTATTGAACTTAGATGAGGGTATGATTAAAGTGTTTGGTGAAGATCAAAGCACAAAGAATCGCCCCTTAAAAAAGAGAATTGGTTTAGTGACTCAAGAAGTAACTGTATATGAAGAATTGAGTGCTTATGAGAATCTAAGATTTTTTGGAAGTATCTATGGTTTAAGAGGCGAACAATTGGAAAGAAGAATCCATGAAGTTGCAAAATTGATTGGGTTAGAAGATAGAATAAAAGATATTCCTAAGAAGTATTCAGGTGGGATGAAACGTAGATTGAATATCGGGTGTGCTTTGTTGCATGAACCAGAGTTGATTATTATGGATGAACCGACAGTAGGAATTGATCCTCAAAGCAGAAACTATATCCTTGAGTTTGTTAAAACTTTAGCTAAGGATGCAAATACTTCAATTATCTATACATCGCATTATATTGAAGAAGTACAAGCGATAAGTGATAAAGTTTATATTATTGATCAAGGTCATATTATTGCTAAGGGGACAGTCAAAGAATTGATTTCTAAAATGAAGGGTGATCAGATTGTCTCAATTTCGGTTAAAAATCATAATGTCGATTCATTAAAATCATTGAAAGCTCTACCTGATGTCAAAGAAGTTACATTTGATGAAGATACCTATCAAATAATCATTGAAGCAGGAGCAAGCATATTAGATAAGATCTTAGTGCTTCTAACAAAAGAAATCATTACTAATGTCAATCACCAAGAAGCGACACTTGAAGATGTATTCTTGATGCTTACTGGAAAAAGTTTGAGAGATGGTGGATCTAGTGATTAGGTTTTACAGTTTAAGAGTTCTTAAAGATATAGTTGGTCATGTGATGTTAATAGGGTTACCTTTATTGTTGATAACGATAATGATTGCCCTTAATGAACCTCATGTTCCAGAAGAAGAATTTAATAATTTAGTTTTGTTTATTGGGTTGGCATATACTATTATGTTTCAGGGTTTTGGAGCTGCTTATACTTCCGAAGGGATTGAGAATGATTTCTTTAAACCGTTTAAATCAAGATTATTGGTTACACCGATAAATCCGATGAGATATGTATTGATGACATTATCAACTAGTATAGTTTTAAGTTTCTTGCAAAGCACTTTACTGATACTTTACTTGATGGTTGTCTATCAAATTACTATTAATAATGTTTTAGGAGTTTTAGCTGCGTTGTTTCTAGGTGTTGTTTTATCGCAGTTATTAGCTAGTTTATTTATTTTCTTGACAAAAAAAGCAGGGACAACACAGGCGATAATTACAGTTTATCTTATTGCAGGAATGATGGTTGGAGGATTCTTTTTCTCTTTACCGACAAGTGATTTAGTGGTATTTTTAGAAAAATTCTCATCTCCTTTAGCTTGGGTTAGATATGCCGCTTATGGTTTTATCGATGGTGATGTAACAAGGATTTTAGTTGGAATGGGCTTGTTGTCACTAGGTATTGTTATAGTTGGTTTATTTAGTTATCGATTAAGTCAGAAGGTGTTAAAATGACGACAGTATTCAACCTCGTATTAAAGAGGATAACTAAACAAAAGTTAACATTGTTGTTGATTACAATTTTTCCTTTAGTAGTTTTAGTAATACCAAAACCAGCAGATTTTGAAACACCTTTGATATCCTATGGTTTAATAGGTTTAGTTCTATTTTTTAGTGCTTTCTTGTTCTCAAAACAGATTATTGATGATCGACAATATAAAACTATAGTGAGAATCGCAGCTTCACCATTATCACATCGAGATTATTTGCTAGGGCATATGCTTGCTTATCTGGTTATATTGATGTTACAAACAACGGTATTTAGTTTTCTAGGATATTTTCGCTGGCAAGGAGAGGTTAGTTTTTATCTTTATGGATATGTTAGTTTATTCTTTTTCAATATTATGGCGATCTCATTTAGTTTATTTTGGCATACATTTTTTAAGAGATATGGAACTAGTATAGCGATTTTTTCGATAGCTGTAAATGTTATGTCATTGCTAGGTGGTTTGAGCTTTCCACTACGTTTTATTCCTGATAACATTAAGATTATATCACTTGTTCTACCGACTTATTGGTATGCTTACAGTTTAGAAGAAATAACTAATAAAGATTATTTTAATGCGATGATGGCCTTGTTGATTCTTTTAGGGTTTGCTATAATATTTTTAACGATAGGCTCTAAAAGGAGATTTGAGTGACCAAAAAAGCATTTAGTCCAACTTTTCTACTTTATATATTATTGTCCATTTTCTATCTCTTTACTTTATGGATTATAAAACCTCAGGACACTGTGGTTTTTTTCCTTTGGATTATTTCGATAATCTCGATAGTTTTAAGAGTTAGATTGCATAATAATGTGAATTTAATGACAATTGATGTTTTATTTTTTTTCATTTTAACACAGTTTTTTAATGAAGCTTCTCTGTTGATGATTCCAGTAGTTTTATTGGGTGTTTTTAAACTTAGAAAAGAAGCTTTTATCTTTTTAGCCTTAATTGTTCTCTTTTATATCAGATTTGATATTGAAAAACTTTTGTTGGTATCTTTGTCTTTTATCTCGGTTTTTGTCATAAGTCAATGGGAGTATCAACGAATTGAACATTTTAAAGAATTGGACTTTTCAAGACAAAGGCATTACAGGTTAGAAAGAGAAAAGGATTTGTTAATTGCTTCCCAAGATGAGCTTTCTAGAATCAGTGTTTTATCGGAAAGAGATCGAATAGCTCAAACATTGCATGATGATTTAGGCCATGAGTTGACTGCTAGTTTATTGGCTTTAAGAGCCTTTGAAACATTGAATAAAGATGTTGTTGGTAATCAAAGTTTTATCACCTTAAAGACCCGGTTAGAAAAAGCTATTACCTCATTAAAGGAAACAATTTTGCATACAAAACCAAATGAAAACTATGGGTTTGATAGATTTAAAGCCTTAATTGATGATTTTGAACCAAAGATAATCAAGTTTACTCATCAAGGTAATTTATTGGAGTTATCCGAAACTCATTATTATTTGTTGACATCAGTTCTCAAAGAAGCTTTGACAAACATTCAAAAACATGCTAATCCAACGATTATCGAAATTAATTTAACAACAGATGAACCAGTAGTCAGATTGATTATAAAAAATGATGGAGTAAGAAAAGATGATAATCAAAGAGGTTTTGGTCTTATGTATATGCGTAAGAAAGTTGAGGCTTTAGGAGGTCATTTGACTGTTCAAAAAAGTTTTAATTTCACTCTTTATTGTATCTTACCCTGTCACTTGGAAAGCGAGGAAAGGTTATGAGAGTGCTTTTAGTCGATGATGATGAATCAATCGTAGAAAGTTTTAAGATAATCTTATCAGTTGATAGTAGTATTGAGGTAATAGGATCAGCAAAAAACGGTCAAGAAGCTTGGGATTTCGTCAAAGATAACCAGGTGGATTTAGTTTTAATGGATATCAGAATGCCTAAGATGGATGGTATTGAGGCAACTATGCATATCAAGAAGGAATATCCTAAGGTTAAGATTATCATTTTAACAACCTTTAAAGATTTTAGACATATCCATCAAGCTTTGCATGCTGGAGCAAGTGGATATTTGCTTAAAACCGATGATGTTTCAAACCAAATTGCCACAATCAAAAGTGTATATCAAGGGCAAGCGGTTATCAGTGAAGAAGCTTTGATTGCATTTACATCTAGCAAGAAGAATGAGTTATTGACGGAAAGGGAGAATGATTTAGTTAAACTGATAGCTGAGGGTTATTCAAACAAAGAAATTTCTGGTAGGTTATTTATCAGTGAAGGAACTGTTAGAAATGTAATATCTGTGGTTTTAGAGAAATTGATGTTGCGAGATCGAACACAGATTGCTATCTACTATTGGCAGACTCTACAAAACCAATAATTATAGTCTAAAACTTATTAAAAGAGCTATCAAAGCGTTGATAAGATTAAACTTGTATTAACGCGGTAGATTGTTAATACAAAAAATAGCGTTTTTAAGAGGAAAAATCTTAAAAACGCTTTATATATGCTAAATAACTTGCTAGAATTATCTTATATATATCGATAATTTAAAAGTTATTAGATTTTTGTGGTTTTTAAAAATGATTTAATCTTTTTTAAATGTTTTATAGAGAAAGGAATTCAGAAGTACTCCAACTTTACTGAATATTTGGGTTTAATTATGAATAATATGATTGGCAATACTCCATTATTAATTATCAATTATAAATTCAAAGGAGAAGAACGAGTAATATATGCAAAAGCTGAGTATTATAATTTGACTGGTTCGATTAAGGATAGGATAGCTAAACATATTATTTTCGAGTCCTATAAAGATGGAACCTTATCAAGGGGTATGCCTATTGTAGAAGCAACAAGCGGAAATACTGGTATTGCTTTTGCGGCTTTAGGAGCAATGTATGGACACCCTGTGCATATATTTATGCCAGAGTGGATGTCAAATGAAAGAAAACAGTTGATAAGAGGTTATGGAGCTATATTACATGAGGTAACATATGAACAGGGTGGGTTTTCTGGGTGTGTTGAGTTGGCTGATAAATATGCTAAAGAGATAGGCGGGTTTCGTCCTCAACAGTTTTTGAATCCTTATAATGTTGAAGCTCATTATTTAACAACAGGATTAGAGATTTGTGCGCAATTAGATAAACTGAATGTACCTCCTCATTGTTTTGTTGCTGGTGTAGGTACAGGCGGAACAATCATGGGAGTAAAGAAAAGATTGAGAAGGAAGTTTCCAGAGGTTATGGTTTTTCCTTTAGAACCAGCACAATCAGCTTTTATAACGACAGGTGTTACAGGGACAAAACATAGAATTCAAGGTATTGGAGATGGGTTTATTCCAGAGATTGTAAAGCTAGAAGAGTTAGATGAAGTATTGGTGGTTGATGATGGTGATGCTATCTTAATGGCAAATCTATTAGCTAAAAAACTGGGTTTAGGTGTAGGAATATCAAGTGGAGCTAATTTTATCGGAGCTGTGTTAGTGCAGAATAAATATGGAAAAGACCTTAATACAATTACTATTTTTAGTGATGATGCAAAGAAGTATTTATCAGCTGAAGGTGGTTTATTTGAACAGCCAAAACCTGGATTCATTTCAAATGATATTGAGTTGATAAGTGTTGATGCTGAATGTATTTGTGATAAAAGAACAATCAATGGAGTTTGCGATAGTTTTCAACCTACAAGTAATCTCTAGATGGAATGGGTTGTTTTTAATGAATGATTATTTTAGCCGATAAATTAAATATAATTCATGATTTCTTGATTTAGTAAAAAAAGAAAGAAGTGTAGGACTTTGTTAAAAACGAAGTCTTTTTTCTTTGATTATTAAAAAATTAGATAATAATTCACATATCTCGTGATTTTAAAAACTTTTTTGCTAATACTTGAATAGAAAATTGTATATATTATTGAAATAAACAAGATCTCAAGGAATTTTTTAAACCTCAAAAATAGATTTGTTGAGTTTTTGAATAATAATGATAACAACTTTATGATAAAATAGATTTTGTCAGAAAGGTTGTGATGATTATGGATGACTATTTATTAATCAAAGAAATTCTAAATGGTAATAAAGAGTTATATTCAGAGATAATGAAAAAATACCATAATGAGTTGTTTAAGTATATCTATAACATGACTAATAACTTTAATGATACAGAAGATCTATTACAAGAAATATTTTACAAAGTATTTATGATTTTGAAGAAATTTAATCCAAATAAAGCATCATTTAGAACTTGGATATATCGTGTTAGTAAGAACTATGTTATTAATCATTTAAAATCAGCTAATTATCGATTACATCATGGGAATTATGAGTATGACGATACAATCAATAAATCTAAAGAGGATATAGAAGAAAATGCAATAAATGATAATCGAATAGATATGGTTTTAAAAGCAATGTCAAATGTTTTATCAAAAAAGCATTTTGAGATTATGCATTTACATTACTTTAGTAATTTAACTGTAAAAGAGATAAGCGAGAGTTTAGGAATACCAAATAAAACTGTTTATAAAGCAATAAAATCAAGTATAGAAAAAATAAAGAAGGAGGTGGGTTAATCGATGGAAAAGTATAATCGTCATATTGATGAGAGTAGATTAGAGTCTTCTAAAATAGATACAATTGATATAGTCATGAGTCGAATTAATAGTAAAAAATCAATCTGGACATTTTTTAAGCCAATTAGGACAAAACTGGCTTTATCTGTGTTTTCGATCATTTTGCTTTTAGTTGTCATTCTAGCAATTAACCCTGATAATCCACCGACACCACCGACATTGACAGAGTTTCAAACAAAGAAACTGGTTGAAACTTCATATATGTCTGCTTCAATAATATCAAATGCAGTTGTAATTTCAACTCCACAAGTGTTAAAATTTTTACCTTTGAGTAATCAAGAAACTGAGTTTGAAAAGAATATCAATGAATTTAATTATTATTTCAATATGTTAAAGGTGTTTATTGATGATGAGAGTTTTTTGGATAATGCCATAATTGAGGAGTTGGAAGATTCTGATTATGATTTAAGAATTAGTTACTCTGTTGAAAATAGAGAACATTTGTTGTTTCTAAGTTTTGAAGAGGATAATCAAGTAAAGGGAGAGATGACAATAGCCAATCAAGTCTTTCAAATAGAAGGAGTTTTTGAAGAAGAAGTTGATGAGACGAAGTTTGAGTTGATTGCCACAAAAGGTAGTGATTATATTATTATCGAGTATTCAAGTGAGCAGGATGATGAGGTTGAAAGACATTATTATATTAAGCAATTCATAAATGGGACATTAACTGAAAAGGAAGTTAAGATTGAAATTGACAATTTCGAAACTAAGGTTGAAATAAAACAAGGAGACGACGAGTTCTTATTAGAAAAGTATTTTGAAAACGGAGTTTCAATCTATTATTTGGAGTATGAAGTTAATAGTCTAAAAGGTGAGGTTTATATAACAGAAGAGATAAATGATTTTGGAAAAGTGATTTTTAGATATCATATCAGTGAAGGAGATATCGAGAAAGAGATTGAGCTTGATGATCCTGATGAATATGAGGAAGAAGACGAAGAAGACGAAGAAGACGAAGAAGAGGAAGAAGAAGAGGAAGAAGAGGAAGAAGAGGAAGAAGACGAAGAAGAGGAAGAAGAGGAAGAAGACGAAGAAGAGGAAGAAGACGAAGAAGACGAAGAAGAGGAAGAAGACGAAGAAGAGGAAGAAGACGAAGAGTTGAACTTAGTTAATATGTCACAGTTTGAAAATTTATAAATTTATTTTTTTAAAAAGGAGAAAATTCGTTTTCTCCTTTGTATATATTAACGTAACAAAAAAAATCAAAGGAGAGAAAAATTATGAAAAAAATATTAGTTACTATCATTTTAGGTTTATTGGTATTAGGTATTAGTGCTTGTAACACAGAAACGTTAGAAGATAACTTTAAAAAAGAAGTTTTATCAAGCGAACAAGCATTGGCCTCTATGGCTTATCTTTCATCAAACTTTTTAAGTTTCAACAACGACACTTCCAATCAAACTCTTGCGTTAAACTTAGCTGATGATGAACTAGAAGTAGAAAGCGAGTTAGAAACAGTAAGTGAATATTTGGAGTTGCTAAAAGTCTTTATGGAAAATGGGGCTTCAAATTTCGGTAGTATTATTGATGAAGTATCAGATCGCGTTGAGTATGACAATAAAACTACCATTGTTGTAGCAGAAAAGACATATTTGTTATATTACAGTGTTGATTCAGAAACAAGAGAAATATCTGGAATATTTGTTATTGATGAAGTCGAATATGAAATAACTGCTTATAGCTATTTAGATGATGAGGATGACTTCTACAAGGATGAAGATGATGATGAAGATGATGACGAAGATGAAGCTGATGATTTAGCATTTAAACTGTCTGAAGTTACAACTACAGAAGAAGAAAATGAAACAACCACAACTGAAGAAAATACTGAAGTGACTACAGAAGAAGAAAACGAAACTATGACAGAAGAAACTACCACGGTTTTTGAAGAATTTGAGAGAGAAATGCAACTAATCGCTAGATATGGTGAAAACTACATTGAAATTAAGTATGAGATTGAAATAGAGGAAGATGAAACAGAATCAAAATTTGAAATGAATACTTATATCGATGGCGTTGAAAAAGAAATTACGATTGAGATAAAAGTTGAAGAAGATGAATACAAAATTGAAATTGAAGAAGGTGACAATGAGTATGAGTTCAAGCGTGAAATTGAAGATGAAGGCATTAAATATGAACTTAAATATAGTGTCAATGGTGTAGAGGGTGAAATCAAGATTATTGAAACTACAAATGAACTTGGCGAAGTGATTTACATCTACGAAATTGAGGAAGAAGGAAGATACAAAGAAGTTGAAGTCGAAGATAGATTCGATGATGATGATGATGATGATGACGATGATGAAGATGATGATGACGATGATTTGACAGATACTAGTTTCAAATTATAATAAGGAAATCTTTAATCGATTTAAGAAATATATGATACAATAGAACACCTACTTTTCAGGTGTTTTTTTGTTTTTTGAAAACATGTATTCACCATCTTTAAAATAAATAATACCAACTAGATATAAAAAGAAGTTAGCATTTTTTAATAGCTAACAACTTATTTCTTGTATTTGAGTAGTTTGATAGAATTTGAATAGGTCTAAAGGCCAATTATTTATAGATGATTTTAAGAAGCATATTGTGAGACTATGAGCAAATAATCACTCAAGATTCTTTAACTGTAAATCATCAATTAATGATCTATTTAAATAATCAATTACTGTTTCAACATCTTTATCTCCGCGACCAGATAAGTTTACAAGAATAGATTGATCTCTTGTTAATTTTTTTGCTAGTTTAATTGCTTCTGCAATAGCATGAGCACTTTCAAGAGCTGGAATGATGCCTTCAGTCCTTGATAATAGCATAAATGCATCAATTGCTTCTTGATCTTTAATAGAGGTGTAATTTACTCTTTTTGATTTATGTAAGTAAGCATGTTCAGGGCCAACACCAGGATAATCTAAACCTGCTGAAATTGAATATACAGGACTTATTTCTCCATTTTCTTCAAATAAACAAATGGTTTTCATACCGTGGATAACTCCGTCTTTCCCTTTGGTAAGAGTAGCTGCATGATTTAAAGTATTTACTCCTTCACCAGCGGCTTCTACTCCAATGATTTTAACATCATCATCTAGAAATGCACTGTAAAGTCCAATGGCATTAGAACCGCCACCAACACAAGCAATTAAGTAATTTGGTAAACTGTTATTTACTTCAAGGAATTGTTCTCTTGCTTCTTTTCCAATTATTGATTGGAAATATCGAACAATTTTTGGATAAGGATTTGGCCCAACTGCGCTTCCTAGCAAGTAAAAAGTAGTGTCAAGATTCTCTATCCAATCACTAATAGCAGCATCAACTGCATCTTTTAGAGTTCTTGTTCCTGACTTAACAGGAATGACTTTTGCCCCTAATAACTCCATTCTAAAGACATTAAGTTTTTGTCTTTTTGTATCAATTTCACCTTGGTAGATTACACATTCCATTCCAAATAGGGCAGCTGCAGTAGCTGTTGCTACTCCGTGTTGACCAGCACCTGTTTCTGCAACAATTCTTTTTTTACCCATTTTCTTTGCTAGTAAGATTTGTCCGATTGTATTGTTAATTTTATGTGCGCCGGTATGGTTTAAATCTTCTCTTTTGAGATAGATTTTCGCTCCTCCTAAGATTGTACTTAAGTTTTTAGCATAATACAAGGGAGTTTCTCTACCGATGTAATGCTTAAAATAATAATTTAGTTCGTCAATGAACTTTAAATTCTTAATGCTTTGGTTGAAACATATTTCAACTTCATCCAAAGCTTTTTTTAACTCTTCTGGAACAAATGCTCCTCCATATATACCAAATTCCAATGTTTCTTCTTGATTTTTCATGATTAATCTCCTTTTTATTTTTTTGTTTTACTTCAAAAATATTACTGTGTTTTTGATCTAGTCATATCATAAAAAATCCTCCTTTAAATAAAAAAACCCTCCATGCAAATTATGCATAGAGGGCGTTATAAAAACGCGGTGCCACCTCATTTTAGCGGTAAAAGACCCGCTCTTTAGGATACTATCATATCCATCACCCGATAACGTGGGAATACGTTCAATCATACTTAATTCCAATTGACACTCATGGGACCATTTCACTTTTTTGTATTCTCTGTTTTCACCAAACACAGAGTCTCTAAGAAATACTAGAAAGTTACTTCTTCCAATCAACGATTTATAACATTATATCATATAATTTATTTTTTTGAATAGAATGTTAAAAAAAACATTTAAATCTTTGAGATAAGTTTCTTAGCAAAATCTTTTGCAAGAAGGATATCTTGCTCGTTAGGTCTTCCTTTGTTCATTCCACCAAGATACTTTAAAAAGCTGTTTGTGTTATAGCCAATACAAGAAAACTCATCGATGATGCAATAGCCTTTGTCTATCAATATTTTTTTGAGTGTTAAGTGATCTCTAGTAACTTTTCTTTGTCCTTGAATAGCGCTAGTAGAGAAGATGAATGATGGTTTATCTGATTGTTCTTTTAAATTTCTTGCTAAATCTAAGAGTTGTGGATAGTGTTTAGCACTATCAATCCCAGATCCAAAACCAATGAGGTTATAATCAAATAAATCTATAGATGTTATTTGGTCTGGAGTTACAATAGTTGCATCTAAAACACTAGAAAATGCTTGCGCGATTTTTAAAGTATTAAAGTGATGGTAGGAATAGACAATAATCAATGTTTTCATATCATTTTCTAATCACTTGCTTTTTGTTTTTTTCATCAACTAATTCTTTATATTCAAAGACTTCATCAATAGAGACATTAAATACTCTAGCAATCTTGTATGCTAAGTCTAATGATGGAGTATATTTACCAAGTTCAATAGCATTGATGGTTTGTCTAGAGACATTTGTTTTTTCTGCTAGGGTTTGTTGGGACATTTCATCTGCAAAAAAGCGTAGAGTTCGAATATTATTAGTTATTTCATATTCTTTAGCCATGATTTATTCCTCTTTTATAGTAGAATAACTGAACAAACCCTTCCAAAGTTTGACCAAGACTAAAAGAGAGAAAAAGAATGTTGAGCATAATAATCGGTGAAAAATCTAAGAGTAAGGAGACTAATGCTAAGACAAAACCAAATCCGACAAAAGCGAAACTGAAACGCATTGATTTTAGTTCGATTAATTTTGCCATTTCATCTTCTATGGTATTAGTTTTTACTGTTTGTGATATCTGTGCTTCAATCTCTTTATCGGATAATTCAGGATTATCGATTTTTAATTTTATTGCTAGGTAAATCGAATAGAAGATGTTAAAGAGGATAAGCAAGATAATGATAGCTACAATGCCAATACCAATAAAAATCAGCATTCTCATAGACCAAAACTTTAAAGTTAATGATTCGGGAGAAGCTTGATTATACTTAACGATTGCAAATACAATATAGGATATTGATACTAATAAACCTACAATAGATGTGACGATAGTCTTTTTTTCATGATAATTCATAATAACGCTCCTTGTTAAATAAGATATACAAATTGTAAACTATTATAAACTAAATGTCAAGTAAACTTTACATAATTAAATAATTTTTTTTTACTGATGTAAAAACCTACTTACAGGTAAGGTTAAAGCAAGCCATTCCTAAAAGCAGTTATTGTTTTCTCAAGGTTAAGCGAAAAAGACTGATCATCTTGTGAAGTTCTTTTTTTTGGACCTTTTATTCTTGTGTGTTTGCGGATTTTTTGATGAGCACTTCTCATGTTTAATAATTCTAGAATAGAATCATTATTATAGACCATTCCATTTGGGCTGATTACAAAAGCTTTTCTCGTTAGAGCTAAAGAAGCTAAACCGTAATCACCAGTCACTACGATATCGTTTGGTTTGATTTTATCAAGCAAAAAGAAATCAACAGTATCTTTCCCTTTAGGAATTATATAGGTTGTACAATAATCATTTTTATATTCATGAGCACTATCAAAAAACATTATAACTTCTATTAAATATTGTTTTGCGACTCGAATTATTTGATCTTTGACAGGATTTGAATCTGCATCTACTAAAATTCTCATATTCTACCTCTAAATCAAGTTTAACCTTAAAGCCTTAAATTTGCAAATGAGATTTAGAGTTTCAAGGATTTTTACTAAGATTGATACTAATTCTTCTGTTGTTTTGATATAATATTAAAAACTAACATAAACAGTTAAAACTTTGATTACCATTAATAAAAAGAATTTAAAGCGTAAGATTTGTTTTAAGAAAGGTATTTCGATATGATGAATTTCTACTATTTTTTCTTAATTATTTTTGCTATTTTTATATTGTTTGCAGGGACATACAATCTCATTTTTTTAGAGAAAGTAACTAAACAACAAAATGATAAAGCTAGGGCAAAAGCTCTTAAGAAACAGCGAGTGTTCAAAGAGAATTCAAACAAGTTAAGAATAAAAATGCTTGTAAATATTTTTGTAAATATCGCTATTGGTTTAGCTTTATTAATAACCTCTTTATCACAACTAGATGTTTCTATAGATAATGACAATAGTTTAACTCTCTTAATAGGAAGTCCTTCTAGCAATCAAAATTATCAAGTTGTTGAAGAAATTATTCAAGATTATATCGTTGATTCTAAACCATTAACAATGATTGTTGGATTTGTAGACAAAGATAAGCAGTATTTATTTGGGTTTGGAAATGTTGGCGTGAATGGTGATAGTGTTACCAAAGATTCAGTTTATGAGATTGGATCTATTAGCAAAGCAATAACTGGTTTGATGTTAGCAAGTAGTATTGAGAATAATTTAATATCTTTGTCTGATACTGTTGAAGATTGCCAAATTGAACCAAAACTTAACCAAGATTCAGTTGTTAACTCAATCATGATACAGAATCTAGCTACTCATACATCAGGTCTGGATAGGTTGCCTTTAACAAATGGGTTTGTCTTTGATCTCTTAGTATCAGGAATGTTTGGCAGCAACCCTTATCAAAGACTTAATGAGACTGAAGTGATTAAGAGTATGAATGGCCTTAAGAAACTTAATGATGATTCTTGGGAGTATTCTAATTATGGAGCAGGAATCATGGGAATGTGCTTAGCTTCAATTAATGAAAATAGCTATGAAGAACTATTACAAGAAACTATTGCTAAACCATTAGGTTTGACTCATACCTCAAGCGTTTATCAAGAAGATGTTTCATATGTGAATGGTTATCGAAGTGTTTTAAGAGTTGGAAGATATACTTTAGGTTTAGAATCAGCTCCTTGGTTATTGGGAGAAGGTATTGTATCTGCTGGAGGTATTCGTTCATCTGGCGGTGATATGTTAAAATTGTTAAATAGTTTAATCGATGATGATTTTGGTTTCTATAATCTTGCAACAACACCGCGCTTAAGAATAAACGACAATAGAGAGATAGCCTTATTTTGGTTGATTGATGAAATAGAAAATGGGCAAGCGATTACTTGGCATAATGGTATGACTGGTGGTTATAGCAGTTTTATTGGTATGAACGAGAATTCTCAAGGTGTTTTTATTTTGACTAATCAAACTAATGATGTAACAGAGTTAGGGTTTAGTATCTTAGAGAGTATAGCAGTTTAGTTTAATTGAGTTCTATTTAAAAAGGAAGTGTAGATATGAAAATAATCAGTGATTTTAAGAATATGCCGGCAAAACATTGTGAAACGGCAGCAACAAGTTGTTTGTTATTACAAGAAGGTTTAGAGTTTAGTGAAGCGATGATGTTGGGTTTAAGTCAAGGTTTTGGTTTCATCTATTGGAAGATGAGTTTTATGAATCTCCCTTTTATAGGTGGTCGTGCAAAACCATTTGAATTAACAAGAGTTTTTTGCGAAAACATGGGTTTGATAGTTGATGAAAGACAAACAACTTCTAGAAAAAAAGCTTGGGAAAATGTTAAAGATTTTATCGATCAAGGAATAGCAGTTGGCTTACAAGTAGATTGCTATCACTTAGAGCACTTTAACCATAGTTTTCATTTTGCAGGTCACTTTATCTCTGTTTATGGTTATGATTCAACACATGCTTATGTCTATGATACTGGCAAGTTCTATAAAGTATCGCTAGAAAATCTAGAAAAAGCTAGATTTGAGAAAGGGTCGATGGCAGCTAGGGCAAGGTCTTATACCATTAAAAGAGGCAATAATGTTACAAATATTAAAAGTATAATTCCTAAAGCTGTTCGTGAGATAGCTAAAGATTTTCTTAACCCTCCATTGAAGTGTTTTGGATACAAGGGTATTTTGAAATTGGGTGATGAGATGAAAAACTGGATGAATGAGACACCTAATCCAAGAAAAGACTTATTTGATCAAGCTGAACTAATGGAAAATGGAGGTACTGGAGGCGCGATATTTAGGAATTTTTTTAGAGACTTTTTGTTTGAATGTCTGGATTATTTGTCCGGTAATTTACAATTGATTAAAGCTGCAAATTTATATAAAAAAGCAGCTTTAAACTGGACTGAAATTGCTAATTTGATAGTTAAGGCTGGAAAAAGTTTAGATAATAGTTATCTTATAAAAGCTTCAGAAATAAGTATTGAAACTGCATTAATAGAAAAAGAAGCGATGGAACTTTTAGTTAAGCTTTAAAGATTAGAGGCATCGATGATAGATATAAAAATAGACAATTTTCATTTGACTTATGATTAGTGATTGTGTTGCATTTAAGCCTTTTTTTGATTTTGCTGTTGAGTGACTTTTTTCTTTTTAATAATTGAGAGCTTAAACTTATCACAACATAACATCAAAGTTATGTTGTTTTTGTTGCTGTTATGGGGTTTTTCATTTTTGTAAATTGTTCGTAAAGTTCATTTTAAATCACTTGTTCTAATGTATAATAGAATCGATTCTTACATTTGGCTTATCTAGGAGAATAACTATATAAAGTCAACCTAAAAAATAAAACAAAGATAAAAAACC
>CAZSVO010000025.1:0-21000 GCA_964610325.1 uncultured Candidatus Izemoplasmatales bacterium
AGATATTGAAAAACAGATAATATCAACTATTATCTCCACACCTCAGAAAAAAAAAGCGTCATCAAGACGCTTATAAAAAAATCAAGGATTGATTCTAGCGCCTCTATCAGATAATGATAGGAGTGTTACAAGTCTTTCCTGTAACCCCATGCTTTGACATGTCTGCCAAGGCATTCGGCGATGGTTGCCTTTCACATAGTTCTTAGCCTACCGGCTCCCTATGTTACTCATCTGCATCGCTACCTCTATGTTTTGATGAAGTTTTTCTTACTCGGTCTATTATAAAGGCAAGTTTTACCGATGTCAAGATTTTTGAAATGAAAGTGTTTTCCTAAGTTAATTTGTATTGATGATATGATATAATAATTGTGGTGATTTAAACTATGAATATAATGCATTTAAGATATGTTTGCGAAATCGCAAAAACAAGTTCAATTTCTCAGGCTGCTGAGAATCTATTCATGTCTCAACCAAACTTGAGCAGAGCTATCAAGGAGTTAGAGGCTTCTTTAAATATTGAGATTTTTGAGCGTAGTTCAAAAGGGATGAAGTTAACTGTAAAAGGCGAAGAGTTTTTACATTATGCTAAAAGAATTCTTGATGAAGTTGATGAGATTGAAAACTTGTATAATACTTGCGCAAATGAAAGAGTAAGTTTTTCAATCTCAGTTCCAAGGTCTAGCTATATTGCTAAGGCTTTTTCTGAATTTGCTAGAAAACTTGAAGTCGAGAATAAATGTGAGATATATTATAAAGAGACTAATGCTTTAAGGGCTATTAGAAACATTTTGAGCTCTCACTATAATCTAGGAATCATTAGGTATTTAAGCAAATTTGACAATTATTATCGTTTGATGTTAAAGGATAAAGATTTAAATGCAGAATTGATTGTTGAGTTCAAACCCATAGTTGTTATGTCCAAAAATCATCGCTTAGCAAATAAGGAAGTTATTATGGGTTCAGACCTTTTGGAATTTGTTGAAATAGCTCATGCAGATCCCTATGTACCTGATTTACCAATGACTGAAGTTAAGAAGATTGAGTTACCTGAAGATATAAACAAAAGAATTTTCATTTTTGAAAGAGCTTCCCAGTTCACATTATTAGAAACAATACATTCCACATATATGTGGGGTTCTCGTGTTCCTAAAGAATTATTGGATAAACATAACTTAGTAGAAAAAGAAGTATTTGATTGCAAGAAAATCTATAAAGATGTGTTGATATACAAAAAAGACTATCGTCTAAAAGATATTGACAAACAGTTCTTAACGGAACTGATAAATCAAAAAAGAATAGTAATTCATTAGGCTGGCAAAGGGTTGTCAGCCTTTTATTTATATGATTATATCGATAAAGATATATCGATATAACAATTATGTATTTCATTTTAATTCTGGCTTAAGGTATTATTAAATTGAGGTGATATTATGGTACAGAATGGTCATTATGAAGCAATTTTAGGAAGAGTGCCAAGCTATATCGAATATTTAGAGAATTTTAAAGAAAACTATATTTCAGCGACAATTTTAGCTAATGCCCTAAATCTTGGGGAAGTCCAAGTTAGGAAGGACTTAGCTAAGTTAAGTTGTGGGGGAAAGCCAAAAATTGGATACGTTGTTGATTCTTTACTTAAAGATTTAAAGGATTACATGGGTTATAACACTAAGACAAAAGCAGTTATTATTGGCATGGGCCGCTTAGGAGAAGCGCTTTATCACTATCAAGGTTTTTCAAAACAAATGATTAAGATTGTGGCTGCTTTTGATATAAAAGAAGAGTATTTGGATTTAAGTGAACTTGAAAAGATCTGTAAGAAAAACAATGTTGATATCGGAATTATCACCGTCCCTAAAGATCAAGCACAAACTATAGCTGATGCTTTGGTTAGAAGTAAGGTAAAAGCGATATGGAACTTCGCTCCGATTATCTTAGAAGTTCCTGAAACAATTGTTGTGAGAAATGAAAATATGGCTTCTTCATTGTCAATATTAATTAAACTTATGAATGACTTGGTGGTAATCTAATGAATATGGAAAAGATTATTGGTGTGAGAACTGATAAGACAATTTATAAAGATGGTAATAAAGTAATTAAATCCTTTCACAACAATTATACAAAAGCTCAGGTCTTGAATGAAGCTTTGAATCAAGCAAGAGTAGAAGAAACTGATCTTTTAGTTCCTAAACTCTTATCCGTATCAAATTCAGATGGACATTGGGTAATAATATACGAATACATCAAAGGCAAGACTTTAGAGCAATTGATGATTGAAGACAAAGAACATATCGATGAATACATGGAAATCTTTGTTAATTTACAGATTAAGATTCATGAAACTAAGGTGTTAATGTTAGGAAAACTTAAAGACAAACTCAATTTTAAAATCGAACAAACCGAGCTTTTAGCAACGACAAGATATGAGTTAAGGCAAAAGTTAGAAACAATGCCAAAACATACAAAACTTTGTCATGGAGATTTCAATCCAACGAATATTATCGTGACTGAACAAGGTGAGTATTTCATAATTGATTGGGCTCATGCGACAGTTGGCAATGCTTCTGCAGATTCTGCTTTTACATATCTAGAGTTTTTAATGAATTATGAACATAATCTGGCAGAACTCTATTTGGATATCTATTGTCAAAAAACAAATACAAGTAAGAATTATGTTAAATCATGGATGGCTTTGGTTGCTTCTGCGAGATTGCTAAAAGCAAAGAAACAAGAGAAGAAGTTCTTAATGTCAATTATTAATTCTAGAAATAGTTTATAGAGGTGGATTATGAAAATTAATGTATGTATTGGTAGTTCATGTCATTTAAAAGGCGCAAGAGATGTCGTCCAAGGATTACAAGAACTTATTAAATCTTATCAGCTAGAGGATAAAGTAGTTCTTAGCGGCAGGTTCTGTATGGGAAATTGTCAAAAAGGTGTAAGTGTTGAAATAGATAGCCAGCTATTTTCAATGAATAAGGATAATTTAGAGAAAATATTTAATGATGAAGTGTTAAATAAAGCGAGGTAGAATATGTCAGAGATTATCGCCTTAAATCGAAATAACTGCAAAAATTGCTATAAGTGTATTAGGAATTGTCCAGTGAAATCAATAAAGTTTTCTGGAAATCAAGCAAGTGTGGTTAAAAATGAATGTATATTATGCGGTCATTGTTATGTTGTTTGTCCACAAAACGCAAAAGAGATAGTCAGCGATTTAGAGAAAGCAAGAGTTTTGTTGCAACAAAATGATCAGGTGATTGTATCGCTTGCTCCTTCATTTATTGCAAATTATAATGGTGCTGATATTGAAGTTTTACGATTTGCTTTAAAGGAACTTGGGTTTTATGATGTTGAAGAAACAGCAATCGGTGCGGCTTTGGTAAAGACAGAATATGAAGATTATTTAGATGAGTTTAATCCTAGAGTTTTAATAACTTCTGCTTGTCATTCAGTCAACTTGTTATTACAAAAATATTATCCAAATCTCTTGCCTTTTTTAGCGCCAATCATTTCACCAATGCAAGCACATGCATTAGATATTAAAAGAAGATATCCAAATGCTAAGGTGGTATTCATTGGACCATGTATTGCTAAGAAGGATGAGGCAGATTACTATCAAGGTTATGCTGATGCAGTTTTGACCTTTGAAGAGATTAGTAAATGGTTTGAGTTAAATGATATCATTATCAATGTTAATAAAAAACAAGAAAATGGCTTTAAATCAAGATTTTTCCCGACTACAGGCGGGATAATTAAGTCGCTTTCAAGACGGCGAAATGATTATCAATATATCGCAGTAGATGGAGTTGAAAACTGCATTAATGTCTTAGAAGATATTCAAAGAGGAAATCTTGGAAAATGTTTTATAGAGATGTCTAGCTGTATGGGAAGCTGTATAAATGGTCCGATCATGGAAAAACATCATAAAACTCCTTTAAGGGATTATCTAGAGGTAATCAATTATGGTGGGAAGAAGGAATATGATATTGTTAGACTTGATAAACCACTTTATGAGAAAAGATTTGAAACTATCAAAAGGAAGAATGAGTATCCTAACGAATCAGAGATAGTAGAGATAATGAAAGAGATGGGAAAAACTAATCATATCGATGAGTTGAACTGTGGTTCATGCGGGTATAATACTTGTCGTGAGAAAGCGATAGCGATTTTTCAGGGTAAAGCGAATATTTCGATGTGTTTACCATTTCTAAAAGAAAAAGCTGAAAACTTTTATCATAATGTTTTGAATCATACACCAAGCGGGATTATAATTTTAAATGAAAATTTAGAAATCCAACAATTAAATAATGCAGCAAAAAAAATAATCAACATATCTAATAAAAAAGACGTATTAGGCGAAAAGATTATCAAGATTTTTGATGAAGAGCCCTTTAAAAAGGTTTTGCTAAGCAAAAGAAGTGTTTTTAATAATCATAGATACTTAGCTGAATACTCTAAACATGTTGATGAATCAATAATATATGATAAGAACTATCATATTATTATGTATCTGATGAATGATATAACAGAAGAAATAAATCATAAAAAATCTAAGGAAATCAATAAACAACAAACTATTGATGTTGCTAATAGAGTTGTAGAAAAACAGATGAGAATTGTTCAAGAGATAGCATCTTTGTTAGGAGAAACTGCAGCTGAAACAAAAATAGCTTTGAGCAAGTTGAAAGAGCAAATTGATCATGAATGAGATATTTTTAGATATTGGATTTGACTCTTTATCAAAATACAATGAAAATCTTTGTGGAGATCATATTGAATATATCAAAGGAGAGAAAGATCAAATAGTAGTTTTAGCTGATGGCTTAGGAAGCGGTGTTAAAGCATCGATACTAGCAACTTTAACTTCAAAGATTGTCTCTACAATGATAGCACAAGGAATGAGTTTAACAGATTGTATAGAAACCATAGCTAAAACTCTACCTATTTGCAAAACTAGAGATATTGCTTATTCCACTTTTACTGTTATGCATTTTATCAAGAATGAAGAAGTTGAGATTATCCAGTATGATAACCCTTCTGTAATTCTTTTAAGAAATAACTTGAACTATGAGTTCTATAAAACCGAGATAATGATTGAAAATAAAAGAATATTTCACTCAAGATTAAAGATTCAAAGAGGAGATTGTTTTGTAGCTTTAAGTGATGGTTGTGTTTATGCAGGTGTTGGTAAAACCTTGAATTTTGGTTGGCAAAGAGATAATATAGTTGAATTCTTGTTAAATCAAAACGATAAATCAATCAATGCAAAAACCTTGGTCAAACTACTGTTAGACAAATGTAATGAACTGTATCAGTCCATGCCTGGAGATGATAGCAGTTGTCTAGTTGTTAGAGTCATAAAAAGAGAACCTTTAAATCTTCTGCTTGGGCCTCCAAAGAATCGTTTTGATAATAACAGGATGTTGTCTTTATTCTTTGCTAAAGAAGGAAAAAGGATTGTTTGTGGAGGAACAACAAGTCAATTGGTTGCTAAATATTTGAAAGAACCAATAAAGACCAGTTTGGATTACCTAGATGCAACCGTACCGCCAATGGCTATAATCGAAGGAATTGACTTGGTTACTGAAGGTGTAATCACGATAAATAAAGTATTAATTTATGTGAAGGATTTTCTTGAAGAGAACTTAATGTATCAAGTTTGGTCAAATGGAAAAGACGGTGCTTCACAGATTGCAAGGTTATTGATAGAAGAAGCGACTGATATTAGTTTTTATGTCGGGACAGCTATTAATCCTGCACATCAAAATCCTGATTTACCGATTAACTTCAGCATTAAAATGCAATTAGTTGAAGAGTTAAGCAGCTGTTTAAAGAAGATTGGCAAGAATATTAAAGTAAGTTATTTTTAGGAGTTGTTTTATGAGAAAATTCGATACTCAAGTTCAGTTTATTAAATATAAAGTTTTAAAAGAAGTTGCTAAACAGGTTTGGAATGATACTTTGTTCGAAAACATGCTTGGTATACCTAGATTGATTAATCCAACTAAAAAGCCTTTAACACGCTGTTGTGTTTATAAAGAACATGCTATTCTTACTGAAAGAGTAAAACTTGCTATTGGTGGAAATTCAAAAAACAAAAATATTGTCGAGGTAATAGACATCGCTTGCGATGAGTGTCCGGTTGGTGGGTTTGAGGTCACAAATGCATGTAGAGGGTGCTTAGCACATCGATGTAAGACAGTTTGTCCTCGAGATGCTATTAGTTTTGATGAGCATAAAAGAGCGATTATAAATAAAGAAAAATGTATTGAATGCGGTCTTTGTGCTAATGTTTGTCCTTATAATGCTATTGTGAATAGAAAAAGACCATGTGTAAATGCTTGTAAGGTTAATGCAATTTCGATGGATGTAGAAAAAGTTGCCATTATCAATAATGATTTATGCATTGGTTGTGGAGCTTGTGTATATCAATGTCCTTTTGGAGCAATAATGGATAAATCATATATCCTAAACATCATCGATTTAATCAAAAAGAGTCAAAATAACCAAAGATATCGGGTTTATGCTGTAGTCGCTCCTTCAATTGCCAGTCAGTTTACTTATTGTTCACTTGGTCAGGTTGTGAGTGCTATTAAAAAACTTGGATTTCATTCCGTAGTTGAAGCAGCTTTAGGAGCTGATATGATAGCAAATTTAGAAACTATGGAGTTGATTGAAAAGGGCTTTTTAACAAGCTCTTGTTGTCCCGCCTTTGTTGAATTAATCAAGAAGAATTATCCCGAACTTATTAAGGATGTATCTCATAACCTATCACCAATGGCCTATCTTGCAAGATATATCAAAGAAAGAGATGAGTTTGCTAAAGTTGTTTTTATCGGTCCTTGCATTGCAAAGAAACAGGAGTTCCAACTTGATAGTGTTAAAGATTTTGTTGATAGTGTTATGACTTTTGAAGAGTTGCAAGCTATGATAGATGCTTTAAACATTGAGATAGAAAAACTAGATGAGTCTTTGTTGGACAATGCTTCTTATTATGGAAGAATCTTTGCTAGAACAGGAGGCTTAAGTGAAGCAATAACTCAATCAATCAAAGAAAATGAAATTGCTGATTTTGATTTTCAAGCTGTGGTTTGTGATGGTATAGAAGAATGCAAGAAAGCATTATTCAAAGTTTCAAAAAATATTAAGATTGGCAATTTTATCGAAGGAATGGCATGTATTGGAGGATGTATCGGTGGACCTGGTTCTTTAAGTCATGGGCCAAAGGATAAGTTTCAAGTTGACAAATACGGGAAGATGGCTTTAGAGAAAACTATTAAAGAAGCTATTAGCCAATTAAAATAACCCTCTCATTTATTTATTTAATATAAAGAAAGCAATCAACTCAATGTTGGTTGCTTTCTTGCATAAATAATAAAAAAAACATGAAAAAAGTGATATAATATCTCTATAAACAACAAAAAAAGAGGTAAATGTTAATGAAACAAATCATAATGATAGAAGGATTGCCAGGGAGTGGAAAGACTACTTTTGCAAGGAAAATATCAGCTTTTTTGTCCAGTAGAGAAGTAGATAATGTGTTTTACGCTGAAGGTGATTTACATCCGGTTGATTTAGCTTGGATTGCAATTCTCACAAAAGAAGATTTGTCTAATCTACTCAAGCAATTCCCAAGTCTTAAAGACGAGATTTTTCCTAATATGCGTTTAATTGATAATCGATTTTTTCTTGCTTATACTAAAGTATCAATCGATAATGAAACTAAAGATTTTTATGAATACTGTCAAAAGTATGAAATATACAGGTCATTGGATGCAAATGACTTTTTTGAAGAGCATAGAAAACTTTGGAACCGGTTTATTGAAGAAAAGTTTGATAATGATTTTACTTATGTGTTTGAATGTATTCTTTTACAAAACCATATTAACCAATTGATATTGCAATATGTTCTTAAGGAAGAAGAAATTATTAATTACTTTCAAAGATTCAAAGCGGTTTTTCAAGATGTAAACATGAAAATATACTATATAAAGCAAATGAATCATAAAAAGACGTTGGACCGGATTATCGAAGAGAGAAGAACTAACAACAAAGAATTATATAAAGACTGGATTGATCATGTTATTGAATATCTAGAAAGTTTTCCTATCTCCAAGGTTAAAGGATACATGGGCTATAACGGTGTCTTAAAATATATGTCAGATCGCATGAGTTTAGAACTGAAAGTGCTGATGGTCTTGGGTATTGATTATCAAGTTTTTGAGTTGGATGAGATGTATGAAACAGTCTTAGAAAACATTAAAAAGGATTTGAGTTAGTTATGGTTATTGCACTACTGGGTTTTGGAGTAGTTGGTAGAGGTGTTTACGAAATCATTACCAATGATTTTCCTGAATATTTAATTAAATACATTCTTGTTAAAGATGAAAAGTTACAAAGAGAGATAAAAGCTTCTTTTTGTTTTGACTTTTTTGAGATTTTAGATGACGATGAAGTAGAGACTATTATTGAAGTGATTGGAGGCTTATCACCAGCAAAAGAGTTCGTGGAAAAAGCCTTGTCTAAGGGAAAAAATGTCATAACAGCAAATAAAGCTTTAATATCTAGATATTATTTTCAATTACAAGAGATTGCGAAGAAAAAGGGGTGTAATCTTTTATTTGAAGCTAGTGTTGGTGGTGGAATAAATTTTATCGACTCTTTAAGAAATATCACAAAATATAATAAGATTTATCAAATTGAAGGTATCATCAATGGCTCAACAAATTATATATTAACAAAGATATTTAAAGACAAACAAGGTTTAAATGAGTCTTATGAACAGGCTTTTCAGTTGGGTTATATTGAAAGAGAATCTGAGGATGATATCATCGGTTTAGACCTTTTAAGGAAAATCAATATTTTATCAATGATTGGCTATGATCAGATAATTGAAGAAAAAAGTATTTATAGATTCTCATTAAAGAACTTATCGATGAATATAATAAATTTTCTTAGAGATAAAGATCTTATAATCAAGTATTTAGCAAGATCTAGACTTAAAGATGGAATGATGGAGATTTACGTTATTCCTATTGTAATTGACGATTCTAATAATTACTTTAATATCGATTATGAAGTTAATCGAATTGAGCTATATGGAGTCTATCATCACAAGCAAAGCTATATTGGCTTTGGTGCTGGTAGATTTCCCACTGCTAGTGCAGTTGTAGCAGACTTGCTTAGAGTAAATAATATTGAGTATTTAAACTTTTCTAATCAATACCTTGTTAATAAGGAGAGTTTTAAATATAACTATTTAGTTGAAGAGAACAATAAGATTAGAATTGTTAAGGGTAAGTCTTTAGTTGAAATGATTAATGATAAGAGTTTTCAGTTCATAGCACTAATAGAGACAAGTTTCTTAGAATAACTATAAAGGTGGATTATATGGCTTGGATAAAAGAAAGAGATGAAAGTGATTCTTTCAAATTAAGAAGAATATACAAAAAGGCTGAATCTAGAACTGGTAAAAAAACAGCTAATGTTTTAAAGGTTCACAGTATAAAACCTGATGTATTAGAAGCACACATGAGATTATATGAAGTTTTGATGTTTGGTAAAGGCAAACTAACTAGACAACAAAGGGAAATGATTGGTGTCGTTGTTTCGACTAGCAATAGTTGTCCTTATTGTGTAAATCATCATTCAGAGGCTTTATTTTTAGTTAGTTTCAATATAGAGAAAATGGCTTTGATTGCTAAGGATTACAATCAGGCAGAATTAAATAGTTTAGATTTAGAGATTTGCTATTATGCTGAAAAACTAACTAAGACTCCCTATAAGATTACTGAAGATAACATTATTAAATTAAGAGATTTAGGTTTGGATGATGAAGGTATTTTTGAGGTTAATCAGATAGTATCATACTTCAATTATGTTAATCGAGTTTGTAATGGTTTAGGTGTTGTCATGGAAGAAGATATTTTTCCAAAGAAATAGATTCATTTAAGAAACAATTTAACTTAGAATTTTTTATAATTATTTTCTTATAGCCATAGCGGATATAGTTTCTATGTTCTTTTTAATCTGCTAAGGCTTTTTTTGTGATAAATTATTAAAATAAGAGCAATTTCTGGCTATCTATTTACTGTAAAAAGTTTATATGGTATATTAACTATAAATATGTAATTAAATTCAATACAATTTTACTTGGTCCGGATTACATAAACCAATTATCGGAGGAGTATATGAAAAAGATTATAAGTTTGGCATTACTATTTCTGTCAATTTTTTTGCTTATGGGATGTGATTTATTTGGGTCTGATACAACACAGTCTACAACTTCGACACAATTAACTTCACAATCAACTATCTCAACTCAGTCGAGTACGACTACAAGGTCTACAACAACCCAATTGACTACAACACAGTCTACTACGCAAGTTGAAACGTCTACTACACAAGTTGAAACGTCTACTATCACATTTAACTCACAAGGAGGTAGTGGGATTTCTCCTATAACTATTGCTAAAGGACAGTATGTAAGTTTACCAAGACCTAATAAAGAAGGTCATGATTTTTTAGGTTGGTCAACTGTGGCTTTAGATGAAGGAAGCATTGTTCCTTTTAATTATCAAGTTACAAACAATATAACTCTTTATGCGATTTGGTCGCTCAATCAATATGAGCTTAACTATTATATATTTGATAGTTTTAATCCCTTAGCGGTTATGACTTTCTATGCAGATGAAGAGATTATGGATATCTCAGCCGGTCGCTATCATGTGGCAGCTTTGACTTCTTTAGGTCGGGTTTTCACTTGGGGGTCTAATTGGCAAGGTCAATTAGGTGATAGAACGAATTCTGAGCGATTTTCTCTTGCTGAGATAACTCAACAATTTGATTTGGAACAAGATGAAAGCATTATAAAAATAGATATGGGTAGTTACCATTCTGCCGCTTTGTCATCAAATAATCGTTTGTTTGTTTGGGGTGGAAATAATGTTGGACAATTAGGTAATGGCAATACGATGAATTCAAATTATCCAATAGATATCACAGCAAACTTTAATTTAGGAGCAGGAGAGGTAATTGTTCACTTTTCAATGGGTAATACTCATTCATCAGCAGTGACATCTTTAGGTCGAGTTTTCACCTGGGGATGGAATAATTATGGACAAATTGGAAACCAGGTAATTGATAGTTTAACTTATGAAATACCAGTTGATATTACTGATAGTTTTGATTTGCTAGCAGATGAGATAATTGTTAGTACTCACCTAGGCGGGACAAGTTCTTCGGCTCTTACTTCATTAGGACGAGTTTTTACATGGGGAAGCAATGCAAATGGTAAACTTGGAGATGGAGGGACTCAAGATATATCAACTCCAGTTGATATAACAACTAATTTTAATTTGGATGCAGGAGAGACGATAGTAAAGCTTTCTCTTAAATCATCTCATTCAGCCGCACTGACTTCTCTTGGTAGAGTCTTTACTTGGGGTTTTAATGAATTTGCTCAATTAGGAGACGGAACTTATACGACAAGATTATTACCTGTCGATATAACAAGCAATTTTAATCTTGATGGATTAGAGGTAATCAAAGATTTGGTTATTGGAGATACTCATTCATTAGTTGTAACATCCAAGAATAGAGTCTTTACTTGGGGAAGGAATCAAGTTGGACAATTAGGTTTTGGCCAAATGGATGAATTGCTTTATAATTTACCAGTCGATATAACTAGTCATCTAGTTATCGAAAATGATGAAGAGATTATAGGTGTGAGATTAGGTCTTTATTCAACTGTTTTATTCACATCTTCTAATAGAGTATTTGTCTGGGGTAATAATGGTAATGGAGAATTAGGTGATGGGACAAATGTTAGTAAAGTTGTACCCACAGAACTCTATTCACAAACAATCTCTCTTGTTAAGACAGAAATCTATAATTTTGGTGAAGCGATAGCGGATTTTAATCCAACGAAACTCGAACATAATTTTATTGGTTGGTTTACAGATTTTACTCTAACTTCTCTAAACACCCAATCAACTATGCCAGCAAAGAATTTAAACTTTTATGGGAAGTGGACAGTTAATCTTTATAGTTTGCAATTTATTGATGATGATGGAACGATTATCGATAGTTATGAGTTTGAATATGATCAGGATTTAACAACTTTTCAGATTCCGGTTGCTGAAAAAACAGGATATACTTTTAACGGTTGGGATCAAGTTTTGCCTGATAAGATGCCAGCAAATAATCTAGTCTTTCAGGCAACTTATATAATCAATCAATATACCATTACGTTTGAAAGTAATGGTGGAGATCAAGTTTTGCCGATTACTCAAGACTACAACAGCTTGATTCAAGAACCAACTACACCTAATAAAGAGCATTTTACTTTTTCGGGTTGGTATACAGATGCCACCTTATCAAATGAATTTCTATTTGACCAGATGCCATCTGAAAACATAACTCTTTATGCAAAATGGGATCATATTCAATACGCCATCAATTATGTTTTAAATCAAGGAGTAAATGATTTAGATAATCCTGAATCATATACATATATAAGTGAAACATTCTTAATAAACGCACCTAAAAGAGTAGGTTATACTTTCCTTGGGTGGTTTGATAATCAAGATTTTTCTGGAAGTATAATTAATGAGATAACTTTCAATTCACGAGGGGATATCACTCTTTATGCCAAATGGCAAATCAATCAATATAGTGTTGATTACTATATTTATGATGACTTTGATCCAAGTGCCTCAATAACGTTGTTTCCAGGAGAGACAATTTTAGATATAGCTTTAGGTCAAGAACACTCGATGATTTTGACTTCTTTTGGTCGAATCTATGGATTTGGAAGCAACAGTAGTGCTAGATTAGGTTTAGGGCTTTCAGATGAGTATGCACATCCTAAGCCAATAGAAATAACTGATCAATTCGCTTTATTTGAGGGCGAATTGATAATCAGTATCTCTGCTGGGAATGCTCATAGTGGAGCTTTAACGTCATTGGGTCGTCTCTTTCTTTGGGGTAATAATTATGATGGTCAAATTGGAATAGGTGTTAAAGATGATATTACTCCTACACCTACTGATATTACTAATTTCTTCAATTTAGATTCAGATGAGTTTATCGTAAAGGTATCCCTAGGAGCTAGTCATAGTGGTGCTATAACATCAAAGGGAAGAGTATTTACATGGGGAAATAATATTTTTGGTCAAACTGGAAATGGAGAAAGTGGGAACTTTGTTACTCTACCATTAGATATTACCTCTAGATTTTTATTAGCAGAAGATGAAGAGATTCTATCGATTTCTTTAGGTCTTGTCCATTCAGCTGCCCTTACTTCAACTGGTCGAGTATTTACATGGGGATTTAATAATTCTGGACAGCTTGGTGATGGCACACTAATAGATAAGCATGTGCCTGTAGAGATAACTACTAGATTCAATCTTCATCAGGGTGAAACGATAATCTTATTGACTTTAGGTGATTATCATTCATCAGCGCTTAGTTCAGAGGGTCGACTATTTACCTGGGGACGTAATAACTTTGGTCAATTAGGTGATGGGACTACAATAGATAAGCTTAACCCACAAGAAATAACTTCGCAGTTTGCCTTTGATATTGGCGAAGCTATCGATGTTATTGCTCTTGGTGTTGGTTATTCAAGTATTATAACTTCTTCTGGAAGATTGTTTACTTGGGGAGATAATGGTTTTAGCAAACTAGGAAATGGACTTTTGACATCAAGTTCTATTCCGATTGAAATAAATGGTTTTTTAGATTTGGTTGATGAAGAGGGAGTTAAATTAATATCTTTAGGTGAACACCATACAGTAGTAATTTCAACAAATGATCAAATCTTTGGATGGGGAAAGAATAATATAGGTCAACTTGGTAGTGGAACTACTAAGTTATATACGACGATACCTTTAAAGATAAACACTCAAAATCTACATTTAGCTTTTTCTGAAACTTTAGAGTACAATTCATCTTTGACAATGTACGCACCGATTATTCAGGGTTATGTTTTGGATAAGTGGTATTATGATTTAAATATGCTTGAAGAGTATGAGCTTAATAATATGCCAGCTAATGATCTAATCCTCTACGGTAAGTTTACACTTGTAAATTATGTGATTAGTTATGAACTTGATGGTGGAGTGAATAATGTTGATAATCCTTTGATTTACACAATTGAAACAGATGCATTTACATTAAAAGAACCAAGTAAAGAATATCATACTTTCCTTGGATGGTATGATAATCCTGATTTTACTGGTAATCAGATTACTTTAATCTCACAAGGCAGTTTTGAGAACTTATCATTATATGCAAGATGGGAACCAACGCAATATAATATCTTTTATAATATTATTGAAGATTACAATCCTTTATCGAAAATTTTACTTTATCCTGGAGAAGAGATTTTAAGTGTTTCTTTGGGCCGCGAACATTCAATGATTTTGACATCTTTAGGTCGAGTCTTTGCTTGGGGTAATAATGGACATGGAAGATTAGGGGATGGAACCAATGTAAATAGTTCTCTTCCAATCGAGATTACTTCTAATTTTAATTTAAGTGATGATGAAGTCATTATCAAAATTGATTTAGGAGCATTCCATTCATCAGCACTAACATCAAATGGTCGCTTGTTTACATGGGGTCATAATGGTTTTGGTCAGTTGGGAGATGGTTCAACAACTAGTCGATTTAATCCAACTGATATTACTGGTAAATTTAACCTAACAACTGACGAGTTAATTATAGAGATTTCAATGGGTGAGATGCATTCCTCTGCTTTAACTTCTCTTGGAAGAGTTTTCACTTGGGGTAATAACTCAGATGGTAGACTTGGAAACGGAACAACAACCTTCCAAAAGGAGCCGATAGAAATAACCAATCATTTTGCTCTTGAACAAGATGAGGTAATTGTTAGTGTAATGGTAGGAGAGAATTCTTCAGCATTATCATCAAAAGGAAGATTGTTCGTATGGGGACCAAATAGTTCAGGTCAACTTGGCGATGGAACAACAGAAAGCAAACATACTCCAATCGATTTAACTAGTCAGTTTAATCTTAATCAAGATGAAGTGATTTTTAAAGCGATTATCGGTAGAAATCATTCTGCGGTATTAACATCAACTGGTCGTTTGTTTACTTGGGGTAATAACTATTCTGGAAAATTAGGTGATAATTCAACTGTAACCAAACTGACACCTAATGAGATTACTAATTACTTTATGCTTGAATCTACAGAAGTTATTATCGATGTATCCTTTGGAACTTACCATTCATCAGCATTAACATCCCAAGGTCGTTTGTTTACGTGGGGATTGAATTGGTATGGACAGTTAGGTATTGGAAAAATTGATGAGTTGGATCACATGAAACCTATCGATATAACTAATATGTTAGAGTTAGACAGCATGGAAGAAGTCATTTTTATTGATTTAGGAGATGATCATTCCTCAGTAATAACATCTTTTGGAAATATTTTGATTTGGGGTAAGAATAATTATGGCCAATTGGGTGACTCTTCGTTAGTAAACAATTCTAAACCATCATTAAAACCTATTCAATACTCATCTGTTTTACACAGTGATAAATACCCTTATGATTTTGTTCTTCAAGAATATGTTCCTAATCAAGATAATTATCTTTTCCACGGTTGGTATATTGATTCTGATTTGTCGATAGAATATACATTTAATACAATGCCAGCTCAAGATCTTGTTCTATATGGATATTGGGAAGCAATTGAATACTCGATTATCTATAATTTGAATGGTGGAGAAAATCACTTAACCAATCCAGCGATTTATAATATCGATTCAAAGAGTTTTGATTTAATAGATCCATTTAAAGAAGGCTATGTTTTCCTTGGGTGGTATGATAATCCTGATTTTAGCGGAGATGTTATTACATCTATTCTTCAAGGAACATCAGGAGATATTATGCTTTATGCTAAATGGATTATCGGAGAGTATTATATCAATTACTATACATTAGATAGTTTTGATCCTTTAACTTCGATTATTCTTTATCCTAATGAAGTAATCATCAGTATCAACTTAGGATATTATCACGCAGCAGCCCTAACATCGAATGGTAGATTGTTTATGTGGGGTAGCAATAGCAACGGACAATTAGGTAATGGAACCACTGTTGATAGTAATAAACCAATTGAGATAACTGATCAGTTTGACTTGATTGAAAACGAGAGAATTATCTATGTGTCATTAGGGTTAAATCATTCTTTAGCAATCACGTCAATGAATAGAATCTTTGTTTGGGGAAGTAATTCTAATGGTCAATTGGGAGATGGTACTAATGTTGCAAAACACACTCCGGTTGAAATCACAAGTAAGTTTGATCTTGTGAATCAAGAATACTTTGTTCAAGCATCTTTAGGTTACTATCATACTTTGATTTTAACATCTAAAGGCAGGGTTTTTGGATGGGGTAATAACGAACAAGGTCAACTAGGTCTAGTTGAAATTGCAACAACAGCTTTAACTCCTGTCGATTTAACAGTTATATTTAACTTGGAGATAGGGGATTCAATTGTCAAACTTGAATCCGGAGGCTATCATCAAGCTGCACTTAGCATGTTTGGAAGAATTTTCATCTGGGGTGGAAATCAATACGGTCAAATTGGTGATGGTTCAACTAATAATCGATATTCACCCTTAGAACTAAAAGAACATTTCAATCTGACTGAAGGTGAAACAATTGCCGATATTGGATTAGGTTATGTTCATTCAGGGGTTGTGACGTCATTAGGTAGAGTCTTTACTTGGGGTTGGAATATTTATGGACAATTAGGAGATGGGTCAAAATTAGATAGTTTGAGTCCAACTGAGATTACTGAAAGTTTTGCTTTAGAACCATCTGAGAAATTACTGAGCATATCTTTGGGCAGGTTCCATTCCGCTGTAAGTTCATCAAAAAACAGAATCTTTACTTGGGGTAGCAATTGGGCTGGACAGCTAGGAGATGGAACAAATAACGAAAGTGTAACGCCAAAAGATATAACTGGTTATCTAGATTTGCAAGCAGATGAAACTATAGAAGTAATGATGATAAATGATTTATATTCAGCAGTCCTTACCTCAAAAGGTAGAGTTTTACTTTGGGGTCAAAATAGTTATGGTCGTTTAGGTAATGGAACATCTATCGACCAAAGCATGCCAACCGCTATGAAATTACAGAATTTAGTTTTAGATAAATCTGAGATGTATGTCTATGATACACTTACAAGCATTTATCTGCCTCTTAAAACCGGATACGATTTCTTAGGTGAATGGTATAGTGGTAAAGACTTCAGCGCTCTGCATGTTTTTGAAAATATGCCAGGTAACAGTTTCTCTTTATATAGTTACTGGATTGTTGCTGAGTATACGATAACTTATAATCTTAATGGAGGAACAAACTCAACTTTAAATCCGCTTGATTATACCATTGAATCAGAGACAATTAATTTACTAGAACCACATAAAGAAGGCTATACTTTTGTGGGTTGGTATGGAAACATTGATTTCTTGGGTGATGTTTTCACTAGTATCGAGACAGGTACACATGGAAATATTGAGTTATATGCTAAGTGGACTATTAATCAATATGAAGTAAATTATTATGTTTATGAAGATTATGACCCAGCAGCAAATATAGTGCTTTATCCTGGAGAAACTATCATAAGTGTATCCTTAGGTGAAAGTCATGTAGTTCTTTTAACATCATTTGGTAGAGTTTATACTTGGGGGAAAAATAATTATGGTCAATTAGGTAATGGAACTACAACTCCAAGTTCAAAACCATTAGAGATTTCTGATAAATTTGAATTGTATCCAGGAGAAGAGATTTTAGCAATTTCAACTGGAACTGATAGTTCAGGAGCTTTGACTTCATTAGGACGAATCTTTACTTGGGGAAGCAATTCGGTTGGAGAGTTGGGTAATGGAACATTTACGAGTAACTATTTGCCAAACGATATCACAAACTTGTTTAATTTAGATAGTGGGGAATTTATTGAAAAAATAGTCTTTTCTCATGGAAATGCAGCAGCTTTGACTTCAGAAGGTAGATTATTTACTTGGGGATTTAACATCTATGGTCAAATTGGCAATGGGACTGTAGGAAATAGAAATCTACCAACAGATATTACTAATCAATTCAATCTTGAGATTGATGAGGTAATCTTGGATGTTGCTATTGGAGCCTTACATGCAATGGCGATTACATCACAGGGTCGAATTTTCACTTGGGGTTATGGTGAATTTGGACAATTAGGAACTGGATTTCAAACTCTGTACTTACCTTCCCCAACAGAAATTACAGATCAGTTTGTTTTTGAAACTGATGAAGTAATTGAGTCGATATCTTTGGGTATATGGCACTCTTCATTGCTGACATCTAAGGGTAGATTATATGTTTGGGGATATAATTTCTATGGTCAACTTGGTGATGGAACTACCGTGTTAAAATCAAGTCCAATTGAGATTACTAATCAATTTATTCTCGAACAAGATGAGATGATAATCAATGTTGAATTAGGTGGGTATATGTCTTCAGTGATTACTTCACAAGGAAGAATGTTCACTTGGGGTTGGAATGATTCAGGTCAATTAGGGGATGGGACAACTACTAATAGTAATACTCCAATGGATATAACTTCTCAGTTTAATTTTGATATAGAAGAAGGAGTAGTTAGTGTATCCTTGCAATATAGAAACTCATCTGTAATTAGCAGTAATGGTAAGTTATTCACATGGGGTTTTAATAACTCTGGTCAGTTGGGTGATTTGACATATGTTGATAAGCGGGTTCCTACATATATAGCATCTCAAAATCTTGAGTTAGTTTATATAGAGTATTATGATTTTGAAGAATCAATGATAGAGTATCTTCTAACAAGAGAAACTTTTGATTTTGATGGTTGGTATCAAGACATTGATTTGACTTTACCATATCAGTTTACTCTCATGACTTCAAAGAATATTAATCTTTATGGAAAATGGGAAGTAAAATCTTATAATATAAATTACTATTTAGAGGGAAATGATAATTTTGGAGAGCTAGTAGCAGGAGTGTTTAATTCATTTTATTTACGAGGTGATGGTCTTCTTTATGGAACTGGAAGAAATGATTATTGGGCTTTAGGGATTGGAAATGTAGAAAAACAAGCTGATTATCAAGACATCACACCTTTCATGAACTTAGATTCTGGTGAAAAAGTATTAGGAGTTGCTAGTTCTTGGTATCATACAATAGCCTTTACTTCAAATGGGAGAGTATTTACCTGGGGTTATAATTCAAGTGGACAACTTGGTAATAGTACGGGTTATTCTAGTTCAATACCAGTGGATATAACTGATAGTTTTACTTTTGAAATAGATGAGCAGGTTGTTCAAGTTCAAGCAGGTGTTAATTTTACTGTTGTTTTAACAAATCAAGGTAGAGTTTTCACTTTTGGAAACAATGGTAGAGGTGCTTTAGGAGATGGTACAACAACTAATAAAATCGATCCGGTTAATATCACAGCTAATTTTCAATTGGAGATTGATGAGATAATCGTTCAGATTATAGCTAAGGGGCATCATGTACTAGCGATGTCTTCAAATGGTAGATTGTTTGGTTTTGGAAAAAATGATTATGGAAGTTTGGGAAATAATACAACGAATGACAGTAAACTACCGATTGATCTAACTGGGTATTTAAACCTTTTGACAGAAGAAGAAATTGTTAAAGTGGTTGCTGGTTTTGGTTATAGTATAATTTTAACATCAACTGGTAGAGTATTAGCAACAGGGTGGAATGGACAAGGAATTATTGGCGATGGAACACAAAATCATACCTATGTTTTTATAGATGTTACTAGTTACTTTTCACTTAATCCAAATGAAACGATTAAAGATATTGTTTCATTAGATACGATATCTTTGGCAAAAACATCAGAAAACAGAGTTTTAGCTTATGGTTCAGGCATAAGAAATATTTACGGTTCGACTTCTTACTTACCAGTTGATATAACTGATAAGTTTGAACTATTGGAAGATGAAATAGTTGTTTATATCTGTACTGGAGCATCGTTTTCATTTGTTTTGACAAATTTAAACCGGGTTATTGGTTTTGGCAAAAGTGATCATGGTCAATTAGGAATCGGTGAGTTTAACTTTATGAATTTAGCAACTGTAATAGATTTGCCTTTAGCAAATGTTGAACTTTTTGTTGAACATGTAAAATTCGGAAATGATATTGAATTATTAAACCCGCAAAAGGAAGGTTATACTTTTGGTGGTTGGTATCTAGATGAAAATTTGACAATAGTTTTTGATTTAATTACTATGCCAGCTGAAAACATTACTCTCTATGCAAAATGGATTGAGAACTAAATTAAAGTAATTTAAGTAAAAGCGAATTTTTTGTTTAATATTCCAAGAAACACCCTTTAACATTTTAAAAAGGGTGTTTTTTTCATTTTAAATAAGATTTTTATGAAGTGCTATATAATAATAAACATGAATATGATATATTAATAGTAAATATGTAATTATTCACCCAAGAATAATAACTCTAAAAAATTACATATAAACTTTTTCTAGGAGGGAAACATGAAAAAGATTATAAGTTTGGCATTAATATTTTTGTCAATTTTTATGTTTGCGGGATGTGATGCTTTTTTTACCATGACAACCTCGTCAAGTACTACTTTATCTGAAGTGACTACTTTTGAAACATCTACAGAAATAACAACATCTAGTATTTCAGATACTTCAGTTACTACTAATAACACAGACACAACAAGTGAAACTACACAAACAACTACCGACACAACTGAGACAACAGTTTCACAAACTACAACATCAGAAACTACACAAACTACAACAACAACAACAACAAGTACTACAACACAAACAACTGAAACAACTACAACAACTACAACAGTTGCTTCTTATACAGTAACATTTGATGTTTTAGGAGGTTTAGATGTAGTTTCTATAATTGCGGATGAGGGTGATGAAGTTACCCTACCTTCAA
>CAZSVO010000026.1:0-18876 GCA_964610325.1 uncultured Candidatus Izemoplasmatales bacterium
TAATGAGGCTGTAAGGTCGGTTTTAATCAATTTAAACTGCAAAAGTCAGGTTATACCACTTATAATTTGGATAGATGTTTTGACCTAAAATATCGCCTGTTTGGAATAGATCGCTGTTCTCTACTATTTCTGATACTTCAATATCTCCACCCATATCTGCTTCGATAATTTTTATCAATTTATCAAAACTGTCCGTATTATTGTTATTGAAGATTGAATAGTAGTATGAATCAGGATTATAGCCATTATCAATTGCTGCACTTATGTGAAAGATAACTATCCCTGGTATTGTAAAAATATACTCTTGGTCTAATTCGTTAAGGCCTTCAGGAGTATAGTATGCAACCAAGAGATATTCATCAAAAATAGTATTGTTCCATTCGTCAATAATCAATAGAACTTCACCGTTTTCAATATGTGGCATGATATCAACAGTCATTGTTTTATCAACAACCAAAGGAGTAATCCAGCCCAGAAGAATTTTTGAAAATGGATCATGGTCGCCTAGGGTATAATCCATCATATAAGTACCTAAACCACCTTTATTGAAGTTGTCATAGGGGTAATAATCATAATAATCTTCTAATCCTAACATGTGTCCAGTTTCATGGATAATTGTTCTTGCGTTTACAGGTTCATTATTTTCATAGAAGAACTCCATCCCAGACCAAGTGTAAAAATTAGGGTTCATACCATCGAACAAATCGTTATATAGATAATAGTATTGATATGCCCACCATAGATCAGAACCAGAATCGTAACTTACAGGATAATTGTAGATTATATATATTCCATCGATAAAACCATCATTATTTGCATCATAATCAGTAAAGTTAATCTGGTCATCATAATATGTGAGAATTTCAAAAATGAGGTCACTTTCAACATAAGAGTCTTCATAATTATCCTCATAGTATTGTGCAGGTTGACTTGCACGGTATACTCCAAAAATATCAGCGGTTATATTTAGTTTTCCAAATGAACTCTTTAAGTAATAGCTATTTAATGACTCATAAACCAAATCGTTGCTTGAACCATTAAAAGCTAGATTTACATCAAGAAGTTTTTGTGCTGCGTCTGTCATAGCAGAATCAGAAAAATCAACAACAAATACCAATACTTTAACATCACCAGTTGCTGGTATACCTATTTCTTCTAGTTCATCTTGTAAAAGATTATATCCTTCAGGGATAAAAGGAAGATTGCCTTGAGTAGTAGTTGATTCAGTTGTTGTTTCAGTTGTATGTGTTGTAGTTGTGGTTGTAGTTGTGGTTTCTGATGTTGTGGTTGTAGTTGTTGATTGTGATGTCGTTGTTTGAGTAGTAATCAGTTCAGTTGTGGTAGATACTTCTGTTGTTGATTCAGTAGAAGTTATCTCTTCTGTAGTGATTTGTGAGTTTGAAACAGAAGTTGTCGTTTGAGCAGTAGTACTACTAGCTGAACTTATTGATGTAGTCAAAGAAGAAGATTCTTCAGAAGAGATTTCAGTTGAAATAGTTGTTGGAGATGTCTGAGTTGTAGATATAAAATCGCAAGCAGCCAGCGATACATTTAAGATGATTATAAACAGGAATATAAATATTTTTTTCATTGTAGCCTCCTTGATTGTCATTAAATTATATCATAATCACAAAAAAAATACAGCAATAATTTACTGTATTTTTATATGTGTTTATCTCCTGTTGATCATTGGGGCTTGTTCAGGTATTTTGTGTCTTTTCTCCTCTTGATACTCTTGTTTGCTGCGATCAGGTTTGATATTAAAACTATAAACCATTTCACCGGTTGTTTCATCTAACTGGGCACTTAAACGGATGTTACCTTTTTCGATAATTTCACCATTCTCTTTAATCTCATAGTTGATCATGATATAACTAACATCATCAATTTCTTTGATATTAAACAAGAATCTTCCAGATTTAGTTTCTTCCACATATTCTAGTCTGACATGAGTCATATTAGCTCTAGTAAAAATATGGACTTTAGATTGAGAAACAACTTCACCTTCAGCTACAAGTTTAAAAAAGAATTTCTCGCGATTATTATCTTCGGTATCTACTTGATAATTAACCATAACATAGTTGTCTTCATCAACAAATGATCTCAAACGATAGATTTCAAATTGCTCATTCTGAATCTTTTTTCCTTCGATGTTATAAGTTGTTTCACCAAAAATCAATACTCCTTGCAAACCTGTAACTGCTAAATGATCATCTTCATCTTCGAAGTTAAATTCTCTTCTTTGTTCATTTTCATTTTCAGGAAAATCATTGTTCAAAGGTTCTGCTTCATCATCAAACTCAAACTCATTGTAGTAAAAAACATACTCGAGTTGATCACCATTAAGGTTGATGGTTTTATAGACAGTCTTGAAAGAGTAATCTTCAAGATCAGATTCTTCTATAATCACTTCTAAATTATTATCACTTAAAAATAATTCCATCATTTCAACATAGTAATCAATGTTTTCTAGTTCTTGATTTGCTCTTGGAAGCACTTCATTATCAAGTGGTCTGTTATTTAATGGTTGATAGGATGTGTCTTCAACATAACTTTGATTATAGCTCAACAATGAAGTAGAACTTAAAGCTTGGAGAGTAACAAGTTGTTCATCTGACTCAATTACATCATAATTACTTTGATCACATGCGAATAAGAATGTTGCCATAAAGACTGTAAAAGCCACTAATAAAAATTTTTTCATTTTTCTTTCCTCCTAAAGTTATATTAAATATACGAACGAAAGGTAGTTTTTATTGGAAATATTTAATTTTTTATCTTGGAACTCTTCCAGGTCTTGTTGTAGCAGGGTTATGATCCGGACCCATATTCGGCCTTGGAACATCAACTTTCTTGTTGTTAGGAAGAGTCATAACATAATGATATTTTCCTTCATTTTGGTTGAATTGGAGATTGACTTTTATTCTACCATTAGTTTGATTTTGCTTGTCATTTATCTCGTATTCGATTTCTAATTCATCTAAATTACTTTTGAGATTTCTCATTCCATACAGTCTCATAATCAGATTATTTTGGTTAATAGTAAGCCTTGCTTCGATATTGCGTTTGACCCGAATTATTTCAATTGAATTTGAGGAGACTATTTGGTTATTTTTATAAAGACTATAATCAAATCGTTGAGCAGATTCAATTTCACTAATTGATATCACAATGAAACTCTTTTCATCATAGTTGACAGTGATAGCATCGGTGGTTTGATTAAAATAGTAAGATTTATCCTGTGATTTAATGATACCTTCATTATTTTGATCAAATTGATTATAATAGATCTTATAAACCAACTCATTTTTATCAAGAGTATTTGTTTTGTAGGTGATAAGATAATCGTAACCTTCTAAATCAGATTCGGATTGAACATAAGAGATTAAGTTATCTGAGTTGAGAATAGTCTCAAATAGTTTGATATATGGGTTTATACTGTCGATGTAATCAGAGATATCTAAATCATTTGAGTCATTGTTCAATTGAGTTGTTTGAGCAAGTTGAGTGTAGGAAAGATCTGATACATCTGAATTTTCAAAAATACTAGCTGCACTAACTGTCTGAAACCCTAGTAGTTCGATATTGGATTCTAGCGGTGTAATAGAGCTGCTTGAATCTGAAAAAATCAGATTATAAATAAACAGTGAAGAAAAGAATAACACCAAAGAAGTCAAAGTCAATTTTAAAAGGCGAGATGGATTGAAGATAATCTGCTGTTTTTTTGGAATCTCAATATTAATTTTTTCAATATCTATTCTGTTAAATATATCTGGAATATCGTTTTCAACTGCTTGAATAAGTTTATTTTTTATATCAGATTTTTTCATTTTTCCACCTCCGTTTCTAAATACTCTTTAAGAGTTTTTATCCCTTTGTTATACAACCAAAGTACAGTTCCTAAAGGTTTATTAACAATTATAGCTATATCTTTGAACTTAACATCGTCAACTGCTCTTAGCAAAACAATCTGTTTTTCAATTTCATCCAAAGGTTTGACTAAGTCTAAAACATCATAGGTTTTCTCTTTAGTGCTAAGATGGGAATGGATATATGATTGTTCGATAGGATCATAATTTATCTCATTCTTGTATTTTCGGTAATGATCTAAAGCAGTGTTTTTAGCTATTTGCAACAACCAAGCATAGAAATTTCTACCTTTTCTATATTGATGGATTTTTTCAATCATTTTGATATAAGTGTCTTGCATAAGGTCTTCTGTTACTGCTTTGCTTTTGACAATTGATATTATGATTGAAAAAACACCCTTTTTTGTGTTTTCGTAAAGGATTTTAAATGCTTCATTATCTTTAACTTTGATTAAGTCAACATAATCATCATAATTTATCTTCATCTACTTACCTCAAGTAGATTATATCATAAAACAAAGGTAATGAAATATCTATATATACTATACGTAAGATTATGTAGTTTTATTGGTTTTTGTTTTAAAACTATTTTTTCTTTTATAAAGAAATGATATAATTATCATTATCAGTTTTGGGAGATTAGAATGAAAAAGAGAATTTGGGAATTAGATTTTTTAAGGGGATTTGCGATCATGATGATGATTTTTGATCATCTCATGTATGACCTTATGTACATGAGAATGTTCTTTAGTAATTTCAATCAAATTAACAATCCCACATTTAACTTTTTAAGAGATTTAGCAACAAGATATTGGATCTCAGACTTAAGGTTTTTTGGTCATTTCTTCTTTGTGTCATTATTCCTTTTAATCTCAGGTATTAGTTTTACCTTCAGCAAAAGTAATCTATCAAGAGGTTTGAAATTGTTGGCTGTAGCAATGGTTATTACTTTGGTTACTTATCTGTTAGATGTTTTATTAAGTTTTGATACATTGATAGTATTTGGAATTATTCATCTTTTTGCAGTTTCAATACTTCTTACTTATGTTATCAGAAAGTTAATAAAGAACGATTTTGTCGTTTTATTAATAGGTTCATTGATTATTATTTACGGTATTTCTTTTGAATTTTGGAAGGTAACCTATGCTTTCAGTTTTGATTCTTCAACTTTCTTTGACATCATCATTGGAAAGAAAGCATATGGGTCTGATTATTTTGGTTTAGCACCTTATATGGGTATGTTAGTTCTTGGGACTGTTGTTGGAAATACTCTTTATAAGGAGAAAGAAAGCATGTTTAAGGGAATAAATCTTAACAGTAAAAATCTCTTTATGTTGGCTGGTCGGTATTCACTATGGATTTTTGTCTTTCATCAAATAGTTTTAATTACGCTTTTATATATTATCGGTTACTTTTTTGGATACCGTTTTTAGGAGGATATTGTGAAATCAGATTATAGTTTATATCAGGCATTATTAGAGTCAAAGAACAAGTTTCCAGACAATAATGCTTTATTGTTTATGGGAAAATACTTGAAGTATAAAGATTTAATTTTGAAAATCGATAAGCTAGCAAATGGGTTTTTAAAACTAGGCCTTAAACAAGATATGGTTCTTACAATGGCTTTGCCAAATGTTTTTGAAGCAGTTTTTAGTTTTTATGCAGCAAACAAACTTGGAGTTATTGGACATATGGTGCACCCAATTACACCAATTAAACAAATGAAAAAGTTCATGAATCAAACCAAAAGTAAAACGCTTATCATTATGGATAGTTTCTTTGAACAATACCAAGAACTATTAAGTGAAGGTATAAAGCTTATTCTTGTTTCACCTGTTAGCGAGTTTGGTCTCATCAAAAAGGTCGCTTATAGATTGATTAATCGCAAGAAACTAAAGAAGATAAAATATGGAATCAATGTCTTCAAACTAGAAGAATTATATGTTAAACAATCACTCTTTAAAGAAGTTGAGGGTGATTCATTTAAAACTGCTACGTATTTGCATAGTGGAGGAACTTCTGGAGAACCTAAAACTATTGAATTATCCAATTACTCAATAAATTATTTAGCAAGTTTAGTTTCTCATATTATGGGCGTTGAAGACTTTAAGAACAAGCATATGTTGGCAGTTTTACCGATGTTTCATGGTTTTGGACTTTGTATGGGAATTCACGGTATGTTAAGATTTGGCGGTGTAAATACCTTGATGCCAAAGTTTAAAGCTGAAGAGGCAATAAAACTTATTCATAAAAACCGAATTAATTATCTAATTGGCGTTCCATCATTGTTTGAAGCATTATTGCGTAATCCTAAGTTTCATCAACCTAAAACAATCAATATTGATCAAGCGTTTATTGGTGGAGATTATGTAGCTATGGATTTAAAAAAACATTTTGATCAAGCTATGTCAAATGTAAAATCTCAAGCGAAGCTTTTAGAAGGGTATGGGTTAACAGAAGTTGTTACAGTATGCTGTGTCAATACTTTGGCTTGTCATTTGCATAATTCAGTTGGGAAACCCTTGCCAGGGATAGACATAGCCATTAGAGATTTAGATACCTTAGAGTTTATTGATAAGAACCTAAATGGAGAAATCGTTATTTCTGGACCGACTATCATGAAGGGTTATCTAAATGATTTAGAAGCAACGAATTCTACCATCTTCAAGAGGGATGGGAGAAAATGGGTTGCTTCAGGAGACTTAGGTTTCATTGATGAAGCAGGATTTATTCATTTTAAGCAGAGGCTTAAAAGAATTATCAAAGTATCAGGTATTCCAGTATTGCCTGCTGAGATTGAAAACTTAATGATGAGTTATGAAGCGATAAGCGAAGTTGGGGCTATCGGAGTAGCGGATGAAATCAAAGGGAATGTAATTAAACTTTTTATTGTTTATGGTGAAAATCAAAGAGTATTTGAAAACGAAAAAATTAAAGAGATAATAAAAAGCAACCTGGGTATCTATGCTGTTCCTAAAGACATAGTAATCTTAAATCAATTACCTAAAACACCAATAGGTAAAACCGATGTATTAGCCTTGGAAAAAATGTAGAAAAAAAAGTGAAGTTTTTTAGCTTCACTTTTTGATTTTCTAGAACAATCTGGTATCGACTTCACGGAAGTAGAATGCCACTGCTTGGCTAACCATTTCCTGAATTCTTCTAATATTATTGATATTTTCTCTAAAGATTTGGAAAATTGCTAGCACAAAACTAGTTGCTATAATTTTCAAGAAGTAACGGTCAAATCTTTTAGGGTAATATTCATTGATTTTGTTGATAACTAAGTTTTCAAGTTGAGCTTTGATCTTAAGATAATGCGCTCCTGATGAGTCCAATGTCATAATATAAATCTCTCTAGTATATGGTTTCAATACATTCATTGTGTAGTTTACCAATTGATTTACGTCTTCGATTGTTTTAATCTGTTTGACATTCAATTCTTTATCAAAACGTTCTAAATCATCAATAGCTCTTTCAGCAGGCAGTAATATTTCCTTGAAAAGAGTTTCTTTGTTTTTGTAATAGCGATAGATATTCCCTACGGTAATATTGGCTTTATCAGCTATTCTTCTCATATTTGCATTCTGAAATCCATTGTCGAAAAATTCTAAGATTGCACCCTCTACAATTGCATTACGAACACTTTCTTTCAATACTTGCATCGTTTAACCTCCTTATCTTTAAAATAATAATACATTTACTTTGTAATAAACATGTCTTAACTACGCTTTATTATATACAATCAAATCAAGCATGACAACTTATTTGTTTTGAAAAAGCATATAAATAAAAAAAAACCATAAAATAATGTCATATTATGTCGCTTACACATATTTTTTAAATGAAAAATTAGTAATAAAATCTTTTTTTTATATTTAAAGCTTTGCTTTTTTTTCAATGTTAAAGACAGATTTTTTTTATATAATAGCTAAATACAAATTAATATTTATAAAAATGGTTAGTTTATTGACAGATATCGCGATAAAGTATATAATTTTAATATAATGAGAGGTGAATCTATGAAAAAGTTTTTAGGGAATTTACTATTATTGATTTCTGTCCTTTTGGTTAGTCTTGTCGCAGTACCTTGGAACAATTTTGCCCAGTGGTATCAAGCGATTCCATTATTGACAGATAATGAGATAATGTTTAAAGGAGCAATTGGTGGTTTTGCATTGATTGTGTCTTTGATATATCTTTTTGTCAGTAATTCTGAGTATAAAAATTATGGACATGTAAAGAACACATCAAGAAACGCAGCTGTATTACCTTTATACGGTTTTATTCTAGCATTGAATGCCTATACAGCTTATCTATCTTACTATGTATATCTTCTTGATACAAGTATTACAGCAAGGCTATTGACAGTTGGATTGTTTGCTGCTGGGTTGTTAAATCTTTTAGTTTTTGGAATGATGTTGATTTCAACATTTAAGAAAACATCTAATGGAGGAAGAGTTTTACGCTTTATTTTCTTGTTGCAATTAGCAGGGTTTGCTGGAGCTGTAACATTTTGGTATAAAACATATAAGGTTGTTAATTATGCTTCAATGAGTGCGAGGTACATGATTTTAGCTGTCCCATTGTTCTTAGTGCTTTATATTGTGTTTTTGATTGTTACAAGAACAAAGGACAAACAAAAAGAAGAGGAAGAACTTCTTGAAAATGAGATTAATGAAATTAAAACTGAGAAACGCCCAAGAGGAAAGAAAGTTGATTCATCTGAACAATATCAACCAAAGGCCGAGGGCAGAAAAACCATGATTGTTTCAAAAGAACAAACGATTGTTTCGGGACAAAATAATATTGATCCAACAAACATTGTCTATGAAGACGTTGAGGTAGATCCTGAGTTTGCTAAAACCTCTAATCAAAGTAATCAAGCTAATTCAATCGAGTATTATATCGAAAAGCCAAAGATGTTTAAACCTTTAGATCCGACATTTGATGAATTGGTTTCTTATGTTAGAGAATTACCTCAGGTAGTTACAAAACTTGATGATGATCGCATTACTTTTTATGTTGATCGCAAACCTTTCCTAGTCTTAATGAATTTCGGTAATTACTATCGAATGGCTTTTAAATATGATTTAGAGCAAGGCATTAGATTGATTATTAAATACCCAACAATTTCAAAAAACAAATCTACTAGAGATGAGCTCTGGTTTAAAGCTAATAACTATGGCGATATTCCTAAAGAAGTAGTATATTCTATTGTAAAATCTGCGTATAATAATTATAGCGTATAAGCAACTTTTTAAGTTGCTTTCTTTTTTTACCAAAGTAATTGAATGAAAGGGTTTTCTGTGATAATATTATAAAGAGGTGATATAGATATGAAATTAGAAGAGGTTGAAACTCTAAAAGAGCAACTTATCAACAAGAAAAAAACATTGTCAGTTGAAGAACTGGAAAAGATTAATGAAGAGTTTGACAAAAACTATATTTACGAGTCGACCAGTTTTGATAACGATGAGTTTACTTATGAGGATGTTTGTTTCTTGTTGGAGGATCATTCCCGAGAGTTTCCGGATAAGAGTATTAATCGCAGACAAGCGATTATCAATAATTATCATGCGGTGAATATGGTACACCGTTTAGCCTCAAAGGGAATTCAGTTTGACGAGAACATTGTCAAGGATTTACATCAAGTTTTAGTTGATGGAATTATCAATGGAGGAGTTTATAGAACCAGAGATTTGTTTATTCTTGGCGCAAAGCATGTTCCACCTACATACCTTAAAATATTTAAGAAAATGGATGCGTATTTTCTTGAGTTGAACAATCCTGAACTGACAGGACTCAAAAAAGCTGCTTTTGCACATTTGCAATTACTTAAGATTTATCCCTTTATGGATGCAAATGGCCGTTTAGCAAGGTTATTGCTAAACTATCAGCTTGAACTTGAAGGTTATTTACCGGTATCAATCACCAAAGATATTATCGATGATTATTTTCAAAACATCGATGAATACAAAATAAACAAAAGAATTGAACCATTCACTGAATTTCTAGCAGAACTAGAAGTTCAAAGAATAAGAGATTTCTTAGAGAGAGATTAATTTCTCTCTTTTTGTGAAGAGGAGGTTTTTATGAAATACGTGGAATACCCAGATAGAATTACAAGAAGATTAAGTTATTATTTAGCAACTGAAGAATTTCTAGCAAGGCATTATCCAGATGATGAATATTTCTTCATGTGGCAGGTCGAACCAACAGTTATTTTTGGGAGAAACCAACTGATTGAAAATGAAGTCAATATGAAGTATGTCAAAGAAAACAACATCCAATTCTACCGTAGGAAATCCGGTGGAGGTTGTGTTTATGCAGATATGTCTAATATTATGCTGTCATTTATAACTCCTAACTTTAACAAGGATTTTGTTTTTAAAACCTATCTTGATAAGGTAGTTGAATTGCTAAAAGGATTAGGATTGAACGCATATTTTTCTGGAAGAAACGATATCCTTATCGATGGGTTAAAGGTTTCTGGAAATGCTTTTTATCAAGTCAATCACAAATCAGTTGTCCATGGAACAATGCTTTATAACACTGATTTAAGTGCAATGGTAAAAGCAATCAGTCCGGATAATGAAAAACTAGTTTCAAAAGGAATAGATTCAGTTAGAAATCGTGTGACAAATGTTAAGGATCATATCGATATTTCGATAGAAGATTTCAAGGAATATTTTCGAAATAATATTACTGATGAACATATAGTTTTAACGGAAAAAGACTTGGATATGATTTCAAAGATAGAAAGCACATATCTCAAAGATGAGTTTATCTATGGAAAAAACCCAAACTACACTATAAAAAGAAAAGGTAAAGTGGCAGCTGGTGTACTTGAAATTTCTTTGGAACTAAAGAATAATATTGTTAAGAAAATAAATATGTTAGGCGATTATTTTTTAATTGGAGATACAGATGAATTTTTGGATGTTTTTAAAAACATTGAATTTACTGAAGCAGCGTTTAAGATAGCTTTAGATGATATTGATATTTCTGAATACGTCTATAACTTAAACAACGAAGATTTTCTTCAAATTATGTTTGAAAAACACAAAACATGATATAATTATTTAGAGGTGAAGAAAATGGATTTTAAAAAGACAATTTTATATGATAAACATCTAAATCTAGGCGCGAAGATTGAACCATTTGCAGGCTATCTGATGCCGATATTGTACAATAGTATTAAAGAAGAGCATCAAGCAGTAAGAAACAGAGTAGGGATGTTTGATGTCTCTCACATGGGTGAAATTGTAGTTAGTGGGAAAGATGCATATAAATTTGTGGAATATATATTTACAAACAATATTTCTGAGATGATTCAAGGTGAAGTAATGTATGGCATGATGCTTTATGAGAATGGTTGTGTTGTTGATGATTTATTGGTTTATAAAGTCAATGAAGAAGAATACTTCTTTGTTGTAAATGCGAGTAATAAAGAAAAAGATTATCAATGGATAGTCGAACAAACAGAGGGGTTCGATGTTTTAATTGAGAATGTCAGTGATGACTTCCAAGAGATTGCGATTCAAGGACCAAAAGCACAAAGAACGATTAAAGAGGTATTGAATATTGATTTATCAGAGTTGAAGTTCTTCAATTTTGGGAATTATGAGTATAAAAATCATCAATTAATGATATCAAGAACTGGTTATACCGGTGAAGATGGTTTTGAGATTTATGCATATGACGAGGCAATTTCAATGATTTGGGACTTGTTCTATGATTTTGGAGTTATGCCTTGTGGATTAGGGGCTCGTGACACGTTGCGTTTTGAAGCTGCACTACCATTATATGGGCATGAGATTTCTGATCAAATAACACCACTAGAAGCAGGCTTAAAATTTTTCGTTAAACTTGACAGTGAACTAGATTTTTTAGGTAAAAAAGCACTTTTAGTTCAAGAAAATAATTTGAATCGTCGAGTAGTTGGTATTGAGTTGACAGAGAAATCTATTCCAAGAGAAGGATATGCTGTTTTCCATAAAGACCAAGAGATTGGATATATTACCACTGGATACCTTAGTATTTCAATTAACAAACCAATAGCCTTAGCGATGTTAAATAGACCATATACAAAAAAAGGTGTAGAAGTATTTGTGCAGATACGAAATAAAATGATTCCAGGAGTTGTTAGAGACAAGAAGTTCCTGGAGAAAAAATATAAGCAATAGAAGGGAGAATTATTAAATGAGTAAGTTAGTTGAAGGTCTTTATTATTCAATAAGTCATGAGTGGGTAAAAATATTGGAAGGCGATGAAGTCTTAATTGGCATTACCGATTTTGCCCAATCTCAATTAGGAGATGTTGTTTTTGTCGATTTACCAGAAGCAGGAGATAATTTAGATCAAGAACAAGAATTTGGAGCTGTTGAATCTGTAAAAGCTGCTTCAGATTTGATTGCACCAATCAGTGGTGAAGTCTTAGAAGTAAATGAAGATTTAGTTGGGGAACCTGAGTTGCTCAACAATGATTCTTATGAAAATTGGCTTCTAAAAGTCAAAATGACTAATCCAGAAGAGTTAGAAGAATTAATGAGTGTTGAAGAATACGAGAATTTTATTAAGTAGGTGAAATAGTTGTTTAAATATTTTCCACATACAAAGGCTGATGTCTCTGAAATGCTTAAGACTTTGAATATTGATTCAATCGATGATTTATTCAAGGACATTCCTAAGAGTGTTATCTATAATCAAGACTATGACATTCCAAGCTTTTTATCAGAAACCGAGTTAAGAGAACACTTTCAAGAACTTGGGAAAAAGAATCAACAATTAACAATTTTTTCAGGTTTAGGGATTTATGACCATTATCAACCAGCCGTGATTGATTCAATCACCCAAAGACAAGAGTTTATGACATCATATACTCCATATCAACCCGAAATATCACAAGGAACTTTACAATATATTTTTGAATATCAGTCAATGATTCAGACATTGACTGGTTTAGAAGTGTCTAATGCCTCTATGTATGACGGCTCTACAGCTACTGCAGAAGCTTGCTTTATGGCTGAAGCAATAACGAGAAGAAACAAGATACTTATTTCTAGCACATTGAATCCTAATACCATCAAAGTAATTAAAACATATCTCAGATTCAAAGAGATTGAGTGGGATATGATAGATGAAAGTTTTGGAGTAACAGATATTGAGGACTTAAAAAGGAAAATAGGAAAAGATATAGCTGGAGTTGTTGTTCAAAAACCCAATATTTATGGAATCATTGAGGATTTAACTGGGTTTGATGAAGTAATTCATGAAAACAAATCACTATTTATCATCAACTCTGATATCTCTACTTTAGGAGTTTTAAAATCACCGAAAGAAGATGGAGCAGATATAGCTTGTGGTGAATGTCAATCACTTGGAATGCCACCATCATTCGGTGGGCCAACATTGGGTTATCTAGCAACTGAGAAGAAATTTGTCAGAAAAATGCCTGGGAGAATCTGTGGCTATACTCATGATTTAGAAGGTAAGAGAGCTTTTGTACTAACACTTCAAGCTAGAGAACAGCATATAAGAAGATCAAAAGCCAACAGCAACATCTGTTCTAATCAAAGTCTTTTGGCATTATATGCGACTGTTTATCTTTCGTTGATGGGAAAAGAGGGGTTAAGAAAAGTTAATAATCTCTCATATCAAGGAGCACATTATCTTTATGACTTATTGCTTGCGACTAAGATTTTCAAAGATCCTTTCAAAAAACCATTTTTAAAAGAGTTTACCTTAGAAAGCAATATTGCAAAAGAAACTATCCAAACAGCATTGATTAGTGAAGGTATATTTGGTGGTGTCTGTTTAGATGTTTTCGGAGAAAAATATGAAAATCTCTTTAACTTCTCTGTAACTGAAAAAAGATCAAAAGCAGAGATTGATAAACTTATAAAGGTTTTGGAGGGGTTATCATGATTAATTATAACAGTATGATATTTGAACTTTCCAAAGCAGGAAGAGTAGGTTATTCACTTCCAGAAGAAAGATTTCCAGAATATCAGATAAGTCATTTAGATGAATCATTGATAAGAAAAGAAGAACCAATGTTACCTGAGGTATCAGAACTAGGGGTTTTAAGACATTTTACAAATATATCCAATAAGAATTTTGGAGTAGAAAATGGTTTTTATCCTTTGGGTTCTTGTACCATGAAGTATAACCCAAAAATCAATGAAGAGATGGCAGGAAATAAAACATTTCGGAATTTACATCCGATGCAACCAATATCGACAACTCAAGGGGCACTTGAGATTTATTATAATCTTCAAAGATATTTATCAGAGATTTCTGGTTTAGCAGAGTTTTCTTTAAATCCATATGCTGGAGCTCATGGTGAATTAGTTGGCTTGATGATCATTAAGGCTTATCATGAAGATAGAGGAGATTTCAAACGTAAAAAAATTATTATTCCAGATTCTGCACATGGAACCAATCCTGCTTCGACAACAGTTTGTGGATTAGAAACAGTAGAAATTTCATCAAATGAGTTTGGCAGAGTGGATTTAGAGAGTCTAAAAGCAGTTTTAAGCGATGAAATCGCAGGAATGATGTTGACTAATCCTAATACATTGGGAATATTTGAAAATGACATTTGTGAAATCACTAAATTAGTTCATGAAGCTGGAGGTTTGATGTATTACGATGGAGCTAATCTCAATGCTTTACTAGGAAAAGTCAGGCCTGGAGATATGGGTTTTGATGTAATGCATATCAATCTTCATAAAACCTTCTCTACTCCTCACGGTGGTGGTGGACCAGGATCTGGACCAGTAGGTGTTAGCAAAGAATTGATTAAGTATTTGCCTAATCCTCGAGTAAAAAAATTGGATGATGACTATTACATTGACAACAATGATGAAGCCATTGGACAGATTTCTGGGTATTTTGGAAACTACATGATTTCTTTGAGAGCTTATACTTACATTAGAACGCTTGGTAAAGAATTTGTAAAACATATTGGACCATTTGCGACTTTGAATGCAAATTATATATCAAATGCCTTAAAGACCGCATATGATTTACCGATAAAGGATTATTGTATGCACGAAGTAGTTTTCAATGGTTTAATCAATAAAGAAAACGATGTTAGGACTCTTGATATCGCCAAACGACTTTTAGATTTTGGAATGCATGCACCAACAATTTATTTTCCATTGCTATTCCCTCAAGCTATTATGATTGAACCTACTGAAACGGAATCGAAAGAAACAATTGATGACTTTATCAATGTGATGCATAAGATTGCAATTGAAGCAAAAGAAAATCCAGATAAGTTGAAAAACGCACCACAAAAAACCCCGATTAGAAGGACAGATGAGGTTTTTGCTGCTAAAATGATGATTTTCTCTTATAAGGATTATTTAGAATATGTGAATTCTCGAGGATAAATTATGAATATATTAAATCTGTTTGGAATTATTGATGTAGTTATTGTATTATCAGTCATTATTTTTGTAGTAATAGGCTGGAAGAAAGGCTTTTTGTTAAAGGTTGTTGAGTTAGCTTCAAGTGTTTTTGGTTTGATTGCTTCGATTCTTCTTGCTAGACCATTTTCTACTGTTTTAGATGGATGGTTTGGTGAAGCTATGACAGAAAGAATTGATGCCTATTTACTTGAACGCATTGCTTCAGGTGATACATTAGCTACTGAAGCAAACATTAGAGAAGCTTTTACAGGCATGAGTTTACCCAATTTTATAGTTGATTGGATTATTAGCCAAATAACCTCGGAACAAGCCGTTGAATCGCTTTTGAATGTAGTAACACCATTGATCAAATCTCTAGCGTTGTTATTTATTGCATTTCTTGCGCTTTTCTTTGGTTCGATGATTGTATTTTTCTTTTTAAAAATCTTAGCAAAAATGGTTACTTCTATCCCAATAATTAAACAGATTGATAAATTCTTAGGAGCATTATTTGGCTTGGTTAAGATTGCATTTATCATCTTTATATTGTTATTCCTTTTAGGCTTAGTAATCACAATTCCCGCTGTAAACAATGCTATAGGTGATTTCTTAAGTATTGATATGCAACTGCAAAGCGAGAATTTCCGACTGTCTAAATGGCTCTATGACAATAATGTACTCAAACATATTATCAATGTTTTTGTAGTAATATTTTAAAAAAATAAAAGCATTCTACCAATTAGGTAAGGATGCTTTTTTTCTGTCTTTTTTCTAAATACATTTTTTGATCAGCTCTTTTCATCATGTCACTGGGTTTAACATCTGTTGAGACGTTTTTTGCTGAATACCCATGAGAAATATGGATTTTATATTTACTGTCTAAATTATAATTGGCAATGAGCTCATTAAACTTTATTAATAAATCTTGATAAATATCCATCATTCTTTCCTGATCTATTAAACAGGTAAACTCATCGCCACCAATTCGGTAACACTTCCCTGCACTACCAAAAGATTTCATCATGATATTGTAAGCGTCTTTCAAGACGACATCACCCTCAATATGACCATGAGTATCGTTAATCCATTTCAAATCATCAACATCAAAAAGGATAAGCAAGAAATTTGTTTTTTTATTTTGAAATAGTTTTTCAATATCCTCCTCAAAGGCTGTCCGGTTAGCTGCTCCAGTCAAAATATCAGTATATGCCATTTTCCTGTATACTTCTTTTTCGTAACTTCTTTTAATGATCTTAACTAACGCAACTAGATAGTTGACTAGTGTAAATGCAATGATTAGACTTATACCAATTAAAGCGAAAATTGAGGTCAGTTGAAACGTACCGATTAGAAAGTTAACCAACTCCATCATGACAAAAAAGAACAAGAAAGAAATCAAGAATACAAATGCTTTAACTCTTTTGTTTTTATGCTTGAATAAATCCACATATAACAAGGTTAGACTAGAAAGCATTGCAATTATAATAATCAATTGACTGGCTATAACGGTATCAAAGAAACTAAAAATACCAAAGACATGAAATAAGAAGATAGTGATGAAATTCAAACCGGATAAAACGCAGAAAAAGTGATAGATTTTATAATATCGATCAATCAAATATTTTTTAACATATATTAGCAACGGGATAGGTAAAGCAGCTAGTGAGAGGTAAGCTAAACTACCTATAATAAACTCGTTGTCAGTAAAAGATTGCATCATTCGCGATTCAGCAAAAATCCAAAATGACAATAACAAACCAAAAGCAGCTAAATAAGTGTTTCTTTGGTTATGTCTTAAGAATAAAATGCTTGTAATCATCACGATTATGGATGCAGTAAAAACAAATATAGTCACTAGAAGTCTATACCCATATTGTGTGAAAATAAAATCTTTCAATTGGGTGCTATAACCATAGCTAATCGGGTTGATAACGCCTGACATAGCTTTATAGGGAGATGTCAAAGTGATTGAGATTGTTTTTCCTTCTGAATGTTCTGGGATATCTACTAAATGCCACAAACTAGCGTAAGTCTTAACCGTTGCTTGTTCAAAATCATGATGATAGATGATATTGTTATCTATCTTGATAGTAATTACTTGAAGAGAAGTCCTAATCAAGAGAGTTTGTTTGTTGTGAAAATCATCGCTAAGAGTTTTCTCGATTGTCACTGGTTCGTTCTTCTCAACACCTAAATCTTCAGGTAAACTATTTATTGCAATAGTTCTATCATTTTCAATGTATACCCATCCAGTATTTAAGTGTTGGGGAGTTTCTGGTTTTATCAAAGTGGTACTATTACTGAAAAAAACAGCAACAAAAAGAATCAAGGCAGAAAAAACGGTTAAAAAAACTAAAGGATTAATGCCTTTTTGCTTTATATTCATCTGCTTTCACCTCTTTCAAACATTGATCAATAATCTAAAATTAACCTCTTAAGTGTTTCAACAATATCTTCTTGCTTTACTTTAAATTGCTTTATGCCATCTACAAAAACTAAAACTTCATTTTTACCACCAGCAATTGCTATGTTTGCTTCTTTTGCTTCACCAGGGCCATTAACTATGCAACCCATGATAGCTACAGTAATATCTTTATCGATAAATTCTAAAAAACTCTCTATTTCATTAACAATAGGAAACATATCATATTGAATTCTACCACAGGTTGGGCAAGAGATGAGCTTTGGTTTCTTAAATAATCCGAAGTTGCTAAGAATTTCTTTGGCAACTCTAATTTCCTCAACTGGATCTGCGGTTAGTGAAACTCTTATTGTTGAACCAATGCCTTGATTTAACATTACTCCAAGACCTATGGAAGAAGAGATTGTACCGCCAAAAGTGCTACCAGCTTCAGTTATACCTAAATGAAGAGGGTAATCAAATGTATTGGCTGCTAGTTCATTAGCTTTTATTGTATCAATAACACTAGAGGATTTTAATGAGACAATAATATCATAAAAACCATATTTTTCAAGCAAACCAATATGATAGGTAGCTGACTCAACCATCGCTTCTGGAGTAGGGTGATGGTATTTCTTTAAAATATGTTTTTCAAGCGAACCGGAGTTTATTCCAATTCTAATCGGTATGCCTTTAGATTTGCATGCTTCAACTACAGCAAAAATCTTCTCTTCATCAGCAATATTGCCAGGATTAATTCTTATCTTATCTACACCTGACTCAATTGCTAACAAAGCCAATCGGTAGTCAAAATGAATGTCTGCTACTAGGGGAATGCTTATATGTTTCTTTATCTCAGAAATTGCCAATGCATCAGCTTCATCTAATACAGCTACTCTTACTATTTGGCAACCTGCTTTCTCAAGCACTTTTATTTGATTTATAGTTGCTTGAGTATTTTTAGTAGATGTGTTCGTCATTGACTGAATAATTACTTGGTTATTACTTCCTATGGTTAAGTTTTTGACTTTAACTGGCCTTGTTTTTTCTCTTGTAAACATTATAATCCCTCTAATCAAATCTTTAATTAATTATACTACAATTTTATTAAAAACGTAGATTTTGTAATAATTTTTTTTTCTGAGGTGTGGAGATAATAGTTGATATTATCTGTTTTTCAATATCT
>CAZSVO010000027.1:0-18795 GCA_964610325.1 uncultured Candidatus Izemoplasmatales bacterium
ATGATCATGTTTATCGAAAAAAATGAAGTGATTGAAAAGAGAAAGCCGCTCAATCTGAGTGCATTATCACTTTAGAAAACGGGACAATAGCAGGTTATTTATTGTTCGAAAACGGGATATTATTTTGTTAGAGAATCAATGATTTTCCTCTAATAGATTAAAAATCACGTTACGCTTTATTATTAAATATTAGTTATTTCAGGGATGCTAAAAATTCGATAGGGTGTATATATTACTGCTCTAGATTTTATTTGGACATTCATTAAAACACAATAAATCGATTTAAGACCTTATTTAAAATTCTATTTACACAAAATATTTAATACTAAGAGTAAACAGATATATTATAAATGGATTTTTCATGTTAAAATGATAATGAGTAAGAATTATTTTCTTTTACAGTATATTTTAATAATACACAATTTGCTAAGCTTATTTTTACTAAAACTATAAGTAAGCAATATCAAAAAAATTAAGTTACTAGTAGTTAACTATCAAATCTTTAGTGTGGATAATTAGGATTATTGATATTGAATCATGAATGGAGGTGTTTCTAATGGCTTTTAATAGATTAAATGACAATTCTGTTTCTTTTATTAAAGGTGAATTCTTTGACGAGTTGACTGAAACTAATTATGTAAACTACGATATTGAGAAAACTAAAAGATTTATAAAACCTTTGATTTTATTCTTTGGAATCTTATATTTTCTATTCATCATACCAGACTACATAAATCTCATTAATAGCAGGTTCTTTTACTGGATTTTAGCAAACCGAACTTTAGTTTTTATTTTAATCATGATTCTTTATTTCAAACTGAGTTTTGCTAAATCCTATACCTTCTTCTATAAATGGATTGCAATTTATGAGATAGTTTTGTTTGCTTCTTTTCTTTTTACATTAAGTATATATGAAAGTCCTAATGTTTTGATTCAAACATTTGGGATGATGCTTATTGTTATTTCTTTGTTCCTTGTTCCTAGCAGATGGTTATATACTCTTTTTATCTCACTCTTTAACATATTTGCTTTTTATGTAATAACTGGTTTATTAGATGATAACTCTCAATCAAAAGAAAGATTTGTTTCAATTGTTTTTTTGCTGATAGTATTAATCATTTCTAGTATTTCATCTTTAAGAACCAATTATTTTAAGAGATTGCAATATAATCAAGAAAAGAAACTGATGGAGATATCGATTACTGATCCATTGACTGGTTGTTACAACCGCCTTTTATTAAATGAAGAGTTTCAAAAGATATATGCGAATGATGAAACGAAGGAAGAAGTTTCGATTATTCTATTCGATATTGATGACTTCAAAGTTATTAACGATGAATACGGTCATTTAGTAGGCGATAAGATTTTAATAGAGATTGTTAATTTATTCAAACCTTTAATCGATAATAATAATCTTTTGGTAAGGTGGGGTGGAGAAGAGTTCATGATTTTAATTAAAAATTCAGGAATAAGTAAAACTGCTTCATTAGCTAAAGATTTAAAAGATTTGCTTGTTAAGCATGATTTTGGGATAGAAATAGAAGTAACATGTAGTTTTGGAATAGCTTCATCAAAAGAGTGTTCTAGTATTGACGAATTATTGATCAAGGTTGATGAGCGTATGTATAAAGCAAAAGCTTTAGGAAAAAATTGTGTAGTAAGCAGTTTATAATATAAACAATGATTTAGAAATTTTTCAACAATCAAAAAAAGCAAAATACTAGTAATGTAGTAAATCAGATTAATAAAATATCTATTTGAAAGGAAAAATCATGAAGAAAATATTAGTATTGATAATTCTTAGTTTTTTATCTTTAAGTATGTTTGGATGCGAGAAAACCAGTTACTATCTATCTCGCCCAGTAGGTTATAGTCTTTTATCCGATGATTATGCCGCAAGAGGTTCATTCCTTTTTGATAGCAGTTCTCCATACAATATAAATGAGATAGGATTGGATTTGTTTTTACTACCACATCTTTGGGCAGAAATAAAAGAATCACAAGCAACTATGATTGAGTTGGATAACCCTAACTTCATCGTTTTTGATGAAATGATTTCTTCAACCATTACAAGAAGAGCTTTTGTAAAGTATATACTTATAGGTGAAACTGTCTGGACAGCTCATCTTGAAGGTGGAGAAATCGTATATATGAATGATCAAGGTATCAATATTATAGATACTTTGATAGATGAGCAAGCAATAAGAGAGTATATCGATGCAATCGAAATGAGCAATGCATATTATATTGATGAAGAACAAGTAATGCTTACTGACTTTGAAAGTGTTTACGACGATGGCGATTCAATATATCAATTAAATTCATCTAGTAAAATAATGATTAACTATGCAAGTACAAATAGTGAAATGCCAGATTTATCATCACATTTTAGCGATTTTGATGCTCAAGAGATTAACGTTTTATATTCAAGAGTATATGAAAAAAGAGAAGTAGCTGAATTTAAAATTCAAGTATTCTCTAAATCAAACTAATATAAAACTAAAAATATAGATAAGAGCAAATGAAAATATCAAAGCCTAAATTTGAACAATCAAATAAAGGTTCTAAGATATTTTCTTTTTTTATCTTGGATCAGTATTCTTCAAAAAAACTTGATGATACATTAGTTTTTAAAAAAGAAAGGTTTAACATTTAAGCAAAGTTAATCCTCAAAGTTATAACTATTAAAATATTGAAATATCGTTTCAAAACCAATATGCTTCACATTTACAAACTCATAAACTAATCGAAGAAAGCAAAAAAACATGTATGAGTCTAAGCTATCAGTTGAACAATAATTCGATATATCTTCTCAGATAATCTGAAGTATTTTTGGAATAAGCAATTTCTCTAGTCAAGATTGGTCTCTTTGTAATGAAACCATCAACATCGGCGTTTACTCCTATATTAATTGCATTTCTATCATCAACACCCCAAGCGTATACCTTTTTTCCTTGGTTGTGAGTTACAAAAACTAAATCTGGATTGTTTTTTATGACTTGAATTTGGATTGCTACATGGTCAATTCGCTCATCTAAAATATAGTTATAGATGTTTAGATCATAAACGCCTACTAAAAGAACTGTTTCTATTTCAGAGTTCATTTCTTTGAATCTGAATAGTTGATTAGCATCGAAAGACATGACTTTAACTTCATTAATCATGTCGTATTCTTCGATTAACCTAAGAACTTCAATTTCAACAGCTTGATTTTTTGTTTTAATATCAATATAGCCAGTAGTTCTTCCTTTTATCGTTTGTAAAGTCTCTTCAAATGAAGGGACTAATTCACCTATAAAATCTGTTGAAAACCAACTACCAGCATCATATTCTTGTAGTTTTTCATAAGTCAAGTCACTAACATATATATTTTCTGTTTCATTTGTAGTTCTTCGAATAGAAGCATCGTGAATGACAACTGGAATTAGATCTTTTGTTGCATAAATATCAAACTCAACTCCACTGCTTCCTTGTAAAATCGCCATTTCAAATGCAGATATTGTATTCTCAGGAGCGTAATAGGAAGCACCTCTATGAGCGATAATCTCTTCTTGTTTTAAAAACTGAGTTTGATTATCAGTTGCTTTTATCTCTTCAATTATTGTAACTATGTTTAACATAAATACTAAGAAAAAACTAAGCACAAAAACTCTAAATAACCATTTTTTGTTATTGGATTTGACTACTTTTAATTTGATCACTTGTTCTTCATTAGGTTTGATTTCTTTAGCTAAGTTATAGTAATAAATAGTATAAGAAATATTTAAGGGGATTAAAAACATTGAAAATAGCAACGTAATAATCCAATATATACTATAAAAAGAAGTTATTATAAAACCAAAAACAACTTCTTGTCCTCTATAAAAACCAATTACTTGACCTAAAGTTACCAACAGCAATGAATAAACTATAAACATTATTAGATGGGCTATACCATTAATAGCGATTATTTTAATAAGAAAAAACTTTAGTTTCCCTTTTAATACTGAAAATGTAGTTTTAATTGAATCTTTTACAGATCTTTTACCTTGGATATATTCCATAATTACAAAAATACTTAAGGAATATATTACAAATAAAATAAGAAAGATAATAAGGTAGTTATCTCTTACAATAGTAATCCCTTTTAACTGATCTGATATTTCTTGGGGAACCTTAAGGGTTGATGCAAAAAAAGCAATTTGGATAAACTCGATAACTATAAAAAAAACAAAGATAGGAAAGATGATAAATAGATGGTATTTCTTAAGTGCTTTATAGAGTTGGTTTAATCCGGATAGTAAGAACTCTTTCCATGTTGATAAGTATCTATGATAAGAGAAGTCGAATAAGACACCTAAAAATACAAACTCAATCACAAAATATAAAGCTAATGTCAATAGTAAAACAAAAATAGTAAGAACTGTAATGGGATTGCTCAGGAATTGTGATAATGTATCGTTAGCTAAATAATTTAAACCAGAGGATTTTAAAGATAGATAGAAACCAAGTTTAAGCATCGGAAAGATTATCAAAAGACCAAATAAACGAATAAAGACTTCAAAAATTAAGAGTTTTTTGAAGTCGAAAAATATCATAGTTTTAAAAAAATGTTTAATAGATTTCAAAGTTTCACCAACTTATCTGATATCATTATATCATGCTAAACTTAATTAATTAATAGCTCATTAAACTTTTCTTATGTCAAATCTAGATAATGTGATAGAATAGATTAAATGATAAAATTAGAAAGGAGATTAATCACTAGATTAATACTTTATGATGATTACAAACTATTTATTTGATCTTGATGGTACTTTACTACCGTTGAATGAAACTGAATTTTTAAACAAATATATCAAATTGATTGGATACAAGTTTCTAGAAATGGGTTTCAATCCCAAAGAGATGATCGACAAGCTCTGGTTAGGAACTGATGCAATGATAAAGAATAATGGTGAAAAAACAAATGAAGAAGTTTTCTGGGAAGTGTTTTATCCTGAAAAAAGCAATCAAGCTAATATAAAAACTTCTTTGGAGAAGTTTTATCTCAATGAGTTTAATCAAGTGAAGGATACAACTACACCCAATGAGTATGCAAAAAGAATTATTTCCTTATTAAAAATGAGGAATTCTAGGATTATATTAGCAACCAATCCCTTGTTTCCAAGAGTAGCTACTAATAATAGGATTAATTGGGCCGGGTTAACAATCACTGATTTCGCTTGTGTTACAACTTATGAGAACAGTTCATATACAAAACCAAACTTAAATTACTATCGAAACATCTTAGAGAAAAACTCTCTTAACCCTGAAGAAACAATCATGATAGGGAATGATGTTGATGAAGATATGGTTGCAAAGCATTTAGGATTAAAAACTTTTCTTGTGACAGATTGTCTCAATAATCGCAAAGGCAAAGATATCAAGAATTATCACAAAGGATCATTAAAAGACTTATATGAGTACCTGCTTAAAAACAACTAAACTCTAAAAAAAACACTCGATTATGAGTGTTTTGTCTTTTTATATTTTCTATTCTCTGCGCTGATTCTTCATAAAATTCAAGTACTCTTCCAAACAGAATATTTCATAAAAAGTTTCAGGATTCTTTTTAGTTCGATACATGGCAAAATCAGCATAATCAATCAACAAATGAACATCAGAGGTATCTTTATTGTAAATCGAAATACCTAAGGAAAAATTTAAGTTGAGTTTGAGATTACTTATCTCAATTGGAAAACATAAACTATCATGGATATTGATTGCAACTTGTTTAATAGTCAGTTCATCAACATCGTGGATATTTGGAATGTATAAGCCGAATTCGTCACCAGCGATACGCATCTTGATTGAATTAGGATAGTTAAGACTCTTAAGTCTTTTTGCAAATTCAACTAGATACAAATCTCCAATACTATGACCATACTCATCATTGACGTCTTTAAACTTATCTATATCAATAAAACAGAAAATGCCATATGCATTGGGGTTTTTCTTGATTGCTAAATCAATTTCGTCACTATATTGATATCTAGATATTAAACCAGTCAATGGGTCTTTAACTAAACGACTGTTTAAAATGCTATTAACTCTATTTAATTGGCTGTTAAGCTTTTCTGTTTCCCTAGTTTTATTGAGTAAATCATTATTGAGTTTTTGGATACTGTTATAGATGAAACTGTAGTCTTCTTTATCTATTCCACTTGGTCTGACATAATGGTATGCTAGTATTGATAAAAGATTAATGAAGTAATCCTGTACTTCCTTAAAGTTTGGTAAATCATTCCCATAAAAAAGAAACTGACTGCCAATTGGTTGAATTACAATATTAAAATCCTTTTCAAAAATTCTTGTGGCAAATTGGGTAAGTTTTTTTGTAGAAATCAGACAATTACTGACTTGCTCTGTTGCTTGGTCATCCAAAAAAGCATAAACTGTCAGAGGGAGTTTTCTTTTAGTATCGCAGTTTATATAATAGGTAAAATCAACAACACCCAAATCATTAATTCGAAACAAAAAATCAGACATAACTAAACTCCGTGCTAGCCCAATCTAAAAGTTTTTTTGCGTTTTCAACAGATATATCTACCGGCCATTTTTTCCAGACATTGTCACTTGTCAAAAAAGCTCTACCTCCAACTGCTATTTTCGGAGGGTTTTCAAGATTTTTTAACATATTAACGATATCTAAACATTGAGTTAAGTGTTGAGGCATGGTGACCGATAGAATTACTAAATCTGGTTTATCTTTTTTGATTCTTTCCAATAAAGTTTTATTAGGGATTGCAGCACCAAGATAAATACTGTCCCAACCATTATACTCAAAAAGATCAGAAATCATTCTTGCGCCCATCTCATGTAATTCACTTCCTACACTACAAGCCACTAAAGTATGATTATTTCTTTTTGTTGAAAAGACTTTATCATAGAATTGAGATAGAACCATTTGAGTTATGGAAGTCATATAATGTTCTTGATCTACAGTGATTTTATTTTCATGCCAAAGATTACCAATTTCAATCATTACTTCTTGGAGGATTTCTACATAGATATCTTCCAAGGGTATACCAATTTTTTCAATCTCTAGAATGTAATCAATTGCTTTTCGAGCATTGTTCTTTATCAAATAATCAAGGTATGTTTTCTTGATATTTCCATATTTTCCTTGATCAATTACTCTTGTTTTGTCGGTTTTTTGATAATTTAAGGTAGCGTTAATAGCTCTTTGAATGTAATTATTAATCTGTTTATATTTCTCTGGCAAAAGCATTTTTTTCAACTCGTTATCAAGAATCTTATAATGATCAAGCATTTGTTCTTTTATTCTTTTTGGACTAATGTCTGGCATAAGATTCATCATCAGTTCGTATAGCCAAACTGAGTATTCTTCAAATAACTTATTGTCTTCGATTGTGTAACTAACTTCTAAAAAAGAAAGATTATAAAGAATATCTTCAAACATTCTTTTTTTTCGATAGTCGTCATACTCCGTTTCCAGTACTTTGTCATGTTGGAAATGGATATCATAGACATTATAGGCTACTTCATAAAACTCTTTGGACAAATTTGTATTTAGCAAACTCATATCTTCACCTCCACAACATAATATTATATTATGATTATATCACTTTATGGAAAATAAGAAATGATTTCCATAAAAAAGTAATTATAAACTACGATAATTCTTTACAATTGGCAGTTTTTCTCTCACATCACAAATCTTATTTAAATTAATAGTTACTTCAATTATGCCTTCATACCCGTCAAGTTCTTCAATGACTTGACCTAAAGGATCAATAACTATCGAGTGACCATAACTGTTATAATTACCAAATGATGTTTTACTTGGACTACAGCCGATTACAAACAATTGATTATCGATTGCTCTTGCTCTTAATGTTGTTTGCCAATGCAAAGGGCCGGTATAGTCATTAAAAGCACCCGGAATAAATATTACCTGACATAAAGCATTCATTAATTTAGTTGCTAGATAAGGAAATCTAACATCAAAGCAAATCATTACACCCATTTTACCGTATTTTGTATTAAAAACGCCTAAAGATTCTCCTTGAGTTAAAACATCACTTTCATTGAAAGATTTTCCACTGGGATACTTGATTTGGAATAAGTGAATTTTCCGGTATTTATGAATGATGTTTTCTGATGGATCGATGATATAAGTTGTATTGAAGAGCTTTTCTTCAAATAGTTCAGGTACACTGCCACCAATAATATAAGCTTGGTTTTCCTTTGCTAAATCTTTTAAAAATTTAATTGCTTCAGATTCATCGTTTTGCGCATAATCAATAAATTTATCTGTTTCATAAGGGCTCATGAACATTTCGGGTAAGACAATAAAATCAGGCTTTTGTTTTGCTTTAGCAACTAGAGCTTTAATATTATCAAAACTTTTCTCAATTACTTGTTTAACAGAATTTTGAATAACTAGAATTTTCATATATTATCACCAGTTCTATTTTATCAAATTAATTCACTTTAGTAAATTTACAATAATCTCTTTTGAAGAAAACCATTATATGGAGTATAATAGTTGTTGAGGTTATCTATGAAATTTTGTAAACATTGCCAATATGATAATTTAGTAGGAAAAATTATTGAACTAGATGATAAAGAAATCATCTTTTTTGAGGGGGATGAGTTAAAATATATCTTTCAAGTTTATCAGGGATATGTAAAGATGGTGAGATATCTTGAAAATGGTGATGAGAGAATTATTGGGATATTAGGACCAGGTGATTATCTTGGACTTTTAGCTTTATTACAAGAAAGAAAAGAATTCTTAGCTACAGCTATCCCTTTAACAAAAGTTTCCTTAAAAAAAATACCAAAATTTGAAGTTGTTAATGCTTATGAATCAAATCTAAAGTTTAGAGATTCTTGCTTAAAATGTGCAGTAACTAGATCAAATCTCTTTCAAAACTCACTCGTAAACTCTGCTAATTCAGATACATTAGATAAGATAATCAATACATTGAACAGCTTGTTTGAAAGGTTTGGATTAATTGAAAAAGCAAACAAGGTTTTGATCTTACCATTCTCTAAAACGGTATTAGCAAACATAATCGGTATTAGAAGAGAGACTCTATCAAGATATTTGTCTAAGCTTCAGCAAGAAAAAGTAATTAGAATTGAGAAGAATAAATATTATCTCTTATATGTGATTTAAATCACATAAAGCAACCCCTCTTTATGCTATATTTATGGCATAAGGAGGGTTTTTTTATGAGTGAGTTGATAAACAATTCAAAATTAAGACAAGATAAACTTAAGTTATTAATAAAAGAAATACATCAAGGTATGCCGATAAATCTAGCAAAAGAAAGATTTATCAAGGATTTTAAAGAGATTTCGACTGATGAAATAGTTGCATTAGAACAAAGCTTAGTTGATGAAGGAATGAGTGTTGAAGAGATTCAAAGTCTATGTGATGTGCATGCTGCCGTCTTTAACACAAATATAAGTGACTTGCATAAGCCAAGAGAAATAACAGAAATCCCTGGTCATCCTGCAAAGGTATTTTTGGATGAGAATATTGAGATTTCAAAACTTATCGAAGAGGAAATTGAAAAATACTTAGATAAAACAGACCAAAACAGCTTTTTGATGCTTAGAATTGGCATCGATAGATTAAGCAATATAAAGAACCACTATGCTAGAAAAGAATATCTATTTTTTCCCACTCTGGAAAAGAAAGGAATTACCTCGATTCCAAAGGTGATGTGGGGTGTTGATGATGAGATTAGAGCAGACGTAAAAAAAGTTATAAATCTCTTAAATAATAAAGATGCTCCTCGAGAAAAAAGTGAAAAACATATCAAAGATTTGCTTGTTAGGATTAAAGATATGATTATTAAGGAGAATAACATCCTTTTACCAAAGTTAGTTGATATTATGAGTTTCTATGATTGGATTTTGGCTGACCAAGGTAGTCAGGATATCGGTTATTTCTTAAGTAAGCCTAAAGAAAGTTGGAAAAAAGAATTTCAAGAGAACAAATCAACAGAAGAAGAGACTAAAGTTTTTGCTAATGTAGGGTTATTAGAATCAAATGAGGTAAATCAAATCCTTAACACTTTGCCTTTAGATTTGACTTTCATCGATAAAGATGGGTATGTTAAGTATTTTTCTAAGGGAAAAGAAAGGATTTTTGAAAGACCTCAAACCATAATTGGTAGACATGTAAATCTTTGCCATCCACCAAAAAGTGTCGATAAGGTAGAAGCAATTATTGAGAGTTTTAGAAAGTGTGAAAAGGATAACGAAGATTTCTATATCCACTTAAAAGATAAATATGTATTAATCAGATATTTTGCTATTAGAGATCATGAAGGAGAGTATATGGGTACCTTAGAAATCACTCAAGATATAAAACCTATTCAAGCTATTCAAGGTGAAAAGAGATTGATTGATTAGGTATGAAATTAGTTTTTCTATTATTAGCTATATTTTCTTTAGGAATAGGTTTTCTAGGTGTTTTCTTACCGGTTTTACCAACTACACCTTTTATTTTGTTCTCAACATTTTTGTTATCAAAATCGTCTGAAAAAGTGTATAAAAAATTAGTAAAATCACAAGTCTATCAAAGATATTTCAAGGATTTTATCGAGAATAAAGTGATGAGTAAAAAGAAAAAGTGGACTTTGTTAATACTGGTTGATGCAATGCTTTTGATTACTTATATAAGTATTAGTCTTCTTTGGATAAGAATAATTATTGTAGTTTTATTTTTGTTAAAACATTGGTACTTCGCTAAGTATATTAAGGCCATATAAAAAACGCTGATTTTATTCGACATAAAATCAGCGTTTAATATACTATCTCATAAGGCCAATCAATAATTCCGCCCATATCATAAATATTAAGATAACCCATTTCTAACAAAATATCAGCTGCTTGTCTAGAGCGATTACCACTGCGACAATAGATGATATAAGTCTTTGCTTTATCTGGAATAACTGTTTCAGCAGTTGTCTGAATCTCTGCAAGCGGTAGTAGTAATGCATTCTCGATGTGACCTTCATTATATTCGCTTAGCGTCCTAACATCAAGTAATATGATGGATTCAGATTCATCCAGCATTGTTTTACCTACTGAAGCACTGATGATTTGAACCTTATTTTCAGTTTTTGTATTTGTCTCGCAACCTAAAAGAAATAGCATAATCAAAAATATCAATATTTTTTTCATAATATCACCAAAATTATTATATCATATAACCTCTTAACTTAGCAATCAAACTGCTTTTGTGAGGTTGGGTTAGCAACAAATGAAAATAAGCATATTTTCTTTTGTTTAAGATGAGATTAAAATTTTAAACATAGCATTTAGAAATTGTTGTGAAATTAGCACAAAATATTTTTTCACATGGTATAATAATTTTTAGGAGTGATAAAGATGAATATTGTAGAACTAGTTCAAAAACAAAGAGAGTATTATAAAAATCATCATACCTTAGATTACACTTTTAGAATATCTGCTTTGAAGAAACTAAAAGATGCTTTGATAAACTATCAAGATGATTTAAAGAATGTCTTATATCAAGATTTAGGTAAATCTTCTTTTGAAGCTTTTCTTACCGAAATCGGAGTTTCGATTAAAGAGATAAGTTTTATGATGAAGCACTTAAAAAAACTAATGAAACCAAAGAAAGTTAGAACATCACTTGTTGATTTTCCAGCAAAGAGTTTTCGTTTAGCTCATCCTTATGGGGTTTCTTTGATAATAAGTCCTTGGAATTATCCTGTATACTTGACTTTTGCGCCTTTAATAGGAACTATAGCTGCAGGAAACACTGCAATTATTAAGCCGAGCAATTACAGTCCAAACACTTCAAATCTTATCAAGAAGCTGATAAATGAGATATATCCAGAAGAATACATAGCCGTTGTACTAGGTGGTAGAGAAGAAAACCAAGCTCTTTTGGAACAAAAATTTGATTATATCTTTTTCACCGGAAGTACGCATGTAGGCAAACTTGTCATGGAAAAAGCCTCTAAAAATCTTACTCCAGTTAGTCTTGAGTTAGGCGGTAAAAGCCCAACAATAGTAACAAAGGATGCTAATCTAAAAATTGCAGCCAGGCGAATTGCTTTTGGGAAACTTCTAAACTCAGGACAGACTTGTGTTGCCCCGGATTATCTATACATTGATAAAGAGATTAAAGATGAGTTTATCAAACATTATAAGAACTCTGTTAAAGAGTTTTATGGAGAGATACCTTTGGATAATCCTAATTATCCAAAAATTATCAATAAAAGACACTTTGAAAGACTTCTTGCTCTAATTGATGGAGAAGAAATCATTATGGGTGGTGAATCAAAAAATCAACAAATCGCTCCAACACTATTAGATAATGTAAAAATAGATGCATCAATTATGCAAGAAGAAATATTTGGACCTATTTTGCCGATAATAACCTTTAGCGATATCTTAGAGCCAATAACGTACATAAACAACAATCCTCATCCTTTAGCTCTTTATCTCTTTACAGAAGATAAAACTATTCAAAACCGTATTTTGAAAGAATGTAATTTTGGTGGAGGTTGTATCAATGATACAATAATGCAAGTAGCAAGTGATTACTTACCTTTTGGTGGTGTGTTAGAAAGTGGAATGGGAGCATATCATGGCAAAGCAAGTTTCGAGACTTTCTCACATTATCGATCAATAATTAAGAAATCGACCAAGTTTGATCTTTTAGTTAGATATCATCCGATGTCTAGTTTAAAAGAAAAACTAGCAAGATTCTTCTTGAAATAGAGTTTAAGATGATTAGCGACTATTCACACAAAAGATGGATTTACTTAACACTTGCTTTAACAGCACTTTTAGGAGTTATTCTTCATCTTGTCCAATCAGACGAACCATTGAAAAGCTTCATCTATTTCACATTGCAATCAAATTTATTAGTTGTTATTGTCTTTTTTTGGCTTTTTTTAGCAAAGAAAGAAAATAAATTGCTAAACTTCTTTGTCAATCAGGCTTTTGTTGGAATATTCTTAACTGGTTTAGTATTCAATATTATGTTAAGGCCTACTATAGATCCATCAACATATGAATTGGATTCTTTAGCAGATCTCTTGATTCATACGGTTGTTCCTTCATTGGTTCTTCTGAATCAACTCCTGTTGATTAAACCAATTTCAATTAATAGGATTGAACCTCTAATGTATTTGTTTTTCCCTTTGATTTATTGGTTGTTCACAATAGTCTATGTTTGGCTTGGAGGTAATTTCAATGGGGATAACTATGAGTCAAATTACCCTTATTTCTTTATGAATCTAGAAGAATATGGTGTAGGATATTTTATTTTAGTAATAATCTTTGTTATTTTAGTTGGTTATTTTGTTTATTTTATTAATTTGATAAAAAAAAGATTTCGATCAACAATGTAAATAGACCATGATTTGGTCAATAGAGAATTTTATGGTATAATTAATTGATGGCTAAAGTCATCAATTTTTTTTGAGGTGATTGTAATGAATAATATTGGAAAAACTCCTTTGTTAAGAGCTAGAAATATTGAAAGAAGATTAGGTGTAAGTAAAATATACATTAAATTGGAGGGCAATAATCCCTCGAAAAGTATCTATGATAGATATGCAAAAAATGTTATTAACTATCTTAAAACTAGTGATAATTTTAAGGTTTTAATTGATGGAAACAAGAATATATTAAAATCGCTATTGAGTATAGCACAAGAACAAAATATTCAGATTATTGTTCCAGTTTACAAGAATCAAAGATTCAAGAAACAAATTCTAAAAGCAGACAATATCCTTGATTTAGTCAGCTTAACAAAGAACCAAGCTAATCAGAAAATTAATGAATATATTGCTGGCAATGATGTTTTAAATCTGCTTGATAATGATGTTAGTCATGAGTTATACGATTTAGCGCAGTTAGAAGTTATCAAGGAGATTACAGATAGAGTTACCGATATTCAAGAAGTTTATCTAATCGATGATGACAAGATAAGAGTCAAAGCATATACAAGGCATTTTTTGCAAAGACAAATAGTCGAAAAAACACTTATGCCAAAGATTTTCTCGACAAAAGCAAACGAACTTAAAAAAGACATTGATAATGAACTGTTTGATGAAGCTTATGATTTGCTAAGAAAAGAAGAGTTTTTAAAAGTAAAAAAAGGTGATATCTATGTTTTTTCCAAGTTTCTAAAAAGTATAAAAGAAGAAAAAAAACAGAATGGAGTCTATGTAGTAATTTTAGATACAGCAAGAACTTATACAAACATCAAGCAAATTACCGATTATCAAGATATCCAAAAAGTTGAACTTATTAAGTATGTGGATAATTATCTAGGCAGATATAGTGACCCAATTTGGGAGGTTGAAGATGCCATTGACAATGCCATTGAAAAAGGTTTTATTCTCTTAGCAAAAAAAGAAGAGGAAGTCGAAGGGATTTTAGTAGTTGTAAATACTGGTTTCGATAATTTTATTCCTACCTATCACTTAGCTTATATCGGGATTAATCCGCTTACAAAAGGCAGAGGATTAGGGTCTGAATTGATCAAATCAGCTATAAATCTTGCAAATGGTAAGATTTCCTTACATGTTGACTTAGACAATAGAAATGCAAAAAAGCTCTATCGAAAACTTGGTTTTAGACATGTTTATGACAGAATGATTTATAACATCGATAATTAGAATCAAAAAAAACAATTTTTTTAAGGACAGATAATCGATAATGAAGTATAATATATTTGGTGACTTAAATGACAAAAAACAATTTTTTTCAGAGCATTAGCTACTTAACTTTAATCAGCACTATTACATTATTCTTCTGGTATTATGAGTTAGAATCGATTGGTATGCCTTTGTTTGCTTTAATAGCTTTCTCGATATTGGTCTTCAATAAGAATACCTTTAATGCGATACCGTTTTATGTGAATATGCTGTTTATGATCAGTCAAACTGAATGGTCTTTAGAAAGCATTCCAGTTTACTTATATTATCTACCAGTTCCTGTTATTCTGGGATTTGTTTTTCATGCATTGAAATATAAAATTAATCTTTTTCAAGGAAAAATGGCATTGCCGTTGCTCTTGATGTTTGCAGCAATGGTTTCAACTCTTTTTATAATAGAAGAGATTAGTATGAATTATCTTTTTTATATTGCCGTCGGTTTAGTTTATTTGTTCACTTATCTGTTTTTTAAAGCGAGTTTTAAAGGAGATAACCTAAAGGTTTTGATTAGATTGTTTGTAATTACAGGGGTGATGATATCTTTTCAGGTTTTGATTTTTTACTTGAGAGTAGAAGATATAGCATATGCATTAAGACATAAGCAAATAGATCTTGGATGGGGGATATCTAATTTTATTGCAACTTATTTGGTTATGTTTATTTCTACGATGTTTTATTTTATGAAGAAGTATAAATTTCATAGTTTTTGGATTATTTTAGCTTTTTTTGAGATAATAATGTTGTTGTTCACATTATCAAGAGGTGGAATACTATCCTTTGCAATAACTTTGATTCCTTTAGTTGTTTTCCTATATTATGGTTATGAGAAAAAAGTGAAACTAACATTGAATATTATTCTTGGGCTGTCTTTAGTTGGGTTATTGGTTTACTTTAGATTGGATTACTTCACTACAGTTTTTGAGCGTTTGTCTGAAGATTTCTTTGATGACTCAGGAAGATTTGATCTTTGGATTGAAGCATACGATAAATTTATCAATAATCCTTTGCTTGGAGTAGGTGTTTTTGCTCGGGTAGATGAAAGTTATTTCGGTTTTTATCATAACACAATATTACATACAATGGCTACTTTAGGGACTGTTGGATTGGTTTCAATTTTATGGCAATTTCTAGTTGTGGTGATTATATTCTTTAAAAAATGGAATATTGAAAAAGCAATCTTGTTGATTGCTTTGTTTGGAGCTAATATCCACGGTATGGTAGATAATGTTTATTATATGCCTCAGTTTATGGTAATTTTCTTTATAATCATAGCTGCTGTTGAAAATCATAATTTAACTCTTAAGGAGGATTTACTAAGGTGAAATCAGAAAAACGGATGAATATATCCTTTCTTCTTAATTTTATCTTTACAATTTTCGAATTTCTTGGTGGTATATTGACAAATTCAATTGCATTGATTTCAGATGCTATCCATGATTTAGGAGATTCGATTACCCTTGCTTTGGCTATTGTGTTAGAAAGAAAATCAAAAAATAAACCAGATTACCTTTATACTTATGGGTATTATCGTTTCTCCCTTTTAGGAGGGTTAATCTCAGCGGTTATCTTGGTGTTTGGATCGGGTATCATTATTTTTGAAGCAATAAAAAGATTGTTTGAGCCACAGGCGATTGACTCAAAGTTATTGATTGTTTTCGCTATTATTGGAGTTGTAACAAACTCGTTAGCTGCCTTAATAGTTTCTAAAGGTAAGTCAGTCAATGAGAAAGTCATCTCCTTACATCTATTTGAAGATGTTTTTGGATGGATTGTTCTTTTAATTGGAGCTGTTATGATGAATATATTCGGTATTGATTATTTGGATTCATTATTATCAATCTTCTTTGCTTTATTCATTATCTTTCATGTTTACCGAAATATCAAAGAAATATTACATGTGTTCTTAGAACGTGTTCCCAAAGGGTATTCGATTGAAAGAATAAGAGCAAATCTCGAGGAAGAAGAATTAGTTAAAAATATCCATCATATTCATCTTTGGACTATCGAAGGAAATATTCCGATTATAACATGTCATGCTTTGATTAAAAAAGATGTGACACAAGACCAATTTTCAAATCTACAAGAACGGCTTAAAAACCGTTTAAAAGAACTAAAGATTTTGCATTCAACAATTCAGATGGAATTTGAAGAAGAAACATGTATTGGTGAGCAATGTGATAATTTAGAAGTGCTAAACCATAAAAACCATAATCATTAAAGAGAGGAATAAAACATGAAAGAAAAATACTTGCGGGATTTAGAAGAAAGATTAAAAGATTATCAGATTAATCATGAGCTTTTAAATGAAATCATCAAGGAATACGAGCAAAAAATTCTTTTTTACGAGGAAAAAGGCTTAACTGATCAAGAGATTTATAAATTGGTAGGTGATTTTCGAGAACAAGTTAATGTTTTGGCAGATAAACATAGTTTGAAACTCATTGATATCGAACCAAAGAACAAGAGTAAGTTAGTTGCTCTTACACCATTTGTCGCTTTGATACTGTTCTTTATTCTCGGTTTTGGGTTTGATTTATGGAACCCAGGATGGCTTGTTTTCCTATTAATCCCGATGGTCGCAATTATCGTAAATGTTTTCCATAAAGAGCCAATGAATGCTTTGATAGCAATCAGTCCCTTTATTGTTGTAACTGCATATTTAAGTATCGGATTTATTCTCAATGTCTGGCATCCTACTTGGTTAGTATTTCTTTTGATTCCAATGATGGGTATCTTTTCGGGTTTTAAGACTATGAGGTTTGTCAGTTTTCTTACAGCTATCAGTCCATTCGTCTCCTTGATTGCTTATATTCTTTTAGGTAATTTTTTAGGTCTTTGGGGTTCTGCTTGGGTTGTGTTTTATCTTGTTCCAATCTTTGGTGTGCTCCATGAAAAGAACATCTTTAAACTGATTCTTTTTGAAGTAGCACTTGTTTCAAGTGCTTTAATAGCTTTTTATACAATACAATATACTTCATTTTGGCCTTTAAGCCTTTTAGCAATTTTATTGCCAGTCATGGTTTTTATAATCTTTGGAGAAGATAGTATTCTTAGATTTAATCTACCTACTGGGTTGTCTTTGTTCATGGCAGTTATGTTTTTTATCATCTATATTTTGACAGGGATATATTTTCAAGCATGGGCATATATGTGGATGATATTTTTAATTATTCCGATGTATGAGATTATCCGACAGAATCCAAGCAACTTCAAGTATGTTAGCATCATGCCCTTTGTTGCTGTTATCATTTTCTTTTCATTAGGCTATTTCCTAGATTTATGGTATATTTCATGGTTAGCTTTCTTATTAATACCAGTTGCAGCTATTATTGAAAGTTAGGTTTCCTTGCCTTAAAACTATAAAAAGTGTATAATCTAATTAGTTAAGAAAGGATAGAACATTATGGATTTATTTATTAAACAAGTGACTCTTTCTAATATGAAGCTCGCTTATACCATAGCTTCTAGTATGAGCGACGCTTTATCAAGAATTGAGGCTTATCTAAAATTAAACGATAAGTCGGTTGAAGATGTTGTTATCTACCACTCAATGATAATGACCAATAAAAGCAAAGTGGTGTTTTTGTATACGGAAGCGATTGAATCAATAGATGATTTTGATAAATCACAAATTCAAATCCTTGAAGTTAAAGAGAGTGATTACCTTGCAATTAGAGTCAGTAAAGATTTTTATAAAAATCAATTATTTAAAAATGAAGAGGTACAAGCAAACTTTAATTCAGAGATAAAAGAGTATTGTCATTTGCATAATCTGGTTCAGTATCTTAATGGTTTCTCATATTTAGCTCAGTCAATTGATGATAAAGAGGAATTGTATTTTCCAGTAAAAAATAAAACAACTTAGCCCAAAATAAAGCTAAGTTGTTTTTCTTTTAATCAAAAGTGATTTTTATAGATGCTTTCAAGAAATCAATATCTAAGATTTCTATTGTAAATCCTAAGGGGGTATTGTTATACCACTTATAATTTGGATAGATGTTTTGACCTAAAATATCGCCTGTTTGGAATACCTGACTTTTGCAAGACTCAATCGTAATCATACGTTATAGACAACAATTTGCTA
>CAZSVO010000028.1:0-3529 GCA_964610325.1 uncultured Candidatus Izemoplasmatales bacterium
AAAAATTATAAGTCGTTTTTTTCTTGTGTCCTTGACACGGGGTACACTTTAATTGAAGAAAAAGGCTATAAAATTATATAATAAAAACTAGTAGATTTGGACTCTACTAGTTTTTTAATTAACAAGATTAGAATGGCTGAATTGTCAATGTAGAGATATCAACTCTTTTTGCTTCATCAATTTCATGGAAGTACCAAAAACCGTCTATATCACTATATATCAAGTTCCAATTATGACTTGATTTTAGAACAAATAAATCATTTTCTTCATTGAGTACCAAAAATTGATAACCAGACTCTGGTTTTAAAAAGAGGCTACTGCCAGAAGGGGTATAGTATACATGTAATATCGGTTCATTCCAGTCATTGGGATCTAAACCGATATCGGTATAGCGATAGTCACCCCAAGTTCTTCCATATCGACCCATTTCATTATAATAGTCTTGAATATCATCGATGATTTTAGGTGTAATCTCTTGATAAGTATTACCGTATGGAGACAACGGGACAATCTGATCATCGACAACAAGTAACCAAGATAACAAAGAGTCATCCCATATGAAATTTCCGTCATTTGATTGGGGTAAAACATAACCGCTTAAAAAGCCTTTCTCAATCAATAACTCAATCTTTTGCTCATCATCTAAATGATCTGGAAAGATTTCTGATAAATCGCTATCAAGCTTGTAGTACCTAGTTGCGATATTAAGGCTAGCTAAGGATATCTTGTCTGCTTTAAGCCGTGATTTTTCTATTGTATTGCCAATTAGAGGTACAGCAATCAAACTTATGACACCCATAACAACAATAATAATTACTAATTCAAGCAAAGTTAATCCAGATTTTTTAAGCATATTAAACCTCAATTTTGATAATAATAGTTTACGATGTTTATTCTTAAAATTCAATGGTTTTTAAAAAATAGAGTTATAGGTAATTTATTATTAACGTTATTTAAAGAAAAAAAACACTTTTCAATTTAATGATGTTATAATAAAATAAATAAAAATATTGAAGAGAGTGAAAAAAATGGAGCAGCTGCTGATTACATATTTGTTTATAGTTTTGTTCTTAATCTTGAACACATTGAACACATACATAATTACCAGAGAAATATTTAACCGCTATATAGCTTGTTTTAAGCATAATCTCAAAGGAGAAATCAACTCCTTTTTTGGAAATATCTCGACATTAGCCTTCTTTTTATCAATAATCCTTATTTTCATCAATAACTCTTATAATCTAATGATAAGCCTTATTATCTTGACACTTATACTGAATATAGTTTGCTTTGCTCTTAATATATTCAATCTATACTTTGGGACTGCCTTTTCAAGAAGAAACTTTGAGATGTTCAAGAATCCAGCAGAAGGTTTTGTAGGAGGGTTAACAAAAGAGATTTTGAAAGAGTTAATCACTTATTATAGAATTATACTCTTTGTTCCATTCTTTGTTTTATTGATATTTTTTATCAATTTAGATAAGAGTCTATATGTTGATTATATTTTTTATGAGAATCCTTGGTTTGTAATAACTATGTTAATTTCTTCATTACTTGTAATAAGTTTTACTGGTTTTCAAGTGAACATCATGTTTAGGAAAACTATATCAATCAAGGCTGTGCAAAGTACATTCGCGATTCAAAACTATGGGATATATCCTTTTTATCTTTTTAATTTTTTAGGATTTCCAAGGAAGTATAGATTGCCCAACAAAAAGTATTATAATGAGTTTTATCTATTTGATCTCTTTAGAAAATATAATAAAAACTTAGATAAATATAATAATGTCTTCAGTTCAAAAGAGTATTCCAATAGACTAGATACAAATCAATTAGCAAAAAACATCTATATTGATCCTTCTTTGATAGAAACCGATAATAGTTTGAACGGGATTTTAAAGGGCAAGAATCTTGTTTTATTTCAGGTGGAATCGATGAATCAGTTTTTATTTGAGATTGATTTGCTGAAAACTGAATTTCCGTTTATAAGATCTTTAATGAAAGAAAGCCTAGTTTTAGAAAACTTCTATTCATCTGTGGGTTTAGGGGTGAGTTCTGATGCAGAAGCAACAACTCTAACCGGCCTATACCCTACTGGTTATGATATCTTGTATTGGAAAGACTTCAATATGAAAAGCAAGGAATTCCAAGTAAAAAGAGAGTTTACTACTTTACCTAAATTCTTTAAAGAGAAGGGTTATTTTACTGAAGGAATTCATGGTGATCAAAAAATATTTTATAATCGGGAGAATGCATATAGAGAAGTAATTGGCTTAGATAACTATCATGCTTTGGAATCATTTGTTTTAAACAAAATTGAATCCAAGAACAAGAATCAAAGGTTGTATGAATATGAGTATCTACCAAACCAAAAACACATATGTCCATGGGCAAGTGATTATTTGTTGGCCGATTTAGTAAGAGAAAGAGTAAATAATTATCAGAAAAAGCAAATGCTATTTCCAATAACAATGTTACCTCATGTTCCTTTTGAGTTTTATCCGAGAGAGAAAAAGCAACATATTGAATCACAGAATTTAAAGAAATTGACAAAAAGATATCTCAGTTTTTCAGACTATTATGATGATATTATCAAAAGAGTTTTCTTGGATCAAAATAATAAGAATAAAATAGATTCGAATACTGTATATATATTTTATGGAGATCATGGAGCAGGTATTAAAAATGGTGATGTAAGCAAATTGTATAATAAGAAACTCGATAAACTTGAAGAAAAAAGATTGGGTTATCAAGTAGCTGCGTTTATGTATGTGCCAGGTAAGCGTATTATCGATATAGATGGATATTCTATCAATGAGGGTTTGATAAAAGGAGTGCAAAGTAAAGTTAGAGGACAGATGGATTTGTATCGCAGTATTATTGAACTATTTGATTTAAATGATAAATCTGCGTATTTTGGGGCACATATTCTTAGTGATGAAGATAACTTTGTGATTGACAATCAGTTACAGTATATAATTTCAGATATAGGAATCTTTTCGATGCGAAACATTGATAAAAAATATCCTAGGAATCTGGAGATTAATAAGGAACTTTATAGGTATATTAGAGACTTTAAGATATTGAATGATTTTCTAATGGAGAGTCCTAGTTTATTGAGTAAAATGAATAAAAATAATATTAATTTGTAGTATTTTAGCTCTATACACGCCTATAGCAGCATATTTATGCTGCTTAGTTTTTATTCTATTGATATTCTATTAATTTAAATTGTGAGTTTGTAGTAATAGAAGTAAATGAATAAAAAAGGCATATTTAAAGCTTAAACCAGTGAGTTTTTACAATAGAAACTGTAATGACTATACAAAAATTGTGAGTTTTGTAGTATAATGACCACAGTATTTATTGACATTTAAATATTTAAGCTTAGGAACTTTATTAAAACTAAATTCTTAGGAATTATAGGTTGACCAACTCTGGAAACTCTTCATCATCAAAATCAAGATTAACCAATTCAGGAAATTCTTCATCATCAAAATCAAGATTTACTAATTCAGGAAATTCTTCA
>CAZSVO010000028.1:3629-11742 GCA_964610325.1 uncultured Candidatus Izemoplasmatales bacterium
TTCAGGAAATTCTTCATCATCAAAATCAAGATTTACTAATTCAGGAAATTCTTCATCATCAAAATCAAGATTAACCAGTTCTGGGAACTCTTCATCGTCAAAGTCAAGATTTACTAATTCAGGGAACTCTTCATCATCAAAGTCCAAGACAATGATATGGTTATCTGAAGTATATTTATCAACTGAATTGTTAGCACTTTTTGTAAGATTAAAAGATACAAGCAAAGTAAAAATAGATATTAAAACCAATAATTTTTTCATAATTTTCACACTCCTAATATATAAATAGACTGACTGTCTATTTATATATTAACAGTTTATTTGATAAATGAAAACGGCGTATATGTCATATATTTGCATGGAGGTTGACATGGATATTGTAAAATTACTAAATTATATGGAAAATTTGCGCTATGACAGGAAAATGACGCAAGATTTCTACCTTGATGGGATAATATCTCAAAGACAATATTACAGGTATAGATCAGGGGAATCAGAAGTACCTTTCGATGTTATTGTTAAATTTGCTAATAAGCTAGAAATTCCTTTGCTTAAGTTAATAAGTACTTTTCAAACCGAGACTGAGAAAGAAAAGGAAATAGTTTCAGAATTATATAATTTAATATTAGATCGAAGATTATCTGAAGCCAGTCAATTAATGAAAAAACACAAAAAAATGATGTTGCTAGATGAAGAAACCCAGAAGTTCTACTATCTAGCAATGATATTGTTCAAACGCTACTCTAATAAAATCTCGAATGAAGAGATGATAAATCAGCTAAAAACTGAAGTTGGATTTGATAACATTATGAAGAAAGAAGTTTTACATGATACGGAGATTTATCTTTTAGGAATGATAATGCAATATAGTGATAAAGATAGAGAGATTGTGTTTAATAAAATAGAACTTTTAAGGAAGAAAAATAAGCTTTTATTGGGTGGAAACGTGCTACTTAACCTTCAGCTTTACTTTTGGATTCTTAAAAGTCTTGGTAGACTAAATCGTTATGATGAATTGTTGGAGATTGCTGATGATGCGATAGATTATTCTCAAAAAAATTACTCATATTATTCAGTTGAACATTTTCATTACTTCAAAGCTTTAGCTTACTTTAAAAAAGGTATGAACACTAGTTTCGAAGAAGAACTTCTTAAAACAATTTTTATATTAGTTCAAAGAGATGAACATAAACGTAATAGGTTTTTCGATATTATCAAGAAGGATACTGATGTAGTTTGCAAGGATTTTGTCTTAAAAAAGATCGAGAGAGAGTGGTAAGCTACTCTTTCTCGTGATTTTTTTTAATAAATTAACATAATAGTGAAATGTATGACATATACGCCGTTGTCAAAATCACCTTTATATAGGAAAATATAGTTGTGAGTTTTGTAGTATGATAGAAGGTGTTTATGATGAAAGAATGCTGTATTGTGTCCAAAATGTATTTATAGAACGTTTTTTCGTAAAGAAATAACAGATAAATACATATGAAATTTAATAATTTTGTTTATAATAGCAGAGAAAGATTCAAAGAATGGAATATCGTTAAGAATAATGTAAAAGTTGTAGTTAAAACGATGATCCATAAGCAATCCATACCTGACTATCATTTTGACTATAGTTCAATCTTAAATCAAAATGATTGCTTAAGAGTAAAGTTTGACTTGAATCGCTGCTATAACACGCCACAGTATTGTAGTTTTTCATTTAACTCGATGCCTTTTATTGGTATAAATAGTTATCAACTATTTACTACAAAATACTCACAAAACTTAGAATCGCATTATTATCATGAATCAAATCAAGATTTTGAAATGGAATTGGATGACTTATTTCTTGAGGAACACTCAAAAAGGGTTAGTCGATTTTGTGTAGAATTAGGAAGTGCTTTTGGATTTAATAATCAAGAATTAGACATGATAGAGTTAGCTGGTATGCTTCATGATGCGGGAAAAGTATTTATACCAGATTCAATCCTTTATAAACCAGGACTCTTGACAGAGAATGAGTGGAAGATAATGAAGACTCATACATCAATGGGCTATGATATATTGGCATCTAGCAAAGAATATCCTCATCTAGCAATATATGCTAAATCCCACCACGAAAGAATAGATGGTAAGGGCTATCCGGAGGGTCTAAAGGGTAATGAAATACCATTCATCGCAAGAATGATTTCGGTTGCTGATGCTTACGAGGCTATGACTTCAGATCGACCATATCGAAAAGCTTTATCAAAAGCAACAGCGATAAAAGAACTAATAAAGCATTCTGGAACACAATTTGATAAGAATATTGTTGATGTTTTTATCAATAAAGTAATCAATCAATAATTTAATTTTCATAATTTTTTTGAATACTATGGATTTCAAGAGATATCCGTGAGCGAGAAATGATAAGTACTTTGATAAAATAAAACCTTGATGTTTAAATCAGGGTTTTATTTTTTGTTTTACATTATTTTACTATCTCTAGACATTTTGCTTGATAGATTGGGTCTGCTTGCATAATAAATACCTACAAGTTTTTAGTTTGATTTATAATAAAATCATTCTTGGCTTATTTGTAGAACAGATGTTTTGAAGCTTTCCGATATCCATAGTCTTTTTTGAATATCTTTTGAAATAGGGGTTGTTTCTATTTTTTAGAGAAAGGTACATTTAAGCTAAATAATCAGACAAGATATACAAATTTATAATAATAGTTGCAATATTTTGATAAAATAAAGCGCTTTCTCTTGACAAAATGAATCAATCTTAATATAATCTAAATATAAGGAAACCGATTTCCTACTGTGTGTTTACTCTTGATATTCATATTGCTGAAAACATTAATTAAGTCTAATTATTTCTTCAAAAGAAAGGCAAATATGCAAAAAATGCAAATAAACCTAATTTCTCTTATCAATAAAATAATTGAAAAGGATATAGATCTGGGTTCTTTTGAGCTTATGATATTAAAAGAACATAGGTTTGAAGAACAAAATAAAGAAACAAAAGTTTTCGAACATAACAAAGATAAATTTGATTTCAATTTATCGATAAACAAAACCGAGGGAGAATATATGAAAAAAGTTTGGATTCTAGCTTTAATTGCAGCAATTATGATGGTTATGACAGCTTGTAATAGTGAAACGAGTTCGTCATCTTCATCAACAACAACCACGCAATCGAGTACTTTATCGACAACTGAATCAACTACTCAAGAACCAACCACAACTACTTCAACAACAGAAATGACCACTACAGTGACAACTACAGAAAGCACAGATACAACTACAGAAATAACAACAACAACTACAGAAACAACAACTACAACTACAGAAAGTACCACTACCACAACTGAGAATACTACAACAACCACAGAAACAACAACTGAAACACAACCAACAGTTGATTTAACTGTATCTGTATCAAAACCTTATATTTTCCTTGATACTGATCAACCCATTCTTTTAAGTGAATATATCTACCGGACGGTTGATGGTCCTATTACACTAGATATGGCCAGTATTACTAATCTAAGCGAAGGCTTGACAATCAACAACGGCGAACTAACAGCTCTTTTTGCAGGAATGCATACTTTTGATTTTCTGTATGGAGAAGAGGGCTTTCTTGTTTATGTCTTTGCAAAAAATCCTGAAGATACAGATTATCTAGTCTACTCAATGAGTTATAGTGACCTTCCTAACGGAAGTTTGCCAGACGATTATACAATTGCAACTATGGGTAGTGGATCAACAGGCATTAATAATGGTTATCTTTTTGTAGATTCACCAGATATAGCAGATCCGACAAGAGTTCTATTACCAGACTACCTTAAAGGATTCAAAAACTATATTATTGAAGTTGATTTTACAATATTAACTGCTGTAGAAGAAACTAGATGGGCTTCTGTTATGTATAGATACTCACCAGATAATTATTTTCAAATGGCAATTCGTCAAGGTGCAACTGCTACAAATGGAGTAGAGTTTGCCAAAGCTGTCAATGGCCAGTGGAATGTTCCATTGACAGTGGCATATCATGAAAATATCAATCCAGCTACAATGTATAGATTAAAAATAGATCTTTATGGTGCAATTGCGAAAGAGTATATAAATGATCAATTATTGATTGAATACAAAAATGCTAGGGATTATAGCAATGGACACATTGGTGTTCAAGCTAGTGGAGTAAGAGCAATATATAATAATTTTGAGATAAGAATCCCTGAAAACTATATCGATTATACAACAATTGAATACCAAAATGTTCCTGCTGTATATACACCAGAAACAAATATTATAATGGCTCCAACAGTTGTTCAAGCAGTTCAAACTCAAGCTGATATCGATTCTTTAAGAGAAGAGATAAGAGGATCAACAGCTATGTTTGATATCAATCCTTCATTAAGTGCGATTAATAGTTCTAGTGAAGTGCTTTTAACTTTTATTGATATTTTAGAATTAACCAAAGATAGAACCATTCCAGCTTTTAGAACAAGATTACCATTCGTTGCTCAAAATCTAGCTGTGAAACTAGAGGAATTAGGGGTAAGAGATGTAGTATTAATCTCATCTAATATAGCAGCAATTCAAAGAGCTAGAGAGCAATACGACTTAATTAGAGGCGTTTACGAAGTAACCTATAATCCCAATAAACCAGAGCTTACTGATGCTGATTTATTGATTATCAGAAATGAAACAAATATCTCTGGAGCTGTGGCCGTGTTATTGCCAATAGAATATGCAACAAGGCATAATGTATCTTATTTGCAAAAGAGACTAGTTTCAGTTTGGGTAAATACTACTGGGTTGGATGACACCTCAGTTATTCAAGCGATAGTGTCTGGAGCAAATGGTTTAATCAATGACGATGCAGTTAGTGTTTATGATATATTTGATCGTTTCCCAGAAAACTCAATGATGAGATTACCGCTTATTATCGGACATAGAGGTATGCCTTCTGATGCCCCTGAGAATACAATTGAAGGGTCTTGGTTAGCTTATGAAGCTGGAGCTGAAGTTATAGAGTTAGATGTATATTTAACAACAGATAATCAAATAGTAGTTATGCATGATACTTCAACTACAAGAACTACTAATGGCAGTCTTATAGTTGAATCATCAAGTCTAGCAGAACTAAGAGAACTGAGAATTCTTGATAGTTTTGGAACATATCCAGATATACCAATCCCAACTTTAGAAGATTATTTCTTAAGGTTTAAAGGTGAAAATGTCATTCTTTTCATTGAGATAAAAAGTACAAATGCTGATATTGTTCCAGTTTTAAGGACTTTGATAGAGGCTTATGATTTCTTTGATCAATCAGTTGTAATTACTTTCCATGTTGCTCAAGCTCTGATTATGAGGGAGATTCTTCCTGAAGTTTCAGTTGGTTTGTTAAGTGGAGGATTAATTAATACAGGTAATCTATCATCTAGTTTATCAGCAACTATTAATCAGATAGTTCCAATAAAGACTACTTTAAACCCACATTATGTTCCGGTTACAAAAGAGTTGTTATTGGAGTTGCAACATCGAGGAATAACAGTATGGCCTTGGACAATTAATAATCCTGATCACTTCTTAGAACAGTTGATTTTAGGTGTCGGAGGAATTACAACCGATCATTCATATTGGATCTCTGATGAATATATTGAATTTTGGGTAACCCAGACTAGTTTTACTTATTCAATTTCCAATCCAAGCCTAATTGAATTGATGGGAAGATTTGGAAATAGGAGTGGTTTTGAATATCCTTTCCCGTTCCAATTTGATATTTTGGCCGGTGAAGATACTGGAATAACATTTGGTACTAAGAACTCTATTACAGGAGCCACAAATAAGGGTGATGTATATTTACTTCCATATTTGACAACAACTTTATCAAATGGAGAACAAATTACACTTTATTATGATGTAATTCATATCCAAATTATTGAATAGTGCTTAATACAAGGTAACTAGTATAGAAAAATATAGATGAAAATATAAAGGAGGAATTATGAAGAAACTATTTATTGTAACAATGTTGGGGTTTGCTTCTTTGTTATTTGTTGCTTGTAATGGCGTTACTACGACATCTTCAACAACTACAGCTACTACAGCTACTACAACACAATCAACAACAGAACCTACAACACAGTCAACTACTGAGTCAACAACTCAGACAACGACACAAACAACGACACAGACGACGACTGAGTCAACATCACAAACAACATCACAAACAACAACTCAGACGACGACTGAGTCAACAACACAGACAACTACACAAACAACAACACAAACAACTACACAAACAACAACACAGACAACTACACAAGCTCCAGATACCACTCCGCCAGTTTTCTTTGGCATTGATGATAAAGTTCTCTTTTTTGGAGACACCTTCAATCCGATGACAGGTGTTATGGCTATCGATGATACTGATGGTTCATTGACACATGCGATTGTTTTAACTGGTACAGTAGATTTACAAACTCAAGGAGTTTATGTTTTGACTTACACAGTAACGGATTCAGCTGGAAACACAACTGAAGTTGAAAGAACAATTACTGTTTATGCTTCAAGATGGATAATTCCAAATAGTGAGTTTTTAGTTGATGTTTCGCAAGCATCAGAGAATAGAAATCATCCTACTGATTGGGGATGGCATGGAAACACTGGAACAATGACTGCTGAAATCTCTGAAGGAATGGCTAAAATTGAGATTTTAACTGCAGGTACAGTATCATATGGCACACAATTCTATCTCTTGAATAGAACAGTAGAACAAGGTAAGACTTATCGAATTACTTTTAGAGTTAAAGCAGATGCTCCACGTCCTTTACAGCTTGTCCTTGAAAGAGGTATTGGCGGAAGTAGAATGTTCGATATGATATTTGATATGACTACAGAATGGCAAGAGTTTACCTTTGATCATTATCAGTTTGATCCAACAATAGAAGGTAATGGTAAGTTCGCTTTCTTTGCAGGTTTTATCAATAATTCTTCAGTAGCAACAACATACTATCTAGATTATGTAAGAGTAGAAGAAATTGAAACTCCGGCAGATACCGAAGCACCATTATTGATTGGTGTTGGACCTGTTGAGGTATTGATTGGCACAGCTTTTGATCCTTTAGCTGGGGTATCGTTTATCGAAAATCAAGATTATACTTTGACATTAGATGATTTAGTCATTACTGGAGCAGATTTGGTTGATGTTAATACTGTTGGTGAATATATAGTCACCTATAGTTTAACGGATGCAACTGGAAATGAAACAGTAGTAAATAGAACAGTCAAAGTGGTTACTGAAATTATGACTTCTTCATTTGTTGTCGTAAATGGTGATTTCTCTAAAGAACAATTAATTCCATATCCACAACCAGCAATGGACGGTTGGGGTTGGCATGGAAGTGGAAACTTCTTAACTTATATTCAAAATGGTATGGTTCATATCGATGTTTATGATACTTGGAGATTGTTCTATGGAACACAGTTATACCAACAAAATCGAGTTTTAACAGAAGGACAAATCTACCAGATTTCATTTATGGCTAAAGCAGATGAACCAAGATTATTGCAGATGAATTTGGAAGCTTCTGGTATGACTACTCATTCAGCTTTCTTTGAATTGACTACAGAATGGCAAGTATTTACTTATGAGTATTCACATACCGGTGTTACAAAATCAAATGTAAAATTTGGATTCTTTGCAGGTAATGTTCATGGAGTAAGTCATCCAACAATGGTTTATTTGGATGATATCACGATAAATGTCATCTCAGAACTTTCTGAAGACACAACTGCACCACAAATTTGGGGTGTAGAAGATTATTACATCGTTCAAGGTTATGATTTCAATCCATTAATGGGCCTTAAGGTTTATGACTTTTATGACAAGTCCTTAACTGTAGATGATATCGTAATCATAAGTAATGATGTAGATACCTCTGTTATTGGTAACTATACTGTTGAATATTCATTAACAGATTCTGCAGGGAATGAAGCAACCTACACAAGAACAGTCCATGTAATAGCTATGGTTGATGCAACTATGACAAGAATAAACTTTATCGATGGAGATTTTGAGAATCAAAATGCTATCACAGATTCTGATAACAATCAAGGTTGGACATTAA
>CAZSVO010000028.1:11842-18764 GCA_964610325.1 uncultured Candidatus Izemoplasmatales bacterium
TAACAGATATGTATGGTAATGAAACTGTTCATAATCGTACTTTGGTTATTACAGAAGCAGTAGAATAAAGTTATTAACAAAAATATTATTTCTTATAGTTATGTTTATCATAACAAACCTCCAAAAAATTCAATCAGGCGGGAGTTTCTGCCTGATTGAATCCCGTTATATCTATTGTTAACTAGTATGGTTGGACAACCCCATATCTTGTTATTAATAGTTTTAGGGTTTATACCAAACCTTAATTTCGGTTAAGGAATGTTGACCATGAAAATATTAGATGCTATAATAATGCTATTAAATTAAAGAGGTATCATATGAAAAAAACAATTTATGACGTCGCTAAAGATATGAACCTTTCTCCGGGAACTATCTCGAAAATATTGCATAGTAAAGGAAATGTCAGTCTAAAAACTAGAGAAAGAGTTTTAACTTATGTCAAAGAGATAGGTTTTGTTGCCGATTCTTCAGCAAGAATTCTTAAGGCTAAGCACAGTTTTACTATAGGAATTGTTTTTTCCGATATTGCTCATTTTGGATTGGAACATCCATTTTTTTCAAGTGTTTTACAACACTTCAAGAATTATATCGAACGATATGGCTATGAGATTGTTTTTATCGTTAATCGCATAGGCGAACAGGAGTTATCTTATCTGAAATGGTGCAAAGTTAAGAAAGTTGACGGAGTATTGATTGTTACTGGAAATATCAATAAACCTAATGTTATTGAACTTGTCAATAGCGATATTCCTTCTGTTTCTACTGATATTCAAATGGAGAACCTTTTTTCAGTTATGTCAGATGATGAAGCTGGAATCAAACTGGGTTTGGAATATGCTATTTCTTCAGGATTAAGCAGATTTGGATGCATATCAGGACCATTGACTTCTAGAGCTTATTATGAACGTCTAGCAGCCTTTCAAAGAGTTTTAAACTCACACGGAAAAGTATTTAATGAATCTTATTTTGAGGAAGCAAATTCTTATGGGTTTACAGGTGGATATAATGCTACAAAAGAACTTATCACCAACAATAAGGTAATCCCTGATTTTATCTTTGCTTTTTCTGATGAATTGGCTTTTGGAGTGATTAGGTGTCTTCAAGACAATGGATATAATGTCCCAAATGATGTTTCAGTAATTGGTTTTGATGATGTCTATTTCGCAAAACACTTCACTCCATCCTTAACAACAATTCGCCAAGATAAACAAAGGATAGGAGAAGTAGCTGCTAGTAAACTGCTGGATATTATTGAAGGAAAACAATTTCCTGAGGTATTAGTAGAGCGTATTCCAGTTAGTTTGGTTGTCCGAGATTCTACTATTTGATGTCTAAAATGCATTAACTTATTTGTTTTAAAGGAGGGCAACTATGAAGAAACTACTTATATCAGTATTTACGTTTTTATTTTTTATTACCTTTATTGCGTGTAGTACAGATACAATAACTACTACATCTACAAATACCACATCTTCAACAACATCAAGCGCTACAACTACATCAACTAATCAAACGACTAGTACAACCAGTAATACTTCAAGTGATTTAACGACTACTCAAACAACTGAGACACAAGAAATTACTTTATCTTATGCTGATTGGGGTAATCAAGAGATTAATCAAATTTTAATAAATGCTTTTATGGAGAAGTATCCCCATATCACAGTAGAACTCAGAACAGATATAGGTGGAACAGGCTCACAATTTACTGGTAATCTTTTAAATGCTTTAGCAGCAGGAGTGTTGCCTGATGTGTTTGCTATTGATAATGTTCCTACTGGTTATTCCAATGGAATGCTCTTGGATGTAAAAGACTATTGGGATAATGATCCGGAGACACAATTCGTTTATGAAAATATCGCAAACACCGGGATTTTTGGTAATAAGCGTTATGCTTTGCCATCTTTTCAATTTATTAAGGGTATATATATCAATATCTCATTATTTGAAGCATACAACATCCCCTTGCCTGATAAGGATTGGAACTATAATGAGTTCATCGCATTAGCTAGAGAAATACGTCAAGCAGGTAGAAATGATTTTGTTTACGGAATCGATCCTTGGTATGGCTCTTTAGATTTTGAAACGACCTTTCCAATGCAAGATAATGCTGATGTAGGATATAATACATGGGATGGTACTCGGTTTAATTTCACATCACAAAGTTGGATTGATGCATATAATCTTAAACTTACTTTAATGGAAGAAAGAGTTGTTGCTAGTTATACAGAAGATGAACTAGAAATAATTGGAGACATATGGCCTTGGTTTGAAGGTTTGGTTGGTTTGAAGATTGATGGTTCTTGGAATCTTTGGATGATTGATGATATGTTCGAATCCAATGGTATGGAAGTAGGTTTTTGGCCATATCCTGGTGGTTCGGCAGGGCAATTTCCACCTACGATTCTTGACTTTTTAGTTGTATCTTCATTAACAGAACATCCGTATGAAGCTTATCAATTGGCTAAATGGATGAGCTTTGGAAAAGAGGGTTGGTTACTGAGACTAGAAGCTATGAAGGATCGTGGAGATCTATATCTAGACCGTTATCCAATTGCTGATTTTCCAGAAGTTTGGGCTGAGATTGATTATTTTATTGACTATGTCGAAGGGCTAAGAGAAAACCTAGAGTTAATTGAATATGGTAAACCTGATACCGATAAGTGGTTGCCAGGATATAAGCAATTCTGGGAGTGGGTTGGCAATGAAGAGAATGATTATTGGAATCGCATTAATAATGGATTGGTAACTCCAGAGGTTTTTGCATCGGAATGGGAAACTCAGATTAATCTTATGATTCAAGAGGCGATTAATGAATAGATAGTTAAAACTATTTGATTGGGAGGATTTGATGAAGTATAAAAACATTATAGTTTCGATAATCTTTTTCTTATCATCTATTATTATTTTTGTGGGTTGTAATAGATTAGAAAATAGGATTTCAAAAATTATTAATAAAAATCAAGTAATCGCTCATGCTGGTGGTGGATTTGATGGATTAACTTATCTTAATATCGAAGAAAGCATTCATGAACATTACAACAATGGAACTAGAATTTTTGAATATGATTTTGCACTATCCTCAGATGATGAGTTAATAGGTATTCATTATTGGGAGTCTCATCTTGTAGGTGATGGCTATTCTTTTAACAACAGAATGACCCTTGAAGAATATGAAAAAACATTGATTGCTGGTGAATATACAGGGATTACTTTCATTAATCTTCTCAACTTAATGAAAACTGATTTTTTGGATATAGTAATAATAATTGATACGAAAGAGTCTAATATTGAATTCTTTTATGAAAAGATTGTATCAGATATCAAATCTGTCGATGAAAATCTAATTTCAAGAATAATACCTCAACTTTATAATGAAGAAATGTATAATTTATTAGAAAATATACAACCTTTTCAATATTATGTATATACTTTATATAAAACAGATGCCTCTAATCAAGAAGTCTATGAATTTCTTCTAGAACACGAGAAAATAGTTATTTTGACGGTTAGTTCTTATCGAGTTCAGTCAATGAGTGAAGATTACATTAAGACAATACATGAATTAAATAGAAGAGTTTTTGTTCATACAGTAAATGACCATGAGGCAATAATCGATTTGATTGAAAAAGGCGTTGATGGAATTTATACAGATTTTGTCTACGAAAATACAAAGATAGAATAGTATTACTAAGTTAGTAGAATCCCTCTTGTGATTTTACTAATTTTTATTATTGCTTATTTAAGCAAATTATTGTGATAAACACAAGTTGAATCTAAAAGAAGGTATGGCTTAATATGATAAAACAGACAAAAGCAGAATCAATAATTAAGAATATGAGTTTAAGTGAAAAAATAGGACAGATGACACAGTTACCACCATATATCTATATTCATAACTCTGAAGCTGTAGTATATGGAACAATGAGAAATCTACAACTTAATGAAACTCAGATATATACAGCTGGGAGTGTTTTAGGAATTGGTAGTCCAAAAGAGATGATTGAATTACAAAAAAAGTATCTTGATAATGCAACTCATCAAATTCCTTTGTTATTTATGGCTGATATTATTCATGGTTATAAAACTATATTCCCAGTACCAATTGCCCTTGCTTCATCATTTAATCCGGATATAGCTCGTTTAGTGGCTCGAATCTCTGCGCTTGAAGCATATACATCCGGAATCCACATTGTATTTTCACCAATGTGTGATTTAACAAGGGATCCTAGATGGGGAAGAGTTGTTGAAGGTTTTGGAGAAGATGTTTTATTGACATCCTCAATGTCTGAAGCTATGGTTGAAGGGTATACCAATTTCCAAAAATTTGGTGAAGGAAGTGTTGCTTGTTGCATCAAACATTTTGCTGGTTATGGGGCTTGTGAAGCAGGAAGAGATTATAATACAGTCGATATTTCAAGATTATCTTTATACCGAGATTATTTACCGGCTTATAAAAAAGCACTAGATGCTGGGGCTGATATGATTATGACTTCTTTTAATACTTTAGATGGCGTTCCTGCAACAATTAACAAGTTTTTATTGCGTGATGTTTTGAGAGAACTTTGGCTTTGTAAAGCAATTACAATAGCTGATTATGATGCTTTAAATCAAGTGATTGAGCATGGAGCTGCATTTGATCAAATGGATGCTGCTTATAAAGGTTTCAAGGCTGGTTTGGATATTGAAATGGCTTCTTCAGTATATATGAACATGTTAGAAAAACATGTAAATAATGGTAATATTGAGGAGAGCGCTCTTGATGAGGTAGTTAAAAGAATCATCGATTTGAAAATTAAGTTAGGATTATTCGATAATCCCTATAGCGGAGCTAATATTGAGAAAGAAAAGCAAATTTGTTTAAGTGAAGAACATCTCGAAGCTTCTAAAAAAGCTGCTTTAGAATCTGTAGTTATGCTTGAAAACAAGCAACTATTACCTTTAAAGGGTACTGAAAAGATTGCATTGATTGGACCTTATGCTAACAATAGATCATTGATTGGACCTTGGTCTTGGATGGGTAAAGATGACATTCATTTGACTTTGAGTGAAGTTTTTGATAAACACTTAGTATTTGTTTCAAAAAAATCTGTTCTAAGTGATTATACCAAAGAAGAGATAGAAGAGATAAGAAGTGCGGATGTTGTTATTCTAGCTATTGGAGAGGATGCCTCTTTAAGTGGAGAAGCTCACTCAAGAAGTGATATCTCTTTACCCAACAAACAAGAGGATTTATATAGTTTTGCCAGAAGTATATCAAAGAAGTTAGTAACTCTTATATTTGCTGGTAGACCATTATTACTAAATAAGTTATCTGATAGTGATGCTTTGCTTTATTGTTGGTTTTTAGGTAGTCAATCATCAGAAGCGATATATGATTTATGTTTTGGTTTTGCGAATCCTTCAGGAAAATTACCAATGAGTTTCCCAAGAAATGTTGGGCAAATACCAATATATTACAATCATTTCAATACTGGAAGACCATTTAATAAAGCTAGCAAGAATGTTTACTTATCTAAATATCTAGATGTAAAGAACGAACCATTGTATCCTTTTGGGTTTGGTTTAAGTTACTGTGTGTTTCATTATGAAGACTTAAAACTATCAAGTTATTCGATAACTTCTAAAGAAAAACTAGATATTTCAGTAAAAATTACCAACAAAAATAATTACAGAGGATTTGAAGTAGTTCAAGTCTATATTCGTGATTATGTAGCAGAGATTGTTAGACCTATAAAAGAGTTAAAGAAATTTAAGAAAGTTTGGTTTGAAGGGTTTGAATCAAAAGTAGTCGATTTTGAATTAAACATTGATGATTTGTCTTATCTGGACGATAGCGGTAATAGCCGGTGTGAGAACGGTAAGTTCTCAGTTATGGTAGGCACCTCAAGTATTGACGTTTTAAGCGAGGATTTCTACTTTTTGATTAATTGACGTTGATTATTCATATTATTGATAGATTAATACTAGATTTAAAATATCTCTTTATCATGGTATAATTGATTATATTATCTAAGGAGGTAAGAATATGAACTACTATATTAAACAAAAGATTTTTACAATTAAGGACAAATTTGATGTGACAGATGAACATCAAAATCTAGTATATCAAGTCAAAGGAAAGTTCATGAGTATTACAAATAAACTTGAGCTAGTTAATCCTAGTGGAAAAGTGATTCTAAAATCCAACAAAAAAGTATTGACCCTTTTACCAATATACTACATCTATGATGAGTTTAATCAAGAAGTAGCAACCATTAAAAGAGTCTTCTCATTGAAACCAAAGTTTGAATTATCAATTTTGCATAAAGAGATGACGGTTGAAGGAAGTTTTTTCGCTCATTCATTCGGAATTTATCATAACAATACAGAAGTTGCATCAATTAGCAAAAAGATAATATCTTGGGGAGATACCTATGAAATTAGTATCCACGAAGAACAAAATAAAGAAGTTTTTTTATTTGTAGTTATAATATTAGACCAGATTATTCATGAACGGAGAAGTTCTTGATTTAACTAGATTCTTGTCAGATAAAGAGGAAAATATCCAATCATATTCGATTGGATTTTTTCTTTTTTTCATATATCAAGCAAATAATTGATTAATATTGGTTTATGTTTGTGCATCATACTTTACATAAGATAGTGTTTGTGATAAACTACTCTATGAGATAGAGTAATAATCTAAGGAGGAATAATAATGAAAATAGCTGTAATGACAGATTCAGGATCAAACCTGAGTGCAGATTTTGTAAAAAAGACAAGCAATCTATATGTTATACCATTGATGATTGTTGTTGACGGAAAGGAGTTCCGTGACCAACTAGAGATTTCAGCGTCTGAAGTATATGAGAAACTGGATACTCACCTGACTTTTATAGTTTAAAATATAGAAACGATCAAGAAACGAATAGTGTGCTAC
>CAZSVO010000029.1:0-18610 GCA_964610325.1 uncultured Candidatus Izemoplasmatales bacterium
TTTGTTGTTTGTTTCTTCTTTGTATATGTTTAGTTTTCAAAGACCTGTAAGTTACTACGTGCTTTTCGCACGCTTAATTATTCTATCACAAGCACTAGTTGATGTCAACTGTTTTATACCTGTTTTTTTATTTTTTTTTCTTGTTTTAGTAAACGAATTTTTAAATAACACCCAATCGCTTTTTTTAGCCAAAAAATAGCGTTTTTTTGCACTTAAAGACTACTGTTATTTGCCTTAGATATTGACTTGTCTTTATACATTCTTTCATCTGCGGTTCTAATCAATACTTTTACATCATCTCCATCAATAGGATAACTCGCTGAGCCTAATCCAAACTTCAGCTCGATTTTTAAATCTTCGTTCATAAATAAATGATTCATAAAGTTTTCTTTTATATTAGAAATATTATTCTTAAGTTTTTCTTTGCTGATGTTTTCAAATATTAATAAAAACTCATCTCCACCAAATCTACCAAAAATCAGATTTTTCATTTCAAGATTCACAACTTCATTAACAAAAAAATTAATGTAATCATCTCCAATATGATGCCCATAAGTATCGTTAATAATCTTAAGATAATTGATATCGATTAGACACAGGGAAAATGGTTTTTTTTCTACAATCAATTGCTCAAGTGTTGTGAGAAGATATGTACGATTATAAATCTTCGTTAACTCATCATATTTAGCTGGCTTTAAAGCATCCTCATATAACTTATGAATTGAAATGATTATTTCAATCTCTTCAGCAATCTTTTTGATAAAGTATTTTTCATTTTCTCCAAAAATATCTTCTTCTTCAAAACTATCAAGGTTTATTGAGCCAAAAAACTCATCATTGTGCTTAAAAGAACATGTTAAACAAGATCTAGCGACTCTATGTTTGCTTTGAAACTCTCTAAACTTCTCTTCTCCCCAATGCTCAACATTATATCCTTCTAGATCATTAATAATAAATGGTGCAAAAACATCATTGAAATCAGCTTGGAAAGTCTCTTCAAAACTCAAAGTAACGTTTTGTAACTCCTCTAAATCGTACCCATAAGCAGCAATATATCTCATTTTCTCTCCTGATTTAATCAGGATAGATCCCGAGATTGCTTTTGGAACTAACTTTACTGATTTTTCTAGTACTTGTTGCATTATTACTTCTAGACTCTCGTTTTCTAACACCTCTTTAGTTAAGGCAAACATTGACTCTACTATATATTGTGTTATCTGTAACTCCTTCATTGTCAACTCATACTTTTTGTTTTCTTCATCTAATCTAGTGAGGGATTTTTCTTGTTTTTGATAAATCACATATATTATATAAGATAATAGAAAGGCAAAAATAATTGATTCAAAGCTCAAAAACAAATATCTAATCGCTATATCATTAAATCCAACTAGAAGAATAACTGCAAGATTAAATAACAAAAAACTATAAATTGCTACTACTATTCTTTCTTTGTTAGAGTATACCCTAAGAAAAGCTGCAACAAAAATCTTAATTACAAAAGGATTAATTATCGAATCAATTCTTAATGAATTAAGCACGCCGATAACTCCAGCAAATATAACAAAATAGGGGAATATAGCACCAACATATCTATCTAATTTAGGTTTATTGCTTCTAAATGCAATTACAAAGCAAATATAGAAAGTTAGAAAAGCTATCGATAAAAACAAAAACACAAATTTATCTTCAACTAAATTTTTATCATAAAACAAAAAATGAGCCATTTGTTCTATAAACAAAAACAAACTGAAAACATTGCCAAAAAACAAAGCAAAATTGTTTCTATTCTTATTTCTTCTCACATTATCAAAATTATTAAATGCTAAAGTAAAAAAGTTTCTTTTCATTGAAGTTCCTTTCTGTGTAATTAAAACAGACCGCAAAAAAATTCCTTTTGCGGTCTGGATTGTAGAGTTTATTCTTCAAAGTCTTCGAATAAATCTTCCTCTTCTTCAGGTTTTTCATAGTGGAATTCTGTATCGCGAAGTATACCTGTTCCTGCCGGAATAAGACCACCAATAATAACATTTTCCTTGAGCCCTAATAAAGGATCCTTCTTCCCTCTAATCGCTGCATCAGTTAATACTCTTGTAGTTTCTTGGAAAGATGCTGCTGATAAGAAAGAATCTGACTTCAAACTCGCTTTAGTAATCCCTAATAAAATAGGTCTAGCAATTGCTGGTTTTAGCCCATTATTGAAAGCTTTTTGGTTTGCTTCTATGAATTGGTTTACTGAAACTTGGCTTCCCGGTAGTAACTCGGTATCACCTTCAAGAATAACCGTTAGCCTTCTAGACATTTGTCTAACAATTATTTCGATATGTTTATCCGAAATATCAACTGCCTGTGAGCGGTAAACCCTCTGTACTTCAGACAAAATATACTTCTGAACAGCCTCCATATTTGTAACTCTTAAGAGTTCTTTAGGATTTATTGTTCCTTCAGTCAATTGAGTGCCGGCTTCAACAAAATCGCCTTCTTCTACTTTTGGCTGAACATTTGAATTTGTTTCATAATGCTTTTCTTCGATATCATTCTTGATATAGATAATATATCTTTCTTCAACCGGTTCAATCCTTGATACTGTTCCAGTTATTTCAGAAATAAGTGATTTTGACTTTGATTTTCTAGCTTCAAACAATTCTTGAACCCTAGGAAGACCTTGAGTAATATCATCCCCAGCTACTCCGCCGGTATGGAATGTTCTCATTGTCAACTGTGTTCCTGGTTCTCCAATTGATTGTGCCGCAATTATTCCAACAGATTCTCCAACCTCAGCTTTTTCACCTGTTGCTAGATTTTGCCCATAACATTTACGACAAATTCCTACTTCAGCACTACATGTTAATGCCGTTCTAATTGGAACTGATTTAATGTTAGATTCAACAACTCTTTTTGCAAGTTTAGCATCAATATATTCATTTCTTCTTAATAACACTTCTTTAGTTTCAGGATTTATGACATTCGCAGATGCATATCTTCCAGCAATTCTTTCTTCTACTGATTCAATAACATTGCCATCTCGATTCAATATCTCTTCTACCCATATTCCGCGATCAGTTTCACAATCTTCAATTGAGATAACAACATCTTGACTAACATCAACTAATCTTCTAGTTAAATATCCTGATTCTGCAGTTTTTAAAGCAGTATCTGTCGAACCCTTTCTAGCTCCATGGGTGGAAATAAAGAACTCTGACATTGTCAAACCTTCTCTAAATGATGCTTTAATTGGCAATTCGATAGTGCCTCCACTAGGGTTAGCCATCAAACCACGCATACCCGCTAGCTGAGTAAAGTTAGAAGCATTACCTCTCGCTCCTGAATCACTCATCATGAAAATATGGTTATCTTGCTTAAGTTCATTGATAAGACCATCTTGAATCTCATCTTTAGCTTTCTTCCATTCATCAATTACTAAAGTCTTTCTCTCTTCATCAGTTAAAAGACCCATCTGATATAGACTGCTAATTTCATCAACCATTTTGTCATGTTTAGCTAATACATCTTGTTTCCCAGAATAAACCTCTACATCTGATGCAGATACAGTAATACCTGCTAAAGTAGAATACTCAAAACCGATATTCTTCATCTTATCTAACATCTTTGATGTTTCATTTATCTTATAAATTTCAAATATCTTTGCTATAATCAAACTCAAGAATTTTTTCTTGAAAGGTTGAACTACCTGCATCTCTTTGATTATTTTTGGGATATCTTGTCCTGGCTTAATAAAGTATCTCGCAGGAGTTTCAATATTTAAGTTGGTTTCAGTCGGTTCATTGATGTAAGGAAAACTCTTAGGTAAAATCTTATTAAAAATCAGTTTACCTGGAGTTGTAACCATATAAAAACCTCTTAAACTTTCAGGAACACGATCCATAAAAGAAAGGATATTATTAGGTTGGAAGAAACTTATCTCTTCATCATTGCTTAGATGATCATCATAAAACGGTGATTTCACCATTAAGTGAGAGTCAATTTTCATAGCAATTCTTGAATGCAAAGTTATATAATCATTTTCATAAGCAAGCATTACTTCATCAAAATTACTAAAATAACTACCTTCTCCCAACTCACCAGCTTTTTCCAAAGTTAAGTAATAATTACCTAAAACCATATCTTGAGAAGGGGTAACTATCGGTTTTCCATCTTTTGGCGCTAAAATATTATTAGAAGCCAACATCAACACCCTTGCTTCTGCTTGTGCTTCTTCAGATAGAGGCACATGAACAGCCATCTGGTCACCATCAAAATCTGCATTAAACGCTGTAGTTACAAGTGGGTGTAGTCGAATAGCTTTTCCTTCGACTAACTTTGGTTCAAAAGCTTGAATTCCCAAGCGATGCAATGTTGGAGCGCGATTCAAAAGAACTGGATGCTCACGAATTACATCTTCTAATACATTCCATACTTTTTTATCTAGTTTTTCAATTAAAGTCTTTGCATTTTTAAGATTAGAACTGATTCCTCTATCAATCATTTCTTTAATCACAAAAGGCTTAAATAATGTTACAGCCATTTCTTTTGGCAACCCACATTGATACATTTCTAAATCAGGCCCAACAACAATAACTGACCTACCGGAATAATCAACTCGTTTACCCAATAAATTCTGTCTAAATCTTCCTTGCTTTCCTCTTAGCATATCAGATAGTGATTTCAAAGCACGATTGCGCTCAACCACCATTTTTCTGCCTCTTTTTGAGTTATCTATCAAAGCATCAACTGCTTCTTGTAACATTCTCTTTTCGTTTTTTGTTATTAAGTGAGGAGCATTTTGTGCATATTGACGCTCTAATCTTTTATTACGATTCAAGATTCTGCGATATAGATCATTCAAATCTGTTGTTGCAAATCTACCGCCATCTAGTTGAACCATAGGTCTAAGATCTGGTGGAATTACTGGTAAAACTTCCAAAACCATCCACTCTGGTTTATTATCACTGTTGTTGAAAGCTTCAACAACATTCAACCTCTTAACAATTTTTTCACGTCTTTGTTTTGATGCAGTCTTTAACTCAACTCTTAGACGTAAAGTTTCTTCATTTAGATTGATTTTTTTAAGTAGGTACTTAATAGCCTCAGCACCTGTTAATGCTTGAAACCTCGATCCATATTCAAAGTATTTATCTGTATATTCTCTCTCAGATAATATCTGCTTAAATTCTAAATTAGTATCTCCAGGCTCAACAACTATATATGAAGCTAGATAAACTACTTCTTCTAAATCTCTTGCCTTGATATCAAGCAAAATAGCTAATCTAGAAGGAGAATTGCGCAAATACCAAGTATGGACAACAGGAGCTTTTAATTCTATATGCCCCATTCTTTCTCTTCTAACTTTAGCCTCTGTTATTTCAACACCACAAACCGGACATTTTTTCCCAGGATGTGAACTTTTCTTTGACTTGTTTGAACAAGCACATTGATAATCTTTTTGAGGACCAAATATTCTCTCGCAGAATAAACCATCCTTTTCAGGCTTCAATGTACGGTAATTAATGGTTTCGTGCTTGGTAACTTCACCAAAAGACCAACTTCTAATCTCCTCAGGAGAAGCTAATCTAATCTTCAAATGTGAAAATTTTTGACTCATTATAATTCCTCCTTAAGATTGAAACCCAAATTTGTTAACATAATCTTCTTTATCATTATCAACCAAACTCTTATCAACTTCATTGACTCCTGTATCTCTGTTAATCAATTCAACATAAATACCTAATGACCTAAGTTCTCTAGTAAGAACTCTAAATGATTCGGGGAGTGATGGTTGAGGGATTGGTTTTCCATCTGTTATTGCCTTAAACACTTTATTTCTACCGATTATATCATCTGATTTAACCGTCAGCATCTCTTGTAGAGTATAAGCTGCCCCATATGCTTCTAGAGCCCAAACTTCCATCTCTCCAAAACGTTGTCCTCCATTTTGTGCTTTTCCACCCATCGGTTGTTGAGTAACCAAGGTATAAGGCCCAACACTTCTAGCATGTAATTTATCATCAACCATATGGTCCAACTTAATCATATACATAACGCCAACGCTAACATTATTATCAAATTTCTTTCCAGTTCTTCCATCATATAAAGGATACTTTCCGTCATTAGGCATTCTTGCTTCTTTCATGATAGCAGATAAATCATCTTCTTCAACACCATCGAATACTGGAGTTGCAACATGTATGCCTAATTGTTTAGCAGCCATTCCTAAGTGAATTTCTAAAACCTGACCAATATTCATACGCGAAGGCACACCAAGTGGATTTAACATAATATCAACTGGGGTACCATCTTCCATGTATGGCATATCTTCTTGTGGTAAAATTTTTGAGATAACCCCTTTATTACCATGGCGACCAGCCATTTTGTCCCCTTCAGATATCTTTCTTTTTTGCACAATATAAACCCTGACAACCATATTGACACCAGGACTCAATTCATCTTCTCCTCTAGTGAAAACTTGGACAGAACGAACTATTCCACCTCCACCATGCGGTACTCTTAAAGAGCTGTCTCTAACTTCTCTTGATTTTTCACCAAAGATTGCAAGAAGCAATTTCTCCTCAGGAGATGGATCAGTTTGTCCTTTAGGAGTTACTTTTCCAACTAATATATCTCCCTCTTTAACTTCTGTACCAGGTATTATGATTCCCATCTCATCAAGGTATCTTCTCCCGTCTTCTCCAACATTCGGAATTTCACGGGTTATTTCTTCTTTTCCTAACTTCGTATCACGAGCTTCTATCTCGTACTTTTCAATATGAATCGAAGTATAAATATCTTCTCTAACCAATCTCTCATTCATGATAACAGCATCTTCATAATTATAGCCATTCCAAGTCATAAAAGCCACGATAACATTTCTACCGATAGCTAACTCTCCTTGATCCATTGAGGGACCATCAGCTATAATATCTCCAGCTTCTACCTCTTCATTAACCTTAACAATAGGGGTTTGATTGATGCAAGTACCTTGGTTTGATCTAACAAATTTCTGCAATCCATAAACATCAAGATTACCCTCTTGATTTCTAACTTTGATAACTTTTCCATCAACATACTCAACTTTTCCGTTTGCTTTAGCAATCACGCTGGTTCCAGAATCATGAGCAACCTTGTGTTCAATACCAGTCCCAACCAATGGTGCCTCAGGACTTAACAAAGGTATTGCTTGTCTTTGCATATTCGCTCCCATCAAAGCTCGGTTAGCATCATCGTGCTCTAAAAACGGAATTGAAGCTGTTGAAACCGAAACAATCTGTTTCGGGGAAACATCCATATAATCACATTTTCTCTTATCAAATATTCTAGTTTCACCATTTTGTCTTGCAACTACTCGATCTTCCCTAATAGTCATATCATTGTTTAAAACCACATTTGCTTGAGCGATAATATAGTCTCTTTCCTGATCTGCAGAAAGATAATGAAGTTCATTAGATACTCTTGATTTCTGCTTATCTATTTTTAAATAAGGAGTTTCAATAAAGCCATACTTATTAACTTTTACATAGCATGCTAACGAGTTAATCAGCCCAATGTTTTGACCCTCAGGTGTTTCAATCGGGCAGATTCTTCCGTAATGAGATTGATGAACGTCACGCACTTCAAATCCTGCTCTATCTCTAGTTAATCCACCTGGTCCAAGGGCTGAAATTCTTCTTTTATGAGTTAACTCATCTAGGGGGTTAGTCTGTTGCATAAATTGCGACAACTGTGAACTTCCAAAAAACTCCTTGATTGAAGAAGTGAGTGGTCTGATATTAATAAGGTTTTGTGGTGTAATAGTTCTTGGATCTTTTGTAGACATTCTATCTTTGACATTCTTTTCCATTTTGGCTAAACCAATTCGGAATTGATTCTTAAGAAGTTCACCTATCAAGCGAAGTCGTCTATTCCCCAAATGGTCAATATCATCAAGATTACCAACACGGCTGAAAAGGTTTAGATAATATGAAATACTTGCTAAAATATCAGAAGTAGTGATATGAAGAGCTACTTCTTGTGAATTATTACCAATCAGTCTTAATTTCTTAATTTCACCTGTTTCGTCTTTAACTTCTACATTCAAAACTTCAATATATGTATCTCTGACAACATTTTGGACAAACTCTTCATCAGCATTCTCCGCAGGTAATTCTTTACGATTTTCTCTTTCAATGATTTGCTTAAGTTCTTTTTCCAATTCTTTATCAAAAACAACTTTTTGAGTTATTGATTTCTTGTTGTTACTGATGACATCCAAACTCTCGTAATTCATTCTCGTATTTTTTGAAATAACAACCTCGCCAGTCTCGATATCTACCAAGTCCTTGCTTAACTTGACAACTACATCACTATCTAGCAAAGCTTTAATTCTATTTACTACATCTAATTTTTGATTGACTTTAAAGCGACCCACATCAGCTAAATCGTAACGTTTTTCATCAAAAAGTCTTGAAACAAAGAATTGTCTTGCACCTTCGATAGTTGCAGTTTCTCCTTGCCTTATCTTTGCATATACTTCTTTCATTGCTTCTTCAGCATTTTGCGTAAGATCACGTTCAAAAGAATTCTCAAGGTATTCATGTTCTCCGAAAATATCAATAATCTGCTTTCTTGTTGAAAAACCTAAAGCTTTTATCATTGTTGATAAAAGTATTTTCTTTGATCTATCTATTTTTGCATAGAGGATGTCCTTAGAGCCCATTTCAAACTCTAACCAAGCACCTCTAGTTGGAATAACTTGTCCAAGGTATTTTCTATGTAAAGTCTTCTTATCTATTTCTTCTGAGAAGAAAACACCAGCAGAACGAACTATTTGAGAAACAATAACTCTTTCTGAACCATTGATAACAAAGGTTCCTGTTGGAGTCATCATCGGGATATCTCCCATAAATATTTTATTTTCAATTATATTATCATCACTTATTACTTCCCCTGTTTTAGCGTCGACTAAATCTTTATTCTTTAATCTGACACTAACTTTCAAAGGTCTTGAATAAGTTGAATCTTTTTCCTTGCACTCAGTAACAGAATACTTTGGCTTTTCAAGATCAAAATCACCAAAATACAATTCGACATTACCGTTGAAGTTAGTAATGGGAGAAATGTCTTCAAAAAGTTCCTTAAGTCCTGTTTTAATAAACCACTCAAACGATTCTGTTTGAACCTCTATTAGGTTTGGTAATTCTACATTTGCTTTAACACGGGAGTAATTTCTTCTTTCTCTTGCTTTACCGTATTTGACGGTTTTGTAATTCACACAATCACCTCATAAACTAGATTTTGGCTTTGCTTTATATTTTGGTTAGCACAAAGACAAACGCAAAAATGCGCATTCTATCGCATTTTAATATTTTATCACAAATACACAAGTCAGTCAATTATTTTCTACACCTAATAATATAATATCCACTTTTCTTATTCACCACTTCGACAGAAGCAAATATCTTTTCGCATTCATTCTTAGCCGATTGAGCGCCATGCTTTTTATTCATAACAAAAACAAGTTTTCCTCCTGGACATAAATGATTATAAGATTCCTTAAAGAACTTATAAACTACACTCTTTCCAGCTCTTATCGGTGGATTAGTCAAAATCAGGTCAAAGATCATATTAATATTCTCTAATGAGTCATTTTGTTCTATATTGACTTTTACTTTGTTCTCTATAGAGTTTTTCTTAGATAAATCAACTGCTCGATTATTGATATCTAACATAAAGACATCCGCTTTTGGTATAAAAGCTTTGTATATAATTCCTATAGGGCCATATCCACATCCTAAGTCCAAAACCTGATTGCTTGACTCATCTAAAACCGATTCAATCAATAAACGGGATCCAAAATCCAGTCCCTTCCTTGAAAACACACCATGATCTGTATAGAACTTGAACTCTTTATCCCTTATTTTAACATGAACAATAACTTCATTTGACTTAATATTATTGCTATTTTCAGAAAAATAATGCGACATTTTTCCCACCCCAAAAGACTAAAAACCTGAGGGTTTCTCAGGTTTGAATGTCTTTACATTATTACTACTTTAATTCTACTTTTGCTCCAGCTTCTATCAATTTATCAGCAATTTCTTTCGCTTCTGTTTCTTTAACTTTTTCTTTGATAGCTACTGGTGTTGAGTCAACTAATTTCTTAGCTTCGATTAAACCAAGGCCTGTCAATTCTCTAACAACCTTAATAACTTTAACTTTAGATGCGCCTGAATCTGTTAACATAATGTCAAATTCCTTTGGACCTTCATCAACAACTTCTTCTTGAGCTGCTGCTGCTGGAGCTGATGATACAGCTGAAGGATCAATTCCAAATTCTTCTTTCATAGCGTCGATAAGTTCTTTAATTTCAAGAATATTCATTTCTTTTAGTGATTCGATAAACTCTTTAGCGTTAATTTTTGCCATTTTAATTTTCCTCCTAATTAATTTCTACAGTTTCTTCTTTTTTTGTCAGCAAATCTAATCCGATTGCTAAATCTCTAAGTGGTGATAATAATTGTGAAGCTAGCATTGTAAGCAATATTTCTTTTGAAGGTAATTGTGAAATCTCTTTGATTTGACCTTCATTGTAATAATCTCCATCAACTACACCAGATTTGATTTTGATCTTACGATTTTTCTTTGCAAAAGTATACAAAACTTTTGCTGCTGAGACTGAATCTTCATACGCAAATACGACTCCATTTGGACCGATAAAATCTTGAGTTAAATCTTGATAACCAGCTTGCTCTGCGGCTCTTCTTGAAATATTGTTTTTTATGACAATTATTTCACATCCAGCATCACGCAATTGACGACGTAACTCTTGAGTCTTTTCCACAGTTAAGCCTTGATATTCAGCTATAACTATTGATTTGGCATTAGACATCTTTTCAGCAATAATTTTAACTTCTTCTTTCTTCAAGTTAACAATTTTTTGATTCGACATCTCAAGACCTCCTTATGTCTTTAAAATAGAAAACCTCTTTTTGCGAGAAAAAGAGGAATAAATATCTTTATTTATTATTCTTTAGTCTCGGTAGGATATTAAGCATATGCACCTACTGTCTTCGATAAAGTTATTTATTTTTTTACAACTTCAACTTTTACACCAGGTCCCATTGTTGATGAAACACTGACGTTTTTCATGAAAACACCTTTAACTGTTGATGGTCTAGCTTTTCTAATCGCTTCTAATACTGTGTTGTAATTTTCAACAAGTTTTGAAGTTTCAAATGAAACCTTTCCAAAAACAACCAAAATATTTCCAAATTTGTCTACACGGTAAGTAATCTTACCACCTTTTGACTCTTCTACTGTTTTTGCAATATCCATAGTAACAGTACCGGTTTTTGGATTAGGCATTAAACCTTTTGGTCCTAACAAACGACCAATTTTACCCAAAGTAGCCATCATATCTGGTGTAGCAATTACTACATCAAACTCAAACCAACCTTCTTTGATTTTTTCGACTAAATCATCATCGCCAACATAATCAGCACCAGCATCTTTTGCTTCTTGTGCCTTTTCGCCTCTAGCAAAAACAAGAACTCTTTTTGTTTTTCCAGTACCATGAGGTAACACTAATGCTCCTCTTAGATTTTGTTCAGCTTTACGAGGATTAAGGTTTAGATTAAAAGCTAACTCCATTGATGCATCGAATTTTTCAAAGGAAACCGATTTAACTAAATCAATAGCTTCTTGAATTGGATATTTTTTAGTACGATCAACCTTAGCAAGAGCCTCAGAATATTTCTTTCCTTTTTTAGCCATGTTCTTTCCTCCTATATTTGGTTTTAGCGGAATGTCCTCCCAATTATATAGTTGTTTATATCAGACAACTAATAAACTTAGTCTTTTACGACAATTCCCATGTTTCTTGCCGTACCTTCAATGATTCTTGAAGCTGCTTCAACATCATTTGCATTAAGGTCTGGCATTTTGATTGTCGCGATTTCTCTTAATTGTTCCCTAGTTATTGTTGCGACAGTATCAGTTTTTGAATTTCCTGCACCTTTTTGAATTTTGCATGCTTTTTTTAACAAATCACTTGCAGGTGGTGTTTTTGTTATAAATGTAAATGAACGATCATCGTAAACCGTTAGCACAACAGGAATAATGCTTCCTACTTGTTCTCTTGTTCTATCATTGAATTGCACACAAAATTGTTGAATGTTAACTCCTGCTTGTCCCAAAATCGGTCCAATTGGTGGAGCTGGTGTTGCTTTTCCACCAGGAACTTGCAGTTTAACAACTGTTTTGATTTCTTTAGCCACGAAAGACACCTCCTTATTTTCGTGATGTGGTTATAGGAATTCTTCCTCCCACTCATAAATCCATTTGACACGCTGAGTTATTATACAATAAAACCTTTTTTTAGTCAAGATTTTTTTATCGAAAATAACCTATTTAAAATCAATTAACTAGATATCATATTTAGCAGTAATCTCTGCTGGAGTTTTTCTTAATAGCGATAAAACAGGAATCATTCCAAAGATAATATTTAACAGGTAAATTCCAATTATACCTCCAATAAAAAGATAGATTGGGAAGTAGAAAATATTAAAGAAAGCTGAAGATTGTCTCTGAATCTGATTTACTATATAAGATGATAACAAATAACTAGTTAACGAACCTACTGTAGTTATCCCTATAATCTCAGAGAAGAAAATCTTATAGATATCGATTTTTGTCGCTCCAATAGCTCGATAAACCCCTATCTCCTTAATTCTGCTCAACATACTTGAACGCATCATAAAGAAGATATAAACCACTATACCAACCACAATTATCAGGATTGAAGTAATTCTAGTAGCATTCCTTTGCATTTGAGCCTCTCTAAAACTTTCTTTCTCTGATTCATAAGAATTAAAAAGAGTCAAATCTTTTTCAGCAAAGTCTTCAATTGCTTGCTCTTCATCCTCTGCATAAAAGAAAATTCCATTATAACTATAGTCTTGATAGTTATATGTAACTGAGTTTAACCAAGCTTCTGAATAAGCAGTATTAGTTATTATCATTGAGGGGTCCTTCAACGCGTATTCATCATTAGTATATTGGTATTTACCTGCGACTGTTTTAGCACCAACCCCGTAAATATCGATTGTCTCACCTAAACTATAGAAACTGTCTGAGTAAACCAAGATTTGGTTATCATTAGTTAAATCGGCACCTTCAACAACCACATAACGATTATTAGCTGAACCTTGTGCCATTGCATCAATAATCCATCTGTTCATAAAACTAAAAATTGCTTCATCTTCAACTATAACAATTGGCGACTGAGTATTAGCTATCCCCACAATATCAAAAGACACTGCTCCATAATATTGATCAAAACTATATTTTAAACCTACTAACTCCTCAACAGATGTGACATTTAAATCTAGCAAAGCTTTATCTTCTATAATCGTTTCCGCTAGCCAAATATCGATCACAACTTCCAGATTATTATTCAACATTCTTCCATGTAGAATTTCTACATCTTCAAAAAATGATTTTTTTACTGGATATGCAGATACATAGGCGTTAGCATTACCCTGATAATAATCACGATAGTTAACCAAGGTTCTAACCGCACCAAAATAAGGAGAAATCTCAATTCCTTCAATATCTGTTAGATAGCTGCGCAATGAATTGGTATCTGGATATACTTTGCTTCCAAGCGTCAATAATGTCCTAGGTGTATTAAGAAAATCCTTTTCCTCAATCTTTGTCAAATTACCAAAAGATGCCAACTGAAAAACAACAAGCGCAGAGATAATAAAGTAACCAAACAACAAAAGTTTACCGACGAATTTTTTCTTCGAAAACACTCTAGAAAATCCATTCTTAAGTGTTGTTGAGAACTTAATAAACGATTTTCTAACACTGTCTACCTCAATCTCTTTAAACTTAGTTAAATCGAAATCATAGTTCTTTAAATCACTCACTTCTCTGCTTTTGTAATGATCATCAATTAATCTTACTTCTGAGTCTTCATCAAGATATTTTATTTTTCTCTTTGACTTAACTTTAACATAGAGGTTACCTCGATATTCAATCAACTTCACATTCAATGTTTCATCTTTTTCATAATCATAGTAGTAATCTACATTGCTATCTGTTAAACTTTCATCATAATTCAAGTCTTTCAAGTAAATATCACGCTCATCAACATGATCAAAAGATTTTCCACCAGCATTTTGGTAATCATGAATGACTTTACCATCTGATAGCTCTATTATTCTATCCGCATAAAAATCAACTAAACCTCTTTCATGAGTAACCAAAATAACCAATCTAGTTTCAGATATCTTTTTGATTATTCCCATGATTTCAAACGTATTGTTTGCATCTAAGTTTCCTGTCGGTTCATCTGCTAGAATTACTGCTGGATCCTTTGCAAGAGCTCTAGCTATTGCTACGCGTTGTTGTTGCCCGCCGGACAATGCTTTAACATTACGTTTACGGTAGTTATACATTCCTACACTAGTCAAGATATAGTTTATTCTTTCTTCAATTTGCACCTTGTCATAGAGTCCTGCCATATTTAATGCTAACTCTACATTTTCATAAACTGTTTTTGACAAAACCAAATTATAGTTTTGAAAGATATATCCAACTTTTTTGTTTCGCAAGATATCCCACTGAAGTGGTTTATACTTATTGATAACTTGGTCCCCAAAAACTATTTGACCCTTTTGAAAACTATCCAATCCACCGATTACATTTAATAAAGTTGTCTTCCCACAACCAGAAGGCCCTGTTAAAGCTACCAACCCTGTTTCAGGAAAATCCAATGAAGTATTATTAATAACATGAATTTCATTACTTTTGCCTTTGTTATAAAACTTATTTAACTTTTTTAAACTAATCATAATCTTACCTCAAATCTGTCTTTAAAGTCTTTGATACGCTTCCACTAAAAATCCTATTACAATATCTTCTAGAAATAAATAAAGACATCATAATCAATAGTGACAAATAGACTAAATACTTACCAAAATCAAACACTTTAAAAGCTCTAAAAACACTATATTCTGGTAGATTATTCGGAATTGCAATCGAAGCTATGACAAAGACAATAAAAGACATCATAACAATGTAAAGATTCTCAAAATAAATGAATCTTTTGATAACTTTTTGATTTGCTCCAATGGTTCTAAATATCGTATAATCATGCATTTTAGTATTAATTATCATCTTAAATATTACATATGTAATTAAAGTAGAACCAGTTAAAGTAATAAATATTAAGAAAATCATTCCAATATTTGCTATCAATAATAGTATCCCTTCAAACTCATTTGAATAAGCTGAATCATATGGGTATACCACCTTATATTTGAACGAAAGTCCTTCTCTAATTCTTGATATATTCCTTACTACACCATCGACATTAATATCATCGGTAGTTATAACACTTACTTGATAAATCTCATCATAAAATATCTCATCATATAGTTCTTGACTTATATGAATATTCTGATCTTGCCCTAATGAACTTGTCAAAGTGAATTCGACGTCGATTGTTTGTTTGACATAATAATCTGAGATTGATAACTTAGTATTTGAAACACAAGTATCTGTTTGGCAATCAGAGTAGTTATAATACATTATATTTGCTCTAATCTGATTTGCTTCTAAGCTCTCATCAATGGTTAAGTTATTATTAAGTAATTGAACTCTTTCACCAGCTATCAAAAGAAATACTTCAGCGTAGTTTCTTAAGTAAGTATTTTTTGCTAATTCATCCCAAAGTTTATCACCAACAAATGCAAAATTACGGTAATAATTCTCATTACCTGGAATAATCTCGTTAGAAATAATTCCTGATATCTTCAATGTCATATTACTATCATACCACCCATATGCTTCAGTAATGTTTTGGCCGATTAACTTATCTTCATCTTCCAAAATGTAAGCCTCAGCTGCCAGTACTACTTCATAGTCTAATGATGGCATAATTCCATATAACATAGCCCTATCACCTAATAAAGATATCGGCAAAAAAGAAACAGAGAAATAATCCGAGTCTATTCCCAGTGTTCTCATCGTTCGTGATACATCTAAAACATAATCACTATCTATTACATCTTTTACTTTTGATACTCCCAATAGTTGTTCTAAATCAGTATCTAAGAAGGGTTGATTATTAGCCTTCTTAACAACCAAACGGTCAGGATTTGTATAATTGAAGTGTTGATTATAAGAATAAGATGTTTCAATACTTGATAAAACATATCCTCCATAAACCAAGCCGATAAAAATAGAAAAGAAAGTAAAGACTAAAAACATTAAAAAAGTCTTTTTAGGCACAGAAAAAAGATTTCTTAAACTCAATTTTAAAGAAGAAGAAAAAGGCATTTTATATTCTTTGTCATCTAATTTAGGTAAGCTTAATTTATTGGTTTTTACCAATTCCTTGTCTTCTACTACTTCTCCATCATAAATCCTAATCTTTCTGGTTGCATAGTTTTCAACCTGAGAAAAATCATGAGTAACCATTACTACCAATCGCTCTTTTGCAATTTCAGCTAATAGTTCAATAATTTGTTTAGCTGAAGCTGAATCTAGATTTCCTGTCGGTTCATCTGCAGCAATTATCGGACAATCCTTTGCCAAAGCTCTTGCAATAACAACCCTTTGTTTTTGACCGCCTGACAGCTTTGTGGCTTTATGCTTTATATGCTTTTCTAAACCAACTTTTTTTATAATTTCCAAAGCTCTTTTTTTGACTTTGTTCTTTGGATATCCGGATAAAATCAAAGGAGCTTCCACATTTTGTAAGACTGTATAAGAATCGATTAGATTGTAATCTTGAAAAACAAACGCAATATACTTTTTGCGATAGTTTTCCATATCGTTTAAAGAAAAATACGATGTTTCTTCACCGTTTATATACATCTCTCCATCTTCATAAGTATCCATACCGCTGATTACATTCAATAATGTAGTTTTACCTGAACCAGATTCACCAACAATAGCCACGAATTCATTTAAGCCCAGTTCTAAACTGACCTTTCTTAATCCTAAAGCTATCACATCATTGGAATTATAATATTTAGATACATTTACAAGTTTTATCACAAGCATCATTCCTCCTGTTAAATGTCTATATGAATTATATCATAAAATTTATTTTTTCATATATGATATTTATTCAGATTATATTATACTATTGAAATTTGACAAAAAAATGACAAAAAACACCTTTTACAAGGTGTCAAAAACGATTTTATTTTTACCTGTCTGCTTCGCTTTATATAGAGCTTTATCCGCTAAATTCATGATAGTTTTAAACTCAATATCCAAAATCGCTTCTATCTCTGCTATCCCTATGCTTACTGTCAAGTACTTCGAAATTGGAGATTTTTCATGGACTATACGTCGATCTGATAAATCTAATTGAATCTTTTGCGCAATTTTTTGAGCAGTAGTTAAATCCGATTTTGGAAGAACTAAAACAAATTCATCTCCGCCATATCTAGCTGCTAACCCCTCAATATTTATAATAGAATCCTTCAAGATTCTAGCTAATTCTTTCAGCGCTTCATCCCCAATCAAATGACCATAGTAATCATTATATTCTTTGAAACCATCAATATCTATTGCCATCATGGTAACTTTTCCATTTCGTTTGCTGTTTAGCTTTATCACCTCATTACAATAGTTATCCAACTTCTTCCGATTGGCAATTTCAGTTAACCCATCAATGCCATTCAACGCTTGTAATTCTTTATTTATTCTTTTCAACTCTTTTGTTGCCTTTGCTAAAGATTTAGTCTTATCTTTTAGTTTTTTATTAAGAATACGGATGCTTTCATTTTCTTTTATTACATTTCTTACGCTTATTTGAATATTTATACTTCTCAAGCGTTGTTCCTTTTCTTGTAACTCTCTCTTTTCCCTAACCTCGAATCTCATTTTATTATACTCATATGCCTTATTGTAATCTCCAACTTCTTCATATACCACTTGAAATAAATCAACTATTTCGATAATAAGTTGGTAAGCTTGCAACTCTTTTGCAATCTCATATGCTTGGTTAAGATTTAATAAAGCCTCTTCTGTTCTACCTGATTTTAAATAAAAACTACCAAAATCTTTTAAAATCTCAGCTTTTGAAACAGCTTCATTTGACTTATCACAAACAGCAAGACTTTCTTTAAAGAACTGTTCTGTTTTTGCTAAATCGTTTAGTTTTTCATAGGTTAAACCCAAATACCTTGAAGCAAAGTATTCAATTATAAAGTTATTAGTTATTTTTGATTTATTATAACTCTCCAACAAATTCTTTAATGCTTTGTCAAAATCATTGATCTCATAATAAGTAACACCGATATTTGCTGTTGCATACATAAGAACTCTTTCAAAGTTATTCTCAATACAGATGTTTTTACAAGACTCATAAGATCTTAAAGCTTTTTCAAAATCTCCCAATTCCCGATAAATCTCACCGACGTTATTATATAACATCGCCAAGGCTTCTATTCTTTTTCCCTCTTCACATGCGTCTATAGCCAAGTTATAATAATAAAACGCCAAATCATAGACTTTAAGATATAAATGAACATTCCCAAGAACTGTCCAAATCATCGATCTTGGTATAACCTCAGTTTTACACTTCATAAAGCAAAAAAGAGAAATGGTGGCTTAA
>CAZSVO010000030.1:0-12983 GCA_964610325.1 uncultured Candidatus Izemoplasmatales bacterium
AAAGACTCTTAAAGAACTATAGAATCTTATTTACACAAAATTATTGACAATACCGTCTCTTTTAGAAAAGAAATCTAGTACTTTTGTTTGAAAACAACTAATACAATTATAGTAAATATCTACTTATACTTTGTATCGTATTATCAAGCCATATAAAAAGCAGATAAATTATATTATCTGCATTTGATTGATTATTGTTTTAAGAAATATCTAAATAGTATTCTTCCACTCAAACTGTGTTCTTCTTAGTATCGTAAATCCATAAGGAATCAATTCTATTTCTTTTTTATCTCCTGTAATAACATCATATCCCATCACAGTTAAACTACTTGTATTTTCAAAGAATAATTGATTATTTCCAATGTATTTGTAATTTTTTACTATAGCCTGGTTATCTTTTAGAAAAATTCCAATTTCTCTATCTTCTAACGGTTTATAACCTCGATCATAAAAAGGTTTATAACCTTTAAGATAGAACTCTTCTGATTTAATAGGTAAAGCATATAACAACGGTCCTCTTTTGATGCTAACACTTCCATCAGTATTAAACAGAGTTTTAACATCAAATGAAAAATCTAATTTTATCTCATCACCTTTTCTAATTGACTTAACTAGATATTGATCTTTATTCTCTATTGTCTCAATTCTATCATTACAATTTGCAATAGCCTTAGCTAAATAAGGAATTCTTATTATTAGGTCTTTATCACTTCTAACTGTTGAATCAATACACTTAATAATAACGTTATCTTTGAAAGGATAATTTGTAATAACTTCAATCAAAACGAAACCATCATAGAAATCTATTTGATAACTACCATTAACAAAAGTAAAAACTATTAAACCATCATTATTTTTCATTACAGATGACATAAACATCTTCGGCCAGCCTTGATGCATGTTTGCTGCACAACAACCATAGTTTGGTTCAACGCCAAAAGTATTAGCGTGTTTATTTACATCATAGAAGTTATGGCGTTTAACTAAACAATCTAGTTGATTAACTTGTTGAACATATTGATGTGCTGTAAAATCTTTAGTTATCGTTGCTAGTAAGGCATTATAAGCATAAGTATCTAACCTATCTGCTGCTTCCATACTACCTGTTACTCTTAATGCCTCTTCCATTGAATACATCATCTCAACAACCGTACATAGTTCAACTCCAGTATCTGGAGTTGGACCATTTAAATGCTCATCTGCTGAAAACAAACCTAGAGCATTACCATGAAACTTATTCACTGTATCGATTGCTTGAAACATTGATTTTATATCTTCATCTAAGTACATTAAATACTTAAAAGCCATGGCTAAATTAACTCCATGAGTAACATGAAATACTAGTTGATTTTTTGTACTTCTATTTTTAATGATCTTATCTTTTGAAATAATCTTAGGGCTTTTCTTTTTCTTTTGGATATTGTCAAAAAATACAATAAATTTTTTGACAAATCTAAAAAGATATTTATTTAAATAATGATGAGTTGGCTTTACATAATTAAAGTTACTAAATATCCCTTGCCAATCCATCGTATTTTCTTTCCATTTGCTTTCTAAATCGTCTAGATTAACTTTAGTACCTAATTCTCTTAAAAAGTCTAAAGTTTCTTTTCCTTCCATACCTCTAGCATAACCCCATAAACCAAAAGGTGATTCGTCGATATGCTTGTTCATATAATCAAGATACTTTTCTAAGAAAACTATAATATCTTTTCTACCAGTAGCATAATAAGCAGAAACCATTGCTTTTAATACAACAGCTCTAGGCCACCAATCAAGGTTTCTTTGGGGACCAAAGAACCCTTTATCATCTTGAGATTTCATAATTGAGTTAAGCCAAAAATCAGCTTTTTTAATAAGCTCTTTATCTTTTATCAAATAAGCTAAAGGAATCAAACCATCAATATAATATGGTCCTCTTTCCCATGCTTCACCATCTCCACCTAACCAAGCTGAGTTTTCTGATAAATCAGGAAACACTTCACCAATATGCCCTGATAATCCCTTTGCTTGTCTTTGCAGTAAATCTAAGTGGATACCTCTTAGATTAATCTTATCTAATGGTAGTTTTTGCCATTGTGATTTCATAAGTTAAATCCTTAATAATACCTTTTTATATCCAACCTAAAAGACCAGCAAAGACAAATAACAAAATAATGTTTACAGTAGCTAATCCACCAATAAACTTAATTTGATTCTTAGGTTTCATATCATAAGCAAAATGAGCTGCTAAAAAGAAAGGAATATACACTGTTATAAATACTGCTATTGAACCCCACCAAGGATATACCCAATGAAATGCATTAGTAGTAGCTAAGAAGATTTCTATTACTGAGAATAATGCTGCATTAGCAATAGCAAAAAACACTCTATTATTAATACCAAGTATTTTTAATTTTCTGTCTTCTGGCAATAATTTACTTAGTATTAACCCTGCAACCGAAAACATTAAACTTAGTTCAATACCAACACCTACTAGTAATAGATATGAGGTGCCATCTGGGACAGTCCATAATGCATGACCACTAAATTTTTGTATTAAAGCATTTACTATCTCAAAAAACCAGTGAGTCATGTATAAAGCTAACCCAGCTGCTATTTGTTTATACTTCTTTTCTTCATAAGCTTTTGCATATACATAAACTACAAAAGCTAACAAAGGTATTACTACCCATTGAAAATTAGATGGATCTCTTAACAAAGAAAGTGCTTGATCTGTTAATTCTGGTTGGTTTAAAGCCATGAAAATCCTCCTCATAATATCGTATTATATAATAAGACTTTTATAATACCAATAGGGTTTCATAAAATAAGATGATACTAAAAGAAGAAAAAAGCCCAAAGGACTTTTATAATATATAATATGAACTAGATTAACTTGGAAGCAAATAGCATCATAACGCTCATAAAATCCATGTTGTAGACAAAAATGTACATTCTAGAATTTGAGTTTATTGAAACATTTTACAATGCAACTAGTATTCACGGAAGACTTGGTTATGTTTCACCAAATGAATATGAAGAGAATTACAAACAAAACAAGTTAGGCAATTAATCGTTAAAATGAACTTACTATATTTTTAACTTGGCCGTTTCTTGATATAGTACCACCGAAACAATACAATTCTCGGTGTTTTCTAATTCTTGCATTCGTATTAATAACATTATACTTTATATCGATTAATATTAAAACAGCATATTTGTCATATGTTTATAAAAAATAAATCAAAAAACTACTAAAAAGCTTAATAATCACTAAATTTTATAAAATGTTCTTTATTCCTCATTAGGATACTCTGACATCCTCTTTAAAAACTCCTTATACATACTCCATAATTCATTATTATAATATTCATCAAAAGAATCATCAGGTACATATATCTCAATGTCATTAAGCAAATAATCAAAACCAAAATTTAAAGTAAAACTACCATCTACCACTACACTTCTTCTAATAATAACAACTTTAATTCCACTTCTTCCAAAAGCATAATAACCGATTCTTTCCACTGAAGCAGGAATATCAATCTCAGTGATATTCTCAGTATATAAAAAAGCTTGGTCTCCGATAATAACTAAACCATCATTTAAAATAACTTCTTCTAAATTATCATTATATGCAAAAGCTGAATCAGCTATATATGCCACATCACTTGGAATAACATAACTAGACCCTATTTTTGCTAGTGGATAACTCACCAATACTATTGAATCATTACTTACTCTTTCAAACAATACACCATCAACACTAAAATATTTTGAGTTTTCACTTGAAACAATAATCTCTTCTAAACTAAAAGCTTTTCCAAAAGCAAAAAGATTGATAAACTCAATATTTTCTCCTATATAAACCGATTCAAGATAGCTATTCTGTCCAAAAGCAAAAGAATATATTCTTACTACTGTTTCAGGAATAACAAAACTCGTTACCGTTTCTAGATTAGGATGATAATATAAAACAGTTAAATCCTCACTATAAACAACATTATCAACAACTTCATAAGTATTATTTTCCTCTGAAAAGACAACTTCACTTAATTTTGGTGTTTCTTCAAATATATAAGCACTAAACCGATAATATTTTGAGCTAAACTCAACACTTTTTAACTCAGGTAAATGCGAAAACGCTCTATCACTTATAGTTAAACTCAAGAAGTAATCATCATAATATCTTAAATCGTAGATAATATGATATTGATAGAACTCAATGCCACTTATTATTACTACCTCAGTCTTTCCGGTGACTGCCTTAACCGGACAACCTGCTTGATATGTCCAAGAAGTTTCCGATTCTATTTCATCGATAATACATGTATCAGCATTCGAAGAAATAAAATTATCAAAATTCGCTGCACTTATTAATCCTTTCATTTCACCAAAATAATCGCCATAAAAAGATATGCTCTTAAGCTTAAGACATTCTTTAAAAGCGAACATCGAAATATTCAAAACTGTATTTGGTATCTTAACTTCAATAATATCTAGTTGATAAAAGGCATTGGAAGAAATACTTGTAACTCTATTGCCTTCAATCAACTCTGGTATTCTTAAATACAATGCATTGCCACTATAACCATATATAGTTACTTCTTCATTGTAAATATTATATTCAAAAACATCTTCAACAACCTCAAACACAGGTGTTAACTCTATGTCTTTAGAAACGATAATCTCAGGATAGTAAATCTCTTCTCCATCAGTCCAACCAATAAAAACTTTACCTTCAGATTCTACATAAGGTAATTCAACAGTACTAAAACGGTTTAAATTCTCATATGTCTGCCACACTTCACCTAACTCATCATATAAAACCACATCAGCATACAACACCATAGTCACTTCTCCTATAGTAGTGTTTATGGTGCTTTGAGTTGTAGAGTTATTACAACTAAAGGCAAAAAACAACATAATAATGCTTAGATAAAACACTTTTCTCATTAAAAAAATCACCTCGTTAATAAACATTCTATCAAAAAAGGCAAACATAAACAAGTCACATACCAATTTTATACGACTAGTTTAGTTGCCTGATGATTTAAAGATAAACCTATATCTAGACTTCTTACACTTGATAAATCTTTAGACTTTCTTGAAGAGTTTGTTTATTCAACTTATGTTTTGCAATGGGCACAGCTATATAGAAAATACCCATAGTCAAAACAAAAGCAACAACATAATCCATCAATCTTAAAGTCATTGGAAAGATCATTCCAAACTGGCTAGATAAATACCAAGTAATCAATTCAAAACTAACCATGCTAACCGGAATAGAAATCAAGAATACAACCACAGTATAAAATTGATAACTATTGATGAACACTTTTTGAATCTCTTTATCGGTATACCCGATAACTTTAAACAAACTGATGTCATAAAAATACGCTTCTAAAGATAAACTAGATATCAACATCATCACAATAACCCCGATAAAAACAGAACTAACAATCAATACATAACTCATCGCATTCCCTAGATTTGCTAAATCTTTACTCTGCTCAATCAAATCATCGATATTTAATACATACAAATAATCACCACTTAACTCTGCTTCTGAATAAACAGCATTATAATAATTACTTATAAATCCTTTAGTAAGGTATTTAGAAAGAGTTTGACGATTAACATACATTTTATCTGTGATATATTCATCTTGGATTGCTAATACTTCCAACTTAATCTCTTCATTACCATAAGACAAAACAACTTCATCATTAACCTTAAGTCCGGTTGTCAAAGCCATGCCTTTGGTAATGATTACACCTTCTTCATTTAGTTTTGAAGTGATATTCTCACCATTCTCAAACAAAGGATGAAACAAGTTATCAGCATCTAAGCCGATAACAACTACATTTTTTTCTCCAGCCATTACATTAGGTAATTCAATAACTCGATCATGAGTCACATCTTCTTGATTACATCCGCTATACAAATCACAATAACCGATATAATTAACATCTATTTGATTATAATGTTGATTGATGGTTTTATCAAAGATATCAATCATTGATAAAGACATCAAAATCAAGAAAACAGCGGTAAACACACCAATTAAAAACAGAGAAAATCTGATTAAATTCCTCATGATATAAGCATGCTTCAATCTCGTTAATAACTTTGCATTCTTAATAAAAGGCAGATTGATTTTAAACTTAGATGGCTTATTCTTAACAACAGTCGGGTTCATCAACTCAATTGGATGTTTTCTCAAAATCAAGGAGACCACAAGATATCCAAGACCAAGCAAAACAAATAATGGCAAAACAAAACTCACAATGAATACATGAATATTTTGTAATACTGGTGCATCTGGCAAAATATAAATACCCACATAAATGTCTTTTAAAGGCTCAGCTAATATAAATCCTAGATAATAACCAATAATCAATCCTGGTAAAGAAAGCATTAGGATAAACAATAAATACGGTAAAGTCACCTCATAATTATGATAACCCAAAGCTTTTAAAATCCCTATCGCTCCCTTATGATCATTCAAGATTCTACTAATCATTAAAGCAACAACAAAAACAGCCATAATTGCAATTATCAACGCAATCATAACTCCCATCGCCTCGCCACCAGCTAACTCTTCATAAATAGCTCCACTTCTCATGGTGTTTTCTGTTAAACTGATATTTAAGACATAATCGATATCAATCGATCTGATATATTGCGATTTATTGACTTCTTTTGCAAACAATCCAGCTAAAACAACTTCTAGATTACTATTGATTTCTCTAAACCCTTGATCAGACAATAAAGCCAGCGTTCTGGTTTTATTGTTAATGATGAATTCATTACCAAAGATTATCAAAGAATAATCTGGAAAGAAAACAAAACCCACCACTTGATAACTCACATCTTCTAAAGTTATCGAATCACCAATTGAAATCCCATGTGCTAAAGCATAATACTCAGTCAATGCGATTTCATTTATCTCGGTTGGTTTTCTTCCTTCAGATATATATGAAAGATTGATGTTTGATGCATCTTTTAAGAAACGGAAGGTATGTTGAGTTTCGGATGTATTGACAACCAAATCTTTATATAATCTAGCTTCTAAAATCACACTGTCATAACTGTTATAAAAGTCATCTATTCTATTGTCTATAAGTGCATCAAAATCATTTTGACTTTGATGATACAGATCAGATAAGGTATTTATACTCTCTAAACCTTGATAAGTAATCAAATCGTATTCATGTTCTAATATCTGATTATTGATGGTAACATTAAACTCCTCTTGTCGATATTCTTCAAAATATTCTTCAGTTGGTCCTTTTAAAGCACCAACAGAATAAGCGATCACAACATAAACAAAGGAACTTAAAACCACAATGATCCCAAGCAATATTACCTGAACAAACCTCTTCTTAAAATCCCTGATAACATTTTTAAATAACATGATTAACTCCAAGATATGTCTTTTGCATCAACTTTAACTTTATTGCTGTAAATATCAACAATCTTACCTGAGTTCATTTTAATCACCCTATTAGCAAGCAAAGCAATTGCTGGGTTATGAGTGATTAAAATGATAGTTGTTTGATATTTCTTATTTAGTTGACTCAATAAAGCAAGAATATCTTTCCCTGTTTTCTCATCTAATGCTCCAGTCGGTTCATCACAAAACAAGATTTTTGGCTTCTTGATTAAAGCTCTTGCTATTGATACTCTTTGTTGTTGACCTCCTGACATTTGAGTCGGGAACTTATCTTTTTGATCAAAGATATCAACACTCTTTAACATCTCATCAATATCAAAAGGTTCTTTAGCAATCTGATAACCTAGTTCGACATTCTCTCTAACAGTTAAAGTTGATAAGAGATTGTACTGCTGAAAGATAAAACCAAGATTTTCTCTTCTAAATCTAGTTAAATCTTTTTGATCTAGTTTACTGATTTCTAACTCTTCAATAAAAATCTGACCTCTAGTCGGAACATCTAGTCCGCTAAGGACATTTAAAAGTGTTGATTTTCCTGAACCAGAAGGACCCAAAACAACAATAAACTCACCTTGTACAATCTCTAAATTCACTTCGTTCAAAGCTTTAGTTTGAATTTCTCCTGTTTCATAAATCTTTGAAACATCAATCATTTTTATCAGCATAACTCTCTCCCCTAATATATGGTTTTAAAATAAACCTTAGTTTTCTTGTAACTCGTTCTTCAAAATCATTGTATTTACTTTCTGTATCATATAAGTAAAGCATAAAATCAGACGCAACAACACCATAGATTATTTCTGATAAATCTAATTCATCAACAGTAGTATTATCTAAATCTAAATAAACACCAAGCAATCTCTCTAAATCCTTCATATATGCTAGATCTATTTCTGCGAACTTTTGATAGATTTTCTTTTTCTTCTTCGCCATCTTAATCATAATTATAAAGATATCGATTAAGATTGCTTTTGAAACAACACTAATCTTTTTAACAGGTCTAATACTAGCTTCTATCAATATCTGTTCAGCTGAAGGCAATACTTGATTTGAGTCTTCTTCATAATCAATAACAATCTGCTCAAAAACAGTAACTAAAATCTCATCTTTATTAGCGAAATAGTTAAAAAGAGTTCCCTCTGCTATCTTACACTTCTTAGCTATAGCCTTAGTAGTTGTTTTATCATAACCCAAGCTTGTAAACAGCTCCTTTGCTTGCTTTAAGATGCAATCTCTTGTTTCAGTTTTTGTTGATTGAGTTATTCTAGACATTTTAACCCCCTAATATGAGTATACTCATATTATAATATATTAGTTATTTAGAGTCAATAAAAAAAGGATTCCTTTCAGAATTCCTTTTGTTCACAAATTAAAACAACCATTCTTTTTACTTATCTGATTAAATCTGAAATGAAGCTGTTAATTAATAGTTTTACTCTAATAGTCCCTGCTCAATTAAAACTTTTGCGCTTACTAAGGGATGATGGTAACTTCTTAAAGCCATTGCTTTAAAACTATATTTACCGATATGAATTGCTCTTTTAGGACACCATTGCAAACAGGCGAAACAACTTGTACATCTATCTTTAAAAGTAGGCTTTCCCTCTAATATCACAATATTGTTAACCGGACAGATTTTTTGACACTGAAAACAACTATTACAATTTTCTGTAACAGAAAACTCCAAAGCTTTAGCACCTTTAAAAATTAGAATAAATACTAACTTAAGCACTTTAGGTAATTGCTTCAAAATTGTCATTCCTTCAAAAACAGTTGTCTTTTCAATAACTCCAAAATTTTTTGAATTAATATTAGCGATTATACTTTTTACTCTTCTTTCTGCCTTGTCTAATATTATTTGATTATCATCATCAGTAAAAATGATAGAACCTACTGCGTTATGAGGCATTTTAATTCCATAACCACTTGTTAACACAATCTTCTTTTCTTTTAACACTCTTTCAAAATGAACTAAAGTCTTTGCTAATGCAATCCCATAAGTGCTAATCGCAATCACATGTTTGGCCTGAAAGGATTCTAACTTAGAAATTATTTCAATAACTTTTCTTGGTGGTTTAAAATCATAGCTAGGAAAGACAAAACAAACAATATCAGCAAAGATACCACAATCACCATCAAGTGCTAGCAACGATTTTAAACTTCCATTTATTCCTTTTGCTATTCTTTTAGCAACAAAATATGAATTCCCTGTTCCTGAGAAATAATATACGGTTTTATTAACAGCCATTTTGTCTACTGTAATTTGATTAGTCATATATTTATCCTAATTTACATTCTAAGTCTTAAAAGGGTTCTTAGCCCCGCTATACCAACCCTTTTCAATCCAATACTGCTTGTCAAGTGAAGAATCTTCATAATATTTTCTCATCAAAAGCTTAGTTACCATATACATCATCCTAATATACAAATACGGTCTATGCTTCTTTTTAGAAGCAACTTCATTATAAAAACTATCTGCTTTAGTTTGAATCTGTCTATCTATTTTACTTTTTTTCTTATCACTCATGACATTCCATTCATCCCCAAAAGTTGCAAAACTATAAGAATAAACTCGATTTACCCCCCAAAACTTAAGACTAGTTTTGATTGTTTTAATTGCAGCTTTTGAACCTGCACCAACAGTTGAAGTTAAAATAAAAGCCTTCATTCTAAACATTTCGGAGTTTGGACGATGAACAATAAATGTATATGCAAAATGATCTAGAAAAGACTTCATACAACCACTTACTGCCAAAGCATATACTGGAGTTGAAAATATCAAAGCATCTGCTGTTTTAAACTGTTCTATAATTGGTAATGTATAAATACTATGAGGACACTTCTCTTCACCCTTAAGAAAGCAGTTCATACAACCACAACAAAACTCTGGTAAATCTTTTGGCAAGAAGAAATCGACAAATTCGATTTCTCCCTTGCCAAGCATTTTCTTCTTTAATAATTCGGTTGCTTTAAAAGTATTCCCTTTTCTTGGGCTCCCATGGACTACAACAATTTTCATATCAATCCTCAACTTTAGATATTTTTCTAAGAAAACTTCACTCTATTCAATATATCATATCTAGTTAGCAAAAAAAACAAATAATCTCTATTTGGTTCACAAACAAATTTAAAAAGCTAAGCTTTATCTTATTTTAGGTTCTTTACTTAAAGCTTCATTTATAGCAATAACAATTGCTTTACTTGAATAAGTAGCTCCAGCAACAACGTCAACATCAAGAGATTGCTCTAACAAAATGTTATCAATAATTGCATCAGCTGCTTCTCCTTGGCCACTGCGATGTTTGACAATGACTATTTCAATCATTTGATGATTTTCAACAACAACTTCAACAATTACACTAATCGGAATTGTTTTGACTTCACCGCTGTATAATCCATCTTCTATATCATCTAAGTCGACAAATTCTATTGGATCTTGTAAAAAACTCTCCATCTGTTTAGTTGCTACATTGCTTATAATGTTAACAGAAACAATCATCAATATTATAAAACCAAGAATTACACTAAAAATTATGATTATTTTCCTATTCATTGAAGAACCTGTTCAATCATTTTTTGAATACCCAATTCTCTTTTTTTAGAACTCCAATTTATTGAAAACATCGCTTTTACTTTCCCATCTTTACTTAATACCTTTTGACTCATCTGACGAAGAGCAGAGTTACCACCCATCCATGCAAAAGGAAAGTGATGAGTCACGAAAAGGATAACTTCTTTGTTTGCTAGACTATCGATTTCTGATAAATAAGTTCTCATAACCTTTGAAAGACAAAAAGCGTGGACTGGTGAAGCAAAAATAACCCTATCATAACTCTTAACATCAGGACTTTCAATAAGTTCAACTTGTTTTTGTTCTGTGTCATCAGAGACAGCTTTTACTTCTTGTAAAGAAGCATCAATCTCTTTTTCAATCATCGAATCCAATAGTCTTTGAGCAACTGATTTTGTATTCCCAGTAATAGAATAAACAATAATACCTGTTTTCATAATTTTCTCTTCCTTTACTTTATTTTCAATATTTTTTTATGATTGTTTTTGCAGTTCTCAAGCCATCTAATATCGCTGGTGGTATACCTCCACCTGGAGTAATCCATTGACCAGCTAAATAAAGATTCTTTACTCCTATAATCTGTTTTTTGATTTTCATCTTTAAAGCCTTTGGAACTGGCAAAAACCCTTCATATGATCCCATATAAAGATTGTTTAGACGAAAATATGTTGAAGGTGTAGCTATATCTTTAACTTTTACAGATTCTTTTATTCCTTTGTACCTAGTTTCTAGCTCATCTATTATTTTCTTAGCTACTAGTTCTTTTTCGTTTTTGTAAGTTTGATAATCTGTCTCTCGTAGATTTTGCCAATAGTTGAAATTAGCTGATAATGTAACTAAAACACTACTACATCCTTTAGGAGCAAAACTACTATCAAAATCAAAAGTTCTAATTTGATATTGGCTTGTTTTATTCATTCCCCCAGTATCGATTGGTTTTGTCATAGAACAAATAGCACTATAGGGTATCGGATACTTCTTATCTAAACCTAAAGAGATAAGCATCAATGGTTCAAATAAAGGCATCTCTTCTAACATAAGGTTTAAAACAGGATGAGGGTATTTATCTTTAAGCATATTCTTCAATGTGTAATGAATATCACAAGCTACTATTACATAAGATCCTAGGTATTCTTTTTCATTACTCTTAATAGCTTTTGCTCTACCATTTTCAATAACAATCTCATCAATCTTTGTGTTAAATGATGTTTTCCCTCCTAAAGAAAGGTAGTATTCGTGCATGTTCTTTATCATAGTCAAAGCTCCACCCATCGGAAAGCCACCATTTTTACCCATCCTAGTTCCAAGCATCATGAACAAAGCAAACACAGACATTGAAGGTCCCATCAAATGATAGATTATTTTCACTAGTTCCTTATTAGAAAAACGTTCGCAATACTCTGAGACTGTAATATCAACATATTTAACGACTGTTCTCAAAAAGTTTCTGCCTTTTGTAATCGCATAAAAAAACTCTTTGATATTTTGAGGAGAGCCAGGAATCAACTTGCTTTTGGAAATCTTTTCTACTTCTTTACAAAAAGCGACAATCTCTATACTGTCTTCTGGAGCAAAATCGAGAAAGAAGTCTTTAAATCCTACTACATCTAAAGGGATAACATATGTTTCATTATCTATTTCTAAAGTAATACTATCAAGATGATAGATGATACTATCCTCTCTTAAAGCATGTACTTCTTCATACATCTTACGCATTAGTTCGCCTTCTCTTGTTCCAACCATCCAGTGAATACAGCCATCAAATGTATAACCATTTCTAACCCAAGCTGTACAAACACCACCAGGCCAAGGTGCCATTTCAAAGATCTCCGTATTAATCCCTTTTTTTTGAAGTGCAATCCCAGCACTGAGTCCAGTTAGTCCAGCTCCAATAATTAACACCTTCTCCATAAAAACCTTGTATACTCAAAATAGATAGTTTTATTGTTTTGAGTATACTTATCCTTTCTT
>CAZSVO010000031.1:0-12111 GCA_964610325.1 uncultured Candidatus Izemoplasmatales bacterium
TATGGTGGAGCTGAGGGGATTTGAACCCCTGTCCAAAATAGCCAATCATTCAACTTTCTACATGCTTAGTTAACTATATTTTTTCAGTTAAAGATTGCTAATCAACAAACAATCTAAAGCCTAATCTTATTAATTTCACCTAACCATTTTAAGATGGCAAAAAGTCAAGCAATCCTATATTCTGAAATTCAAATAAGCCTATAGGCAAGCTTACATGAATTCGCAACTTCTTCTTAAGCTGCGTAAGCGTAATTTTGATTTCCGGTTATATTTAACCTTGCATTTTTATATCTGCCGATAGCATGCTTATCAAACTTGAACTACCCTGTCGAATCCAAAACAGCCCCCTTTATTTAATTATACCATTTTTTCGATATGTTTTGAAGCATCTTTCTCTTTTTGAGCATTTCTTTTATCATAGAGTTTCTTTCCTTTGCATAATGCAATTTCTAACTTACAAAAACCGTTCAACAAATAAACTTTTGTTGGCACTAATGTCAGGCCTTCAAGTTTAAGTTTTTGAGCTATTTTAATTATATCTTTCTTCACCATCAAAAGTTTCTTATTCCTTGTCTCCTTATGATTAAAAATACTACCTTGTTCATATCTAGCTACATGCATGTTTACAATATACATTTGATAATCATCGCTGATTTTAACATAGCTTTCTTTGATGGAAAACTTTCCTAATCTAATCGATTTTATCTCTGTTCCTCTTAAAACAATCCCACATTCATATGTTTCAAGAATATAATAATCATGAGCTACTTTTTTATTGTTTGTCAATATCTTCATTATTATCACCCTGAACTATTATAAAGTCAATTCTGCCTAATAAGACATTAACTTTCACTACTCTAACTCTTACTTCCTGACCAATTTGATATTCAATATTTGACTCCTGAGACTTTAAAGATAAATTTGTTTCATCATAAAGCATTTGTTCCTCGAAAGTGGATATATGAACTAAACCTTCTATTGTATTTGGCAATTCCACAAAAACTCCAAACTTTAAAACCGATGAAATGATTCCTGTAAAAACTTCATCAATATGTTGTTCCATGTACTCTGCTTTTTTGATATCCAATACTTCTCTTTCAGCATTCATAGCTATCTTTTCTGTATCAGATGCTTGTTTTGCAATCTCATCTAATTTCTTTATGACATCTTTATTAATCTCAAGATTACTATCAAAAAGATACTTTCTTAAGAATCTATGCACAATCAAATCTGGATATCTTCTAATCGGAGAGGTAAAGTGAGTATAGTTTTCAAACGCTAAACCGTAGTGTCCTTTATTTTCTCTTGAATATCTTGCTTTTGACATAGATCTTAATAGCAAGGTTGTGACAACTTTTTCATAAGTAGTATTATCTACAGTTTTCAATAGTGCCTGCAAGTTCTCTTGTGAGTAATCAGTTTCAACCTCAAAACCCAATCTTTTGACAAAATCAAAGACATTCATCAACCTTTCTTCACTAGGCAGTTCATGAATACGATAGATGAAAGGTAATTGCATATTATAAACATGTGTAGCTACAACCTGATTAGCAACAAGCATAAACTCCTCAATTAATCTCTCTGCTCTTCTTCGATCTCTAATTAAGATATCAGTTAATTTCCCGTGACTATCGAAAACCAATTTTGGTTCTAAAGTTTCAAAGTCAATTGAACCCATTTTTTCTCTGATATTGAAAAGAATTTCTTGAAGTTCTCCCATTAACAAAACATCATGATAAATATCTTGATATTCAAGAATTATCTCTTCATCCTCTTCTAACATCTTATTTATATTAGTGTAAGTCATTTTGTATTTACTATGAATTACCGAAGGAAAAATCCGATAATCTACAACTTCTCCTAATGAAGTAATCTCCATCTCACAACTCAAAGTCAGACGATCTACATCTGGATTTAGAGAACATATGCCATTTGATAAATCTTTTGGCAACATCGGTATCACTGAATCAGCTAAATAGACACTTGTTCCTCTTCTAAATGCTGATTCATCCAAAATTGAACCTTCTTTGACATAATGACTTACATCCGCGATATGAACGCCTAATAAATAATTAATTCCTTTTCTCTTTATTGAAACTGCATCATCGATATCCTTTGTTGATTCAGAATCAATCGTAAAAATCGTTTCTTTTCTCAAATCAATACGATTAAATAAATCTTCAGATTTTATATCTTGATTGAGTTCTCTAGCACAAGCATTCTCTACATCTAAAAACTTATGAATCAAATTATATTTGTGAACTACTTCTAAAATCTCTATTCCTTCATCATCTACATTACCGATAATTTCGATTAGTTTTGTGTTTTTTACCACTCGATGTCCATAATCAATAATTCTTACTTTTAGAAGTTGGTGATTCTTGACTTTTTTAAGGTCATCTTTTCTTAATTTATAAACAATATCATCATGATAATCTTTAGGAAAAATTTGACCATGATAAAACTCACCAACGATATCAGTTACTTTTCTTTCGATGACCTGTTCTATTTTACCCTCATATCTATTATTGGATTTGACATTAATAATTTTCACAAGGCATAAATCATCTTTCATAGCGGTATTGATATTGCTCTTTGCTATATAGACATCTGGCATCTCTTTATCTTCAACAACAACAAATCCATAGCCTGTTTGCTTTAAATCTAATCTTCCTCTAACATATTGGTCAGAGTTATCAATATAGACATAATGCCCTGCATTGTCCAGGTAGATTTTATTATCCTTAGACAACTCTAATAGATGATTTGACAATAACTCAAAATCTTCTTTGCTTGAAAGGTGCAGTCTTGAAGCAATAGCTATAAAAGTCCTATCTTTATAAGCTGCTTTTCTTAATATATTGATAAGCTGTTTTCTCATTGATTACTCCTCCCTTCTTTAATAAAAAAGAACACCTAATGTGTTCTTAAACTATGACTAATGCTAAAATAGCTAAAACCGCAAAAGCTATTGTAACCCCGGCTGTAAGTCTTGCCATAAACAACTCAGATCCTCTTTGCTTTTGGTTTTTGAATAAATCTGATTTTTCACCAGAAAATGTATTTTTAACATCATCTTTAGATTCTTGAACCATTACTAAAGTGATTAACAACAATGAAATTGCAAATAATACCCAATGTAGCCAACTCATAATCAACCCTCCTTGATAATCATAATAAATCGAACATTATTATTATATCACAGTTTTCTTTTTTTGGAAGTGTTAAATATATCTTTTTTTTCACTTTAAACCTCCATTAATCTTATTTTGACATACTTCTTTTAGTTTCAATTATTCTATTTTAAAATATCAAGTTTATTGTTATAATAGACATATAATATATATTTGCTCATATATATTTTGTCGACAAATTAAACCAAAAAAATATTTAGTATCTGGTGGTATCTTATGAACTTGATTAAAAAAACTTATGTATTAATTTGGATTTTTGCTATTATAGTTATGAGTCTATTTACTGTGGTATTCATTCAGACTACAAATTTAATTGAAGTAGTTCAAAAGGAAAACCTTCTTTTAGAAAGAAATCTAGCCCAAGGCAAGATTAACCATCAATTTAAAAGAATAGAAACCAGTATCAATAACATAAGTCATTATATTGAACAACACTCTGATAATGAATCTGATATATTGAGTTATCTCACAGATATCGCTAATGATAATGAATTAATCTTTTCTATTTACTACGCTACCCCTGATTTAAGAATGATTAATTCCAGTTTGTTTGAACCTCTTCCAGGTCTTGATTTCTCTAACCGCCCTTGGTATATCTTAGCAGAAAACAATGAAGGTATTAATTATACACCAAGCTACGTAAACCTGTCAAAAGACAGAGTAATTGTCACAATCTCAAAAGCGCTCCGAAATCCCGATAATAGCTTAAAAGGCATTTTAGCTACTGACATCGATATATTAGCTATAACTTCTTTCATAGCGGAACAAAAGATTGGGGAAGAAGGTTTTGCTTTTTTAGTAGATAGTGATATGCAATTGATAGCTTATCCCAATTTAACAATAGATCTTGAAGAAGGACCACAACCCACTGATATTTTTACTGGTTTCTCTGAGGAAGAAGGTTTTATTGAAACTATTACTCTCGATGGCATTAACGGTGTAATGGCCTATTCATGTTGCAACTCAAATAATTACTACCTCGGAGTCTTTATGCCTTTAAGTGAATACTCCGCAAATTTTTATGTTTTGAGAAACATCAGCATTCTTGCTAGTTTTATAGTTTTCTTCTCAAGTATAAGTTTTTTCTTAATTTTTAAAAACCGAATACAAAGACCTTTTAAGACTTTAATTGACGATATTCTAGCAATCGATATTGAGAAAAACATTTCTTATCGTCTTGATGAAAACCGAAACAAGGAGTATCAACAAGTCGTCAAAGCCATTAATGAAGCTCTTGATTCAGCTGATTATTTCTTCTCTCAGACTAAAAAAGCTCAGAATGATTTATCTGTTGAAAATCAAAGAGTAAAACTCTTGATGGATTCAACAGCTGATATAATTTTTGAAATCGACAAAGACAAACGCTTCGTCTCTGTATATGGAAGAGGCTTAGAAAAACTCAGACTAACACCTCAATTCTTTATTGGAAAAACTATAATTGATGTTTTTAAAGAAGAAGGTAAAGTAAGAGATCAAATCTACTCCAAAGCCCTAGAAGGACAACATCTTATCTATGATTGGGTTTTTAAAGCTAAAGATAAAGAACTTTACTTTGAATCATCCATTTCACCACTATATGATGAACAACTAGAAATATTTGGTGCAGTCGGTATTACTAGAGATATTACTGAACCCATGGAAAGACAAAAGCAAATTGAATATATCTCAACTCACGATTTCTTGACCGACCTTTATAACCGCCGTTATTTTGTTGAGGCGTTTGCAAAGTTAGATGAAGAACCTAACTATCCTTTAGGTCTAATGATGTTAGACCTCAATGGATTAAAAATCCTCAATGATGCCTATGGACATGATATTGGTGATATTGCCCTAAAAAAAGCCGCAAAGATTATTTTGGAAAATACTCCCAAACATGCAGTAGTCTCAAGAATCGGAGGAGATGAGTTTTCAATTATCATGGCAAATACTGACGAATCAAATCTTGAGAATATTAAGAATAGAATCCATGATGACATGTCAAAAATCATTATCCGTAATGTTCCATTATCGATTGCTATTGGTTACGAGATAACCAAAAGCAAAAGCGATAAACTAGAGACAATCCTCAAAAACGCTGAAAACTCCATGTATCGTAACAAATTAACCGAAGGTAAAAGTATCAGAAACAACACAATTAAGGCTATTTTTGAAACTCTAACAACCAAACATGAACAAGAAAGAATCCATTCTGAGCGAGTTGCAAAATACTCTAAACTTCTCGGAGAAAAATTGGGTTTAAAATCCGATGATCTCAAAGAACTTGAACTAGCAGGTCTTTATCATGACATCGGTAAGATAACGATGGCTGACTCAATCCTCAACAAGCCAGGCAAGTTAAGCGAAAGTGAATACAAAGTCATCAAAAAACATACAGAAAACGGCTATAATATTCTTAGAGCTGCAGACCAGTATTCTAGATTAGCTGAATATGCTTTATCACATCATGAAAGATGGGATGGAGCTGGTTATCCTCAAGGTTTAAAACAAGAAGAGATTCCACTATTTGCTAGAATAATCTCTGTCTGTGATGCCTATGAAGCAATGACTTCTATTAGACCTTACAAGAACGCAAAAACAAAGGAAGAAGCAATTGAAGAATTAATAAGATGCTCTGGAAAACAGTTTGATCCAAAACTAACAGATTTATTCCTTAAAGAAGTGCTTGTAAATGTTGATTAACTAAAAAAAGGCTTGAGTTTGAAAGTATTCCTTTAAAAAAGACAACTAAATATAAAGAGTCATATTAGAATAATATCTAGTATGACTTTTTTGATATAGTAAATCATTGAGTAAGATAAACTCTTTTTGTTTTAACAAAGTTATTCATAAAAAGAAATTTGAGCCATCTTCTGTAGCAACAAGAAAGGATAATTATGAAGGAAAGAATTACAAAGAATCGCTAGATATAAAATAAAAAAACTTCAGGGTTGAAAGAAAAAGATTACTTCATATACCCCAAAGTCTTTTAAACATATTAAATTATCTTAGATTATAAAATGAATCCATTCCTAAATATTCAGCTACTTCTTCTAGTTCTTCTTCAATCCTTAGCAATTGATTATACTTAGCAATTCTATCTGTTCTAGATAATGACCCAGTCTTTATTTGACCAGCATTAGTTGCAACAGCGATTTCTGCAATCGTAGTATCTTCAGTTTCACCAGAACGATGACTTACTACTGCAGTATAACCAGCACGTTTAGCCATTTCAATCGCGTTAAATGTTTCAGTTAATGAGCCAATTTGGTTTACCTTGATTAAAATTGAGTTAGCTACACCATTCTTGATACCTCTTGATAGTTTTTCAGTATTAGTAACAAACAAGTCGTCACCAACCAATTGAATCTTTTTGCCTAAGGCATCAGTCAATTCCTTCCATCCATCCCAATCATTTTCGTCAAGTCCGTCTTCGATTGATACTATCGGGTATTTTTCAACCAAACCTTCATAGAATTTAACCATTTCTGAACTATTTAGTTCTTTACCTTCACCTTTTAGTTCATATAGTTTTGTTTCTTTGTTATAAAACTCAGAAGCGGCTACATCCATAGCTAAAACAATATCTTTTCCTGGTTTATATCCAGCTTTTTCGATTGCTTCAATTATAACTTTTAACCCTGCTTCATTTGACTCTAGATTTGGAGCAAATCCACCTTCATCACCTACAGATGTATTAAAACCATAACCACTCAAAACTTTCTTTAAGTTATGGAACACCTCAGCGCCCATTCTCAAAGCTTCTCTAAAAGTCTTAGCCCCAACAGGCATAATCATAAACTCTTGGAAATCAACATTGTTATCGGCATGAGAACCCCCGTTAATGATATTCATCATTGGTGTTGGTAACTGTTTAGCGTTGAAACCACCTAGATAAAGGTATAGTGGCAATCCAACATAATCAGCAGCAGCTCTAGCTACTGCCATTGAAACACCTAATATTGCATTAGCTCCTAATTTAGATTTGTTCTTTGTTCCATCAAGTTCCAACATCACTTTATCGATTGTTGTTTGGAAAGTGACATCATAACCAATTAAATTTGGTGCAATCACATCATTAACGTTTTTGACTGCTTGTAAAACTCCTTTTCCAAGGTAGCGACCTTTATCTCCGTCTCTTAATTCAATCGCTTCATGTTCTCCTGTTGAAGCTCCACTTGGAACCATCGCTCTACCAAAAGCTCCTGATTCAGTAAAAACTTCAACTTCAACTGTTGGATTTCCTCTTGAATCTAAAACTTCTCTTGCATAAATACTACTAATATTTGGCATATAATCCATCTCCTTTTTTATATTTATCTAATAAGTCTGTTTGACTCCAAGATATACACCAATAGTGTAAATCAATAATGTCAACCAACTATTAAAATTAAAACCACTAACTAAACTTAACAAAAAACCTCTCAAAACAACCCAATAAAGCGTATAATCAAAAACATAAAGTGGTGATTCAAACTCTAAAACTACACTAAATACAAATGGTAAGAAGAAAATGATAAAAGCTTGAACAACCAATGAAAATCCAGTGAACAATATATAGACAATATGCGGATACTCGTATTGATTTCTAACCATCTTACCAATTTGAATACTGCTTAGAAAAAACAGTAAACCTGAAAATGAAAAACCGATGTAAATCTGTAGATAGTAATCGATGAACCCAACCATCAAACCGAACAATACTGATAGAACTCCTCCATAAAGAAACACATAAAATGCATCTTTAAACTTAAGGTATTTCAACTCGGTATCATATCTACTCAATGATCGATTCCCCTGTCATTGCCTTAGGCTTATCTAACCCTAACAACTTAAGCATTGTTGGAGCTATATCTCCTAAACTACCTAACTCTTTCAACTTAACATTTTCATCAGTTACAATGAAAGGTACGAGATTAGTTGTATGAGCTGTAAAGATTGTACCATCATCAGCAATCATCTTTTCACAATTGCCATGGTCAGCAGTAATTAAAGCGATTCCACCAACCTCATCAATCTTTTTAACAACTTTGCCAACGCACTCATCAACAGCCTCAACAGCTTTGATAGCGGCTGGTATCACACCCGTGTGACCAACCATATCGCCATTTGCATAGTTTAAAATCACAACATCATGAATCCTCGAATCTAGTTCTTTAATAACCGCTTCAGTAATCTTATAAGCGCTCATCTCCGGTAGTAAATCATAAGTAGGAACCTTAGGCGAAGGAATCAAAACTCGTTTAGCATTTTTAATTGTCTTATCTACACCACCATCAAAGAAGAAAGTTACATGTGCATATTTTTCTGTTTCAGCTATTCTTAATTGATTAAGGCCTTGTTCAGAAATATAATCACCAAACATGTCGCTTAGATCGTTAAGTTCAAAGGCAATTTCTCCAGTTACTGAATCGGCATACTTCATTGTCGAAACAAAAATGATGTTTTTAGGTCCGTTTTCAGTATTTAAGTGTTCTAGTGCTTTTGGATTTGAATAAGCAGTTGATATTTGAATTGCTCTATCAGGTCTGAAATTCATGAAAATAATCGAATCATTATCTTTGATAAGACCGTTATCATCAACCACAAATGGGATAACAAACTCATCATGAACTCCATTTTCATATGAAGCTAAAACTCCCGCCTTAGCAGAATCATAATGTGTAGCCTTACCAAAGCTCATGGCATCGTATGCTTTTTGAATACGATCCCAGTTTTTATCACGATCCATAGCGTAATATCTGCCAGAAACAGTTGCGATTTTACCATAATTTAGGTCGTTCATGAAAGCTTCAAGATCTTCGATGAAACCAACAGCTGATTGTGGACCTACATCTCTACCATCTAAAAATGCATGAACATAGACTTTATCGACACCAACATCTTTTGCTGTTTGAATCATTTCCTTAAAATGTAAGATATGGGAGTGAACTCCGCCATCTGATAACAACCCAAACAAATGTAGGGTTGAGTTATGCTTCATTGTATGCTTAAAAGCAGCTAAATATGCGTTGTTTGTCTTAAACATTCTTTCTTTAGCAGCCTTGTTTACTCTTGTCAATGATTGATATACTACTCTTCCTGCACCGATGTTCATGTGACCAACTTCAGAATTACCCATTTGGCCTTCAGGTAAACCAACAGCCTCACCAGATGCATCGAGTACAGTGTGTGGATATTTTTCGAATAATTGGTCCAAGTTTGGTTTGTTTGCCAAACTATAAGCATTTCCTGGACCAGCTTTTGTCATTCCGATTCCATCCATAATAATTAAAACAACTGGCTTTCTCAACATGACCACCTCTTTATCTTGATAACCAAGGGTATTATACTATATTCTCGTGTTTTTTTAAAGTTAAATGACTGAATTGTAAACACTTACATATTTTAAAAATCATGAGTTATTATCAAGTGAATTTGATATAATATAATCGAGGTGATAAAATGGCATTATCCAAACTTGAAAAACTAAGAAACATCTTAAATCGCAAAATCAACCAAGGAAAAATCAACTATGCAATCCCTGATCTTTGGAACGCTTGGGATTATAGCGGTGAAGAAACAAAGAAACTTCCTTCATATGAGTTGTTAGTTAACCCATTCAGATTCTACTCTAACCTGATTGATAACTATATCTTGCCTAACAAAAAACAAAACCAAAATTATTGTCAATCTCTATCAAAAATCAATAAAACTAAAGTAAACAAGAACCAAATCGGTGGTGAATGGATAAGAAAATCTGTGCTTTATTCGACTATGATTAGGGTTTCTTCAGCTTGGGATCATGATAGATCTTATTCTTTAGATATTAATAACTTTGATTCATTAAAGGAAACAGGAACTTTTGTTAAAATGTTAGCATTATTACCCCTTCTTAAAAAAATGGGAGTTGATACGCTATATCTCTTACCATTATCACGTTTTTCACTAAAAGATAAAAAAGGTGAACTAGGTTCTCCATATGGTGTTGCCAATTTCTTTGACCTTGATCCAAATCTAAAAGAACCAATGACACAAAATCTCATGTCAGTTGAAGAAGAGTTCCAAGCTTTGATTGAAGCATGCCATATTTTAGATATCAGAGTAACAATTGATATCATCCCTAGAACGAATGCCGTTGAAAACGACTTAATAAAAGAGCATCCTGATTGGTTTTATTGGATAAAAGCTGATCGATTTAATGATTATCGCGTGCCCTATGTTGAAGGTTTACCAAATACAATCTCTCCTGAGCCAAAATATATGGAATCAGTATATCAATCGTCTGATGTTTCAAGACATATCGAAATGTTTCAAACAAATCCAAAAGAACAAAACGAAGAGTTGTTTGAGAAAATTATCAAAGATTCAAACGATTTTATTCAAGATATAGAAAAAGAATTTAATTTGAAAATTGCTCCTGCTTTTTCCGATCATATCAACGATATTCAACCACCATGGACTGATGTAACTTTCTTTAGGATGTTCATGGATCATCCTATTGAAACAAGCAAGTATTTAAAGAATCAGTCTACAGCACCATATATATTATTCGATACCATCAAAGCAAATCTCTTTCCTGGAAAGCAACCAAATACCGAATTATGGAATCTCTTAAAAAATATCATCCCTTTCTATCAAAAAAAATATGGAATAGATGGTGCAAGAATTGATATGGGTCATGCATTACCAAAAGAATTGCTGCAATTGATAATCAACGAGGCAAGAAAAAATGACCCTGATTTTGCTTTTATAGCTGAAGAGTTGAATCCTGGAAACTCTCAAAGCGCTAAAGAAGCCGGATATAACATAATCATCGGCAATGGTTTTTGGATGCAACCAAGAATATGGGAAAAGAAACTCCATAAATTCGTGTACGGTGCTGCTGATTTAGCTATTCCGATGTTTGCTTGTTCAGAGACTCACGATACAGCAAGAATCGCCGCAAGAGATGGCGGAGTTACTTTAGCTAGAATGCTGACAATACTAAACATGTTCTTACCAAATTCTGTTCCTTTTATAAACTCTGGCCAAGAGGTCTATGAGACTCAACCGATGAATACAGGAATTGATTGTACAAATGACGATCGTTTTCGTCTTCCCCCAAATGATTTATTCTATGGTAAATTAGCCTTATTCGATAAATACGCCATTCATTATTTAAACCATAACCGTTGGGAACTTGCCGATCATCTCGATGGCATAAAAAATATTAGAGCTCAATGGATAGACCAAATTACAGATTTAAAGTATTATCAACCGATCTATTTCAACGAGTTTGACTCTCCAGCTTTAGGCGTATCTTACTTTAATCCATCTTCAAAAAAATGCTTGTTAATAGTTGCTAATACAAATTGTTATAATGATGTTCATTGTAACGCAAAACTTGATAAACTAAGGGATAAATCCAAAAACTATAACAATTTCGGAAAACTTTTGTATGCTACCTATGAGTTTGGTAGAGACTATCATGATTTCAGCCCAGACGGAAGAATCTTCTTCCATCTTGGAGCAGGTGAAGTAAAGATTATCGAGTTTTAAAAAATAAACCGAGCAATGAGCTCGGTTTTTATATGCGATTTTTAAATACTTTAATCAATCTAGTTAAAAGTGCGCTATAGAAAAATATTTCTACTGGCGTTTTAATTATCCTAAGCGGTAACTGAGGTAAATACGGAATCTTATAAAGCACGCTAACCCAAACCGGTGTCAAAATCAAAGCAACTAGTAATTGTAGAAAAATCACACTAAAAATAATTCTTTGTTCTTCTTCTGCTTCATTCCTTTTTGTATATAGATAGAAAAGAATTGAAACTACTCCAAGCATCCCCAAACCAATCATTAAATAAACAACCCAGGGTTCAAAACTCATCCCTTCACTCAACCTGTTTTCAATCAAAGCTATCACTTCTTCAACTCTGATTATACTCCAAATTCCTGATATCAATAAAAAAAACAACAA
>CAZSVO010000032.1:0-9949 GCA_964610325.1 uncultured Candidatus Izemoplasmatales bacterium
CTATTGCCATTTCATCATTAGCGCAAACAATCATTTCTGGAATATCTTGCTTGTTGATTAACTCTCTAGCAATATTAGTCCCTGATTGTTTGGTAAAATTACCGAAATATTCAGCATAAACTTTTAAACCATGCTTATTTAGCGCGTCAACAAAACCAATAAAACGATACTCATTATCATGAGTCTTTTGGACTCCGTGACAAAAAGCAATTCTTTGATAACCTTTTTTAATAACATCTTCAGTCAAACGATACATTGCATCGTAGTTATCAATGGTCATATCAACTAAATCGGTATCATCAAGTTTTCTATCTAAGATAATTATTGGTTTTAAGATTTTAGAAATTTGTTTCAAGGTATGATTACTGATGTTGATATCTGAGATAATAGTCCCATCTGCCATTCTTTCCTTTAATAAATTGTCAGTTGAGGCCCCGGTTGAAACAATCATTGTATAATCATTTTTAGTTAATTCATAGTGAATTCCATCTAACAATTCATGATATACTGGCCCTCCAAAGTCAGAGATGGCAACTAAGACGGTATGAGTATTCTTCTTCTTTAAGTTCCTAGCAGCAGCTGAAGGTAAATAACCGATTTCATCGGCTATTTTTTTTATTCTTTGTGCTGTTGTTTCCGGAATCCTTTTATCATCATTTAAAGCATAAGATACCGTCGAGATCGAACAACCAGCAATTCTTGCGACATCTTTAATATTTGCCAATGCTTTCACCTCTCTTTAAACCCTAATTTTTTTATTGCTTTTTTAATATATGGATGTGACATATATAGTTTATATACTGTCCCATGTAAATAATTATCAATCATAACTCCAGTAATTCCTTTATTTATCCCTACATAGTATTTTGAAATCCACAGTTTATCATCAACAATTGTTAACCCATCATAAAAACCATAAGGCCCAAATGACTCTGGATAAAACTCTATCAAATGCTTAGCAACTTTAGTGGCTTCTTCTTTGACAAAAGGGATTGAACCCAGGGCTCCACAAGGTGGTAAAACCCCGTAAACATGGGTTTCATGAGGGTTTAAATCATTAGGATCTATAATTTGATTTCGGTAACCTTCAGGAGTAATACAGGCTGTTAACCCCCAGGCATTTTCACCTAAAATCGGATATTTATCTTGATTATCTAAACAATAAGCCTTATTAGCTCTAGTCGCTATAACTGAGTTATTGAACCAATCAAAGCCATGTGGATCTAAATGATTTCTAAAATCAAACCAGGCATGGGAATACTGATAGATAAACAAAGCATTAGTAGGACAATAGATATATTCATAGTCTTGATATCTTCCTAGATTTCTTTCAAAACCATCATATAGTTTTCTAGCGGTTTCTTCATCTAAATCATCTTTTCCAGCTGCCAAAAAATACATCGATAATTGTTCAGCATACATATGCCAATGATAAATCCAAGGATCTCTGCTCTTGCCACGGTAATCCCCATCTTCATGAGGGTTATAAGCCATTCTAAATACTAGTTTATTTTTATACTCCATGATAAAAGGTTGATAATCAACTCTTTTGACTAATTGATTAAACATCTCATGGAATTCTTGATCATCAAAATAAGCATCACAGACAAGCGCACCATTTAAAAAAAGCACTGTATCAATGGTTGAATATTCACTTTTTTTATAAGCAGAACCATCATCTCTATTGCAATAATGGACATAGAAACCATAGATATGGCTAATATTATTTAAAAAAGTCTTAAATGTTCCCTTTACTATCTTCAAAGCTTCTGCTCTAGATAAAAAACCATTTTCTACTCCTATAACATACATGGTTAAACCAAAACCAACAGAAGCAATCGAAGCTCTATTTGGTTGTTTTGTATCATCACTTATTAAACCAAAGCCTTTTGAGCCTTCCTCAAGATTTGCTTGTTTATAGAAATATAGAAAACTATGATAAAGTTCTTTACTTAAAATATCATTAGTCATAATTATTCCCCCGTATCAAATTCAAAGTCAGCTTTCAAACAATTATCACTTGAACCACCAACAAATACAGCTATCTTACCACTTTCAAGAACTGTTAACCCGTCCTGATTGTAATATTCTAAATCATCTTTTAATAATTCGAAATCTACAGTCTTTTTAGTCTTGCCAGCAATCCAAATCTTTTTAAACTTCTTTAATTCTTTTACTGGTCTTACAATATCTGCTACATAATCTCTAATATATAATTGCACTACCTCATAACATGAAAAATCGCTATTATTATAAAGATCAACTTGTACTTTTAAAGTATCTTTTTCTGTGATAATTTCACTCGATAACTGAAGATTATCATATCTAAACTCACCATAACTTAAACCATAGCCAAAAGGATATAAGGGAGAGTTCTCAACATCTAAATACTTTGATAGATACATGTTATAACTATTCTCTTGGTAGGGTCTTCCCGTATTGAAGTGATTATAATAAACGGGAATTTGCCCAACATTTCTTGGAAAACTCATCGGTAGTTTTCCAGAAGGACTAACAAGCCCAAATAATAAATCATGAATCGCTTCTGAAGAAGAACTTCCTAAGAACCAACACATCATCATCGCATCAGCAGATTTCAAACCAGCAAGTAGCATCGGTCTACCACCAAAGACTAAGACAACTAAAGATTTCGCCACTTGTCTAATCGAATGATAAAAATCTTCTTGATTATCTGGTAAGTGAATATCACTTCTTGAATGAGCTTCTCCACTTAAAGAAGCATCTTCACCTAAAGCTAAGAGACAGACATCAGCAGAATTGATTAACTCAAGTTCCTCTTGAGAATAATCTTCAATACTTGTCTTATTCGATACAAAAGTAAGATTATTCATGAAAGCTTCTGCCAAAGAAGTATGGTAATCATGTTTACCATGCCAAGACCAAGGTCCAATTACTGACCTTGAGGATGCATATGGGCCAATAAGTGCTATTTTAACGTTTTTATTTAAGGGTAATACTCCATTATTTTCTAACAAAACAGTTGATTCTAAAGCAGCTATTTTTGCCTTATCTAAATGATCTTTACTTAAGACTAGTTCTTCTTCTTTTTTAGCATCTGCACCGCTATAGGGGTTAGTAAATAATCCTAGTTTAATCTTTAGATCTATTATTCTTTCAACTACTCTATCTATTTCATCTTCCTTAACAACACCTTCATCAACCAACATTTCTAGTTGGTTCATATAAACTGAAGAAGCCATTTCAATATCCAAGCCTGCTCTTAAGCCTTTGATTGCAGCTTCTACTTGATCTTTTGCGGCTCCATGAGTTACCACTTGATTTAAAGCATCATAGTCAGCGATGGTAATCGCTTTACTTAGCCATTTATCTCTTAAAACAGTTTTTAGTAAAAACGGATTAATCGTTGCTGGTACTCCATCTAAAGTATTAAATGAAGTCATTACTAAATCAGCACCTGCATCTAAGCCTTTCTTATATGCTGGTAAGTAATCTCGGTGAAGTGATAATCTTGATAGATCGACAGTATTATAATCTCTACCGCCTTCACTAGCACCATAACCAGCAAAATGCTTAATACAAGTTGCAACAGTACCTTCACCAAATAAACCATTATTCGTATAGCCTTTTACCATTGCTTTAACCATTTCTCCAGCTAGATAAACATCTTCGCCAAAACCTTCTACTACTCTTCCCCATCTTGGGTCTCTAGTTAAATCACACATTGGTGAAAAAACAATATGAATCCCAGCTGTATAGGCTTCTTTAGCGGATATTCTTCCAGCTAAAAAAGGAATATTTGGATTGAAGGATGAAGCTAAGGCTATTGGAACTGGAAAAATTGTTTTATAGCCATGGATGACATCTGCCATAAACAATAACGGTACTTCATGAGTAGCGTTATCTAAATACATTTTTTGTAGTTCTATCATTTCACCTGGTCCACCGATACCTAAGATACTGCCAGCGGTATATACTTGTTCTTCATTTAAGTTTAAGTTTCTTTGGGTACCAGAAACTTCAACTTTAGTTCTACCTAAATAGAAATTAGGTGGAAGTTGTGTCATCTGCCCAATTTTCTCTTTTAAACTCATTTTTTTAATAATTTCCTTACTTGAAACACTTGGTTTTGTCATCATTTATCCTCGCTTGGTTGAAACGTTTCACTTTATAATATTTTACCTTATAAACTCAATAATTACAACTTTTTATCAACAAAAAAGATACAAAATATCTTTGTTTTTAACTTGCGTATAAAAATTCATTGTTTTGTTTGTGATATCTTTATCATGTTTTAAATAAAAAAAATAGGGTGTTTTAATATGTGGTTATAGCAAGTCTTTTGTATATGCACTAGAAGCATATAACTTTTAGAATAATCTCATTAAGTACAGAAAAATTTATTAACAATTTTTATTGTTAATTGTTAATAAAACATGGATTAAAATTCTTATTTTTTATGAATATTAAAATGCAAATACCTACTGTTTAAATTTCACACCAATCCAGATTTATTATTGTAGAAAAAAAGGACCTTAAGTCCTGAAAACACTTTACGATTTTCATTTCTTCACAGGTCCATTATTCCTAATTACTATTCAAATTATCAATGAGAATGGTAATAAGATTACTAACATCTTCAATACCATAAAAAACATCTTCCATATAATTATCAATATAGGTAATTTTATTCTCTACACCTGTTGAATTAGTAGAAAGGATAAATGCTCTTTCAATGATATTACTGCGGTATATCATATATACCGATTGAATCATTGAAAGATAGACTTCATCCCATCTTTCATCTTCTAAAGGCCAACTAGGATTACCATTAGCTATAGCATATTCTTGTAATACTGACATGGATTGCATATAATCTATATCTTGAATAAAAAGCAGATTATTATAAATTGGTGCATAGCCAAAATCAAAACAGAAACCAACGTATTCTGGACTAAGATCAGTAACAAACCTAATAAACATCCAAGCATAAAACTTTTCAATATCTGTACTATTAGAATTAATTCCAAAGTCAGAACCAAAGAACATAGAACCTGATTCTTCTGCTTTTACAACTGGTAAGATATCGATATTAAAATCCACTCCATTAGTCATGTATCTTAATGATGATGCATCTGATAAAGCAAAGAGTGTATCTTCACTAAGGAATATTGATGATGTATAACTTTCTTGGAAATTAGAGGCAAGAGCTAAAACATTATTATTACTTAATGTTCTTAGACTACTCATTAAATCAATTGTATCAACTTGATTAAAAGCGTATGAATTATCAGTAATTTTTGAAACATTGATTTGTCCTAATAATGTTTCAAACATTAGGTTTGGTCTTTCAAAAGTCAAGATTGTTTGATCTGTTATAACATTAGCAATCGTTTCTAAATCAGAATAACTAAGTTGTGATGTTCTAGAAATAAAACCTTCATCACTAACTGTAACTCCATTATTAGTAAGAGCTTGGGCATTATCCGCTAAGACATCTCTGTTCGCAAACATTAGTTGTGCCAATCTTGTAAAAGGAAAAGATATAGTTGATTCAATCTCAGGAATACTGGTAAAGAAATTCTCTTCGATTTTAGTTAAATCAACTCCTACTTTAAAACCAGATACACTAGCTGAAGAGTTTAAGTAGTCATCTAGCGGTTCTAATGAGTTCGCTAGGATAGATGCAAGATAAGCTTGATCTAATAAAATTAAATCTGCTCCTTGACCTCCTAAAACACCAGTTACAAACTCAGTAGCTACAGTTCTATCAGAACTTTCTCTTGTACTAACAATATCTACATGTGGAAATTTTTCTTCAAAAGCAGAAATCATCAACTCTAAAGCAGCTGATTGCTCAGTATTTAAACGATAAGATAACTCTATCGTTACGGACTGATCTAAAAAGGTGTCCACAAGTGCTTGTGAAAGACCAGTTTGCTCAGTAATTGTGGTGGTGGTGGTGGTAGTAGTTGATGTTGTGGTTGAAGTAGTTGTTTGTGAGCTTGATGTCGTTGAAAGCGATGCTTTAGCTGTTGTTGAAGTTGTCGTTTCTGTTGTTGTAATACCACAACCAACAAGAACTAATAATATTAAGAATAAGCTTATAGTTAAAACTTTTTTTATCATGAGAATGTCCCTTCTTAAGTTGTAATAAAAAAATCTATTTATTTATATCATACTTACGCCATTATTATAGCACTAACAATTGTAAAGACAATATTCTACAAAACATACTTATCGAAAACCTTTGAAAGAACAAAAATAATTTTTGCTAAATATCCTTATAAAACGATTACTTACTGAATAAGTAAGTATGAACTGATACCATTTCCTTGTACTTTTGGTTATTTGTAGATATTATATCATTTCATTGTTCATTAATCTATATCGCAAAGGAGAATAACCTCCTAGATTCAGTTCTATTCTTTCGTTGTTATACCAGTAATTGTAATTATCAATTGTATATTAGGAAATGATATCACAATCCGTTAATTACAGTTACTACAATCGTAGCGCCTACCGCTATTACATTAGAAATACTATGAAGAATCATTGGATAAAACACACTTTTCGTTTTTTCAAAACAATCTCCATAAATCATCCCTAAAACAAACGCATAGATGATTTGAATCCAAGAAAAAGATAAGTAAAAAGGAGAGAAGTAAATTCCAATATGAGCTAAGGCAAAGATTATTGCTATATATAAGTTGGCTACACTAAATTTACCTTTTACTAAACGTTTTGGAAATATAAATGCAATTATAGCTACTCCGAATGAGCGGAATATTAACTCTTCAGAAGGTCCAGACAATAACAACTGAAAACCCAAATAACCAATGACATTGTTTGCATTTATATTATGTTGAAAAGGAGTAAATGTCCCACTTATTAAAACGATAGCAAAACTGATAATCGTATAGATAACAAAGATTAATGTAAATTTCCATACATAAGATATCCCTTTTGAAACATCTCCTTTATTCAAATAAAATTTGATATTTGGATTAAACCGTTTTGCTAGAATAAATAATGGAACAAACAAAAAAGCTTGAGCAATGTGGTGAATGCTTATCCACCAAAAAGAACCATCAGGATCAAGCTTTTTGTTTGGAAGGATATTTGCGATATACCCAGCAACCAAAGGAAGGCCTAATAATAATATACCAACAATAATTGCAATAGAAATCTTTATTATTTTACTTTTCATCTCGATATCCTACTTTCAAATAATTTAAAAGATTTAACAATATGAAATTCATACTCAAAATAATAAATTTGAATTTTTGAGTGTTTCTACCAATATAAAGATTATATAAACTATATAAATACAATAATCCAAAAAATATGACTATTGGTGGAACAAGGCTAGATAACCTTAAACTCCTAAGACCATTAAAACCAGCAAAAGCAAATAAAACAACTAAAACCCCAAATCCAGCAATTAATCCAGGAACTGTTAGAAATGCTAATGCTAATTTGTTATTCTTTTCTTTTTCTTTATCAATCGATTTAATTTCTATATCCATTAAATCATCTAAGGTTATATTAAATACTTCTGCTATCTTCTTAGCATTATATAAATCCGGTAAAGCTTCCGATCTTTCCCATTTACTTATAGCTTGCCTACTAACACCTAATAAATTAGCTAAATCTTCTTGTGACATTCCTGCTTTTTTCTAAGTGTTTGTAGTTTAAGTCCAAAATACTCCATGTGAATTCCTCCTTATACTACAATACTACTTTTAACCTCTATTTATAGCAATAGTATATTATCTTACATCTCCGTAACCACTGGTTACACCTCAGAAAATTATATCACAAAATTTAGATTTTTGATATTTATCAAAGTAATTATTACCTAAAAAGATATGATTTTAACCACTGGTGGAGGATTAGTAATAGATGCACAAAGTCAATTTCATTTTCTCATACTCTTCTACTTCATAAATATTTCATGACTGTTTTTATAATCACAATCTATCTTTTTGCTATTTCACTATAAATTGAACTGGTATAGTAAAAGTAGACATATTAAAATTATTAACGCAGTCTGCTTTTTTTGATATAATATACTTGACTCTAACATAATGTGATGCTTTAGACTATTAGTAGGGGTGATGTTTATGAAAAAAATCGGTGAAGTAAGTTCACAGTATAATGTATCGATTCGCATGCTACGATACTATGAAGAAAAGGGCATCATTCATAGTATTAGAGGTGAAAATAATTATCGATACTATGATGATCATGCTGAACTGCGAATCAAACAAATCTGTCTTTTGAAGAATCTGGAGTTCAGTACAAGGGAAATTAATACCATATTCTCATCTATTAACAACTTTGAACTAATTAGATTATTGGTTTCAAAAAAAATTAAACTGCAAGACAGGATGGAAGAATTAGATCAACTATCCACTATTTTAACCAATTTCATTGCTTTATTGACAGAATCGAAAAACCCTTTCTTTCAATCACTAGAAATTTCGCTAAACAACCCCAACAAACTAATAAGGAGTGATCATATGTCACAAGAAGTTTTAAGAATTATTCATGTACCAAGTATGAAAGTTGCCTCATTCAAAGGATATAGCGAAACACCGGAGAATGACGCACATGAACAAGCAAATGTATTCATCCAGAAACATAATTTACAATCGTTTCGTCACTTTGGTTTCAACAATCCTAGTCCCACAAAGGAAAGTCCAGTGTACGGTTATGAAATTTGGGTTACCGTTGATAAAGACTATCCAGATGCTGTAATCAGAAACGTTAAAGGCGAATTGTATGCATCGCTCACGACCACCTTGGCAGATATCTATGAAAATTGGCAAAGACTGTATCGACTTATTGGAGAAAGCAAGGAATATATGTATGATTTCTCCGAACCATATGAAGACGGTACTTGTGAGCATCAATGGCTAGAGGAAATTACTGATTATCCACACTTCAGCAATCCAAACACTGATTTTTCAGTTAAACAATTAGATCTATTGTTACCGATAAAAAGGAGATAGCCTAATTGCAGATTATAATTAAAAAATGTATAGAAATTGGATAATAACTAAAAAAACAAGTTTTTAACTAAAGAGGCAATTGCCTCTTTTTTTGTTTGAACTGAATTAGTTAAAATTTATCATGCCTTACTTTTCTCTGTAGTACAAGTATTATTGTACTACAGATGTTTTTTTAGTATTTTAGTGTACTTTCAAATATCTTGAGTAGATTAGTAAATTACCTAGTTTTTGAAATACCAAGAAATAGGATCCCTGTTCTTAGTATATGGCTTATCAAAGTTCTATTCAAAGTACATGATTATCTGAATCTTGAATTGACTTAACCCAATCATCAATTTCTTGTTCAATCTCATTCCATGTAAGTTTTGCACGATTAATTCCCATAGCACTTTTAACGGTGTTACTAGAATCTAATAATTTTTGTATTTTTCCTTCAATCTTACCAGGTCCGCCTTCATGTGTATAGAAGAAATAGATATCTTTATTCTTTACAGCGTCCATATGAATTAAGGATAAAATAGGAGGCGAAACTGTAAAAGCCCAAACCGGTGTACCAATCCACAAAGTATCATAAGATTCAATATCACTACTTATTGAAACAAGTTCTGGTTTTTTATGCATAAAGACTTTAGCTCCGCCCCATATGTATTTACTGAAACCTTTTGAAACCATTTCTTTTACTGGTTTTATAGATTCAATATCACAGTCTAACCTCTTCTTTAACATTTCAGCAACTGTTTCAGTATTACCTTCATATGAATAGTATAAAATGAGTGATTTTTTCATAAACTAACTTTTCCTTTCCTTTCATTTTTTAAGTAAATGATTTATATTTAATAATTTCTTATACAAATGATAACACATTTATCTATTGTTAAATCCAAATAAAATATTATCCGAGAGTATATAATATTTTGTGTAAATAGAATTTTTTAGGAAAATTTTAAGTAAGG
>CAZSVO010000033.1:0-9189 GCA_964610325.1 uncultured Candidatus Izemoplasmatales bacterium
AAGGAGTGAGAAGATGTATAGCTATATAAAGGGCTTTGTGACTGAGATTAACCCAAACTTCATAACTTTAGATAATGGAGGAATTGGTTATAAAATCATTACACCAAACCCATATAATTTTGGTTTAAATCAAGAAACAACAGTTTATACCTTTCAAAAGTTATCCGATGATTCAATCAATCTGTATGGTTTCAAATCATCAGATGCTAGAGATTTGTTCATAAAACTAATCTCTGTAAATGGAATTGGCCCAAAAAGTGCAAATGCAATTCTTGCCAGTGGATCAGTTGCATCTATTACAAAAGCTATCGAAGAAAGTAATGCTAAATATTTACAAAAATTTCCTGGAATCGGTCCTAAAGCTTCTCAACAGATTGTCTTAGACTTAAAGGGGAAAATTGATTTTGATGCCGTATCTATTCAAACACAAAACATGCTTGAAGTCGAAGAAGCTCTTAAAGCGCTTGGCTATAAAGATAAAGAGATTGAAAAAGTCATCAAGAAGCTAGATGATTCTAAAGCTACCAACGATTTGATTAAAGAAGCTTTACAATTAATGCTCAAATAACCACTTACCTCTCGTTATTTGCATCTTAGCAAAGATTATTTGTTGTTTTAAATACAAGATGATATTCTATTGGCAAATAAGAGGAGGTATTAAAATGAAAAAAGCATTAGCAGTTGTCACTACATTTATCTTAGGATTTATCATGATTGGTTGTAACCAAGAACCGAACACAAAGATTCTTACCGAGAATTTTGAAGAACAAACGAGTTATATCAACGAAAACAATCTTTTATTAGAGTTAAACGAGTTTGAAACTTTTGAAACAGATTCAACTTCACAAGACATAATAACATTTAGAGAGTTGAGAAAAACTCTGAGGGAAACTCATTTAGTTTTACAAGAAAAAAGAGCAGAGTTTAAATTAAACAAAGATGCACTATCCCTAATACTTACAACTCTTGAAGAGAATGAAACAGAATTTAATCAAGAGGACAAAGAGGCAATTAGAGCAATAGTAATCGATTCCAGACGAATCAGAACTGATTTTCAAGAAACATCTGGCTATGTATATAAGAGACTAATCGATTTAAGAGGAAGCTACAACAGGGAAAATCTACTCCAAATAATTGAAGTTTTTACCGATGTTATTGATAATATGAACATCAGAATTGATTTATATGATTTTGCAATTGAAAATCAAATTACAGTCTTAACAATCCTAGAGGAATATTTGGAGGGCTAAAATGATTATCAAAGTTGAAGATAACGATAAATCCAAAGAAGTTGAAGTAACTATTAAAGGTTCAAAAGATGATGAGTTAGTAAGAGAAATCTATAAGTCTTTGCTTTATTTTGAATCAACCATTATCGGAAAGTTCAATGATAGACTTTATAACTTGTCATTGAATGATATCTTTTACTTTGAAAGCATTGAAAACAAAACATTCGCTTACTCAGTAAATGAAGTATATGAAATCAGCGAAAAACTCTATATGCTTGAAACCCAATTAGAAAAAACACCATTCATTAGGATATCAAAATCGATTATACTTAATAGCAAAAAAATTAAATCATTCAAAAATACAATTAACGGTCGAATGGAAGCTACCTTGAAAAATAATGAAAAAGTCAAAATCTCAAGGATGTATGTCACAAATCTTAAAGAAAAGTTAGGAGGAACAAAGCGATGAAATCATACTTCAATTATTATCTCAAAGCATTTTTTGTTCTAAACATTATCTATATATTGATTTCTCTCGTTATTTTTCAAAGAACTACAAACATCAATCCCTTTATTCGATTAGAATTAGGAGTACTGTTTTCAAGTGTTTTCATTGCAGGAGCAATAAAACTTTTCAAAACAGAAAAAGGCAACACAATAATCAATGTAATTTTAGCTTACATCGCGATTATTCCAAGTCTTATTATCCTAAGAAACAGTTTTGGTACATTCTTGTTTAGAAATGTTTCCCGACTTTATATCTTAATGGTCATCATTGGTATTATCTACGGTATCGCAGTTTTGATTGTTTCAAGAAAATACAAAAAAGAAGAAGTTGAACTTAATCAAATGGTAAAGAATAATGAAGAAGATTCAACTGAGGAGTAATTAACATCTAAAATAAAAAGGGTTTTGCACACACAAGTATGTGGCAAATCCCTTTTTTTTATATTGTAAACAATTCTTTTAAAAACTCTCGGTCAGTAGATTTTGTCAGAGCTAACATCAAAAGGATTCTTGCTTTTTGTCCGTTTAAAGAAGAAGCCATGATACAACCCATATCAGTTAGGTATTTCCCTCCACCCACGTATCCATAAGAATCTAGTGTTCTTCCTGAAGGACATCTAGAACATATCACGATAACTATATTATTGTCGAGTGCTCTTTGAATACCTGAAATCATTTTAGGAGGGAGATTCCCTCTTCCCAAAGCTTCAATTACAATCCCACTAGCTCCATAATCAACAAGATAATCAATCAATAAAGAGTCACAACCTGCATATGCCTTTAATAAATAAACCTGTTTGTCTATCTGATCAATCTCAATTTTATTCCGATGAATTGTAACTAAACGATGATATAAAACTTCTTTATTATCAACAACTCCTAATGGGCCATAATCTAAAGATTTAAAAGTATCCAGTGTTAAAGTGTTAGATTTTGTAACCTCACTAGCGGCATTTATCTGATCATTCATCACAACCAAAACACCACGATTATGTGATTTAGTTGATTTAGCAACTAATATCGATGAAACCAAATTGTTAATTCCATCAAACCCTAATTCAGAACTAGACTTCATAGAACCTGTTACAACTATTGGTATGTTAGTCTCAATAGCAGTATCTAAAAAGAATGCTGTTTCTTCCAAAGTATCTGTTCCATGAACTAAAACAAAACCAATTGGATCAGTTTCAATAATCAATCTTTTAATAAGTCTTGAAATCTCTAGCATCATTTCAGGAGTCATCGATGGTGAGGGAATTTCAGAAAACTCTATTACAGCTAAATCATTATAAAGTTCTGAGTTAAGCAATGACTCCATAATTTCCTTTGCAGATAATGCTGGTTTGACTGTGTGAGATGTATCATCAATTTTCATAGATATGGTCCCACCAGTAAAAATCATATATTTTTTTCTCATGTATTGATCTCCTCATACTAAGATTATTATATCATAGTTTAAAAAACAAAAATATAAAAATCGATTTTTAAGTGTTTTGTCCTTAGTTTTTTCAGAGTGTTTTTGAACCAGCTAAAAATCGAGGTCCATTTTTACGGAAAAAACCAGTACATGCTTATTAACAGTTTCCACATAAACTCATTATTGCTCCAGTTATAGACCTGTATAATATGTTAACATAATATACATTATAGGAAGTAAAATACAATTATAAAAAGAAGTGGATTTCTCCACAAAACATAGTCTAATAAACTATTTAGCGAATTAACCTAGGGTAAATCGTTCTTTTGACTTAGTTTCAATATACTCAACCAGATACACTTGACTATATTAATATTTGTAATAACCCTCTTTTACTGCTTTTATGGTTAATGACGTAAAAAAACGCCGAAATTTTACTTTTTATTTGTAAGATAGTATCTTTACATGGGATATACCATAAAAATCTCAATATCAAAAAATCATAATTTCGTTCCAAACAAAAAAGAATCAGTTCATCACCAATTCTTCTTCTACTTCTAATCCAATATCTTGAGCAAATTTATATGCATCAATAATTGCTTGGTCAAACAAATCTTCTACTCTATGTGCATCTGCCGATATAATTACTTTAGCTTTAACAGCTTTTACTAGCTCCCAAAATTCTTTCCGTGGATATCGATATCGCTTTTGATTGTTAACGAAGATTTCTCCTTTACGAATACCATTTGCATTTATCTCCAAGGGAACATCATAAGCTTTTGCTGCTTCTATAATCTCTTTACAAATATCTAAAGTTTCTCTATTAATATTCTTTTGATTAAAAAGGAAAATATCCGGATGTGAGATAAACTTAAAAAAACCTGTTGCCATAGCTTCTATCAAGGTATCTTTATAAATGTTCATCTCATCAATAGTTTTAACTTTATAGACACTTGTCAAGTATGAACCAACTTGTATGTAATGTTGACCTAATGTCAAATAGTCAAGTTCTTCTAAAAGTTTTTGATAATGTTTAATTTCAAATGGGAAGTACTCAATCTCTAGCCCTTTATATATCTTTATTCTATCTGAATACTTTTTTATTGCTTCAGCTAACTCTTTTAAATAAATCGGATAATCTTCTATACCCATCCTTACTGAACGATCACTTAGGAAAATGAAAGGGGCATGGTCACTCATTCCCAATACTTCAAAGTTCAACTCGATAGCTTTTTTTACATAATCCTCAACATTCCCTGTAGCATGATTGCAAAGATACATATGCGTATGATAATTAGCCTTCATTATTTTATTAGTAAGTGACATCCTATGCTTTCCTTTCTTTCTAGTGCTTGTTTAGTAATCAAGAAAGCTGTAGTGGCCAAATTAAGTGTCTCAAAGTAATTCTGACTTAGATTAGGAAATTTTAGAAGATTCTTAACAATATCTTTTAAAACATCATAAGTAAGTTTTAGACCATCAGTGTTTCTAACAATACCAACATGTTCATCCATATAGTCTCCAATCTTCTTTCTGATTGGCTTATAGTTATAATTGTAGTTTGCTAACTCAAGCAAGTCTATCTTTTTAATACTAGAGCTTTCTTCAATAGTGTTCTTTATGTCTTTCGCACAGGTAATCGCAAAAACTAAACATTCAAGCAGCGAGTTTGATGCTAGTCGATTCGCTCCATGAACATTCGTGTTTGCTACTTCTCCTACTGCATAAAGATTACTCATAGATGTTCTTGCTCGCAAATCTGTATCAATCCCACCAACAAGAAAATGTTCACAAGGAGCAACAGGAATCAAATCTATCCCTAGGATATATCCTTCACTCTTACACTTTTCAAAGATTGTAGGAAATCTTTTCTCTAGATATTTAGGATCTAAATGTCTAGTATCCAAATACACATGATCAGTCCAAGTGTCGTACATCTCTCTAAAAATTGATTGTGATACAATATCTCGAGGTGCTAGTTCTTTTAATGGATGATATTTCTCCATAAAGCGTTCGTTTTCTATATTAATTAATTGAGCTCCTTCACCACGCATTGCCTCAGATATCAAGAATCTTTGTCTTGACGGATGCTTTTCTGAATAAAGAGCTGTAGGATGAAACTGCACAAACTCCATATGGTTTATCAAAACATTTGCTCTATGAGCTATCCCAATTCCATCACCTGTAGCATTGAGGTCATTAGTTGTTGCTCCATAAACAGAACCAATCCCTCCAGTAGCCAAGACAACTTTCTTTGCATAGATTGGATAATAATGACTCTCACCTTCTAAAACTATACAACCATTAGTTTGATTGTTTTCAATAATCAAATCTAAAGCCATGGTATTTTCAATGAATGTAACATTATCTTTCTTAAACAGATAAGCTATTAAAGCATTTGTGACATTCTTACCCGTTGCATCACCACCACTATGAAAAATTCGATTATGAGAATGCCCACCCTCTTTGGTTACAAGGAAGTTGCTATTGGAATCAATATCAAACTCTACTCCATATCCAATTAGTTTTTTAACAGCATCATAAGCTTTTTCAACCAAAAATCTAACTGCAATCTCATCATTTAGATAAGCGCCTGCTTTAAGTGTATCCTCGATATGTGATTCATGTAAATCAATATTATCATTATACTCACAAGCAATTCCACCTTGTGCTAAAGAGGAATTAGAAAAAGTAATCTTTGTCTTTGTAATGATTGTAACTGAAAGTGAATCATCGATATTCAAAGCAGTAAACAGACCGGCTAACCCGGTCCCAACAATTAAAACATCACAGAACTTATCCATCAACTTAACCTCATCATTTCGTTTAGTGCTAAAACTGCTTTCTCTCTAATTTTTGGATCAACATCAATTTCATATTGTTCATCTCTTAATGAATAATACACATCTTGAAGACTGATCTTTTTCATATTAGTACAGTTTAAACCACTTGATAATAAATGAAAAATCTTATTGGGATTAGCCTTTTGAAGAGCATGGATAATCCCTTTATCAGTGCCAATTATAAACTCATTTGCTTCAGATTTAGTAGCAAAATCTAGTATCTGTTTTGTTGAACCAACAAAATCAGCAACCTTTAAGACTTTCAAAGGTGCTTCGGGATGGATTAATGCTAAAGCCTTTGGATATGTCTCCTTCATTTTCTTAACTTCTTTAGTGGTTAACAACTCATGAATGTAACAATATCCTGGCCAAACAGAAATATCATAGCCCAATTTATCCTTTAAGTATAAACCAAGATTCTTATCAGGGACATACATAATCTTTTTCCCCTGATAATTTTTAACTATCTTTTCTGCATTTGAACTCGTTACAATAACATCTGACAATGCTTTGATATTAGCACGAGTATTAACATAAGTCACAATAACAGTATCTGGATTAGCCATTTTGAAAGATTTCAACTCATCATAATCAGCCATAGCAGCCATTCGGCATAAAGCATTTTTCTTTGGTAAAAGGACTTTTTTATTTGGCGATAACAATTTAGCTGTTTCAGCCATAAAAAAAACTCCACAGAATACAATGATATCCGCATTAGTATTTGCAGCTACCTTGCTAAGTTCTAATGAATCCCCAACAAAATCAGCAATATCTTGAACTTCGTCATTTTGATAGAAATGTGCTAATATAATAGCATTCTTCTCTTTTTTAAGTTTCTTGATTTCTTCTGTATACATAAACACCCATCCTATTAAAAACTTCCACTTATATTATATGCTTTTTTACTCCATTTTCCAAGAATATGATATAATTTTATTGGAAGTGAGGTATAGAACATGTATCAACCATTAGCAGATAAAGTCAGACCAAAGAATTTCAATGATGTTATTGGCAATGATAAAGTTATTAATACAATTAAATCATTGATTGATAATAATGCTTTGATTTCTTTGATTTTATATGGACCTACTGGAGTTGGCAAAACAACAATAGCTGATATTATCGCTTCAATATACCCTTTGAGCCATTATCGTTTCAATGCCTCAATTGACAGTAAAGCTGTTTTAAAAGACATAATTGATAAAACTAAGTATTATCATTCTGGAGTTGTGATTATCGATGAAATTCATAGAATGAATCGAGATATCCAAGATTATCTCTTACCTTATGTGGAAAAAGGCCATATCATAATGATTGGATTAACAACAGAAAATCCTTATATCAGTGTTAATCCAGCTGTAAGAAGTCGAGTATCCATCTTTAAGCTTGAAAGACCTAAGACAGAAGATATCGAATTATTCCTAAAAAAAATTGATTTAACTTGCTTTGAGAATAAACTCACTATTACCGATGATGTTTACAAAAAAATCGCTATAGCAGCCAATGGAGAGGTTAGAACAGCTATAAACATGCTTGAAGTCCTAATTCTAACAGCTAAAGATAAAACTTTGATTGATTATTCATATATGGAAAAGCATTTACCGGAAGCAGCTCTTTCAGTATTTAAAACCGGTGATGATTACTATGATATCTTAAGTGCTCTTCACAAATCGGTGAGGGGTTCAGACGTTAATGCAGCTTTACACTATTTAGCAAGACTTATTGAGGCTTCAGACCTTAAGTCTTTGGTAAGAAGGATAAGAGCTATTGTTTATGAAGACATTGGATTAGCGAATCCTTTGATGGGTGTAAAAGTTGAAGCTGCTTGTTCTTTAGCAGAGAATGTTGGCTTTCCTGAAGCTAGAAATGCTTTGAGTGCAATTATCATCGAGATGTGTATATCTCCTAAATCAAACTCAGCTCATCTAGCTATTGAAGCTGCTTTAGCTGATGTTCGTGCTGGTAAAACATATCAGGTTCCTTCCCACTTAATCAATAATCCTACCTATGATAATAAAAAAGCTTATAAGTATGCTCATGAGTATGAAAACCATATAGTAAATCAAGATTACTTACCTAAGCAATTACTTGGGATTAGATACTACGAACCGCAAAGGCATAGCAAGATTGAACAAGCTTTTGGGGATGAATATGAGAAAAATGAAGTTATAATTAAGAATAAGGTTGACAAGTTATGATGAAAGTTAAAGAAATCTGGTCAACTTTTAAAAAGGAATTTGATATTGTTGGCATAATAAAAACCTCTAGATATATCGATGAAGCTAAAAAACAAAAAAGCTATCATAAGAATCTAAACTATCCAACCATGGTTGTTTTAGGACTTAGCTATCCAAAGATAATTATATCTTCAACAAAGACTCATCTAGTTCCTTCTATTTACACCTTTGGTAGAGACTATCATTCTGTCATCAAAGAGAAATTCTCTAAGCTTGTTGGTTTTTTTGATTTTCCTTATGAATTACATGTTGATAACCACGAATATAACGAAAGGCTTGCTGCTTCTTTAGCTGGTATTGGTTTCTTTGGAAAAAATCAGTTGATCATAAATAAAGATTATGGTTCATTCATCTTTTTAGCATTAGTAATGCTCGATATAACCATCGAACAGGAAATAATTGGTACTGTTATCGATAACTGCAATGACTGCATCAAGTGTATTGAAGCTTGTCCTGTCAACGCTCTTAATGATTACACTTATGATATGAAAAAGTGTATAAGCTATTTTAATCAGTCTAAAGATTTAGTCGACCACCACCAGATTACAGCCAACTACTGTCTTTTTGGTTGTGATATCTGCCAATTAGTTTGCCCTAAAAATCAAAACTTAGTCCCTGTATCTCATAATAGTTTTTCTTTGACTGGAAAAGAATCAATATCAATTACTGACCTATTTCAGATGAGTGAAAAAGCTTTTATCAAGAAGTATAGTGATATGGCCTATCTTTGGAAAGGTAAAACAATCTTAATGAGAAACGCCTTGATGATTATGGGTAGACAGAAGAATGATTTATATTTGAGTGAAATCAAGGAATCTTTAAGAAAGCACTCAACCTTTTGGTATCAAGACACAAGTCATAAAGTTCTAAAACTAATTGAAAAAAAATAACCCGACCTCAATTTAAAATGTACCCTGTATTGTGGACACACAAAAAAAACTGTATGTGAAGCAATG
>CAZSVO010000034.1:0-8240 GCA_964610325.1 uncultured Candidatus Izemoplasmatales bacterium
CTTACTTAAAATTTTCCTAAAAAATTCTATTTACACAAAATATTATATACTCTCTAATTTATTCACACAAACATCATATTTATCCTTGAAAAATATTTTTTTAGTGATATAATATCTATGTTTATCGGAGGTTTATCATGATTTTCTTAAATGTTGAATTATTTGGCAGTAAACATATTATCGGCCTAATCGCCGTCATTATATTCTCTATCATTCTATCTTTGATTTTAGATAAGAGGAGAAAACTAAGCGATTATTCTGTCTTGATTATCTTTCTTATAACATTCTATCTACTTGAAATTTTCAAAATTGGATATATTATGTACCCTAGTTCTACTTATCCCTTGTATCAACTACCACTTCATCTATGTTCTACACCACTATACTTATATCCTTTAATAGTTTTTTTCTATAAAAGTAACTTCGTGCAAAGATATGTCATGCCAACAGCTTTTTCTGTAGTGCTTCTTGCTGGTATATTGGCATTAGCAATACCTACTAATATCATTGGCAGTCAAGAAACTTGGTTTCCACTTAAAGATAATATCTTACCAATAATCTCATTTGTTTATCACGGACTTATGATTTTCTCAGCAATATTTCTTCTTAAACAGCGGATATATAGATTTGATACTAAAGATATCTTCAATGTGATGGTTCTATCATTAGCTTTTACGATTGTTGTTATGTTCGTCAATGATGTCTTAGACAAAGACTTCATGCTCTTAAACAAAGGAACCGGATCTCCACTAGCATTTATTTTAGAACAATCAAAACCTCTATATATCATTTCTATGATTTTGAGTTTTACTCTACTGATATTTTTGGTTTTCCAAATCACTTCACTATTTATTAAAAAAGATGTCAAAAATCCTGCAGTTCAAAAGATAAAATCCTAAATTTAAGCATATCAAAAAAAGCAGAGAATATCTGCTTTTTTCATTCTAATCTTGGTGTAGTATAGGTAAAACTTGACGATCCTCCTGAAGATTCAGTTGTGATCGTTGAAGTTACAGCATATGTTTCTAAATCTTCAGTTTCTAAATCACTATACTCAGTTAAATTATTCTCATGAACATCGGTTTCGTTATAAGTGTAAATACCTCCAGAGACAAAAGTATTTCCATGACTTCCATAAAAATTATTAGCCATAAAGTATCCATAGACTGTCGTCTGGTTTCCTAAATATACATCTTCTGTCGCAAAGATAAAATTTGGTCTTGATGGTTGACCAATGGTTGATTTATTAGCTGAACTAAAATCTCCATTTACATAAAATGTTCCAACAATGGCTTTTGAATCTCTATTTCTTCCATCAACAATAAAATCTCCATTGATTATTATGTTTCCGCTAATAGATGTATTTCTATTAGTAAGAAGATCACCATCTATTACTAGAGTATATCCTGGATCAACTGTTAAATTTTTATTATTCAAAACAACATCACCATCAATAAACCAATAATCACTGACCCTAGGATTAGCTAAATTAGTTATTGCATTTGGCTGTTTCATCTGATAATAATCATCAGTCAAGCTTCGATAATAATCAACTATATCATTAAAGTCTTCAAAACTACTGTCTAAAGTTAAGTCAGGAAAACTTGTGGATAAGTAATCGATTGTATAACTGCTAAGCATTGAGGTCGCGTTAATTAGTGGGCTAATACTAAAATTCTCTTCTGAACCTGTAAAAGAAAATATTTCCTCATAAGTTAAAACACCTTCTGTCATAGGTGCTAAATAACTGATCACTGACCTGTTTACATTATTCATTTCTCTTGAAAAACGATAAATCACCTCATCTATTACTGTAAATTCCAAATTGAAGTAATCAGTCAAAGCTATGATTTCATCATTATCAGTTATTTGATTTTTAGCAATAATCATTTGAACTACTGCTATATCGGTCTTCGCATTGACAAATTCTTCGGAAAACTTAATATTCTTTTCTACTAACTTATTTTGAAATCTAGCATAAGTTATCAACCCAAAAAGTGATGACACAACAAAAATGACAATTGCCAACATTGCCGGAAAACTAATCCCTTTCTTGTTTTTAATAACTTTCATAACTAACATATATTCAAAACTGCATAAATTCCAGAATTAAACATATCTCCTTTCTTAACTTCTTTTAGTTATTTACATCTTAGGTAATTGGAATCATAAGAAAATCATATGAATAAGTCATCGAGAAGTTATAACTAGAATCATTTGACCCTAAAGTGAAATCTATTCTAATGGTAATATCATTATTATCATTTATACTAGAATCTAATGAAAAGTCATTGAAGACGAAACCATCAAGTTCATATATCAAGTCATCAAAGAATAAATTATTGTTTTGAAAACTTATAATCGATTCAACAGGAGGGTCAAATACTTCTAATGTAATCGTATTAGTAACCTCATTAAAATAGTACTCAAAACTTTTAATAATAACAATACATGTATCTTCTTCACAATCTGTTGAATAATCAGTAGGCTTAAAGTCATCGAAATAACTATTCAATTTAGCAATCAAAAGGGTTGCTTGAACATTCGCTTTTGCTTCTTCGCTAATCCGTTCACTCGCAATGGTCATAGTTCTGATAAGCGAACTAAGCAATGTTGCAATAATTGCAAAAATAACTAAAGCAGCTAACATCTCAAAGATTGTTACTCCTTTTTTACTCATAAATCACACCTGCAATTGTAATTGAAAACGTATTATTATAGACAACTACCACATCAAATAAGATAAAGTTAAACTCTTCACTTACTTGGTCTTTCATTTTAAAGTTTATCGTAACATCCTGACTAAAGTCTTTATCATTGACAAAATATGTTAATGTTTCGCACATATCGGTGATTCCAGACTCTAGACAATTTTCATATGTGACATTATAGTCTAGATCATCAATCAAGGCAAAAATCTGATTGTACTCATAATTGTTTTCAACTCTATCTCTAATTGTTTGTCCAACGTTAAAAGCAACTATTCTTTCGTTACTAATAAGTATTTGTCTTCTAACATTAACAATTATTGTTAATGCTGCAGAAAAAATCAGAGAAATTATTACTATCCCTGCCAAAGTTTCAATCATTGTAAACCCTTTTTTCTGCTTTAGCATGATAACACCGGCCTCCATCATAGTCAAATCAATCACTTATATTATATATTAATTAATTATATTTTTATACAAAAACTCAAAAATTGAGTATTTATCAAGCAATATTTGATATAATAATAGCATTAGGAGTGGTTAAATTGGAAAAAATCAGTCGATGGATCAAAAATAACCTTTTATTTTTTCTTTCTTTGATATTTTTGTTTATGTCATTATTATTTATGACAATAATTCTTCATGGGTTTAGAATTCATACTGATATGGAATCCACTCGTGTTGGCCATATATATCTAGGAAATAGAAAAAATTCTTATGAAAATACCTTAAATCAACAGATACCTTTATTTATTCAAAATTCAAGGTATTACATTGATTACCAAGATGTTTTAGTTGAGGTAGATTTGGAGTATTTTGATTTTGATTTAACTTCAACAATTAATAGATTAAGTTCAGGCAATAACAATCAAGCATACTTCATGATTTCTGAAACAAACAAATCCATGTTGGAGGATGATCTATTGACTTCATATGGAATATCTGTCTTTAATAGTATTGATATAGATAAGTTATTAGGCCATATACAAAATAATCTATCAATTCTTAAACATTACCACGAAATAGATTTAGCAAATTACATTAAAGATACCCATCTTAATCAAACACTCAACTATATCAATCATGAGTTAATTACATCATCAATTAGAAATGATTTAGCTATTTTAGACCCAATTACTATCGAATCTTCAAGTTATTTCTCACTTCTAGATGAATTATCAATTTATGATTTTGATAACGAAACTCTAAGTTATATAGCTTCAGCTATTTTAAATCTAGCCATTGAATCACATTTTAGTGGGTTTATCTTTAACCAGTTTGATAATCTCCCTAACTGGTCTTTCCCAGGAATTAATGTCAGAATACTTAGTGCGACTGGTTTTGATCTAAGTTTTTACAACCCTTATTCTCTTGAGTATGCAATTGAATTTGAACTAAAAGCTAATAATGAAGTTGAAGTTCGTCTTTTAGGTTTACCCTATATAAACTCCTACGAATTTAATATGGTTAACTTAGCAGTTTCTTACAATACCACATATATCGAAGATGATTCTTTAATCGATGAAATCTATAAGGTATTAGAATCGGAAACAGAGATAATCTATCAAAAAACTCTTGTAAATGGCGTTGATGATACAATCATCCGTTACGAGAGAATTACATCAAGTCCGAATGCTCTTGAAGAGTCAACGATTTTGTTTTTTCAAAGAGTTAAAGGTGTGACTGAAGTAATCTCTGAAAACGTCGTACCAAAGGGGAGTGAATAGAATGGCTCTTAAGCGAATTGGTGATATATTGTTAGAAAAAAAGATTATAACTAGACCTCAACTTGAAGAAGCTCTCAGAAAAAAGCAAGATTCAGAAAGACTAGGAGAGACTTTTGTAAGACTTAAAATGGTCAGTGAAATGCAAATTCTAAAAGCTCTAGAAGAAACGACTGGAGTTAAAAGAATTTCCCTTCAAAACTTGACAGTTGATGAAAACATACTAAAACTAATTAACGAAGAGTTTTGTCGAAGACATTCTATCATGCCGTTTAGAACTGAAGGTCTTCGATTGATGTTTGCTACATCAGACCCATTAGATTTTGGTGTTATTGAAGAGTTAAGATTATTAACCGGACTACGACCTTCACCTTTCTCAGCACCTAAGAATGATATAATATCACAGATTGAAAAATACTATGGTTTTACTAGAACTCTAGAAGCTTTAGGTGTTAAACAAGGAGTTGTTACAAACCAAGAAGAAGAAAGCAAAGAAGATGAAGTAGAGACCACTCCGATGGTAAAACTGGTCAATCAAATCCTTACTTCAGCTGTTTTTCAAAGAGCTAGTGATATCCATATAGATCCTTTAGATGACAAACTCCAGGTTCGTTATCGTGTTGATGGTGTCTTAGACGTAGCAAAAGAGTTTCCGATTAAAATTCATAAGCAGATGATTAGTCGCATTAAGGTAATGTCTGGGATGGATATTACTGAAACAAGGATTCCTCAAGATGGCAGAATTCAAACATTGATTCAACGTAAAAATCTTGATTTACGTATTTCTACCTTGCCTACAGTAAGAGGCGAAAAAGTAGTTATGAGAATCCTCGATATCTCTGGTTCAGCCAATAAACTTGATTCAATTGGTCTAAATGAAAGAGATGAACTTGCCATTAGAGATATGATTAAAAAACCTAATGGAATAATGCTTGTCAGCGGCCCAACTGGTTCTGGCAAAACCACAACACTATATGCTTGCCTTAATGAACTAAATAAACCCGGTGTAAATATTGTTACAGTTGAAGATCCAGTTGAAATTAAAGTTGAGGGAATCAATCAAGTTCAAGTAAAACCAGAAGTTAATCTTACCTTTGCTAGTTCATTGAGATCAATTCTAAGACAAGATCCTAACATAATAATGATTGGAGAAATTCGAGATGTCGAAACAGCAGAAATTGCTATTAGGGCTTCGCTTACCGGTCATTTGGTTCTATCAACTATTCATACAAACTCTGCAGTCAAGACAATTACTAGGCTTTTAGATATGGATATTGAACCTTTTTTGATTGGATCTTCATTAAGCGGTATAGTTGCGCAAAGATTAGTAAGAAAACTATGTCCTGATTGTTCATTCTTAGAAGATGCAAATCCGATTGAGAAAGAGACATTTAAGAAATTTGATATTGAAGTACATCAATTAAAACATGCCAAAGGTTGTGCATCATGCAATTATAAGGGTTATGCTGGTAGGGTTGGGATTTTTGAAATTCTTCCGATAACAAAACCACTTGAAAAGTTAATAGCTAAAAATGCAAGCAATGCTGAAATAGAAAAATTAGCTTTAGAACAAGGTTTAGTCTCTTTAATGGAATCTGGGTTAAAGAAAGTTCAAGAAGGTGTAACTACTCTAGAAGAGTTACTTAAAGTCGCAAGCGAGTAAGTGGTGATGAATAGTGGAACTGAGAAACTTTAAGTACACAGCTATCAACAAAGATGGCAAACAAGTAAAAGGAAAAATTGAAGCATTAAATCGAACGATTTGCGCAAAATATTTGCAAACTAAAAATTATACCAATATCGTAATTAAAGAATATAGCAATTTTTTGACAAAATTAAACAGTATCAATGTTGGTAAACTTCTTAAACCAAGAGATCTAGTATTCTTTCTTAAGCAACTAGGTTCTTTGCTTAATTCCGGTGTTAATATTTTAGCTGCACTGGAGTTATTAGCTTTGCAAAAAGAAAAAAGAAATCTAAGGATTATCTATTTTGGACTCTATCAAGAAGTATATAATGGTTTTTCTTTCTCTAGAGCACTAGCAAAAAAACCGAAAGAGTTTCCAAAATTGCTGGTACAAATGGTTGAAATCGGTGAGATGAGCGGTGAGTTAGCAAAAATGATTCTAGAGATTGCTGATTATTACGACAAACAAATTAAGGTTACAAATGGTATCAAATCAGCTGTGAGAATGCCTCTTATCTATCTAAGCGCTGCTCTTGCTATTGCCGTTGGTATGATAATCTTTGTATTTCTAAATATTGCTGGTCTATACGAATCTTTTGATAATGCCAAACTGCCTGGAATTACTTTATTCTTTCTTAACTTAGCAGATTTTGTAACTCAAAATCTCCTAACTATTGGATTGTCTGTTTTTGTATTTATTACCTCTTTCATTCTTCTGAACACATTTTCAAAAGAATTTCATCATGGTTTGACTATCGTTCTCTTAAAAGTGCCTTTGATTGGAAAACTTATGCAAATGCACAATCAAATCATGATTGCCAATGGTTTATCACAAATGCTTGCAAATGGCATTAACCCATTACAAGCTTTGAAAACTATCTATACGATACTTTCTAACTCGGTCTATAAAAAAATAATCAAGAACAATATTGATTACATCGAAGATGGCTTGCCTTTTGCCAAAGCATTTGAAGAGAGTCAATATATCGACCCGATTATGGCAAAAATGATAGCAACCGGAGAACAAACCAGTGATATACCTACCTTGATGAAAAACCTTGCAAGTTATTACAATGAAATTGCAGATTTGAAAATTGAACAACTGAAGAATACAATACAACCAGTTTTGCTTTTAGTTGTGTATGGTTTAGTTGGTGTTATGGTTTTAGCTATTATGTTACCAATGATTGCTTTAGGTGGTCAAATTTAAGAGATGCAATTGACAAAAAAAGATTTAGCTATTATAATTGAATTAGCTATTGAAATTTAAATAAAGGAGAAAAATTATGGTTAGATTATTAAAAAGCAAAAAAGGTGTAACACTTATTGAGTTACTTGCAGTAATCGTTATTTTAGGGATAATTGCAGCTATTGCAGTTCCATTAATTGGTAATGTCATAGACAACCAAAGAGAAAAAGCAGCTGAGTTATCTTATGAAAACATGCAAAGTGCAGCATTACTTTATGTAGCAGGTGAATCTCCATCAGCAGCTTTTTCAGTTCAAGATATGATTGATGGCGATTATCTTGATTTTGATGGAACTATTACTAGTGATGCAGCTCAAGAAACTTCTATTGTAGCAACAGATATTTTTACTACAAGCGGCACTGTTAACAATGCGGGTGCCATTTATATCAACGGATATTTAGTTAAAGCAGCTGATTAATCTCTCATTAAACATTTTATTATAAAAGAAGGCTTCTTTTTCGCCTTCTTTTTGATTTGACATAGACAGAGACTTGATTTATCGATATAATAGATTTATAAGATAAAGGAAAGTTTGATGACTATGAATATTCTATTTTACTTTTTGACCTTTTTTCTAGGTGCCACATTGACATCATTCTCAAATCTAATGGTCATGCGTATCATTAAATCAGAAAAAATAACAGGTAGAAGTTATTGTGACAACTGTAGAGTATCTTTGAAATTAATTGATGTTTTACCGATACTCGGTTACTTGATTAATCGCGGTAAATGTTTTAACTGCAAAGAAACAATTCCTGTAAAACATCCAATAATTGAGTTAATAGGTGGCCTGCTTTATCTGTTGGTTTTTATTATAACCTGACTTTTGCAAGACTCAATCGTAATCATACGTTATAGACAACAATTTGCTA